>NZ_NXLX01000003.1 GCF_003364335.1 Helicobacter anseris
ATTTGATGTTGCTGCATTAGAATCATTAGAGATTGTAACTTTTTTATCTTGAGAACCTATTTTAATTGCACCAGTTGCATTAATTGTATTATTACCCCACATATTAGTAATACTACCATTGATGGTAATATCTTTTCCATCAATATTATTTGCTCCTACAGAGGTTTTTACTTCTCCTGTTATTGTAACTGTTTCTGCATTAAGTGTATTTGTTGCACTACTATTTGAGGTGAGATTTTTATTTACAGTAATTTTACTACCACTAGCAAGTGTTTCAGTGGTGCTTATACTATCAAGAGTTCCAGCACTACCACCATTTGTTACTAACTTAATAGTATTTGAACCAGCATTTGCAGTGATGTTATCCACTATAATCTCACTATTAGTTCCACCAGTTATAGTGTTTTTACTATGAGAAGTATTATTTGTTGTAATTTCAGTTGCATAAATTTTTAATGCACCTGTAGCTGTGATAGTATTAGAGGTTTCTTTAGTGGCTTGATTACCAGTTGCCTTAATGCTTGATTTCTTCTCCTCACTTCCTATAGTAAGTGTTTGTGCTGAAATAGTATTTTTATTCCATTGAGTAGTAATGTTTCCGCCAATAGTTAAGCTACCATTTGTAGCTGTAATAGTGTTTATTCCTGTGCCACTACCACTAATATTTCCTGTAATAGTGTTGGTAGAATTACCATTAAAAGTGATAGTGTTGCTTACATCAAAATTTGATGTACTTACACTAATATTTCCATCAATTTTGTTTTTTGTAGTAGTTTGAAAGTCAATTTTATTACCTGCACCACCATAACCATCGGCAGTGGCAGTGATATTACCCTGTATAATATTTTCAGGGGCATCACCACTGCTATTATTTTTAATTGTAACTTCAACATTTGAATTACTCGCAGATGAAATATCTCCACCTATCCAAGTTTTAGTCTGACTAGATTGATTACTTCCTGTTGGAGAAAAAATTACACTAACTTTTGCTTTGTTTTTGGCTGTTATACCACCAGTAATGGTTCCATCTATAAAATTAAGTTTATGTTGTGCTTGATTTGATGTTACTGAAACAGGATTACCTTCTGCACTAAAATTTCCTTTTAATGATGCTGAATTCTTAAAAGTATAGGTTGCATCCATATCATAGTAAGTATCATATTTTTTACCTGCAATATTTCCTATTACATCTCCACCAAAAGTTGCTTGAAATTTATTTTCACCAGTCCATTTTTGAGCTCTACCTCCTATAATATTGATATTACCTTTAAAAGCAACGCCACTGCCAACATTTGATAAATCTAAAATCATTTCCCTACGAGTTACATTTACAGTTCCCGTATTTCCAGCCACACCAAAATCAAAAGTAAGGGTTTTATTCTGCATATCAATACCCTTACCATTTGATATTAGCTTTAAAGTTGGTTGCCCACCAGTTCCAGTATTTCCTCCTAATTGTATAGTGTAAACATTCCCGTTTAAATTTTGACTGAGGGGATTGTTCCAAATTGATGTATTAGTAAATTTCAAAGTAATATCTACAGGTCCATTAGAAGTATTTTGTAGGGTATAAAGACTATTTTCTCCATCACCATTACTTCCATTCCAAGTTAAACTACTATCGGTAGGACTAATTTCCTTGTCACCTGTTCCATTTTGGTTATAACAAAAATATGGAGCACCATTAGAACTTGTGCAATCAGCACTTGCAATATTTGCACTTAAAAATAAAGCTAAAGAACTAGCAACTAAAGGTTTGAAGAATTTTTTTGAATCTTTTAAATTGTTTGAAGAGAAAGAAGCATTTAAAGAATTATTATACCCCCCCCCCTCATTACATCAAATTTTTGTTTCATAACAAAAACTCCTTTTTTAAGATTTTATTTTTTACTTTAAAAAGTATTTAAGCTCTTTATTTTTAAAGTAAGACAAAAATTATATATTAAAAAATTGCTTTTTTTGAATTTTTTTTAAAACTTATTTACTAAAGTTAATGAAATACAAAGAATATAGAGAAAATAATTGAATAAAAATAAAAGGATTAAAACAAAGATTTTTGGGTTATTTAGTCTTAAAAAATCAAAATAAAAATATTTATTGATACAATAATCTTTAAAAAAATTCAAAGGAAAATATACAAATGGCACAAAAAGTTGTTTTGATTATCACAGATGGTATTGGGCATAATCCTAGTAACTATTTTAATGCTTTTGCAAATGCAAAAAAACCTCATTATGATTGGCTTTTTGCAAATGTGCCACACTCTTTGATACGCACTTATGGAATGTATGCTGGATTGCCTGATGGACAAATGGGAAATTCTGAAGTAGGACATATGACTTTGGGAAGTGGGAGAATACTCTATCAAGATTTGGTAAAAATCAATCTTGCAATTGCAGATGATGTGCTAAAGGATAATGTGGTATTGAGAGATTTTTTTGACAAAAGCGATAGGATTCATCTGTGTGGATTGCTTAGTGATGGTGGGGTGCATTCTCATATCAATCATCTTAAAGCACTTATCCAACTTGCCAAAAAAACAAATAAGCCTGTATTTTTGCATCTCATCACTGATGGGAGAGATGTCTTTCCAAAGAGTGCAAAAACTTATATCCAAAGTATTGAGGAATTTTGTGATGAGCAAGTGAGGATTGCTAGCATTGCTGGAAGATATTATGCAATGGATAGAGATAAGCGATGGGAGAGGATACAGAAAGCTTATGAGTGTATTGCAAATGGCGATAATAGAATCTTGTTAGATATTTATGATTATTTAGAACAATCCTATGCAAAAGATATTGGCGATGAGTTTATCCTTCCTGCTTGTTTTGGAAACTATAAGGGTATGAAGGATAATGATGGATTTTTGTTTTTTAACTTTAGGAGCGATAGAGCTAGGGAATTGATGGAAGCACTAGATGGTAAAGCTCCTATCAAATATACCAAAGACTTAAGATTGCATTTTGCCACGATGACAGAATATGATAAGACTTTTTGCTATCCTATATTGTTTCCAAAAGAAGATATAAAAAATACTCTTGCAGAGGTGCTTGCTTCTTCTAACCTCTCTCAAGCACATATTGCAGAAACAGAAAAATATGCCCATGTAACTTTCTTTTTCAATGGAGGCATTGAAGAACCATTTATGGGGGAAAGCAGAGCTTTGATACCATCTCCAAAGGTTGATACTTATGATCTTATGCCTGAAATGAGTGCGCAAAAAGTGGGAGATAGTGTCATTAAATATATGCAAATGGGTGTAGATTTTGTGGTGGTGAATTTTGCAAATGGCGATATGGTAGGACATACGGGCAATTATGAAGCTGGGATTAAGGCGGTGGAGGCTGTGGATAGAGAGATTGGGAAAATTTTGCATTGTGCCAAAGAAAATAACTATGCTTTAATACTTACAAGCGATCACGGGAATTGTGAAGAGATGAAGAATCTCAATGGGGAAATACTTACTAATCATACAGTTGGTGATGTGTATTGCTTCATTATGGCTGATGGGGTAGATAGAATCAAAGATGGTGATTTAAGCAATATCGCTCCAAGTGTATTAAAAATACTTGGTATTGCTAAACCTCAAGAGATGAATCCTGCTCTTTTTTAATCAAAAGGCATAAGTGAGATTGATTCCAAAGGTGTTGGTATAGTTTTTTGGCTCAACAAAATTTCCTATAAAAACACCTTGCTGATAGGCTGGCACAATATTAGAATCTTCAATCTTCCAATAATCATAATAAGCACTAATTTTTAGTGCTCCTGCATTTTGAAAATAAATCTTTGTGCCAAATGTAATACGCCCTCCATAACCCATTTTTTGCTCAAAATACAAATCTTTGTCATAACCTATATCTGAAAAAGTGCTTGTATTGTGCCCAAAAAGTAAAATACGCTGTTCTATTGCACCAATAAAAGAAACCTTTGGATTAAGTGGCACTTCTCCACTCACTCCAATAGGTAAAAACAAGTATCCTTGATAGCGATCATAGGAAGCCTTGATACCTGGCTTATCTATGGAGAGATTGTGTAAAAAGCGATAGCCCAAGCCGATATAACCAAAAAATAATTCTTTTTTCATTTCAAAGAAAGTCATTCCAAATTTTGTGGTAACGCCTGTGTAATAATCTGTTGATTTTGTAGAATAGGCTGTAGTTGTTTGTGTAGTGTGATCATAAAGTCCGCCATCATAGACATTTGCCCCTACATGTGTAGCAAAATATAAATCTGTTTGAAAACGGAATATTTTTCTTATCACTCCTATTGTGCTATTAAAATTCATCATAGGACCAGTAATTTGCATCACATTTGGCTCTTTGTATTTATAGTATTCCATTCCGATACCAAGCTCTGCGATAAGCTGATTTGCCAATGGAGGCGTGATATTTTGCTGTTTATTTTTATTTACTGCTCTTGTTTTATTACCATATCTAGAAATAGTTTTTGATTCTAATGTGTTGCATAACAAAAAACATAAAATGCAAAGATTAAAGATTTTTTTCAAGTTTTTCTACCTTTTGTTGTAACTCTTTGAGCTGCTTTGTGTTTTGTGCTGTGGCACTTATTTGAGTCATCATAGCAAAAATTATAAACAATAATAAAAATACCACTATCATTGCTGATAAAATCATAATTTTTGCTATCTTTTTTTTCATCTCTCTACCCCAATAAGTTTTCTAATAAATAATATAAAAAATAAACTACACACAGATACTACTACAACGCAAGCACCTATACTTAAATCAAAAGCATAGGAAATACCAAATCCGCTCCAAATAAAAATAAGAGAAAAGATAAAAGAAAGTAGCATTTGTATTTTTAAAGAAGGTGCAAAAAACCCTGCAATATAAGCTGGAATTGAGAGGATAGAAATCACTAATATCAATCCAGCAACACTCATACTCATCACTACGCCAAGAGACATTAAAATAAACATTATGGTAAGAAATAATGGGGTATTGATTTGCTTTAGCTGACAAAACTCCTTATCATAAAATACACTGAGAATCTCTGTATAAAAAATACAAATAAAAACTAGCAGAAAACAATCAAAAAAAACAATCAAAAATAAGTCTTGAGAACTTACTGCGATAAGTGAACCAAAAAGATAGCTAGATAAATCACTACCATATCCCTTTGATAAATCAATACAAATCACACCTACTGCCATACCCAAAGCCCAAAGTGCTGCAACATAGCTATCTAAAACATTTTTATACTTTAAGGTTACATAAGCCATTAAGATTGCCATCAAGATTGCTGCAATGCTAGCACCAAAAGTCGTATTAAATCCAAAAAAAAGCGCAAGTCCTACCCCACCAAATGCACCATGAGCCACCCCCCCTGTCAAAAATACATTTTTGCTAGAAACTACAAGAGAACCGATAATTCCTGAACAAAAGCTAATGAGTATTGAAGCAAGAAAAGCATTTAGCAAAAAAGGATAATTTTGGAAAAAATCAATCATCAAAGCTCTTGCGGAGATAATTCTTTGTAAAATCTCTCTAAGTCAAATTTTTTATTAAGGTATTGTGTGATTTCTTGCGCATCAATCATAGCATTTTGCAAACAACTTGTAGCACCAGGAGATGGTGTCATATTAAAAGTGATGCCTTTTTTGGTTTGAATCTTTTTCTCACCCATTACTAATTTTCTTGCTGTCTTATCTAAAACCTGCGGACGGACTTCTCCATAATGATTTGCAAATTGCAAATCTTGCAATTTTAGGGATGGGATAATTTTTTGTGCATCAATCAAAAATTTTCTCTTTCCAATATATGGAAGCTCAAAAAGCATATTTTTAAATACATAATCCCTAATTTCCTTGTCCATAAATAAATCTTTTGCAATGGAAAAAACCTCAAGATTACAATCAAGTTTCAATAACTCTAAACTAATGTTATTAAACCATCTTTTGCCTTTTTCTAGCTTTGGTATAGATAAAGCTGTGGGACCAATGCGTGTTTTTCCTTTGATAAGAACATCTGGATCTCCGTGCAATGCTGCAAATGGTAGCTTTGGATTTTGCACTGTATAAACTTTCCCTTGTAATAAATCTGGGACAAAATAAAAACTCCCTGCTACAGGCAAACAACCCAAATCCATACCATAGCCCATAGATTGAGCCAAAGGAAGTGCATAAGAACCAGCATCTACTAAAACAAATTTTGCATAAATCTCCTCATCATCTTGAGAGATTACAGCATAGCCTTCTCCTCTTGGCTCTATCTTTTTTACCCAATAATTTAAAAAAGTGCGATTTTGTGATTTTTTTTGCATTCCCTCTTGAATAAAATGTTCGCTTAAAAGCGCATAATCCATTGCACACCAATCTTTTTCATACCCAAGCGCAACGACATTTTCAAATCTATCTTCCCCATCTGAGCCTTCAATGACTTTTGGTTCTAAAACCTTGATTTTTTGTTTATCAAAAAATTGCATTTGTGGAAAAATCTCTCTAAAATCTTCAAATCTTTTTTGAATCACCTCACACTCAAGATCTCCCACACCTATTGCCATTTTTTGATTCTCAAAAATCGCTTTGTTTTGCAAGCCTTTATTTAATGCATAATTTCTTACTTTTTGCGCTGAGAATCTTACTTTGGAGGCTTTTTGTAAATCGTAGTTTGTTTCAATGGAGCCATCGTGAATTGTTTGAGAATTTGCCCTAGCACTTGAACTAACATTTGCCCATTTATGACACTTATCTACAATCGCAATGCTTTGAATATCACTATATTCACTCAAAGTATAAAAAGCTGCACAACCTGATACTCCGCCCCCTATAATAATTACATCAAATTCTCTTTTCATTTTTTGTTCTCCATCATTTTGTTTAAAATATCAATCTCGCAAATATGCCCATCAAAAGGGACTTCAAAATTTGGAACATCATGTAACACAACCTCCCTATTTACCGATAAAACCCTAGAAGCATATCCTAATAAAATAGAAATATCGTGGCTGATGACAATTATAGTATGAAACTCATTAAAATTTTTTAATAAATCATAAATTTCTTTTTGAGTTCTAGAATCAATATTTGAAGTAGGTTCATCTAAAATAATAATGCTTGGATTCCCACATAAGGCTCTTGCAATCAAAGCTCTTTGACGCTGACCTCCTGAGAGCTCTCCAATCTTTTTATAAGCTAAATGCTCTATCCCTAATTTCTCTAAAATCTCAAATGCTTCTTGATTTTGTTTTTTAGTAGCTCTAAAACCAAAAATTTTGGGCTTTAAAAAGCCCATTTTTACCACATCGATGACTTGGATTGGAAAATCTGTATTGATACTTGTATCTTGAGGCACATAACCTATTTTTTCTTGAAGAGAATCTTGAGTGATAATTTCTCCTTTTTTTGGCTTCAATAAACCTAAAATCAATTTAATAAGCGTTGTTTTCCCCCCACCATTTGGACCAATAATGGCTAAAAAATCTTTATCAAAAACCTCAAAATTTACATTTTCTAAGACATTTTCATTTTGATAGGCAAAAAAGAGATTTTTACATTCAAAAATTTTTTGTTTTTCTTTATTTTTCATAGGCAATCTTTTGCGCAATATCCCACATATTTTCTAGCCAATCAAAAGCAAAAGGATCTAATGTAGAAATTTTGAGATGATGCTCTTTTGCCAAAAGCTCTACTTGCTTTGTTGAGAATTGAGGCTGTTTATAAATCACTTTGAGATTTTTTTGTTTAATCATTTGATTGAGCTTTTGAAGATGTTTGATTTTTGTTTCTTTATTGTGCATTTCTATGGCTAGTTCCTCTAAATTGTATTCTTTAGAGAAATATTCAAAAGCAGGGTGATAAACTAGAAATGTCTTTTGGGTATTTTTTTGCTCAAAAAGATTTTTTATTTTTTTATCTAAAACTTCTATCTCTTCTAAAAATGCTTCTAAGTTCTGCTTATATTTTTGCTGATTTTTTATATCTTTTTTTGCTAAAACCTCAAAAATCTCCCTAGCCTGCTCTTTTGCTAAAACTATAGATAGCCAAATATGAGCATCGTGCTTATGATGAAAGTCTTGGTTATGATAGTGAGATAAGTCAATAAAATCCATTTTAGGATTGATGCTTAAAAACCTTTCTTTCCACTTTGTCTCAAACTCCAAACCAATCCCAAAATACACATCAGAATCTTTTAGAAGTTTGGCTTGAGAAAATAATGGCTCATAGTGTTCTGGATTTTTATTTTTAGGAACCAAAATGATTGTCTCTACACTATCCCCTCCTATTTTTTTAACAAAAAATGCTTGAGGATCTATACTTACTGCGACTTTTAACTTTGAAGTAGTGGCAAAAAGCCCCAAAAAACAACAAAAAAATAGAGTAAAAAAACGCATGCTTCTTTCCTTATTTTATGGTAAATCCAAAATATACTGGTAGAGATCTGACATCCCTAAAATCTTATCTAGGAGTGTTTTAGATTTTACAAAAATGCCATTTTTATCACTTTCTGGTGTGAGTGTAGTAATCACCACACCCCCTAAAAGATTTTCTGTTTTTGAAAACATCTTTCTTGTCATCACACTCCAAGCACTATGAGCTACAATAGCCCTACCTTCATAAACTCCAAGATAAAGCATAATATGCCCCTTTAACCATAAAATCGTGGCAAATGGAGTAGCTTTTTGTATAATCATCTTTTCTTTTTCTTTTGCACTATAGGCACTTAAATCTATCATATTATTTGCATATTTCACTTGTGCTGCGGAATTCCTTGGTAAGAAGATTCCAAAGTTTGCAAAACTATCTCTTATAAAAGCAGAGCAATCTCTACTCTGAAGTTCTCCTCCCCAACCATAAAACTGCCCCATCATACTATCAATCACACTTGCCATATTTAAGACATCAAAATTTTTTGGAAAAAACGAAAAATCTTCTTGCTTTACTTTAGTAGTTTTAAATCCTACAAATCCATTGGCTTTTTTATAAGGCAAATAGATTTCAATATCTTTTTTTTGAATATCTTTTATAGCAAAGAGTTTTCCTATTCTTGCCATACTTAAAAATTCTTCATTTTCATCATAAATTGGTATTTTGTCTTTGTTTGAGAGCGCATATTCTCTAATATTAAAATAAAAATTCTCATCTTCTGGGGTTATCTTTGCAAGATTCTCAACTTTGACCCAACCATACACAAAACTACTTTGGATATGCGCCCAATCTTTTTTCAAATTGTAATGTGTGATTAAAACAGGAGTGCCCTCAAAGATTAAAGAATTTTGCCAACGATCAAAAGGATAATTATCCCTAGATTTAAAGCGAGGTAAAATTGTAGGCACAGCTCTTACAGAAGTATCTCTAGTAATGATTGCTTTGATATTTACACTAGGATAATGTTCCATATCCATAGAATCATAAAGCTCTCTCATCTCTTCTTGGGAATAACGCTTTAGATTTGGGGCAAAACCTGGATTTTTTAGCAATGATGGAGCTATCCAAAAAACTTCTGAAACATTAGGATTTGGGATTGGATTTTTCCAAGGGCTAAACCAAATTTCTAAATATTGTTTTTTTAACTTTGCAGAAAGTTCTTGAGAGATTTCTAAGTTTTGTAAATTCTCTTGTAGATAAAAATTTGCATCTTGAGGAAGCTTAAGATTTGCAACTTGCAAATTAGTAGCACCACAACCCCAAAAAAACAAAATGCATAGAAAACTTAAGAAAAAATGCATTAAAGAAAATTTTCCTCATAAAACATGGCATCAAAACCAAAAAAAAGTTTTTCTTTATCTTCTATCACTGGTCTTTTAATAAGACTTGGGTTTTGCACACAAAGCTGTATTTGTTCTTTTTGGGTTAATTTTTTATCTTTGAGTTGCAACTTCTTATAGGTAGTGCCTTTTTTATTTATAACAATATCTATACCTGCTTTTTCCACCCATTGTGATACTTTTTCTTCACTTGGAGGATTTTTTTTAAAATCAATAAATTCATAAGCAATTTGCCTACTCTCAAAAAACTCGCGAGCTTTCTTAACGCTACCGCAATTTACAATTCCATATATATACATTACTTAATCCCTTTTTTTACTAGGAATTCTACTTAAAATGTGTAAATTGCTTTTGCATCTCTAGCGTATCTTTTACGATACTAATCACACAATCTATGCCTCCAGCCAAAGAAAATAGCCAATATTTATGAGCATAGAGCCATTCTATTTGTTTGGCTTTTTTTTGCATATCATCTTGCGTGTATCGCACCAAGATTCTTGCTATATCCAATTCTTGATGAAAAATATAAGATTGGATAGCATCACTAAAATAATCTGTAAATTTCACATCATCAAACCAATCTTTGATTTTATCAACCTCAGTCGTTATTTTTTCTATCTTTTTGAAATTGATTTTATCTAACTGATTTTTTTCATTCAATGCTTCTAAATCTTCTGTAATCTTTGCTACTTTTAGGAAGATTTTTTCTACCTGTGCTTTTTTCTTACTCCCATAAGTAATAATATCTTCACATTTTTTTCTTGCTAGGGTGATATTTTTACTTATAGTTTTTTTATCAGGATATTTTAATTTTAATGGAATCTTATGCTTTTTTTCAACTAATGCAATAGCATCTTTAAAACTCATCTCCTTAGCACCATGTATTCTTGCACCACCTTCAGTAGCATTGATTACTTCTATCTTATAAGGAGTATGGGCGATATCTGTCTCAAAAAATTGCAAAAACAATTTCCAAACTAAGGTAGTTTCTACCTCTCCCCCACCTCCATATTTTTCAACAAAAAGCTTTTGCTCTTTTGGCTTTATCTCATCGCTCCCATAAACTGCATCTTTTGCATGGGAACTACCATCTGCACCAAAGGCTAAATCCTGCCCTATCAAAATACATCGCTTAAATCTTGAATGCACCACCATTTCATACGCCATATTTGCTGCACTCATTCCTATACCTACATAACCATACTTATGGAATCCAAACATATTTGTATAGCCAAAAGGACGCATACTAATTTGCTTAACTCCCTCTGTAATAGCATCTTTTAGCTTTGGATGGACAATAGAGGTAATTGCAAAAACCACATCTTTTTGAGCCTCTTTAGGAGTATCTGTATAAAATTTTGCAGTGGCCTCTACCCTCTCTAGAGACAATACTACATCTGGCTTGATTTCATTTTTATACAAAATAGGAAAAGAAGCATCAATGCAAAATAAAGTCGCATAAGGTGCTATTTGTTTTAATAATGACAATTGCTTGCTTAAACTTGGGCCTGTAGAAACAATAATAGCCGTATCTCTTTCTCTAAGCTCATCAATCAGATTTGTTAAAGTAGGAGAGCTTAGCATATCCGGAAGGTTGAAAATATGCTGTTTTAGTCCCACGATAGCATCATTTGCATCATTTCCCACACTAATGACATTATGTTCAATTGCTTTTATAAAATACTGATTGATTTTAATGATATCTTCTTGATATTTTTCATAAAAGAAGTTAAAAACATGCAAATCATATACTTTGGCATATAATCTACTTTTTTTATCCATCATAAAAAGAGAATTTACCATCACATCATTGCAATATGGAGTATAAAGTAAGATGACCTTATCACTTAAGATTTCTTGTTCAAAATCCACTAAATTTAATACAATAAATAAAATCTCAATTTCAGGCTCAATAATAACAATTCTTTTAATTGTCTCATTGCCTAAAAGCATCTTATAAAAAATACCATTTCCAAGACCATAAAAGTAAAAATAAGGATAATAGCTATAAGGTATAAAATCTGTTATTTTTTGAAGTGTCTCTTCTAGGGGCTTATGTGTGAAAATTGGTTTAAGATCTTTTTTTGAGATGATATTAAAATTTGCAGGATCATTTACATCCATAAAAACTTCAAAATTTTTATTTGGCTCTACTTGTGCTAAAGAAAGTGCTAGGAGTGGGTCTTTTTGTTTAAGTGCATTGAGATTTTTTGTATAAATATCCATAAAAATTCCTTAAGTATAAGGAGAAAAATCTCCTTATAAAAAATTATTGCAAAAGCCTTAAAACATTTTGTTGAACTGCATTTGCTTGAGCCAAAGCAAAACTTCCACTTTGAGCAAGAATATTATTTTTAGAGAAGTTCGCAGATTCTGCAGCAAAATCCACATCTCTAATTTGAGATTCAGCAGCCTTAACATTAACTTGTGTTGTAGAAATATTATTGATTGTAGAAACCAATTGAATTTGCACAGAACCCATATCTGCTCTAATTTTATCTAGTTGGATTCTCGCAGAATCAGCCATATCCATTACAACCATAGCACCTCGTAAGCTTGTAACGCCAGCACCAATACCTTGTCTATTTAACTCTGCTTGAGCCACATTCGCATTTGCTCCAGAAGCTGATGCAATATCTGCACCAAACATTCCTCTTATTTGTCGTAAATTTGCTGTAGCTTCCGCAATACCTTGAGCAGAGTGGAAACCAACATGCGAGAAATTCACACCACTTACAATAATATCTCTAGCATCGGTTCTAATTAGTGTAAGACGTCCTATTACTGCATGATTATTACCAGAAATTCCAGTAAAGTTTCCGCCACCAAATACTTGACCAGAATCTCCGTCTGCATGGATAGAAATTGCACGACCATCATTTGATTTAAGATTTATTCTTCCTGTAATATCCAAAGAAGCTTCTACACCTGTTTGGTCTTTTACTGAATTGATTGCATTAACAAGTTTTCCATCAGCATCATTTTTTCTAATATCATTGATTGTTCCAATCTTAATACCATTGATCTCTAACCCTCTTACAGTTCCTGATAATACAGGGCTTCCACCAGTTGCCATAACATTATAAGTTGCTCTTACACCTAATTTATCAGAAAACTTATTGATTACCTCACTCAAAGCACCAATACCTGTTCCAGCAGAAGTAGAAATTTTTACAGTTTCAAGCTCAAAGTTATTCACACCATCCACTGCTTTAAAATTAAATGCTACTTCTGTTAAATTGCTTCCAGCTGCTGAAGCGAGCATACCTACACCATTAAAAGATGCTGTTTCCATTCTAATATGTCCAATTTTATCAGAACTTGTAGCACCAATTGAAGCCTTTACTGTTGTATTAGAATACGCACCGATTTGAAATTCTCTATTTGTGAAAGCACCAGAGAGCATTTGTTGTCCGTTAAAACTTGTAGTATTAGCAATATTATCAAGCTCTTCCATCAATCTTTGAATATCGCTTTGAAGTGATTTTCTTGATTCTTGACTTTGTCCATCTTGTGCTGCTTGAATAGCCTTTGTTTTAATCGTATCAAGAATTTTTAATTGCTCATCCATAGCCTTATCAGCAATCTGAATGATACCAATTGCTTCATTTGCATTTTTAATTGCCTGACTTAAACTTTCACTTTGTGATCTTAAGCTATCAGCAATTGCCATACCAGAAGCATCATCTGCTGCCTTATTAATTCTTAAACCAGAACTTAGCTTCTCTAAAGAATTTGCTATATTTCTATTGGTTTGAACACCGATACTATGTGCATTTAATGCAGCCACATTTGTATTTATCCTAAAACTCATTTTGCATCCTTTGCGTTTTTTTAAAATGAATGCAAAACTTAAAGCAATAAGTGTTCCAACTTTTTATTTTTGAAAATTATCAAAGATGTGCTAGAATGCAAGCCTTTTAACAAACAAGTTTATATATCAGAGTAATAAAATGAAAAATCTTATCGTCGTGGAATCTCCAGCCAAAGCCAAAACTATAAAAAATTTTTTAGATTCTCAATATGAAGTTATTGCATCAAAAGGGCATATTAGAGATTTGCCAAAAAATACTTTTGGCATAAAGATACAAGATGAAAAATTTATACCAGAATATCAAATCTCTAGCGATCATAAAGAAATTGTAAAACAAATCAAAACTCTTGCCAAGGAAGCTAAAGAAGTATTTATTGCAACTGATGAGGATAGAGAGGGTGAGGCTATTGGCTATCATATTACGCAAGTGTTAGGAAAAGATGTAGCTAAATTTCCAAGAATTGTATTTCACGAAATTACAAAAAATGCCATTTTAAATGCTCTTAAAACCCCTCGCAATATCGATATGGACAAAGTCGATGCGCAACAAGCTAGAAGATTGCTTGATAGAATCGTGGGTTTTAAACTTAGCAGTCTTATTGCAAGTAAAATTCAAAAGGGACTTAGTGCTGGTAGAGTGCAAAGCAGCACTTTAAAACTTGTAGTAGATAGAGAGAGAGAAATCAATGCCTTTATTCCTGTAAGATATTTCAATATACAGGCTATTTTTAATTCAGAAATACAAGCCGAACTAATTGAATTTAAAAATAAAAAATTAGAAAAACTTAGCTTACAAGATGAAAAAGAAGTGCAAGAAATGCTAAAAATTCTACAAAATGAAAGCTATAGTATTCAAAAAATACAAAAGAAAAATAAAAAAACCCCTACTCCACCGCCTTTTATGACTTCCACACTCCAACAAAGTGCTTCAAGCATTTTAGGCTTCTCTCCTACTAAAACAATGAGTATTGCTCAAAAACTCTATGAGGGAGTGCAGACCAATGAAGGCATTATGGGTGCTATAACCTATATGAGAACTGATAGCCTTAATATTGCAAAAGAAGCCCAAGATGCTGCTAGGGCCTTGCTTTTAGAAAAATATGGAAAAGATTTTGTTCCTAAAAGTGCAAAACAATACACAAGCAAGAGCAAAGGAGCGCAAGAAGCTCATGAAGCTATCAGACCGACAAATATGAATTTTTCTCCAGATGTGGCAAAAAATTTTCTTAGTAATGATGAACTTAAACTCTATACTCTTATTTACAATCGCTTTTTAGCATCTCAAAGCAATGATGCTGAATTTGAAAGTCAAAGTATATTTTTTGAATCCACAAGTGGGCTTTTTAAAGCAAATGGCAGTAAGCTAATTTTTGAAGGTTTTTATAAAATTCTTGGAAGTGAAGATAAAGACAAACTCTTGCCCAATCTTAAAGAAAAAGAAATGGTTAAAACTCAAAAAATAAGTAGCAAAGAGCATTTCACAGAACCTCCAGCAAGATTTAATGAGGCAAGTTTAATTAAAATGATGGAAGGCTTGGGAATTGGAAGACCTAGCACCTATGCCCCAACAATAGCACTCCTATCCAATCGAGAATATATCAAAATTGAAAAAAAACAAATTTTTGCAACTGAGAATGCTTTCAAAGTTACTGATATGCTTAATGAACATTTTAATGAAATTGTAGATAGCCATTTTACAGCAAAGCTAGAAGAAGAACTTGATGATATTGCGGATAAAAAAATAAATTGGCAAAAGCTTCTGTGGGATTTTTATCAACCATTTGAAGCAAAAATCAATGAAGGTAAAAAAAATATTACTTCACAAAAAATTGTTATCCCTACAGGAGAGTTATGCCCATCTTGTGGCAAGGAACTCGTAAAACGCAATGGAAGATTTGGGGAATTTGTCGCTTGCAGTGGTTATCCAAAATGCAAATACATTAAAAAAGAAGAAAAAATACAACAAGAAATCATAGAAACTTCAGAAAAGTGTGAAAAATGCGGACTTCCAATGATAGAAAAAAATGGAAGAAATGGAAAATTTATTGCTTGCAGTGGTTATCCAAAATGCAAAAATACAAAATCTCTTTTACAACCTACACAAAATATTGATGCAAAATGCCCAGAATGCGGAGGCAATATTTTAGAGAAAAGAAGTAAAAGAGGAAACTTTTTTGGTTGTAGTAATTATCCAAAATGCACCTTTATATCAAAGTATGTGCCCATTGATACGCCAAAATGCAATTTTTGTGGCTATATGCTTGCAAAACGCACTTATAGAGGAAAAGATATCCTAGAATGCATTAAATGTAAAGAAAGACAAGAGTGTTGAAAAATAATATTATCTTTGGTCCTATTTATTCTAGGAGATTTGGAAAATCCCTAGGCATCGATCTCTCTCCTAGCCAAAAGCAATGCAATTTTGATTGTCTTTATTGCGAACTTGAGGCAAAAAAAGCCCAAGAAAAAATGATAGAAATTGTGCCAGTAAAAGAAGTTTTAGAACAGCTAAAACAAAGATTAAATGATGATATTGATGTTTTAACCATTACAGCAAATGGAGAGCCTACCTTATATCCATTTTTATATCCGCTTATGCAAAATATCAAATCCCTTATTCCAAAAAATACAAAAACTCTTATTTTAAGCAATGGTTCTAAATTTGGAGACAAAGAAGTGCAAAAGGCACTTTTATTATTTGATATTGTCAAATTTTCTTTTGATGGAGGAGAACAAAAGATATTTTCACGCATTGACAGACCTCACAAAAGCCTTTCATTAGATTCTATCAAACAAGGTATTTTGGATTTTTCAAAAATCTATCAAGGAGAACTTGTCGCAGAGATTCTCTTTGTTAAAAATATCAATCACTCACAAGAACATCTCAAAACACTTATTGATTTTTTAAGTCAAGTAAATCCTAAAAGAATTGATATCAATACTATCGACAGACCCCCTGCTTATAAATCAAATCCGCTGGATTTACAAGAATTAGAAACAATTGATTTATATTTTAAAAAACTACTACCTCATATAAAAATAAATACTCCATCAAGAAATCAACATATACAGCAAATTAAAATAAAAAATGTTGATGAACTGTATCACCTCATTAAAAAAAGACCTCTTGAAGTAGAAGAAACTCATAAAATGCTTGATCAAGAAGCATTAGAAATGCTCAAACAATTACTTAAAGATAAAAGAATTTTTATTCAAACAAATAATAATTTAAATTTTTACACTACGAAACACTAATATTTTTTATATCCACTAGTATTTTATCTGCAAAATTATCAAAACCAAGTGATTTTTCTATATCCCCTATACCTCCATGTTCAATAAAACAATCTTTTATCTCAAAACTATGCAAAGGGATATAAAAACCTTCTCTGCTCATATACTCTAAAATTGCACTACCAACACCACCAAGCAAATAACTATCACTAAAAACATAAATTTTTTTATATTGCTTTAAAATATCTTTTAATTCCAAATCAAGAGGCTTAAGAAAAACCAAATCAAGTAATCCACAACTAATATTATGGGATTTTAAAATATTCAAAACTTCATAAGCCCTACCCACACCATTTCCATACCCAATAAGTAAAATATCCTCTCCTCTTTGCAATAGTCTAGATTTTCCTAGATTAAAATCTTGCGCTTCAAATATGCCATCTTGCAAAATAAAACCACTTCGAGGATATCTAAAAGCACATGGAGCATTATTGATACTAGATGCAAAAACAATAGCTTTCTTTAAGCTTGCATTATCATATGGTGCAAATAAAATCATATTTGGAATAGGACGCAAATAAGCAACATCTAGCAATCCTTGATGCGTTTCTCCATCCTCACCCACAATACCTGCACGATCTATAGCAAACTTCAAAGGCAAAGACATAATGCTTGTATCATGTATAATTTGATCATAAGCTCTTTGTAAAAACGTAGAATAAATGCTTACAAATGGCTTAAATCCTTCTTTTGCCATTGCTGCCATAGAAGTTACTGCATGTTGCTCTGCAATGGCCACATCCCAAAATCTCTCTGGAAAAGCTTCAATAAGTCTTGATAATCCTGTTCCTGTAGGCATTGCTGCAGTTACACCAACAATTTTTTTATCATTACTTGCAAGATCAAATAATGTTTGTGAAAAAACTTCTGTTGGCGTTAAGTTAGAAGCTTTTTTAATGCTTTGACCAGTTTCAATATCAAATGCTCCAACACCATGCCATCTCTCATGCTGTCCTTCCGCAATCTCATAGCCTTTTCCTTTAATTGTTTGCGCATGTATCAAAACTGGCACCTTCATATCTCTTGCAATTTTTAATGAAGAAATAATAGATTCTAAATTATGCCCATCAATGGGCCCAAGATAATGTATCCCCATCTCTTCAAAAAGTATTCCTGGGGTGATAAGCTTAAAAGATTCCTCAAATCTTTTTGCAAGATAAGTAGCACTATCTGGCATCTTTATTAGAATCTTTTTTATTCCATCTTTCATAGTTTGATAAAAACTACTGCTCATCAATCTTGAGAGATATCTACTAATCGCACCTATTGGTTTTGCAATACTCATCTCATTATCATTTAAAATAATAATCATAGGATACTTTCTATCACCAAGCTCATTCAATGCCTCATAAACCAAACCAGCACTCATACTACCATCACCAATAAAGGCTATAGGCAAGGATTTTTTATTTTTTAGCGCAAAAGACTTGGCAACTCCTACACCCAAAGAAATAGAAGTAGAACTATGACCTGCTATAAAATAATCACCTTCACTAGGCTTTGTAAAACCACTAATACCACCAAAACGCCTTAAAGTATCAAATTTTTCCCATCTACCTGTTAATAATTTATGTGCATATGCCTGATGGCTAACATCAAAAATAAAAGGATTTTCTTTATAATCAAAAACATGATGCATTGCCACTATTAACTCAACAGCACCTAAGGTAGAGCTTAAATGCCCTCCATTCTTACTTACAACCTCAAGAATTCTTTGGCGTATAGCTGAACAAACCTCTTGTAATTCCTGAATATTACACTCTTGTAAGGTTTTATTTAAAGGAAACATTACTAAATTAAGTATTCTCTAAAACACTTTGTTTTAATATCTTAAAACGCGACATAATATTGCCATCAATATTGCCACTATTACTAGAAATAACCACTCCACCTCTTGAGATATTATCATCAGCTTCAAGCTGAATATTTTTTAATTCTAGGTTCTCTCTTAAAAAAGGATAATCTAATGTATTTACTCTAAGTTGCATTTGTGCAACATCTTTGATGCTACCAATCAATGCCTTTGCTAAAGATAAAGCCACTTGTTGTGCATTATCTTCTATTTCTTTAACAATCACTTCTCTTGCCATATCAATTGCAATTTGAGCAAGTTCTTTTTCAAACTCTGCAAGTTTTTCCTCAGAATTTTTTAGGCTTTTATCCAAGGCTATTATGGCATTAATCAAAGATTGTTTTTCTTTTTGAATTTCTTCAAGCATTTCATTTTTAGCCTTTTGTTCCCCATCTCTTAATCCATCTTTATAAGAATCGCTTTTTGTAAGAGCTAGACGATCTTCTAGGTCTAATTGTTGTTTCTCTACCTGTATTTGCATCTTTGCTAATGAAGATGAAAGCTCATCGGTTTTTTGCAGAAGTTTTTCAATCAATTCTTTTTCAAGAGAACTATTTATATTTTGCTCATTAAAGGAATTTGAAAATATATTATTAGTCTCTTGTTGAAATCCTCCATCAGCATCGCTAACTGGAGCATCGTAATCCATTACAGGAGCATTTTTATCAATAGATTTAAATTGATATCTTTGAATATTATGATTCTCTCTTCTTGATTGATGGATTAAATCTTGTTCTTCTGGATCATTCAATAACATCGTCTTCATCTCCTATCTGTATTAAACCTTGATCAGAAAGATTTTGAACAATCTCTACAATTTTTCTTTGTGCAGCCTCGACATCTCTTACCTTTACTGCTCCAAGGAATTGCATCTCTTCTACAAATTGCTCACTTGCACGCGTACTCATATTTTCTAAGAATTTTTCTTTTAAAGTATCTGGGGAAGACTTGAGAGCCAAAATCAAATCCTTCTTATCTGCAACTTTAAGTATCTCTCTAACAGCATTCTTATCAAGCTTAGTGATATCCTCAAAAGTAAACATCATTTCCTTTATCTCGCTTGCTAATTGACTATCAATCTGCTCAATATAAGAAATAGTAGTTTTTGCTGTTTTTTGCCCCAAACGATTAAAGATTTCAGCAACAGCTCTAGGACCACCAACTTCAACTTTATAAGTAGTAAGAGATTCTAGTTTATTCTCTAAGATAGCAGATACTCTTTTTACTACACTTGGGGAAATATCACCCAAATTTGCCATTCTTACAGATATTTCAGCTTTCATATCATCCTGAAAATGCCCTAGAGTTTCAGCTGCAGATAAAGAATCCATATGGGCTAAAATCAAAGCTATTGTTTGTGGATGCTCATTAACAATAAAATCAGCAAGCTGTTGTGGTCGTATTTTTGAAAGATATGAAAAATTCTTTGTTGACTGCATTGTTTTGGAAAGTTTATCTAATATCTTCTTAGCACCATCTGGGCCAAGGGTTCTGCTTAAAAGATCTTTTGCATAATCCATACCACCATTATTGATATATTGATTACTCTGCAATATTGTATAAAATTCCTCCAATACAGCAACACCAATAGACTTATCTGTCCCATTTAACTGAATAATATGCTTACTAATTTCAGTAATGCTCTCTATATCCAAATGTCTAAAAATTTCTGTTGTTAAATCTTCTCCAATTTGTATAAGCAAAATTGCAATTTTTTCTGCCATAGAAAATTCATCATATTGAGCCTTTTGCTTTGTATTGAGATTTCCTGTCATTTAAAACTCCTAAGATTGCTTCATATCAGCGCTAATCTCATCTTTTATTAGCATTTTAAATAACGTGGCAATTTCCTCTGGTTTTTCCTCTATAATTGCACGCATTTTTTCTAATAAAACATCATATTTTACTTCATCCTCATTAAATCCTTTGCCAATACCAAGTTGTTCCTCCACACGTTTGCGCATTTCACCAAATTTATTAAATTCTTCATCTTCATCATCGCTAGTTTCAAATAAAGAAGTGATTTTTTCTTCTTCTGTGTTTTGCACTTCCAACATTCTCTCTGTAAATGGCACAATAATTTTTTTATAAAAGACAAATATAATCAGAGCTACAATTACATATTTTAGCATTGGCAAAAATGGTGTTAAGTATGCTTCAATTCTTGAGGTAATCTTATCAAACTCTGTCATAGGAACATAATTTTGTGTTTTTGCATTAAATTCAAAATTACTTACAGTGACATCATCTCCACGTTTTTGACTATAACCAATGGCCTGCTTTACTAAAGAATCTATCTTTTCCATCTCAGCTTCGCTCATTGGAATGTATTCCATTTTTTCAACACCATCTGCAATAACTTTTTTATATCTACCATCTACCACGACAGCAGCACTAAGTCTTGTTAAAACTCCAAACTCCCCTTTTATCTCATTAACAGTCTTGCCAACCTCATAATTTGTGGTATTTTGAGTTTTTTCATATTTTTCTTTAGCATTATTATCTTCAAGCCCTTGCACAGGACCAATATTACTCACAGCACCAGGAACACCACCAACTTGCTTCTTTTCACCGCCTTCTCTTCTTTCTTCTAAACTCTGCTCGCTTCTTACAACATTATTAGGATCATAAACTTCTTGTAGGCTTTTTCTTTGTGAGAAATCAAAATCTGCATTAACCCTAGCAACAACTTTATCATCCCCACCAACGACAGGAGAAAGTATATTGATAATCTTAGCTTCTAATGCACGCTCTATATTGCTCTTATATTTTAATTGCGTAGCAGCCGCTTCCTTTGAAGTGCTAAGTTCATCATCTTCACCTAATGGCTCACCATTTTGACTAACAAGTTTAACATTTTCAATCGTAAGATTTGGAATGGCTGCTGCTACAAGATTTTTTATCCCAAAAATTTGCGCACTAGTGAGTGCTGCCCCCATCCTTACCCCAAGCATAACTGAAGCCGTAGGTGGAACTTGCTGAGAAACAAATACAGAGCTCTTTGGGATAGCAATTAAAACATTTGCTTTTTGTATTGGAGCTAAACTTTCAATAGTTCTTGCTAACTCCCCTTCAATTGCACGCAAGAATTTTACCTTATGCTCCTCATCTGTTACACCAAAATCCTTATTGTCAAAAATTTCAAAACCTACTTTACTTGTCTTAGGAATGCCTTGAGAAGCAAGCGCAATTCTTTGCTCATAAACCTTATCTCTAGGAATTAGTATTGTATCTTCATTTGGGATTTTATAAGGAATTTGATTTTGTTGTAAATGTTGCAAAATAAGAGCATTATCACTTGGATTCATACCTTCAAACAAAACTGCATAATTATCATTTCTCTCTTTGCCATTTGTAGTAAAAACAATCAAAAAAACAAAAAAAGCAATAAGCGCAACAGCACCGATTCCTATAACAATGCGTTGCTTTTTAGTAAAACGATTAAAAAAACTTAAAGTCTGATTAAAAACCTCTTTAATATCCAAGTAAACGCCCCAGTAAAAAATAACTTACTATTTTACGATATTTTTTCTTTTAATAAACTAAAAACTTTTAGATTTTGTTCCAATGTTCCAATTGTAATTCTAATTGCATTCAAACCATAGGATTTCAAATCTCTTATAATCACACCATTTTGCATCAAAAACTCCGCTATCTCAGAACTTTTGCACTTTTGATTCTCAAGAAAAAAGGTAATAAAATTCGTAAAAGATTCTATATATTTTATTTTATTTTCTTGTGCAAAAATCTCATATTTTTGCATTTCTATCGCATTTTGCTCTAAACTCTTTTGGATAAAATTCTCATCCTTTAATGCCTCTATCCCACACAATAAGCTCAAACTGCTCACATTAAATGGTGGTCTAATTTTATAAAGATATTCCATAATCATTTCACTTGCAATTCCATATCCTAACCGCATTCCACCTAGTCCATAAATCTTTGAAAATGTTTTTAAATAAACCACATTCTCAAATTCCTGCACCACATCTACTAAAATAGCTTTATTGACATCTCTATATGTGGCATATTCTTGATAGGCACCGTCTAATACCACAAGAGTATTTTTGTCAATTTCTTTTAAAAAATCATGAACTTCTGAAAAATCCAAACATTCTCCTAATGGATTATTAGGTACACATAAAAAAATAATATCAGGATGATGCATCCTGTATAACTCTTTAAATTCCTTAAGATTATGCATATCACTTTTTGTTTTTATAATTTGACATCCACTTTGTTTTGCATAAATTTCATACATTGCAAAAGTAGTTTTTGCCATAAGTATCTTAGAATCTTGCTGACATTTTGCACGAATGCAAAACTCAATAATCTGATCACTTCCAGCACCAATAATAAAATGCTCTGCATTGAGATTATATTTTTTTGCCAAGGCTTCTTTGAGATCTACCATACTATCATCTGGATATAAACTCACTTTTGATGCATTTGCACAAATAGCTTGACTTACAAGAGGTGAGCAACCATAGGGATTTTCATTGCTTGCTAATTTTATGATATTTTTAGCATCGATACCATAAACTCTTATAACCTCCTCTATAGGTTTTCCTGCTTGGTAAGTTGCAATGGCATTTAAATTTGTATTAAAAATCATGAAAACTCCTAAAAATCATAAAAAAACATTCGCTTTTTTCTAAAAAAAACCGCTTCTTTATATCCTATATTTTTTGCAATCTCGATCACCTGTTCATAACCAAAACCTATATGCTCAACACTATGAGCATCACTACCAAAGGTAATAGGAACTTTTTGCTCAAAAGCCATTGCAATTATCCTCTCACTAGGATATTGCTCTTTTACAGGTTTTCTTAAACCAGAAGCGTTAATCTCTAGTGCCATATTTTGCTTTTTTATTGCTTCTAAAACTTCTTGTATTTGATTCTCTAAAATCTTTGGAGGCTGATGGTTAAAAACTTTTAATAAATCCATATGACCAACAATCTGAAAAAGACCTGTGGTAATCATTTGTTTTAAAGAAGCTAGATATTCCCTCCAACACTCTAGCATATCTCTCTTTTTATATTCTCCTATAAACTCTGGGTTATCAAATCCCCAATCATCTAAAAAATGAATAGATCCAATAAGATAATCAAGTGGGGCTTTTAATAAATCTTCATATAATAAATCCAAATGATTTGGTAAAAAGTCCATTTCTAGGGCAAGTAATATTTCAATTTGATTACTAAACTTTGCTTGCAATCTTTGGATATCTATACAATAATCTTTAAACTCTTCATAACCCATGCGGAATTTTGGATCATAATTCATCGGAGCATGGCAAGAAAAACCAAAAATATCAATTTTTTTGTCTATAGCCCTTAAAATATATTCTTCAGGCATACCTGTTGCATGATTGCATCTATAAGTATGATTATGTAAATCTACCCTCATGCCATCTGCTTTGAAAATTCTTGCAATAAAAATTCTTCTAGATTGAATTTAGTGCGGTGATTTTGCGTAAAAAGATGTATCATAATATCACCCAAATCAACAACAATCCAATCTTCACTTTCTTCATCAATAGCATAAAAAGTTTCCCCTTTTGGCTTTAACTCTGTCTTTAACATATCTAACAATGCATAAGTATGTCTCCCAGCCATAGCTGTGGCTATTATGACATAATCCACGATATAGTCTTTGGTGCTTAAATCAATGCATTCAATATCTTCAGCCTTTTTCTCACTTAATTTTTCTACAATAAATTCTAATCTTGCATTTTTCATTTTCTTCCTTCCATATTCTTTAAAACATCTTTAACAATCTCTTGAGGAATAATTTTTGAAGAAATCATTTTATTATCTTCTTTAATTAGACTAGATGAGAGTGGAAAAGTGATATTTTCCAACTCTATCTGCAAACAAGATGTTTTATCTACATTATACTCAAAACCCCTTCTCTTCACAAACACAAAATGAACCTTTTGTTTCAAAATTTCATAATCTTTCCACCTATGCAAACTCAAAAGATTATCTTCACCTAAAATCAAAGTAATACTCTTTGGCATATAAGAATCTTCAAAATACCTAATAGTATCAATGCTGTAGCAAATCTGATTTTGAATTTCAAAATCACTAACTACTACACGATCAAAATTACTGCAAACTTTTTGCATCCATTTTAATCTTAAGGCATCTTCAAAAAAAGTGTTTGATTTTAAGGGATTTTGATATGCAACCATAACAACTAAAAAATCTAATGGTATTTTTTTTAGTGTTTCTTTTATAATCTCAACATGTGCAATATGAGGGGGATCAAAACTTCCACCATAAATTGCAATATGTTTATTTTTAAACAAAGTTTATCGCTCTTGTAAGTTTTGAAAATTTTACCCCTTTCAAGCCACCAATTTCTAGACTTATGCGATAAATATCGCTACTTTTCCCCTTAAAAACAATAGTTTCCAAACAATTATGATGATCTAAATGCACATGTGTATTACAAAGGATTCTCATTGCATCAGCACCATGCTGTATATCTATCATTCTTTGATTCAACCCCCTAGCATGATGATCATAAATTAAAACCAAAACAGCCACCTGCTCTTGATGATCATCTTCCCACTGCTCTTCTATCATTTTTTCTCTAATCAAATCTCTAACAAGCTCTGATCTTGATGCATATCCCTGATTTGTCAATCTTTCATCTAGCTTATCTAAAAGATTTTTTTGCAAAGAAACACTAAAGCGTATAAGTTCATTCTTGGAATTTTCCATATATCTATCCAATTCAATAAAAAATTACTACACATTTGAAATACTTATTTTAACAAAAATACATTTAAAACTTAAAAATTCTTGAGGTTTAGTTACTGAAATAAATTTAATATTAAAAATTATTCTTATTATGTTATAATCCAAAACAATCGTGCAATAAAAACAAAATTAAGGTATCTTACAAAATGGAATTTTTGAGTGTTTATCTAGATTATATTATTTTTTCTATTCTTGGTTTTATGGGATTTTTGGCAATATGGTTTAGCGTAGAGAGAGTTATTTTTTTCTCAAAAATTAAACTTGAAAATTATACATCTTTAGATTCTTTAGAAGAAGCACTTACCAAACATCTAACCGCACTTTATATCATCTATTCTAATGCTCCTTATATCGGTCTTCTAGGCACAGTAGGAGGAATTATTGTAACTTTTTATGGAATGAGTCTTGGTGGAGATATAGATGCAAAAAAAATTATGGCAGATTTATCTTTGGCACTAGAAGCAACAGGTGCTGGACTAATTGTTGCCATACCTGTATTGATGATTTATAATATGCTCCTTAGAAAAATAGATCTTATCATTAATAAATACAAGGCCTTGCGTCAATGAAAATCAAAAAAGGAGAAGGGCTAAATATCGTTCCATTTATCGATATTATGCTCGTGTTGCTTGCCATTGTTTTAAGTATTTCCACTTTTATTGCCCAAGGAAAGATAAAAGTAGAAGTTCCACAAGCAGATTCTGCACAACAACCAAAAGAAGAAAAAAGAGTTGTTATCACTGTTGATGCAGATAATAAAATTTATCTTGATGATAAATTAACAAATCTCACTGAACTTAAAAGCTCCCTTGCCCCCATTGATTCTAAAACATTGATTGAATTAAAAAGCGATAAGGAATCTAAATTTGATATTTTTGTGCAAATTTTAGATATTCTCAAAGACAAAAATCATGAAAATTTTGCAATCTCTACAAGAAAAAATTAAACACCCTACAATTATAGGTTTTTTAGTTGCACTAACCTTTTATCTCATCATCTTTGTAATCATATTTATAAGACTTTCAAACAAGACTATTAGTGTGCAAGAAAATGGGAATCAAAACATCACAATGAAACTAGCTAGTGTGAATAGCGGTGGAAATGAAACACAATTTTCAAAAACCCCGCCAAAACCAAAAGAACATAAACCCAAAAAACCCAAACCCAAGAAGCCAAAACATCATAAAAAACCTACACAACCACCACAAGAAACTCCAAAAGAACTGCCAAAAGAAGAGCTCTTGACGCAAAAACAAGAAAAGAGTGATGAAAAACAAAAAAACTCCAACCTAGATCAAGAAGGTTCAAATGCAGAATCTCTAGCCTATAATCAGGGGGTAAGTGATGAATTTTTATCCAAGATAAGGCTTGCTATCTCAAACAACAACCCCTACCCAAGGATTGCTAGAATCAGAGGTCTAGAAGGAGAAATTACCGTAGAATTTATTTTAAATATTGATGGTAGCTTAGAAGGATTAAAAATTTTAAATAGCACTGCTGGAGATATTCTCAATAAAAATGCCCTAAAAGCAGTAAGCGATGCATCAAGATACTTCCCTACCCCAAAACAAAAAGTTCGTATCAAGGTTCCAATTGTATATAGTCTCAATCGAGGATAGTTGATACTTTTTATCAAAAAAAATCTGCAAATTTTCAAGAAATAATTTACAAAATTAGCACTATAATTGCGCATTTTTTATCAAGGACAAAAAATGGCTATTATCCATCTCAAAGGCTATGCTCTCAAACCCTTCAGTTTAGAAACAAAAACCATTATGGAATCTTACCTAAAGCAATATGAAGTTGATGTAAGTGATTATTCCTTTAGTGCAAATTATATTTGGCTATCAAAATCTAGTGGCTTTTATGCGATTATTAAAGATACTTTCTGTTTATTTGTAATGAGTGGTGGAGAATTATCAATGCTACTACCGCCTCTGGGAAAACCACAAAATTGCTATGAGGCGATTTTGGAGTGTTTTGAAATTATGAATGAAAATAATTCTTCAAAATTTTATTCAAAAATAGAATATGTCTGCGATAATTTTTTAGAAGGTTTTATCACACACACTCAAGAAGGCGAGGTTATTTTCAGCTCTTTAGACAATTATATAATCGAAAGAAAATTAGTAGATTACATTTACAAAAGTGAGGATCTAATCGAGCTAAAAGGAAATGCTTATCACACCAAAAGAAATGAAATCAATAAATTCAAAAAAGCCTATCCCAATCATCACATAGAAATTCTTGATCCAAAACAGCATGCAGAAGCAATCAGATCACTTTTTGATAAATGGGTTAGCGATCGCTTAAAATATATTCCAAAAACCGAAGTTGATACTTTTTTAGATGGAATCTATCAAGAAAGATTAGCAATCAAACGATCTTTGCAAGATTATGACACATTGGGATTAGATGGATTAGTGCTTTATATCAATGATGATTTGAAGGGATTTACAATTGGTGAGCAAGTATGTAGCGACACTGCAAGCATTTTGGTTGAAAAAACTGATTTTGAAGTTTTAGGATGCGCGCAATTTATTTTTCAAGAATTTTCAAAAGTTTTGAAAGAAAAATATCAATGCACTTATATCAATGTTGGTGATGATATGGGATTTGAAAATCTCAAAAAAGTAAAAATGTCATATCGTCCTGAAAAAATTGTGCCAAAATATACAATTTATCAAAAAATATGATTCTAAAAGCTCAAAAATATCACCTAGAAGCCCTCTATCAAATTGAGCAAGAGTGCTTTGGGGATGATATTTATATGTTGAGTAAAAATAATATAGCCTATCATATAAAAAAAGGTAATATCCTAATCTATCTAAGCAATCAAAAAATTGCTGGATATATTCTTACTATCAATTACAAACATTCAATCAGAATCTACTCTCTTGCCATCAGACAAGAATTTTTAAAAATGGGGATAGCAACAAAACTTTGCCAAAAAGTCATTCAAACCTCTGCAAAAAAAGTATATCTTGAAGTAAGAAAAAGCAATCAGATTGCAATCAAGCTCTATGAAAAACTAGGATTTAAAATCATTAAAGAATTACCTCTTTACTATCAAAATGAAGATGGTTTAAAAATGTTGTATTCGTAATATTTTTTTAAGCTTTTATTTTTTATAATTCTCTTTATAAAAAATAATAATGATTATCATAATTTGGAGATTTAATGAAGAAATATTTATTTTTATTTACAACTTTTTTATTTTCACTAGCACAAGAAGAAAACAAAGAATTACAAAAAATTATCACAAGTGATTTTAAAACCAAGCTTGATGAACTCAATCGAAATGTTTATATCATCGATAAAGATATGATTGAAGACAAAGGATTTACCTCGCTAAATCAAGTATTTTCATACGCACCCTTTGTGGGATTTAGCAATACTGGAATTGGAAGCAATATTGATCTAAGAGGTCAAGGAAGCAGTGCTAATGTAAATACGCAAATACTTCTTAATGGCATTAGTTTAAATATGCTTGATTCCTCACATGGAGTAACCCCTCTTGATAGCATTAGCATCAATGATATAGAAAGCATAGAGATATTGCCAGGAGGTGGTGCTGTAATGTATGGAAATGGAACAAGGGGTGGGGTTGTCAATATCAACACAAAAAAACGCTATGAAAATTTTAGTCTTAATAGTGGTATTTCATATAACTACTCTAATGGATCACAAACTCAAATTGATTTGAAGATAGGAGATAAAATCAAAGAGAATCTATTTTATACACTCTCTACAAGATATCTCTTCTCACAAGGATATCGTGATAAAGACTTAGGGCATTTAGGGAATATCGGAGGGAATTTTACTTGGGATATTTCACAAAATCACTCCCTATCTTTTGATTTTAATTACTTCAAGGGTATAAGCTCTAGCACCCCTGTTTTAAGATTTAGTGATATTACCACCCCTAGTGTATCTGATAGGACAAAAGCAGGAGATGGAGAGATAAAAACTTTGCAAGATCGCATTTCACTTGCACTAACCTATGATTATAAAATCAATAAAAGACATAAACTAAATTTTAAAACTTTCTATCATTACTACAATTCTTTTTATGATAAGAATCTTCAAAATATGAATTACACCTATAGCACTTTTTACCTTGAAAATACACAAGTGAATCAAAAGGGGAGTTATTTTTTAGATACCAAACTAGGTTTTCAGACAAAATATGACTATCAGCACAATAATGGCTTATTTATTCTTGGGATAGATAGTATTTATAACAAGGGGATTAGAAATCTTGATTTATTGATTGATTGGAGTGGAAACCTAGCCTTAGGAAAAATATCACTCACAGGATACAATCACTCTATTTTTACCTATGTAGATGCAAGTAAATTTAGCAATGCAATCTATGCGATTGAGAAATATGACTTCACAAAGAATTTTTCTCTTACAACAGGTGGAAG
Source organism: Helicobacter anseris (assembly GCF_003364335.1). Lineage (GTDB taxonomy): Bacteria > Campylobacterota > Campylobacteria > Campylobacterales > Helicobacteraceae > Helicobacter_H > Helicobacter_H anseris. The sequence continues at coordinate 29,890 of NZ_NXLX01000003.1, forward strand.
ATATGAGCTCGCTTATTATGATGGATATAGAAAACTTGCAAATGATATGAAAATTTCTATGACCTCATTTTCTCCCATTTCTACCTATAATCTCTACAAAAATATTTCAGATTTACATCATAATTTTGCCTTTGAGTTTATTCCAAAATACAAGCTTGCTATTGGGGATTTGTATTTTAAATACGAACATGGTTTCCGCTCCCCAAATCCAGATAATCTCACTTATAGAAATGGTAGCGGAGCGAGTGCAAATTATATTGATACAAATATCAAATCAGAAAATTATGACACTTTAGAAATAGGAACAAAACTTTTTGCTAATCATCACGCAATGTTTCTTATCACAGCCTTTTATACTCTCACAAATGATGAGATTTATACCATAGGAAGCGCGCACACAGGCAGTGGGTTTAAGGTAGGAAATTATGACCTTACACAAAGAGCAGGGATTGAGCTAGCAAGTGAGCAAAACTTTTTTGATGGAATCTTGAGTTTTAGTGAAAGTTTTAGTTACATTGATGCAAGGATTCTAAAAAATGAAGGTCAAAAAGTAAATACGCTCATTCCTTATGTCAGCAATTACAAAGCTACATTAAATGCAAGTTATGAGTTTGTTAAAAACTATAAGTTATGGATTCAAAATGCTTTTATAGGGACACAAAGAGATAGTGCGCAAAATATTATCAAATCTTACAATCTTACAGATATTGGTTTAGGTTTTAAGCATAAGTTTTTTTCACTCTCTCTTGGAATTAGAAATCTATTTGATAGCTTCTATTATAGTTTTTACAACAAAGATAAAAGCGATGAAGTCATCGGATATGCTTTTTTGATTGCACAAGGAAGAAGTTATTTCATCGAAGGTAGATATAAATTTTAATTTATTTTTTGGGTGGGTGGCAGGCAAAAATTTAAGGAGTAAAAAATGGATTTTTCAAATATTTTAAAACATATGAATGAACATCATCAATCAGAAATGATTGGACTTTGTAAAAAATTTGGCAATGTAGCTGAAGTAAATAATGTGATTTTAGAAAGCGTAGATTTTAATGGCTTAAATCTCATCTTCAATCATCATCAAAAGCTAAGGATAGAGTTTCCTCAAAAAGCAGATGAAAAAACAATCAAACAAGCTATTATTGATTTATGTCAAAGTGTCCCACAAACTCTAGAATTTGAAAAAGTTAAAGAGGAAATTCAAGCATTTAAACAATCCTTTGGTTCTTGTATCCTTGCAACACTCACTCAAGATAATTTCCCCCTAAGCTCCTATGCACCCATCATTCAAATGCAGGATAAAAACTATATCTACATCAGTGCCACAGCTGAACACTTTGCTAATATCAAAAATAATCCTCAAAAAATTGAAGTAATGTTTTTAGAAGATGAATGCAAGGCAAAATCTGTGATTTTGAGAAAAAGACTAAGATATAAAGCAGAGGCAAGATTTATCCAAAGAGAAAGCGAGGAATTTACAAAAGCTCTTGATTTCTTAGAATCTTCTATGGGTGGCTCTGGAGGTGTAAAAACTATCAGAAATTTTAGTGATTTTTATCTTATCGAGCTTATACTAAAAAATGGTCGTTTTGTCAAAGGCTTTGGGCAAGCTTATCTCATATCAGATAGTGGCGCAATAGAACATATAGGCATCAGTGGGAATCCTCACAACAACCCTCATACATCAAAACACTAAAATAATGGGGCAAAAAGTATTTTTAATAAGATTTCTTTTTCCCCAAAAATATATTTACTTTCATGAATCTCTTTTTGAATGCTCTCAGATAATTCTTCCATTGATTGAGTATAGAGTCTAGGATAAATCAACCATACTTCTTTTGCTTCATGATAAATCGCATAAGAAAAAAGCTGATAAAGATCACCTTGAGAGATTCCAAAGTGTTTATTGGAATCTAAAGTTAATTGTTTCCATTTTGTATCTGCGATAATTATCTCTTGATTTCTTTCAATATGCAAATCCAAAGACATCTTAAATCTTTTTTTATCATCTTTTGCAAGCAACCATTTATCAGATTTTTGAGTTTGAATTGGAAAGTTATTGTGTTTTTTTAGCATACAGGCTACATATTTTTCAAAAAGCTTTTCCATAGGAAATAACAAAGCATATGTCCTACTATCTCCACTATAAATATCAAAGCCATTACCCTCCAAAAAAAGCTTACACCACTGCAAAATATTCTCATAATAGCTAAAATGTCTTGAAGCATTACAAGATTTAAAATCCAAGATAAAATCCTTGCTTCTTGGTATATCTCTAAAAAATTCCAATGCTTGATTGACTTGCTTCAATGTAATATGAGCCACTGCTTTGCTTTTTAAAAATTCTAAGGTTGTTTTTATCAAACGATTTTGAGGAATATCCGCAAGATATTCTTGATTAGAAGTAAAGAAACGCTCTTTTGACACAAGATTATGTTTTAAATGCTCTTTAAGAAGAAGCTTGCCCTTAAGATAAGAATGATTTTTTTGAATATTTACATAATCGTGGCGAATACCCCTCTTATAAATTTCAAAAAATTCTTGACAAAACATCTGGATAAAAATATCCAACAATGGAAACTTAGAAGTTTGCAAAAAAGAGCTTTTTGCTACTTTTGGCAAAAGAGAAAATAATTTTAAACATTCAATCAAAAAATTTCTACTCGCTGCTCTTGCCCCTATCTTATCTAACTCTTTATTATCAAAAAGTTTTTCTTTTGAAAGATTTTCAAAATTTTCTAATCGATATAACTCCTTTAATCTCTGCTTTGATATAACAAAAGAAACTTCCAAATCCCCTTTTGCCTCTCTTTGCAAAACCTCATCATCAAAACACTTAGGCAATATCTCAAGGGAGCCATATTTTGTCTGTATCACGCCTACATAGTTTTGGGCTTTGAGATAATCTACTCCTGCTTTTTTGTGGTGCTTGATAAAGCACTCATTCCCCTCAATCTGAGAAAATGCCACAAGGGAGTCAAAAAACTCCCCATTGCATTTATCACTTTCTGTAAAATCTTGATATTCAATGACTTGAAAAGATTTCATCAATCATTCTTTTGAGAGGTTTGGTAGATTTTAATATATGTATTTTCACTATTCCAAACATTCTCATCAGAGGCAATGCTATACATTTTTTTGACTTCCAAATCAAGCTCCTTGATAAGGTCTTGTGAGCCAAACAAATCATTAAGCTCTTGTTTCTCTTTTATAATCATTCCATTATCATTTAGCACAGCTTGAATGAGTGCATAATCATTGTAAAAATACTCTTGAAGCAAAGGAATGATTTTGTTTTGAAAAATGTCTTTGAGTTTCTCTAATGCGATAGAGTTCTCTCCTTCTTTGCACCCACTCAAAAAGAATGCGTGTCCAATTGTTTTTTCCCTATCATAAAGAAACTCAATTCTTTTATTTATTTTTTCTAGCATATCACAAAGCTCTATGCCTGTATCTTTGTTGTCCTTATAGACTCGTAGATTTTTCAGCTTATTTGAATCAGGCATCATCTCCACAAACTCAAATCTCCTTCTCAATGCTGTATCAATGCTTGTAATACTTCTATCAGCCGTATTCATTGTTCCGATGATATAGAGATTGCAAGGCACTCCAAACTCTTCTTGACTATAAGGAAGCCTAACCCTTAACTCTTCACTCTTCCCAATCCTTTTGCTTGGCTCAATGAGAGTAATAAGCTCTCCAAAAATCTTGCTAATATTCCCACGATTGATTTCATCAATAATGAGGATATAAGGATGGAGGATATTATCACATTCTCCTTGTCTTTGGGCTTTTTCAAAATCTCCTTTTCTAAACTCTTTATAAAGCTGAAGCATATAGGTTCGAATTTGTGATTGATATGTTTTTTCTCCAAAAACTTCAAATGCTAATTCTTTTGAAGATTCAAAATCTCGATTTGATAATACAATCTTTTCAAAATCTGTAATTAAAAAGTAAAGATTACTTTTTGTATCTTCGGTTTTTATATAAACTCTATTATTTTGAATTTCTCTTACGCTAAACCCACTTTTTTTGCTTTTTTAAAAAAAGTTTCTTCTACAATATGCTTATCAAAAAAATCTAAAATCGCATTATTAACCTCAGCTTCTTTTTGAAGTATCTCTTGTGGTTTTTGAGAATCTGCAAGATTTTTTCCTGCAGTTTCACAAAGCTTTTTAAAAATTCCCTTTTCAACTTCATAAACCACATTGCCATTATCATCAGTCTTTGGTTTGATTCCCTCTACAAACTCCTCATATCCATAACTTTGATGAAAGGTTACAAACTCAATCTGTCCTTTTTGTCTATACTCATCAAAAAGCTCTTTTCTAGCTTTTCTATCTTCTTGACTTGGAAGCTTTAATCCCTCATCATAGCTTGCTAGAATCTCTAAAGCCCTATCAATTATATTATAAGTTTTCCCTGTCGCAGGCGGACCATAGAGAATTTGATTTACTTGATTTAATGGGGTATTATTTTTATCTTGTTGCATTTTCTCATCTTCTCCTTTTGCAATCTTTTTCTTCTTATCTTTAAAATCATATTTTTTTAAGCAATCCTTTGCTTTTTGCAAAATATCAACCAAGCTATACTTTTTATCCCACAAAATTCTTTGATACATCTGATAAGTTTTCAAATCTGTTTCACCAAATTCTTCCTTTACAATTTTCTCAAGCCATCTCTTATTAAAAATATTAATGATTTTTATATCACTAATATTCTGATAGTGAAAAGCTATTTTCCATTTTACAAGATGATCAAAATCAATTTCCTCTATCTTTTCCAAATCATTTGCCAAACTTGCTTCAGCAATAGAAATAATTTTTTCTTTAATTACCTTGAAAACTTCTTGTTCATTTTTATCTGCACCATATTTTTCAAGCCATGCATATTTTTGATTATTTGAATAGTAGTGTTTAAATTTAATATTCATTTTTCTATTACTACAGACACAAATACCAAACTTAAGATTCCCAATTCCTCCATTATGCCCACGAATATTTCCAATATTTCTTAATAATATTTCAACCCAATATGCAAAATCATCTCTCTTTCCATTAGAATATAACATCGTGCTAGTATATTCTTCCAAAGTCATCGATTTTAATCTCTCTAGATTCCATTTATTCTGAAATTCCTTAAAGAGTCTTACTTTTTCATCAAAATCTATTGACACCTTTTACCTCCTCTTATCTAATCTTAGCAATGATGGTATTAAAAGTCTTGCTTGGGCGCATAATAGCCTCTGCTTTTTTATCATCAAACTTATAATATCCTCTCAAATCTACAGGCACCCCCTCTTTACTCAAAAATTCCTCTTTAATTTTTGCTTCATTCTCACTCAATTCTTTTGCAATTATCTGATATTTTGCCTGCAAGCTCAAATCCTCTTTTTGATTGGCTAGCTCTTGTGCAAAATACATCGCTAGATAAAAATGGCTTGTTCTATTATCATCTTCTTTTGCCTTTCTTGATGGAGCTTTATTGTTTTGCAAATATCTACCAATTGCAATATCCAAAGCCTTTGCAAAGATTCTAGCCTCATTGTGGGCATTTTTATTTGCAAAAAATTCCAAACTCGCCTGCAAAGCCAAAAACTCCCCTAAGCTATCCCATCGCAAGTGATTTTCCAAAATCACTTGCTCTACTTGTTTTGGTGCTGATCCGCCAGCACCTGTCTCAAACATCGCACCACCATTTAGCATTGGCACAATCGAAAGCATCTTAGCACTTGTTCCAAGTTCTAAAATAGGAAATAAATCCGTAAGATAATCTCGCAATACATTACCAGTTATCGAAATAACATCTTCTTTCTTTCTAATCAAACTTAATGTTTTTAAGCACGCCTCTTTTGGTGCCAAAATCTCTATATTTCCCTCATTTTTACCCAAATGCTTTTTTATCAAATCTATCATAATTGCATTACTAGGTCTTTTTTCATCTAGCCAAAAAATAGCCTTATTGCCCGTAAGCTTATTACGCTCTATCCCTAAATCTATCCAATTTAATATTGCATCATATTTCACCTGATTCACCCGATAGATATCCCCTTGAGCAACTTTGTGTTGTAATAAAATCTGATTATTTTCATCTAAGATTCTAAAAATCCCATTACTTGGTGCTATAAATGTTTTATCATGCGAACCATATTCTTGAGCTTTTTTTGCCATCAAGCCAATATTAGACACGCTTCCTAATTCACTAGGATTTAAACTGCCAAAATGATGCAAATCTTCCAATACTGCCTCATAAATCGTAGCATAAGTTTGATCAGGGATTAGTGCATTTGCATCACATTCTTTGCCATCTTTATCCCAAAGTTTTGCACCATTTTTTAGCATTGCTGGCATTGAAGCATCTACTATCACATCGCTTGGTATATGAAGATTTGAGATACCTTTATCAGAATTTACCATTGAGATTTTTGCACTCTTTTGCAAAATCTCTTGGTATTTTTTCATAATCTCATCTTTTTTGCTAGAGGTTTCTATTTTTGTCAAAAATTCTGATAAACCATTATCTGCATTGATTTTTAGATTCTCAAGCTCTTCTTTAAAATCCAAAAACAATTCTTTAAAATACGCCTTGATGGCATAACCAAAAATAATAGGATCACTTACTTTCATCATCGTAGCTTTAAGGTGCAAAGAAAACAAGATATCCTCTTGCTTGCAAATTTCTATTTGTTGCTCATAGAATGCACTTAGTTTTTTAACATCCATAAAACTCGCATCTAAAATCTCATTTTTTTCTATTTTTATCTTTTCTTTAAAAATCTTGATATTTCCATCTTTATCTATAAATTCTATTTTTGCATTTCCATCTTCTGGCACTAAAATAGCTTTTTCATTACTGAAAAAATCCCCATCTTTCATATAAGAAACTCTACTTTTAGAAGATGTGTCAAATTCTTTGATTTTATAGGGATTTTTTCTTGCATATTCTTTGACAGATTTAGTGCATCTTCTATCAGAATTCCCTTGTCTAAGCACTGGATTTACAGCAGAACCTAAAACCTTTTGATATTTTTGATAAATCTCTATCTCTTCTTGTGTATTTGGATTTTCTATAAAATCTGGTATTGCAAAACCTTTTTTTTGTAATTCTTGTATTGCAGATTTTAGCTGTGGGATTGAGGCTGAAATATTTGGAGTTTTAATGAGATTTGCTTCACTTTTTTGCACTAAAAAAGAAAGTTTTTCCAAATCATCATCAATACGCTGGTTTTCTTTTAAAAATTCTGGAAATTGTGCCAATATTCTTCCTGCTAAGGAAATATCTACACTTTCTACTTCAATACCAATGGAATCTAAAAATGCTTTGATAATTGGTAAAAAAGAATAAGTTGCTAATGCCGGAGATTCATCTGTGAGTGTATAGGTGATTTTCATTTTATGCCCTTTTTATTACAATTTTTAAGCCTACTTAGTATATCCAACAATAAAAACTTTAGTATCAAAGATAACTTTAAAAAATAAAGAAATATCCTATAATCACACAAAAAATTAAGGGTAAAAGTGTTTAATCCACAATCAAAACTTCTTCTTTTTGCACTCCTTGCAGAAAGCTTTATCATTTATGCTAGCGTATTGGTCAAAATTGTAGAGCTAACTCCAATTATACTAGGTTTTTATCGCGTGGCTTTAGCAATCCCATTTTTTCTTATTTTTGCACAAAAAGATATTTTTAAAACTCCATTAAAAGATGCCTTGTTGATGATACTAGCTGGAATATTTTTTGGTTTAGATTTGGTATTTTTTAATACCGCCCTACACCACACAAGTGTCGCTCATGTAAATCTTATTAGCTCTCTTGTTTGTTTTACTCTTGTGCCTATTGGTGCAATATTTTTTAAAGAAAAGATTACCTTAAGTTTCATCATGGGCTCCCTCGTAGCCCTTGTTGGAATCTTCTTACTTCTTGGAGGTAGAGAATCTAATAGCCCCTCTTCTTTATTTGGTGATTTTTTAGCTTTTTTGAGTATGTGTTGTTATAGCATTTTCTTAGCACTTGTATATCGTATCAGAAAGACATACAATACAATGATTTTAATGTTTTTTGCCTGCATTGGTTCTAGTATTTTACTTTTACCAATGGGAGGATTTTTAGAAGGGTGGCAAATACCAGAAAATCCAAAAGAATGGTTTTATGTTTTATTGGTCGTTTTATTTGGTCAGATTCTAGGGCAAGGATTTTTTGGATACATCATGGGAAAACTTGATACTAAAACATCTTCACTGATCCTCTTATTCTCTCCCATAACAGCGGTTATATTGGGCTTTATCTGTTTGAGAGAGATTATCAGCTTTTTAGAGTGTCTAGGGATTTGTATTATTCTTGCTGGAATTTTTATCGCAAAAAAATAATCCCTCTCCACTTTTTGCACTTTGCTTAACCAATTAAAAACTTAATGACATTATAAATTCCTAAAGCTAGTGCTGTGCCAAATGCTATAGCTAGCGTATATCTCTTTGTAAGTGCCCAAGGTTCTAGCATCTTTCTACCTGCACGATAGCCTGTCATAAGTGCTCCAGTAAATCCACCACCTGGGAAAGCAAATGCTGATGCAAAATAAAGATTTTTTACACTCTTTGATTCATATCTCTCTCTGCTCAAGAAAGTCTCTCCATCCTGATCATAACCATAAGGAGTTCCTTTTCTTGTTCTGATATATCTCTCAATAGTCTTTGGAGTAGCTAATTCAGAGTGGATACAATGTTGCATAATCCCTGGGAATGCATTTTCAAGCCTACCTTCAAGGATTGCTTTTACTTCTTCTTTTTTTGCCTTATACTCCTCTTTTTCCAACTCCCAATCTTCATACTTACCATAAGTAGTAATAACACCTAAGTATCTATCATCTCTATCACTTAAACCACTATCTATTTTAGAATAATTTACAAAAACAAAATCCATATCTTTGTAAGCAAGCTTACTATAATCCAACTCTTTAAAATCTTTGTTTAATTGTTCATCGTTAACAATAAAGGTGCTGTAATCCATATCAGGATACAATTCACTTAAATTCTTATCAAAAATCATATAAATAGAAATCAAAGAAGTATCTGTTTTTAAGTTTCTTGTTACACGTAAATCTTTCTCATAGCTTCTATCTTTTGGTAAAAGTTGATTATATACAATTGCTGGATCGCAGTTTGCCACTACATTATCCGCATATACCACAACCTCTTCTTTAGTTTTTTTATCAAAATATTTTACTCCTACAGCCTTATTGCCATCAAGCAAGATATCCGTTACATCAGATTTCGCTCTAACCTCTCCTCCATTAGCAGTAATAATGCCAGAAATAGCATCAGCAAGAGCTTGAGAACCTCCATTGACATACATACCTTGAGTATAATAAGCATTTTGTGGGATAGCATGATAACTCCAAATAAATTTATATGGATCATAGTGATAATATACGATATTGATATTCAAAATTCTCTTAAGTTTAGAATCCTTAATACATTCATCCAATACTTGTCCCACTGTTCTATTGCTCAAAAAATTATAAGCCAAAAACATCATCACTCTAAAAGGTGCTGTAAAAAATTCCAAGAAACTCATATCAAATGGATATTTTCTAGCGATTTTTGCTTGAAAAGCTATCTTTTTAAAATATTTATCAATACCATCAGCTTCATGAGGAAACATTTTTTTTAAGGCTTCCTTTGTGTTTGTGTGAGGGATAACAAGTCTTTCATTTTGAGTTTGAATTGTCCAAGCAGTAGGCAATGGAACTAATTGTATCTTATCCCACAATCCTATATAATCAAAGATTCTATATTTCATATCAATATTTTTTGGACCAAAATCAAGCTCATGCAACCCAGCATCTACCATCATTCCCTTTCTAGGAAAGCAAGTGGAACAGCCACCAATAAGATTATGTTGCTCCAATACCAAAACCTTTCTGCCATTCTTGCTTAATACAGCACCGCAAGTCAATCCACTTAATCCTGAACCAATAATAACTGTGTCAAACTTTTGCATTTCTACTCCTTATTTTTAATCTTGTGGAATTGTCTCTTCAACAATTTTAAGATCCACATCTCTAGACAAATATGGCTCCACCTCTTCTTTTGAAAGTTTTTTCCATACTATTGTTTTTCCAAACATACCCACAGAATCAGAAGAAGCCCTAATAACTAAATCATCTCCCTTTACTTCTGCTTTTGCATAATAAGTTTTTCCATTTACATAATTATATACTTTTCCACCAACATATTTATCTTCAGATTTTTTTTGCAGATTCCATACAAAAACACTACCCTTAACTCTTCTTTTTTGAAGTTCTTTATTTGGATTTTTTACATCATATCCAAAATCTGCATTATCTTTTGAAGTAAAGCCATAGGCATAATATTTATTATCTTTTTCAAAAACTCTTACCACACTCTCAAGCCCGTGTTCATTCTTTGGCAAAATGTAATATCCTGTGATATCCGCACCAAAAATACCACTCAAAAATATAAAAATGCTAAAAACAACTCTCATTTTTTCTCCTTATTCTTGTTTGTGCTATCTTAAGAAAAAAATATCAAGTAAATATCAAGTAATATTGAAGTAAGTGATTTGAAGCTAAATATACCCCTTAAGAAGTCTCTTAAGGGGTAATTTTTAATGTGTAACAACTGGTATTACTTCTGGAATAACAAAAGCAATAAAGGCTGTCATAAGACCTACGAGTATAATAAAACCTACAGAATACTTCACTGTAAATCTAAAAAGTTCAGATTCCCTGCCCACTAGACCAACAGCAGCACAAGCTACTGCTATACTTTGTGGACTTATCATTTTTCCTACTACACCACCAACTGTATTTGCAGCCAAGAATAAAATTTCAGGGATATCAAGCTGTCTTGCGGTAACTTGTTGCAATGTACCAAACAATAGATTTGCACTTGTATCACTTCCTGTTAAAAATACTCCAATCCAGCCAACCATAGGTGAGAAAAATGCAAATGCATTTCCTGTATGTGCCAACGCTAAAGCTAGTGATGCAGAAATACCACTATAATTTGCAATATACGCAAATGCAAGTACTAAACCTATTGTTAAGATTGCGAATTTCATTTCATTGAGTGTTTCTCCAAAAGTGCTTATTGCCTCAGAGGGCTTCACTTTTAAAAGCAACATACTAATGAGAGCTGTAAGGAAAATAGAAGTCCCCACTGTATTGATAAGAGGTAATTCAAATAATGATTTTACAGCCTTATTTTCTGCTACTACTGGTTGAGTTTGATAAATACTTGCCAAAGAATCAAAGTTAAATTTCAAGGTGCTAAAGTTCAATATCCCATCAGAAGCAAATAAGCCTTTAAATGAAGGCATTGTCCAAATAACAATCATACCAATAAGTATTACAAAAGGCGACCAAGCCAAAATCACTTCAGAAGTGCTGTGATTTTTTTGTGTCTTGATTTCTTCTTTTTGAGAATCAAACTTAAAAATATTTTTTGGTTGCCAAAATTTTAAAAATATTGTTGTTGCAACAATAGAAACAATAGCAGAAGCAATATCTGGTAACTCTGGTCCAAGATATGTAGCCGTATAGTGTTGAACGATTGCAAAGCTCAAACCAGCTACTAATAATACAGGCCAAGTCTCTCTCACTCCCTTAAATCCATTCATTAAAAATACTAGAAAAAATGGAATAAATACAGAAAGTGGCGGGAGCATCAAACCTGTCATTGCCGAGATGTCAATTGCAGGAACATTTACAAGTTTTGCCATTGCAATAATTGGAATCCCCACAGCACCAAATGCTACTGGAGCAGTATTTGCAATCATACATAAACCTGCAGCATACAAAGGTCTAAGTCCCAATCCCACCAAAAGTGCAGCAGTAATTGCTACAGGACCACCAAATCCTATCGCACCCTCCAAAAATGCACCAAAACAAAAACCAATCAAAACAACCTGAATTCTCTGATCTGGAGTAATTGCAATAATACTATCGCGCAAAATATCAAAATATCCTGATTTTACTGAAAGTTTGTAGAGAAAAATTGCAGCAATAATAATCCAAGCAATAGGCCAAAGACCATACAAGAAACCATATGCCAAACTTGAAAAAACCTTATCAAATGGCATATGATAAACAAACAATGCAATCAAAGTTGCCAAAAACATTGTTAGAAAACCTGCCACATAACCCTTGAGTTTAAAAACTACTAAACATAGAAAAAATAATGCTATGGGCAAAAAAGCCACAAATGCACTTAGCCAAATATTATCCAATGGATTGTAATTTTGAACAAATTCCATAATCACCTCTTTTTAATTGTTGTTAAAATTTTCATTATACTTTATAAAATATATTTTTTGCTCAAAAAAGTAAAATTTAAATTTACTTTGTAACTTCTATACACTTTTTAAACAAAATAACATCATTCTTCATAAGCTTTTATATGGTAAATTGCATTTTTATAACTAAATTTTCTTATCAAAATCAAAAACTAGGAATAACCCTATGAAATATATTCTTGAAGCACAACAAAAAGTATCTATGGATTTACTTATTTGGACACAAAGATTTCTAAGATATAAAGTCACCACACTATCCAATCGTCTTGTTAAAGACAAAGAGCATTTATTAAAAAATCTAGAAATCTTGCAACAAGACATCACAATAACAACTCTAGATAAAACTTGCAAAGAAATACGCAATTGTGGTCTTATTGGAATCAATACCTATGCACAGCCTCTCATCAAACTTTATTACTTCATTGAAAAAAAAGATTTAAAATCAATCAAAGAAATTGATGAAGAGCTATTAAGTGATTTCTTACTCCTTGAGACAAGTACCCTTAGTGTGCAAACCAAGAAAAATTACCGCATCGCTCTGCTAGGCCTATTTGATTATATCAGCAAGCAAAATAAAGATACTTATAGCTTCAATATTACACTAAAAATCAATGCAATTAAAAACAATAAATCAAAACTTCCCACATATCTCAAGGAAGATGAAATAAAAAAATTTCTAGAAGCTATTCCTACATTTCCTATAAACAAAACCATAGAAGCTAGAAATAAACTCATCATTACACTAATTATTTACACAGGTATTCGTGTAAGCGAGGCGACAAACCTTAGCACAAAAGACATCATCAAAGACGGGAAAGTTTTTTTGCTTAACATAAGAGGAAAGGGAGATAAAAGTCGCGTAGTAATGATAAAGGCTACACATATACACAACTGGCTTGAAGAATGGTTACAAATACGAGCAAAAATCACCAATATAGAAAATCAATTGTTATTTTGCAATCAAAAAGGCAAGGCTCTTTCTCAAGCCTATATCTATAAAAATGTTGAAAATATTTTACACTATATAGGAATCAAAAAAGAAAAAATGGGAGCACACATGCTAAGACATTCTTTTGCTACATTGCTTTATCAAAAACATAAAGATTTGGTACTTGTGCAAGAAGCTCTAGGACACGCGGATTTAAACACAAGTAGAATCTACACACATTTTGATAAAGATAATTTATCAAAAGCCGCAAGTCTTATGGATGATTTATAATGAAACTATCGTCTAAATTCTCCACTTTTTCCACCACTTTTTGATTCTAGTAGAATATCACTAATCACCATGGTTTTATCAATTGCTTTTGCCATATCATAAATTGTTAAAAGCCCTATACTTACCGCACTAAGAGCCTCCATCTCAACTCCAGTTTTTCCACATGTTTTTACTTTTGCTTGCAAAATAAAAGCACAAACCTCATCATCTTGTTTAATTTCAATATCTACACCACTTAAGAATATATTGTGGCACATAGGTATAATTTCGCTGGTCTTTTTTGCACCCATAATTGCTGCAACAACAGCTGTTTGCAATACTGCGCCTTTTTTTATTTTTTGATCTAAGATAGCGAAATAAGCCTCTTTGCTCATGGTAATCTTGCCACTTGCAATAGCTTCCCTTTGAGTATCTTCTTTCATCGCAACATTAACCATCTTAGGATTATTGCTTTCATTTAAATGTGTTAATTTCATTTTATAGCCTCTTTTGGTCTAAAAATTTTAATATTCTCCTCATTAGCCTGAATATAATGACCTCCAATCAAATCTATACAATAAGGTATTGCAGGAAAAATTGCCTCTAAACACTCTTGTATGCTTTTTGGCTTACCTGGCAAATTTACAATCAAGCTTTGTTTTCTAATCCCTGCCGTCTGTCTTGATAAAATTGCCGTTGGCACATACTGCAAACTCACCTGCCTCATCAACTCTCCAAAACCTGCTAATATCTTCTCGCACACATTATGCGTAGCTTCTGGAGTAACATCCCTTGGAGCAGGACCAGTTCCACCAGTTGTAACAATCAAATCACACTTTGTTTCATCACTCAACAAACAAAGTGTATTCTCAATGTCTTTTTGCTCATCACTTATAAGATGATAAAAAAAATCGCATTGATTTAAGATATAAGATTCTAATACCTCTTGTATTTTTTTACCAGAAATATCCTCATAAATACCGTTATACGCCCTATCACTAGTTGTCACAATTCCTATTTTTATCAAATCCATCCTAACTCCTTTGGTGTTTTTGCATTTTTTTCAATCCATTTAAAAATCATCATCACTTCATTAAGATTCAAAATCTCTCCACAAAAACTATTTTTTTGCCAACTCAAATCCATATCATCAATGGCTATGGCATGAGAATTTTTAATTTCCTCATAAAAAATCTTCCCCCTTGCTACGCAAATTCTAGGTATTACGATATCTTTATACCCTTCTATAAAAATATAATCTTTAAAAGCAAAGTCTAAACATATTTTCTGGAGTTCTTGTTTATTATGCAAAAAAATAGCACTTTTTTCATTAGAGCTAATCACCACATCAGCCCCTGCTCTAAAAAATTTCTCACTATCCTTGCCATATGTATCAAATACTGCCTTATTCTTTGAATCATGCTTTATCGCCAAGATATCATATTTGTCACTCAATAATAAAATAAGTTTTTCTATAAGGGTAGTTTTACCACTATTACTCACACCCCCAAAAGCAACAATTCTTACCATTAGGCCAATAATCCACTCTGAGGTAATTGATAGCTTCTCTCTTTGGCATAAATCCTTTTCCCACTTTTTATATCATATTTCCAAATAGGAGCATTATGTTTAAAATCCTCTACAAAAGTATCATAATATTTTAGAGCCTTTTTTCTTTGCTGAGAGATAATTGCACACATAAAAGAACTTTCTTGATTAAAAACATTGCCTATAGAATGAGCCATGCACAATACCACACCATCTTGCTTCATTTTTTGTTCCCATTGTTCAAACCATCGTTGTAGTAATGGCATGTAAATATCAAAACTTAAACCCTCATTGCCATCTTCTTCCCTAACAATGCCACAAAAAATACAACAAGCTCCAAAGTTTTTACCTTGCGCAATTAGATGATATTCCTTATATAACTCTTGCACATCAAGAGCCCCATTCACAATCTTTAACACAATTAACCACCACAAACAGGGGGTAGAATTACTACCTTATCACCTTCTTTTAACTCCACATCCACAGAATCTACAATCTCATCATTTATTGCAACTGCACTAATCTTAAGCCACTCTTTTAACTCAGAAATTTGATGCAATTGCTCTTTTAATTCTTTTAAATTTTTTGCCTCATATGTCCTAGAATCTATACCTATTGGACCCAAAAATTCTACATGTATCATTAATCAAACTCCTTAAATAAAATTACCTTTATTTCTTGATTTTTATCAATAAAATCCTTATCTAAAATTGCCAAAGCACTCTCTCCGCAAAGATTATTTATTATAGCACTCTGATTGCTCTTTTTTTGCATAAAACTTATTTCATATTTTCCAGAAACAAGCTTTATAAAACAACTCCGGAATTCCATTCTTAAATCTTTCTTTTTTATTTCCTCTTGCGTAATTGCATTAACAATTTTTAAATGTTCTTCTTGTTGCAATAATTTAGAAAAAATAAATTTACCAAAAACATAAAAGGTAGTAGCCACAGCATTCGGATTTCCAGAGAGACCTAAAATAGGCTTGTTTGTATTTTTATCAATAGCAAATATTGTTGGTTTTCCAGGTTTAATATCCACACCTTGAAAAATAACTTCACTATTTTCTAATATTACATTTTGAGTAAAATCATAATCCCCCTTACTCATACCCCCAGTAGTAACAATAAAATCACACTCTCTTAGCATCATAGAAAAAATCTCTCTAATATCATCAAGATTATCGTGTGTATTTTTATAGACAACAGCTACACCTCCCATTTTTTCAATCATTGCCCTTAACAAATGCTGATTCGTATTTCTCACCTGTCCAAAATGCTTTCTTTGTTCTCCTACTTCTATAATCTCATTTCCACTTACCAAGATTCCAACTTTTGGTTTTTGCCTTACTCTTACAAAGGCATAATTTAACTCTGCTAATAAGCCAATTTCATAGGGAGTGATCTTGCAACCCTTGGATAAAAGCATTTCTCCACTCCTATAATTATCCCCTCTTTGTCTTACCCAATCACCCTGCTTTGGTTGTATATTTTCTCTTAAATAAATCTTATTATCCTTCACTTCTACGGATTCTACGATGACTAAGGTATCGCTATTTTTTGGCATCAATGAACCAGTAAAAGTCTTGATTGCCTTATACCTTTCAAGCTCTATAAAATCGCTACCAGCTGGATTATCTTGAGAAATTTCCAATCCATTTTGCCTAAAATACTCTAAATATTCTATTTTAAAAGCATATCCATCCATACTTGAAACTGGGAATAATGGCATATCTTCTTTTGCAAAAATATCTTCATTTAGCACTCTATCCAATGAATTGCCAAAAAATATAATCTCATCACCTATAGAAGGGATATTGGAATCTCTTATTTTTTGAATTGCTTCATAAAAACTTATTTTACTCACAACTCTCCTCCTCTAACAAATGCCCCATTTTTTCTCTCTTAACTCTTAAATATTTTTCATTATGACAATTGCTCTTAACGATAATGCTACTTCTTTTTACCTTGACAAACTGCTCCATTGAAGCAATTTTTTTAGGATTGTTTGTTAGCAACTCGATTTGTTTAATGTTAAAATGCTTAAAAATCTCCCCAACAATACCATAATCCCTCTGATCACTTTTAAACCCTAAGACCTCATTAGCCTGGATGGTATCATACCCCTGATCTTGCAATGCATAAGCATTAACCTTATTAAAAAGTCCAATCCCCCTACCCTCTTGCCTCAAATAAATCAGCATTCCTCCTTGCAAATCACTTACCCTAGCAATTTGTTCCATTGCCAAAGCCAACTCACCACCGCAATCACATTTCAAAGACCCAAAAACATCCCCTGTCAAACACTCTGAATGCACTCTTACCATAGGAGTTTCAGAGAATCTTTCTGTAAAAACAATCAAATGTTCATGATTAATATTTCCAACTATTTCTCTACAAGATTGAATTAAAAAATTTCCAAATTTTGTTGGCAACTTTGCTTGTTGTGAAAATTCTATTTCCATTATAATTCCTTAATATTTATTGATTATAATCTTGGGATTATAACCACAAAAAATAAACTCTAATATCTAAAGGAAGCTTGCATGGCTGTTATCGGAAACCTTCACTCACTCTCTTATCTTTTTAGCAAGACTCTACCATTACAAGAACTCTACACATATCTCTGCAATGCAACTAATCCACAAAATGCCATATCAAAAAGGATTCTAACAATGAAAAATGGAGAAGAAAAATTTGACATTGGATTTGGCATGATTGCAATAGAGCAAACCTACTTTCTAAAAAACCCAAAAAATGCATTTTATGAAAGCCATGTAAAATATGTTGATTTTCAATTGATTGTCAAAGGGGAGGAATATTTTCATTTGGGAGATCCTTGCTACTTTACAATACAAATGCCATACGATGAGAAGCGAGATCTCATAAGCTATACACCACAAACAAAAAACTCAAATCTTCTTTTAAAAAAAGAAGATTTAGCTATTTTTTTTAAACATGACATACATGCTGGAGGTTTATATTACCAAGATCTTCAAGAAACAAATCAAGTATATAAAACTGTGGTTAAGGTTCCACAAGAATTACTTAAGCTTAAATTATAATTTAATCCACTCTAGGGCAATACGCACCGCATTTGTCGCAGCCCCTACCCTAATTTGATCAGCCACACACCAAAGATGCAGTATCTTTTTATCATACAAATCATTCCTAATTCTTCCAACATAGGTCATATCCGTATCTGTAGCAATTGATGGCATTGGATATATGAGTTTTTCTGGATCATCGCATACCACTATATTTTTAGTTTCTTTTAAAATTTCTCCAGCTTCACTTGCCTGCACTTCATTTTCAAAAGTTATGCTAATACTTTCACTATGACTTCGCAAAACAGGGACACGAACGCAAGTAGCACTTAATGCAAAATCACTATGCATAATTTTATTAGTTTCTAAAATCATCTTCATCTCTTCTTTTGTGTAATTATTTTCCATAAATTTATCAATTTGAGGAATAGCATTTAGGGCAATTCTATAGGGGAATACTTCAGGTTGGACATCTTCGAGTTCAAAAGCAAAAAATTTTTGCATTTGATGCACCAATTCTTCCATTCCCTTTTTTCCAGCACCACTAACTGCTTGATAAGTACTCACATCAACACGTTTAATATGATATTTTTGATGCAACGGATTTAAAACTTGCACCATCTGTATTGTTGAACAATTAGGATTTGCAATAATGCCCCTTTGTTTCCAAAGTGCAATATCTTGAGGATTGACTTCTGGAACCACCAATGGCACATCCTTATCCATTCTAAAATGACTTGTGTTATCAATCACAACAGCACCAGATTGAGCTGCATATGGAGCAAATTCTTTACTCACCTCACCTCCAGCAGAAAAAAAAGCAATATCAATTTCTTCTTTCTTAAAAACCTCAGATGTAGTTTCTAGAATTTTATGCTTCTGATTAAAAATCTCTATTTCACTACCTGCACTTCTAGCACTTGCTAAAGGCACAATCTTATTGATGGGAAACTCTTGCTCCTCTAAAATCTTAAAGATTTCTTCACCTACTGCTCCACTTGCACCAACTACTGCCACATTATATTTTTTCATTATTTTTCCTTAAAGAATCATAAAAATATCAAAGCATGATTATACAAGATTTTTTGGTTTTTATTTAGAGGTATAATTTTTGCTATAATCTTTGAATATTATATAGCTTGCTAGGAAAGGAAAGTTTATTGAAAAGTAAAAAAGTCCTACTTGGCACTTATGTTATTTTTTCTTCCTTCTCGCTATTATTGAGTTTGCAGATTACATCAGATACTGCAGGACAAAATGTTTCAGTTACTGCTTCCATTCCAAATGATAAAAATTTTCTAATTGATAAAAAAAGCGAGATTCTAAAAACTCCTGACCAAAATATAACAATCGAACTTACAGGCGCATATTCTGGAAACAAAGATACCTTATATGGGGCAATTGCTAATAGTCAAAATAGTCAGGTGCAAAATTTTAATGGGCAAACAAGTATTAATATGACTATTGACACAACTAAAGCTACAGGTGAACAAGGATCCTTATTTTTTGCTGGTCAAGGCGGGACAATGACATTTAATACAAATCTAAGCATTCGTTTTACTACAAATAGCAATATTGGTGCTGGGATTTTTTTGAGTGATATTTATCAAACAAAAGATCCTGGGGGTAATGATCAACTAGGAACTTTTAATTTTAATAAAAATCTTATTGTAGATACCACAGGTGTAACAGGTAGTGGATATATTTTTAATCTCAACCAACAAAAAGCAGAGATGTATATCAATTATAATAAAAACAATAGTGGTGAAGCTTTAGGAAATAATACTATCCAGCTTACAGGAGACATACGCCTAAATGGTAAAAATGCTATTTTGGGAATAAATCTTAATAATTCAAATTCTTATATTCTAGGCAAAGAAGATTATACAAGCGGAAATTTCAATCTCCATCTTAGCGAAGGTGGAAAGTGGATTGTAACTGCAAATGATGTGCATATTAATAACTTAAATATTCAAAATAATGGAGATCCTAATAATAATACAGGATTAAACTCTACAGATCTAAATGCCTCAATGAGTATGATTGATATTGCTACAAGAAAAATGACTCAAGGATTTACCACACCACAAACCATCCATATCAATACTCTTAGTGGCAATAATGGTGTTTTTAGAATCATGGTAGATCTACCAAAAAATCAAGGGGATCTTATCACTATTCAAAATAAAAACAATGGGGCACAAACACACTATATACAAATCTTTCAAAAAACAGCAGACTTGGCAAATATTACAAATGATGTTTCCTTAAAAGTAGCAGAGATTATCAATGGAGGTGATGATCTCACTTTTAATGCATTACCAACAACCATAGGTCTTTATACCTATACAGCACAAATTTCAAAAGAAAGGCAAAATGCAGGATATCGCTGGGTGATTTACCAAAAAAAAACAAACCCCGATAATCCTGATAACCCCGATAATCCTGATAAAAAACCCGCAGAAATTCAAGATACCCTCGTTAGATGGATGAGTTTGCAATATCGAATCTATCGCATTCAAACTGATAGTATCAATAAGCATATTGATGAACTTACCTTTACACGCAAAAAACATAATGTATGGGCTAATTATTTTTTAGGCAAACAAAGCTATGAGCAATCAAAAGATCATTATCAAACCTTTCAAAGTGGGTATGACTGGGGCATGAATTCAAATAATCTCAGACATTTTGCCGGAGGATTTTTTGATTATACAAAAATGAAAGATTATGATATATCCTATAATGGAGAAGTAGATTCTATTGGATTTGGCGCATACTATCAATCTACTATTTTTTTAAACAAAAAAACAACTATCGATTTTGATGCAAAAATGAAATATACCTACAGCTCCCTAGAGTATTCTGGAAAAAATGGGCTTGCTAATGCTAATTTTTTAGATTCTTATCATCTTTTTTTTATAGGAACTCGTCTTGGTGGCAAAATAGGATTAGATAAAAAAAATACATTATTTTTAGAACCTAGTGCGCAAGCTGGGATTGGTTTTATGAATGGTGGATTTATCAATATTATTGATCAGCCTACACAAACCAATTTTGGCGCACAACAAGATAGTGCCAAAATCACATCTATTAAAACAAATTTAAGTTTTGGTAAAAAATTTCAAGATAGAAATAATTATTGGGACATAAGGGCTAAAACATATTATGCTTATGACAATAACACCGGTGGAGATATCACTCTCATTGATGTTAATCCTACTGATAGAATCTTATTTAACACAGTTGCTGATCATCGTATGGGTATTGGTATTGATGCAAATACCTCAATAAATGACACCATAAGATTATATGCAAGCTTTGAGAGAACTTTTTTTAGTAATTATAATACAAACTATCTTATATATTTTGGTGCTCGTATTAGCTTTAATTCTGATATCTTTAAAAATCTAAGAAGAAATAATACAAATAACATTTCAAATCAAAACAATAGTGGAAAAACAAAAGATACTAAAAAACAAGGGAAAATTATATTTGGAAAGAATGCAAGACCACTACCCAAACTTATCAAGGAAGAATAAACTTCCTTGATAAAAAATTATTGCATTTGTGCAGCTACTTCAGAAGCAAAATCCTCGACCTTTTTCTCAATCCCCTCACCTAATTCAAAGCGAATATATTCTAAAACTTCTATCTTATCACCAATCTCTTTTGACTTGTCTTCCAATACTTGTGCAATAGTCTTCTTGTCATCCATAACAAAAAACTGACCCATCAAAGTTAGACGTTGATCGATCAAAGTATTATCTGCAATAAATCGCTCCATTTGTCCTGGAATGATTTTATCCCAAATATTCTCTGGCTTGCCCTGATTTTTAAGTTCTGCTTTTAACTTATCTTCCTGATTTTTCAATACCGAATCTGTAAGCTCACATCTGCTGATAAAACTAGGAATAACTTTTAAGGGTTTTCCCAATCTCTTAAGTTCTTCATTTTCTTTTTCAAGCTCAGCAATAAGTGCCACCTTCTCTTTTTCAATAAATTCCTTGCTAAATCCAGAATAATCCAAAACCTGTGGTTTCATTGCTGCTGCATGCATACAAATATTTCTGATAAGTTCGGATACCTTTTTAGCATTATCTTTATTTGAGCATTTAATAGAAATCAAAACTCCCACTCTGCCATTTGAATGCACATATCCCGTTACAATACCATTTGCATCAGCTTTAAGGTTTGCGATACGACGAACAACTATATTCTCACCAATCTTTGCAATTTGTCCATTAAGAAAATCCGCAAAACCTTCACCATCAATATTAGTCTTCTGCAAATCTTCTATATTTGCAATGTTATTTTTTTGCACACATTGCATTGTTTTTTCCACTAATGACTTAAAGCCATCATTTTTTGCAACAAAATCAGTTTCACTATTAATCTCTAACATAGCAGCAGAATCTAAATCAGATGCAACACTTACAGACACGACACCCTCAGCAGCAATTCTATCAGCCTTCTTTGCAGCCTTGCTTAAACCCTTCTCTCTCAAATATTCTACAGCTTTTTGTAAATCTCCATTTGTCTCGACCAATGCTTTCTTACAATCCATCATACCCGCATCTGTCATTTCTCTTAGCTGTTTTACAAGTTGTGCACTAATGTCAGCCATATTATTCTCCTTTAGCCATTTCTTTTTCTAATTCAGCAGTTACCTCTTGCATAAGCTCTTGTTTTTCTTCATCACTTGCAGGCTCAACTGCTTGCACTTCAGCTTGACCTTCAGCACCAATCATAGCCCTACCCTCAACAATTGCCTCACTCATTTCTTTACAGAATAGCTGAATAGATCGTATAGCATCATCATTTCCTGGAATTGGATAATCAACTAAATCTGGATCACAATTTGTATCAAGAGGAGCAACCACAGGTATGCCCAATCTTCTTGCTTCTGCTACCGCAATCTTTTCTTTTACAACATCAATTACAAAAATCATATCTGGTGCTTTTTTCATATGGCGCACACCACCAAGATATTTGTTTAACTTATCTTTTTTTCTTAGAATCATTAATTTTTCTTTTTTAGTTAGCATATCAATTTGACCACTTGATTCCATTTCTTCGATAATTTCCAATTTTCTAATTGATTTCTTAATTGTGCTAAAGTTTGTAAGCATACCGCCAAGCCATCTATAATTAACATATGGCACTTGAATTTTTTCTGCATACTCTTTTAAAGTTTCATTTGCTTGTTTTTTAGTCCCAACAAACATAATGCTTTTACCTTCTGCAGCTGCATCTCTAACAATATTATATGTATATCTAAAATAACGCAATGTTTTTTGCAAATCAATAATGTGAATATTCTTTCTTACTCCAAAAATAAAGCGCTTCATTTTTGGATTCCAGCGTCTTGTTTGATGCCCAAAATGAACACCACATTCTAATAAATCTTTCATAGTTACCATTTTCTTCTCCTTAAAAAAATATTTGGTTTTCCCTCCACGCCCCTTAATGACAAAAAGTCACAACCTTATGAGAAATAAGCGTGTGTGTAATTAAAATGGGAGATGTATTATAACATATATTTTATTTTCAATTATTGTATTGCTCTATAAAATATACTTAAAAGCCTGTTCTAATATTTTACAAAGAAACTGGTTTTTTTGCTTTATCCAAAAGTGGTAATCACAAACAATAATAAGTTGTTTTTTTAATCTACTGATTGCAACATTTAAAGCAAATAAGGCTTCCAAATTTCTAGAATCTGTAAGATAATAATGCAATCTAACAGGGGAAAAAATCACTATATCAAATTCTCTTCCTTGGGAAGAATGTATTGTTGTAACAGCATCTTGAGGCACACCCAAATCAACAATAAGTTCTTTTTGTTTTTTAAAAGGTGTAATAATCCCACAATCCCTATGTTTATTTTTTTGATAAACCCTCAAAACCCCATTTGCTTCAGAAGTAGAACTCAAATCATTATCATATTGAAAACTACCTATATCTACATAAAAAATATCAGTAGTTTCTCCTAATCCAATCAATGGATTTTTCATGCGATAAATCTCTGTGTTTAAAATCTGTGCTAAATTATTTCCATAACGATATGTTTCATTTAACGCAAACATATTTATTTTTGACAACTGTGGTTCAGAAGTGATAGTTTTTTTCAATAAGTCTTTATTAAAAAAGAAATCTTCTAAAAACAAAGCAGAAAAATTCCATAACCTAGCAATAGAATTTTCTCCCATCATATCTTTTTCAGGCATTTCACAAATTGGACTTAACTGCTTATGATCCCCAAACAAAGTCAATGGAGTATTATCCACGCACAATGCTAATGCTTTAATCAACGGAGTAAAGGCACATTCATCTAAAAAAATATGAGAAAACTTAATTTGTAATCCCGCATATCTTTTAATAAAACCATCTATCGTCATTGCAAAAATTATGGTTTCTGCGATACGATCCTTTGGACTTAAATTTTGTACAAATAAGTCCACTTGATTCTTTTGTCTAATAAAATTTGGATCACACACTTCTTTAAAATTAGCCATAAAATGAGCACTAGGCATACCAAATCTTAAAATCTTACTTCTATCAATTTCTAGAGAATCTAGCCTGAAAATCAAACTCTCTAATATAATATCTAATGCACTATTTGTTGGTGCTAAAACACAAACTTTCTCTCCTTTTTGCAAAAAGTACATTAAGGCTTCAAATAAAACAAATTGTGTTTTTCCACATCCTGGAGGCCCCCAAACATAACTCACTCCTGAATTTAAAATACTGCTAAAAGCCTTCTGCTGCTCTATAGAAAGTTTTAAATTCTCATAAACTTGGGTGACTTTTTTAACCTCTGGAAATTTTGGAGTAAATTCCAAAAAAAAATTTTTTAAATTTAAAACTAAAAATTTTAAATCACTATAAATTTTCAATCCACCTACTTGTAAGGCTTGAAGCAGCTCAAATCTCAAATCCTCACTTACCTCAATTTCCAAACGCTTTAAGTCATCATAATACTGAGAATGCAAAACTCTCTCATCATCTAGAAAAAAACTAGTTTCTAAAGTTTGAAATACAACAGAATCTAGGGTAACTATCTTGTTTTTAAAAAGAAAAACAAAAGCATTATCTCTTATTTCATATTTTATAAAATCTAAATTTTGCACACCTTTTGCAGAATGAAGCAAATAATCATAATATAATTGGCAAGATTGTATAAGAATATCTTGCATTAACTATTTTTGTAATATTTTGCTGGCATATTCCTCACCAACATCAAACGCCTTCTTATTTAAATCAACCACCTTTGATGGAACTTTTTCAATCATTGTCTTAAAAACCAAATCCCTATCCACACATTGTGTAAAATAGACCGTAACTGCTAAAGCCACAACAGACTGGGTTACTACATTGCCTACATCTTCTTTTGCAATATTGATTATAGGTATCTCATAAATATTAAAATATTCACGATCCTCTAGAGTTGGTTGGACTAAATTTGGGTCAATAACAACAATACCCTTTTGCTTAACCCCGCTTTTAAATTGCTGATATCCTAATTGTGCAGTAGCAAGCATAAAATCAATTTCCCCTTCAATTGCGTAAGGATATAATATCTCCTCTTTGTCCAATAAAATATCCACCTTTGTAGGCCCACCTCTAACCTGAGAAGTATAAGTAGATGCTTTGATTCCATATCCTCCAGCCAATATCTTAGATTCTGCTAATATCTCCCCAGCAAGTAAAACTCCTTGACCACCTACACCTGTAAATCTCAATTGTTTTTCCATAACTTCTATAACCCTTATTTTTGTTGTGCTTTTTTTATTATTTCTTGATATGCTTCAGTATATTCAACCTTATCCATTTCATGTTTTAAAATTCCTGTAGGAAATTTCCCATCTTGCTCTTCTGAAGAAAGCAAATCATATTTTTTCTTTGACAGAGTACAAGAATCTATCCACTTTAGCATATCAACAGCCTCTCCCATCTTATTTTTTCTTCCTAGATTTATATGACAGTTGCTATGGATATCAAAAAAACTAAACCCCTTATGCTTAAATCCCTCAGTCATTACCTTTTCAATCTTAGCAGAATCTAACACTGTTTCTCTTGCAATAAATGTTGCTCCAGCAATATCAGCAAGCTTGCAAGCATCTATACTATTATCAATATTTCCATATTGGGCTGTCACTGTCCACATTCCCTTAGGAGTTGTGGGAGATGTTTGAGAATTAGTCAAACCATAAATAAAATTATTCACTAAAATAAAATTAAGGTCAATATTCCTACGACAAGCATGCATTGTATGATTCCCGCCAATTGCAAGCGCATCTCCATCACCACTCACCACAATCACATGTTTTGTTGGATTTGCAAGTTTGATCCCAGTAGCATATGCCACTGCTCTTCCATGAGTTGTATGAACAGTATTGCAATTTACATAAGAACTCATTCTCCCACTACACCCAATGCCACTAACCAAGCAAACATCATTCATATCCCAACCAACATTGGCAATTGCCCGAACAATAGCTTTTAAAATTACACCATCTCCACAACCCCAACACCACAATGTTGGCATTTTATCCACTCGTAAATATTCATCATAATTAAAAGCCATATTACATCTCCTCTAACTTTGCCACAATCTCATTTGGGGAAATACTTCTACCATCAGCTTTACCAAAAAATTCTACTTTTCTTTTTAAAACTCTTTCAATCTCTTGGACATACTGTCCCTTGTTTAATTCTATAACCAAAATCTTCTTGATTTTATTTCCCAATTCTAAAATTTCTTTTTGTGGACTAGGCCACAAGGTTATAGGACGGAATAATCCGACTTTCTTACCTTTATTTTTCATTATTTTTATTGCTTCTTTAGCTGCAAGAGAAGTAGAACCATATGCAATAATGGCAATATCCGCATCATCGAGATCCAAACATTCATTTTTTGTAATTAGAGACATATTGGTATCAATTTTTGCAAATAATCTATCAATTAAACTCTGTGCTAAATGTGCATCTTCTGTAGGGAATCCTATAGGACCATGATGCAATCCTGTAATATGATAACAATATCCTGTGAAAAATGGATTTAATATCGCTGACTCATTGCTTTTAACATTATAGGGTTGATACTCTTTGTAATCCCCATTAAAAACCCTTCTATTTATTATCTCAATTTCACTTAATTCTGGTAAAAGTGCCTTACCATACATATGCCCAATAGTCTCATCCATTAACAAAAAAACAGGGGTCATGAATCTCTCAGCCAAATTAAATGCTCTAATTGTCTCTAAATATGCCTCTTGCAATGTTCCTGGAACTACTGCTATAGATTTAAAATCACCATGTGTAGGATTTTTTATAAAATCAACATCCCCCTGTGCAACACGAGTTGGCATACCAGTAGATGGTCCTGATCGCATAACATTGGCAATAACCAAAGGTATTTCAGCCATAAAACCATACCCTATTTGTTCTGCCTTTAATGAAATACCAGGCCCAGAGCTTCCAGTCATAGACTTTACACCACTCATACTTGCACCCAATGCTACAGATATACCACTAATCTCATCTTCCATTTGTATAAAACTACCACCATGCTTTGGTAATAAAATACTAAGCTCATGCATAATATCTGAAGATGGGGTGATAGGATAACCTCCATAGAATCTACAACCAGCATCAATAGCAGCCTTTGCTACCAATCCATTTCCATCAGCAATTACTTCACGCATTTATTTTCCTTATTTAATTTTCAAAATTATAAATATAGCCATTCATCTTTATTTTATTAGCCCTCTGTTTGGCATCTTCTGTAAGTTTTGCAAATTTAAAATCTTTTCTATCTGCTACATAAATAGCAAAGTCTGGGCAATGCAATTCACACTCCCTGCAACCTATACAACTCTCAGGATACAAAACCTTTACAACCTTGCCTAAAACCTTTTTAGAATCTAATTGCATACTTAAAACACCAGCAGGACATTTTGCGACACAAATATCACACCCTTTGCAACGCTCTTCATTTGTCCAAACACTAACCGGAGCCTCTATCGACACCATAATAATTTCTCCTTAATTCCTAATTATTGTTCCATTACGAAATATATAAATAAATTGGGTGGTAATATATCATAAGTTATGCAAATTAAATAAACACTGCAAATTATTTAATATTTTTTTGATGCTCTGTGTATGTCCTGCTAAAACTATGTGTTCCATTTTTATTTTTTACAAAAAAGAGATAGTCGACCCTTGCAGGATTTATAGCAGCCTTTATCGCATCAATACTCACACTACCAACAGGATTCTTTGGAATGCCTTTATTTTTATATGTATTAAACTCACTCATATCCTGCCTAATCCTCTGTGCACTTACCTTGGTATGAGAATATTTACCATAGTTTAAACTTCCATCCATTTGCAATGGCATACCTTTTTTTATCCTATTATAAATTACCGCACTCACAATAGGCATTTCTTCAATATTTGCAGCCTCTTTTTGTATAATTGAAGCAATGCTTACATATCTAAACCACTGCTTTTGATCATAAATACCTAAAACTTTGATGGCAAGCTGTCTGTGTCTTTCCATGGAACGTTCAACCAAATATTGCATCAAAAAATCAGCACTAGCCCCCATAGGAAGTTTATAAGTATCAGCAAAAATAACTCCATCTTGATAAGATGCATATTTTTCAAATGCCTTTTGCAAATCCTCAACCTTTAAATCAAAATTTTCAGACAACAAAAGATTAAAAAAATACATGGTTTCTCCAGGGATTAGCGTTACATCCCTTAAAGCAGCTTTTGATTTTGTTAGTGCATATAAAAAATCTATTTTACTCAAATAATTATTCCCAATATCAATAAAACCACTTTGCGGTCTCCCAATAAATCGCAAAAAAAATCTATCAAATCTATTAACATCATATCCATTATTAGAGAGGTGTGTTATAATTGAGGCAATAGATCCTTTTGGAATAAAAATATTTTTTTCAGAAGCAACAGTTGTATTAAAATAAAATATTACGGTAAAAATAATGAGTAAAATCAAATCAAAGAAAATACTAAGTCTTGTTATATTTTTTCTAGTCATTTTTATCCTATTTTTTAGCTTTTATAAGATTTTATCACATGGTATCAATATTCAAAAGCTGTCTCTTGGTAAAGTCACTCTAGAAAAATTGTATCTAAAACTTGATAATAAATTTATCCTAGAGCTTGACAAACTTAATATACAAGAATTGTTAAAAAGCCCTAGTAACAATGCTATTGATATTGAAGATATTAGTAAAAAAATCAAATATTTTACTTGGGGTATTGCCTATTTTCAAAAGCTATTTATTAAACAAATTATCCTTGACAAACAAAATACAGCTAGCATTTTGTTTGATGGGAAGCAATACCAATTACTTTTCCCAAATATTGAAGCAAAGTTTAATATACAAGAAGATTCCAATCATTTAAATCTAGAAATAGTAAAACTTGCATTAAAAAATTTCAAATTAGATGTTAAAGGAAAAATCATCTATATTCCAATCAAACATGAAATAGCTTTTGACTTCGCCTTAAACCATCAAGAAAACAAAATTGGTCTGCAAACTCAAGGTATTACAGACTTAAAAAATATAAGCATGAAAATAAAAAGCTCTTCTTTCTCATCTTTAAATTTTTTAAAGCCCTATCTCCTAGGTATCAATAATCAATCTCTCAAAGAATGGCTTTTTGAAAAAGTTTTTTTTGATAATGCCAGAATAGAAAAATTTAACTTTGCAACAATCCTAACACAAAAAGGCTTTTTAAGTGGGATTGAAAAGACCCTTGATGCAAAAATTACAATAAAATCCGCAGAAGTTACTCTATTTAACGACTTAGATCCCATACGCTCACAAGAAGTAATTGCAAGTTTTCAAAACAAAAAACTTACTTTAGAGCTCAATCACCCCACATATGGAGAAACAAACTTGGATGGTTCCAAACTTGAGTTTGAAAATTTTTTACGCCACCCAAAAATTAGTATTTTTATCAAATCACCATCTTTTTCTTATAGCTCTAATATTCTAGATATTTTGAAGCACTATAATATACAAATTCCTATCCAATCTTTAGATTCCAAACTTATTGCTGATTTGAAACTTACATTACAATTTTTGAAAAATAGCCAATTATTAGTAAATTTTGGAGGAAATCTCAAAACCTCAAACTCTAATATTGAAATTTTCCATATTCCCTTATATGCAAAATATACCGATGTAACATTTGACATTACTCCTCAATATAAATTCATTTATATAAAAGCTCAAGATGCTTTCTATTATAATATTTTAAACTCCAATTTAGATGGTGTTTTAGATTTAGAAAAATATACCTACAAAACACGTCTTAGTATTACTAAAGCCCAAATTAACACAAATCAAGAAATAAATTTTTCAAAACCCTTCTCAAACAAAGTGATTCCAACAGAAGATACACAAGAAAATATAGAAAATAACAATTTTGATTTTACAAAAGATATCAATACCCTAGCACCAATTGAACTTAAAAAACTCGTGCTTGCCTCAATTAAGGAAGATGAAAAACCATATACTCAAGATTTGCTTTACATTCCTCAGGAAGAAAACATCATTACGGACCTTGAGGTAGATTTTAGCAATAGTGATAATATTGTAGCAACATTACCAGACTTTAAAATCAACCTTAATATTCAAAAAGATAACTTTATTATTGCCTTGGATGATTTTTCAAAAATTAGCACCTACTCTCCCTTACTAAATCATCTAGATATCAAAAATGGCAATGCAAAAATCACTACTAGCAACTTTAAAGATTTTGATTTTATTTTTACCTTTGACAATCTCACTCTTCCACTTTATGATACCAATAGATCATCTGTTAATAGCCTAGATTTCAGTGGATTTATCAAAGATGATGTTATTCAAATTCATAGTTTGGATAAAAATATATCTTTTATTAGAAAAAATTCTCAAAATAAAATTCAGATTAAAAATTATAATTTTAATATGGATGAGTTTTTTGATAGCAAGATTCCTGCAATACAACAGGCATTGCATGGTGACAATAGCGGAAAATCACCCACAAAAGAACAAGTAGCCAATAAACTAGAATTCTTAAAACAAAAACATCGATACGAAAGACAGCACAATATAAAACCCCAAATGACAAATATTGAAATATCCAACATGCATATTTACTATAAAGACTACATTATCCCAACAGAAGACATCAATATCCGTTTTAGAGATCAGAGAATACTTGCTGATCTCACGTATAAAAATGGTATTGCTAATCTTGACTTTATTGATGGTGATATTTATATCAAGGCAAGCAATTTTAGTGCGGATTTTATCAATTCAGTGGCACAAAAAAAGATTTTTAATGGAGGATTATTCACACTAATTGGCGCATATAAAAACAAAACATTTAATGGAGAATTAAAGATTCAAAATACACTATTTGAAAATTTTGTTGTTTTACAAAATATTATCAATCTTATTGACACAGTTCCATCACTCATTGTATTTAAAAATCCAAACCTAGGAGCAAAAGGCTATCAAGTATCTCAAGGGAATGTTATTTTTGGATTGAATGAAAAATACTTAGGCTTAGAAAAAATCCATCTTATAGGAGATTCGATGGATATAGATGGTAATGGCATTATACAACTCAGCAATAAAGAAGTAAATGTTAATCTTGAAATATCTACAATAAAAAATTTTAGTAATATTTTGAGTAAAATACCTATTGTTGGCTATCTAATATTAGGTGATGAAGGGAAAATATCAACAAATCTAACAATAAATGGAACCCTAGATAACCCAAAAACAAGTGTTAGTCTAGCAGAAGATGTAATTACTGCTCCATTTAATATTTTACGCAGAATTTTCACCCCTATTGATTTAATGGTGGATGAAATAAAAAATGAAATAAAAGATGATGATTACAGAAAATAATATACATATAAAAAATAAAAAGAGTTATAAATGAATCTAATTGAATCTACAATAAATACACCCTATGAAGTAATTGCTATTGATAGCAATGATGACAAATTAATTACAAGATTATTGTCTTTTGGAATTACAAAAGGTAGCATTATCACTCCTTTATACTTTTCCATAAAAAAATCCACACTTGCAATATCAGTACAACAATCTCAAATTGCTTTAAGATATTCTGAAGCAAGCAGAATTATCATAGAACCAATCAATGACTAAACAACAAAAAGCCACATTGATTAAACAAGCCTTGCTTGAACATTTTGTTGCACCAAAAACAGAGTTAAAATATAATAATATCTTTGAGCTGCTTGTTTGTGTTATGCTTTCTGCTCAATGTACTGATAAAAGAGTAAATATTGTAACCCCTAGTGTATTTGCCAAATATCCCACAGTTCAAAAACTAGCAAATGCAAACTTGGAAGAATTAAAACTCCTTATTCATTCTATTTCTTTTTTTAATAATAAAGCTCATAATCTCATCTTGATGGCCAAACAAGTTATGGAACGATTCAATGGAGTTATCCCCAACAATCAAGAAGATTTAAAAAGTCTTGCTGGAGTCGGTCAAAAAACTGCAAATGTAGTTTTAATAGAGTATTTTGAAGCAAATCTTATGGCTGTGGATACCCATGTATTTAGAACATCACATCGACTTGGTTTAAGCAATGCCAAAACAACATTGCAAACAGAATTGGATCTAACAAAACTATTTAAAACAGATCTTGATAAATTACATCAAGCTATGGTGCTTTTTGGGAGATACACATGTAAGGCGATAAAACCTATTTGCGATCAATGTTTTTTGCATAATTTTTGTAAAACAAAGAAAAATTTCAAACCTTCCTAAAAAAAGATATAATATTTAAAAATCCATTGAATGGGGGATAAACCTTGAATATCTTCAGAAATAGCTTTATTGATGTTGTTGAAAAAACTATATGCATCACTCCAGAAGAATCTCTTCTGGCACTCAAGGAAGGTTATATTTCGAGTATAGAAATTCTTGAAAGTGGTATTGTTATCTATATTGTTACAAATAAAGATTTTTTAAGGCTTTTGTCCATTAAACTGCTTGCTGAAGACAATCCTGATGAAGAAACACTTGAGGATCTCTCCAAAGAATTTACCAATCTTATAACAGGAAGAGCAAAGGTTTTATTACAAGAAAAAGGTAGGAGTTTTACTATCTCTACACCAACTTTCTATCATGATAAAATTATGGAAAACTATAATAATGGTGTGCATTTTCATATAGATGATGCTCATTGCAGTATATTTATGAGAGGAGCATAAATCCAATGAAAAAAAAATCTGCATTTGGTGTATATGACCAAAAAGAACAAGAATTGACAACATATCTTGATGATATGATTCAAAGCTATGAAGGACTTTTGGATATCGAGGCAGTATTTACAGCAGAACTAGGATCCACAAAACTAACTCTAAAGGAAATATTAAATTTTGAAAGAGGTAGTGTAATTGACTTGGAAAAACCTGCTGGAGAAAGTGTTGATGTATTTATCAACACTAGAATAGTTGGTAAAGGCGAAGTAATGGTATATGAAAAAAATCTTGCAATACGACTTAATGAAATTTTAGATTCTGATGCGATTGTATATTATCTCACCAAAGAAACTCAATGAAATATCTCTACATCCTTATAATTACTAGTATTACATTACTCTCAAATGATTTAACACATATAAAAATTACTACTCACAATAACAATATCAATCTTGAACTTACTTTTTCAGAAACATTAGATCGGAAAAATATTTTTCAAGAAAAAAAATCTATTAAGATACAAAAAGTTACACCTATTAAAGCTATTGAAAAAAAATTACAAGCAAACAATGCTACTTTATATATCAACTCTACGCACAATACACTTCATATTTCAATCAATTCATTAAAATCATATAGCACAGAGTATAAAGTACAGAAAAATAAAATAAAGATATCTTTTAATCATTTATCAAATAAACAAAATTTTTCTACACAATATTTCATTGTTATCACAATATTATGTTTTTTATTTTATCTGCTCTGGCGTATAAAACGATATATTCCTAAAAAACAAAATGATATGCCTATTATAAAAAGCCATATCATTGATTCAAAAACTAAACTTTTGTGTATTAATTTAAATAATAAACAATACATCATCCTTGATAGCCCTAATAGCAAAATACTCTTAGATACCATTATCTCTCCTGAAGATGAAAAATAATCAACGTTTATTTATTGCTATATTTATATCTTTCCTTTTACATTGTATTTTTATTTTTGTTATCGTTTCTATAAAACAACTTCCAACAAAAAATCAAAAAAAAGTAAAGCTAGAAAATCTTTTGGTTCTTAAAAGAGGTCAAAGTCTAGATCCATCAAAAAAGACACAAGAAGCAAAAAAGCCCTCCCTTGCTTCACAAAATACCCCCCATACTCCTCCAGCTCACAATCAAAATGCACAATACCCCTCACACCAAACACTACAAAACAAAAATCCACTAAAAGAACAATCAGATTCTCAAAAAAATTCCCTTAAACATAGTGATTCTAGCCATTTTGATCCTAAGAATCTTTCTTTATTAAATCAAGAAATGCAACCAGAAATGCAAAACCTATCCTCGCATGCCATTCAAGAAAATGACAAAGGCAAGGACCCTCAAACAATTCAAGAAATTGATGAACTCTATGGTGAAGAATTTGGAGATCTTGGAAATGCCCAAAAAGACTTTATAAGAAATAATCTAAGAAATATAGGCAGAATCACTCAACAATATCTTAGCTATCCTAGAGTAGCAGCTTATTTTGAACAGAGTGGAATCAATGCCGTAGAATTCTACCTTCATCCAAATGGAGATATTACAGATCTAAAAATTATAAAATCTTCAGGCTTAAAATCCTTTGACAACGCAACTTTAAATACAATAAAAATTGCTTACAAGGACTATCCTAGACCTCAACAAAAAACACTTATACGCATTAAGGTAACTTATTCTTATTTTGGATTCTAACTCAAAGAATCCTTCTACCATACTCTTGATATTGTTTCCAATACCACTGGACAAAATCATTTGCATTTTTTAGATGCAAGCTTCTTGTAGAGCTATCCATATAACGCTCTAACCACTCCTTTGCATCCCTCTTATTTTGATATAATAAGACAAGTTCTTTGTAAGCATCTAAATACCACTTTTTAAAACTTTGGTATTTTTCCTTTATGACTTTTAGTTTATTTCCTTTTGCATGCTCATCAAATATCAAAACCCCTGTCTCAAAAGCCCCATAAAGATGCAATAAAACTTCATAATAATAAGGTAACATTTCTTCTTGCTCCCTATACCCCAAAATATTTATACACCGCATTAAATGATCAAGCATTAGGGCTTGAATACAATTTTCATCATCTTGTAAAAAATATCCAACCAAGCCACCACTTGTTGCCTTAAATTCCTCAATATTTTTAAAGTGACCACTTTTATTCATCAATACTTGCGTATCATCTTCCATCCAAAGAATATGCCCAAACTCATGTCCATTTGTACTAATTGTATAAACTCTTTCCCATAACTCTGGCTGATTTTGCAATATATCAAAATACTCTGACATAATCTTACCCCCAAATACCTCATAATGTAGCCACAATTTTGGTTTATTGATAGCAATCATTCTCACTCTATCTGGAAAAGCAAAAATCTTTTTTCCATACTGTTTCATCAATGTTTCATCATTAGGTATCACTTGCGCAGAAAATAAACCATTATTTTGAGAACCATAAAATAAACCAAAAGATGCCCTATAGCTTTTTGTTGTCTTTAATACTCTTAAAGTTTGCTCATAGCTTTGCTTATTTAAACCCGTTTGAGAGGCAAAATAATCAAAACAGGCAATTATGCTATTTGATACAAAATCACTATCTTCTAAATAACAGATTCTCAAATCCCACTCTGGAGACACACAATGTCTATATCTATCCTCATAATATTCAAAAAAATGACATATTTGAAAAGGGGTGTCAATTTGTATCCAATACTCATCAACCTGACGCCATTTTTGTATTAATAAATCACAATCTTTCTCTAAAAAAACCTGCTTTAATGCTAAAAAGTATTGCAAATATAAATCTTTCTGATCAAAAAGCTCATCCTCTAATACTTGCAATCTCTCCAATATTTTTATTATCTTCTTTGCAATCTGTGAACTAATCTCACAAAAAGCACTAGCATATGATAATTTTTCAAAATCATCACAATCTCCCTTTTGCACAATAGAATAACTTCTATCTGCTACCTCACCATTATCCCTATCCATTGTATTTTGTAAAATTTTCAGCATTTCTTTATGAGTATATGTTTCACTTAATGTTGCATATATTTCTTTAAAAATCTTATTTTTCCATTGCACAAAAAATATATTGATACTCAACCCTATATCATGCACACCTCTAAAAATACAACGATAAAATTCACTAAACAATTCTTTTTCTTCAATAAAATCTAGCAGTTCTTGATGTCTTCTAGCATAAAAATCAATATTAAACTTTAATAACTTATCTTGGATTTTTTCAATTAGATCTTGTGAGTATTTACGCTGCCTTAATTCTTGTATTAACGATGTTTCTTGAAGTTTTACAATACGATCAAGAATTGCTATTTTCATCTTTTTATCTAAAATCAAATCTATTTCATGAAATTCTTGTTGAATTTTATGAAATAACTCAATTTCTAAATCAATAGATTCATAAAGCCTAAAAATCTCTGCATCTAGTTGCATATTTTTCTGCAATAGAGCTTGTAAGTCTTGCTTAATATTATTTTTCTTCACTAATTAAATCCAAAAATTTTTTTACAGATATATCAAGTAGTTCAAACGCTTCAAAAAAACCATCCAGACCCTTATAATAAGGATCAGGTATATCTCTACCATCTAATCCATAATCTCCAATTTTTACAATCTTATCCCTATCAACCCCCAAAGCTATCAAATCTCTTACATTTTCACTATCCATTGCCACAAAAAAATCAAAATTCATATACACACTAACTTTTGAACCCCTTAGCATACTAATATCAATACCAAACTTCTTTGCAACCAAAATTGAATAATGATGCGGAGTTTCGTCAATATGATAGCCAGATGTACCTGCAGAATCTACAATAATCTCATATCCCCTACTAGCAATATAATCCCTTGCAATGCCTTCTGCAAGAGGAGACCTGCAAATATTACCCAAACAGACAAATAAAACCTTTTTCAATATCGCACCTCTAGCCACTTTAGTGTTTTAGTGTATAATTATAATAAAAAATCAAAAGGTTAATAAAAAATGCAAAATTCTCACCATTTTTTATTTTATTGCTTTATTTTTTTTGCATTATGTCTATCTCACGCTCTAATATACTACACCTTCTTTTATAAAATCAAATTTTTTACAAAAAAGAATATTTTTGCATTTTTAACTATACTTTTTTTATCCAACCTTTCGTATTTTACTCTACACAATATGATACACCTGCCCTATGGTATAGATTTTTTTCTTGCACTTATGCTTGGGGTAAATTTTCTCTTATGTATAGGAGCAGTATTGTATTATTGCAGTATCTTACCCCTTGCTCTTTTTGGTTCCAAATCGCAGTATTACAGCTTTGTTCCCTATGCAAAAACTATTACCATAAGTTTTGTTATTATAGGCATATTTTATGGATTCTATAATGGCTTTTTCAAAGAACCCAAACTACAGAGAATTTCTCTTAATATCTCTAATCTTTCTCAAGAATTAAAGGTATTGCAAATTAGTGATTTGCACATAAATACTCTGACAAGAATGCAAACCCTTAAACAAATTATACAAATAAGCAATCGTGCTAATCCTGATATTATTGTCTTAACCGGTGATATTATTGATGCAAAAAGTCATTTTATTGAAGAAAAAATCAACCTGCTAAAAAATCTCAAAGCAAAATATGGTGTTTATTATGTCTTAGGAAATCATGAATATCTCTATGATATTGATACTATTCTCAATAAATTAAAAGAAAATCATATTACCATTCTTAATAACACAAGCTCAATAATTACAATTAACAATAAGCCAGTTATCAATATTATTGGAATCACAGACTTTTTTGGGAATCAGGTGAATTACTTAAAGCCAAATATCAAACAAGCAATTCTAAAAGGTATGCCAAAAATCCCAAATCTTTTACTCTCACATCAACCAAAAGTTATTTATTTTTTAGATAATTCTTCAAAAATTGATCTTGTACTTTCTGGACATACACATGGGGGACAGATTTTTCCTTTTAATTTTTTGGTTTTATTGGAACAACCCTACATCAAGG
The DNA here is from genome assembly GCF_003364335.1 of Helicobacter anseris. Taxonomy (GTDB): domain Bacteria; phylum Campylobacterota; class Campylobacteria; order Campylobacterales; family Helicobacteraceae; genus Helicobacter_H; species Helicobacter_H anseris. The sequence goes on from NZ_NXLX01000003.1 coordinate 68,332, forward strand.
GATTACACGAATTTAAACCGCAGGAATATATCTACATCAATCAAGGTACTGGAACTTGGGGAGCTCCTATAAGAGTTGGAACAAATTCAGAAATCACTCTTATTACCTTACAACCAAAATAATCATTTTTTTAAAACATAAAAAAAATATTAAATCTTTTTATGTTTTTTTAAGCTTTAATTTAATATAAACCCTCTACAAATATATCAAATAAGGAATAAACAATGATTACACAAGAAGATATACTCAATACATTAAAAACAATTATATATCCGAACTTTAAAAAAGATATTGTAAGTTTTGGGTTTGTAAAAGATGTAAATCTACATCAAGAGCAATTGGCTTTGCGTATTGAAATACCATCTAATAGTATCGAAGTCATAAATCAATTAACAAATGAGGTTAATGAAAAAATCCGTTCACTAGGTATCAAAAAAATACAGCTTGATATCAAAACACCTCAGCCAAATGAAAACAAACCAGCTATGACAAAAAATATTGCTCCACAAATTAAAAATTTTATTATGGTAAGTAGTGGAAAAGGTGGCGTTGGAAAAAGTACAACTAGCGTAAATTTAGCAATTGCACTTGCACAACAAGGAAAAAAAGTAGGATTGCTCGATGCAGATATCTATGGACCAAATATCCCAAGAATGCTTGGATTACATACCAATAAACCAGAAGTAGATTCTAGTGGCAAAAAACTTTTCCCACTAAAAGCTTATGGAATTGAAATGATGAGCATGGGTGTTTTATATGATGCTAATCAAAGTTTAATTTGGAGAGGTCCTATGATAATGCGAGCCATACAACAAATGCTTACTGATGTCTTATGGAGCGAATTGGACATTTTAGTGATTGATATGCCGCCTGGAACAGGAGATGCGCAATTAACTTTTGCACAAAGTGTTCCAGTTAGTGCAGGTATTACAGTTACCACTCCCCAACAAGTAAGTCTTGATGATAGTGCAAGAAGTCTTGATATGTTTCAAAAACTAAATATACCAATTGCGGGTATTGTTGAAAATATGAGTGGTTTTATATGCTCACACTGCAATCACGAAAGTGATATCTTTGGAAAAGGCTCATCAGAAAAACTTGCAAAGCAGTATGATACAAATATATTGGCTCAAATACCCCTTGAAGGAAAAATTAGAGAAGGTGGAGATAATGGGAAACCTATTGTATTCTTCAATCCTGAAAGCGTTAGTGCCAAATCTTATACAAAAATGGCAGATACACTTATTAGCTTTCTAAAACAAGTTAATCAAAATAACTTAGCTGACAATAAGGATATTCAACCAACTCAAGATAATTCACATCTTCATTAATCTAAAAATTCCAAAACTTTCTGTGCGTGTCCCTTTGCACGGACACCATAGAATACTTCAACTATTCTTCCTTCCTTGATAATAAAGGTACTTCTAATAACTCCAAAAACTTCTTTACCATACATCATTTTCTTTCCATATGCGCCGTATGCCTTCATTACTACTTTTTCAATATCACTCAAAAGCATAATATCTAGCTGTTTATTCTGGATAAAATTCCTATGACTCTTTGGAGAATCTGGACTGATACCAACGATTATCACACCTTTTTTCTCAAACTCTTCTTTTAAACAAGAAAAATCCTGTGCTTGCAATGTGCAACCTGAAGTATTATCCTTTGGATAAAAATATAACACAATATCCCTATCTATTAAATCCTTTAAACTTACTTCAATATCATCCTGATTTTTTAAACAAAAATCTGGTGCCTTATCACCTTTTTTTAACATTTTTAGAATCCTTAGTATAAAATTACACTAACTTTTTGAGGACCATGAACACCAAAAACGGTTTTTAACTCAATATCAGCAGTTCTTGATGGCCCTGCAATGAATAAAAGATTTGTTGCTAAATCTGTATTTAAAGATTTTAAAAACTTAATTCCCTCAAATAAATTCCATACAATTTTTGTAGAATCTAAAAGCATAATACAATGAGGTGCGATAAGAGAGGTAAGCCTTGGGGAATCTACTGAACTCACAAGCCCCATTATTCCTAAATTTGCTATACCACATCTTGCATTTACAATACTTACATCAACATCAAACATCTTTTCTCTATTTGTTTCTATGGTATTGCAATAAGGCATCTTTTCAAAACCATCAAATTTATTCATATCACAAGGCAAATCATTTGCATACAAAACCTTTTGTGGCTTAATTTGAAGCAAAAGTTTTTGCATATCTTCAAATAATTTTTCCTTACTAGAGATAATCACATCAGCCATATTAGATTTTTGAAGCCTAATATACTCCTGCAATATGTCATCTTGTTCTCTTTTAATAATATCTCTAAAGTTCCCTTTATCTAAAAATTCTTCCCTATGTGACAATGCTTCTTTAATATTGCTTAAAATTAAATTTTTACTCATAAATCACACCCTTCATATTTTTTACTTTACTATGCAAATTTGCATCTATTTTTGGAAATTCCCTGTATCTAGTCCAACGATTTAATATTGGAATATATCGGTGTAATATTTTTCCCAAACCACCAAAGATTCTCACTTTCCACAATAGCATTCTCCATTTAAACCCAGAAGTAGCAATCCAAGAAAACATATTCATTAATATTTGTTCTATTTTATTAGGATTCTCATTTTTATATCCCAAAACTTTTCCATTGCCTTGCCCAACCTTTTCGCTCCTTAAATCTCTAATCAAATCTGCCAAAGGTATTTTAACAGGACAAACCTCAGAACATCTGCCACAAAGACTACAAAGATTTACCATATAACCACAATTTTGCAATCCGAATAACTGCGGTGAAATTACCTCACCTATTGGACCAGGATATGTACTTAAATAAGCATGTCCACCTATTTTGTCATAAACTGGGCAGTGATTTAGACAGGTTCCACATCTAATACAACTTAGCGCTTTAAAAAAATTCTTATCATTTAGCATATTAGAGCGATGATTATCTAATAAAATAATATGAACTTCTTTTGGACCATCCTTCTCTCCTTCCTTTCTTGGAGATGTAATAATATTATTATAACAAGTGATCTGTGCTCCTGTTGCTGATGGTACAAGTAACGTGCCTAATATGGAAGCATCTTCAAAACTTTCAACAACTTTTTCTATACCACAAATTGCTACATGAATATCACAAGCAGTACTTGTCATACGACCATTACCTTCATTTTCTACTAACCATATAGCACCTTCATCAGCAATAGCAAAATTAACTCCAGTAAGTCCCATTTTAAAAGATTCAAACTCTTTACGCAAATGTTTTCTTGCAATAGCATTAAGCTTTTGAGGATCATCTTCCAGGGGTGCTTGTAGTTTTTCTTCAAAAATTTTTCCAATTTCATACCGATTTTTATGCACAGCAGGAACAACTATATGCACAGGAGTTTCATCAATCAATTGTATAATCAATTCACCCAAATCTGTTTCAACGGCTTTTATTCCCTTTTGCTTTAAGAAAGAATTTAAATGTATCTCCTCGCTTGCCATGGATTTCCCCTTCAGCACAGAAGTAATATTATTTTCTTTTATCAGATTCAAAATAATTTCATTAGCCTCTTGCGCACTACCAGCCCAATGTATTTTCATTCCATTTTTTGTAGCATTTTTTTCAAAACGCTCTAATAAAACATCTAAATGTGTTAATGCTTTTAGTTTTAATTTTCTAGCCTCCTCTCTTAATCCCTCCCAATCTAGATATCTTGTTGCAATCAATTTTTTTCTATTGCCTTTAAGAGTATCCATCGCGCTCTTTAGATTTTCTCTTAGCTGTCTATCTTCTAGCTTTTCTCCAATAATATTTTCAAACTCTTTGTTTGAATGAAAATTACTTGCACTTCCCATATTCTTTCCTCTTAATTATATTCCCATACGATATGCTAAAAAATCATAAAGATGCATTGCCTTTACTTTTGAACCCATTTTTTGCATTGCACCAGAGATATTTAAAAGACAACCACCATCTCCAGAAATAACATACTCTACATCCCTTGCATGAATATCTGCAATCTTTTCCTTAACCATAGCATTAGAAATCTCTGGTTCCTTTACACTAAAAGTTCCTCCAAAACCGCAGCACTCCTCTTCTTTTTCAAGTTCAATCAAAGTTACATTTTTTAAAGAGTTAAGAATCTTCTTTGAAGAAGGGATACATTTTGCAACCCTTAAGGCATGACAATTAGAATGCCATGTGATTCTTACTGGTTCTCCCTTGTCTTCAAACTTAAAATCCAATACCTTATCTAGAAATTCACTCAATTCATAGACTCTAGAACAAAATTTTTTAACTTTATCAAATTCACCATGCCCTTCAAAAAGCTCTAAATAATCGTGTTTCATCATTCCTGCACAAGAGCCACTAGGTAAAACTATAGGATATTCCTGATCAAATAAGGCAATATTATGCAAAGCCACCTTTCTTGTCTCTTCAAAATAGCCAGAATTATAGCTAGGTTGCCCACAACAAGTCTGATCTTTTTTAAAAATAACCTCAACACCAGCTTTTTGTAAAATCTTAATTGCATTAACACACATCTTGCTATATGCCACACCACCCAAACAAGTAGCAAAAAAATAAACCTTCAACCCTATCTCCTCACACTAAAAATTAAAAACCATTCTATCCAATAAAGGTAAAATATTTTTTTACATTTTAAAATTTATTCTTGAAATGTAGAACAAGGATAACAAACAGAGCAAAGACAAAGGTATCAAGAGCATTAACTCTGGCGAAAGCAAACCACTAACACTCATCTTACCAAACGCAAAAAACAATCCCCAAATAACCAATGATAATACAATAAAAATAAAACCCAATAAAGCTAAATTACTATATCTTGCAAGAGATGGAATAAAAAAAGCTATGATCATAATAGTTAATGGTACAAAAAATGGAACCAATATAAAGCTATACAAAATAGCTCTTATTTTTGTATGATTAGCTTCTTGTTTTTTTAAAATATGCAAAGATTGAAACGCATCAATAATGGATACTGATGGTTTATTTTGGTAGATTGTATCCAAAACTTTTGGCCTAAAACCTTTTAATATTCTAAACTCTTCCTCCTCTTTTACCTCTAATCCTTTAGCACCTAAAATCAATTGTTTTGGAACACTAGATACTATAGCTTGATTCATTACCCAATAATTATCGATAAAATGAGCTTCCTTTGATTGTGCAAAATTCTCTAATATTCCATTACTATCAAGCTTAAAAACCTTTATATTCTCAGCCTTCTGTATCAAAGGATAAATTTTTCCAAAATACACATAATTATCTTTATACTTCACCAATAAATCTTCGGTTATATTAGAGAAGTTTCCTTGAGAAATAATCGCCTCTGCTTTTTCTTGAGCATAAACAAAAGGCGTAGCATTTAAACCTATATAAAACAGAATCAAAAATGTAGAAACCATCAAAATGGGAGATAAAATCTTTCTCTTTGAATATCCCAATGCAAGAAAAGCGGTATATTGATTACTTTTTGTTAAGTTTAAATAAAAGATAATGCTGGCCAGCAAGATTGAAATTGGCAAAGTATAATTCAAAGCATATAAAAAATCATATACAAAAAATAAAATAATTAAATTTGCAGAGCTTGGCAATTGATCAAGATATTTTAAACTATCGATACTGATAAAAAAAACTTGCAAAGCTGAAAAAATAATCAAAACAAACCGAAAATAATTCCAAGCCAAATAAAAAAACACGACAACCTACTTTAAAGTAAAATTATTTTGTAATTTCAAAAAATCAGGATTATCAAAAAAATAAATAAGAGCATCAACGCAATACTCTACTAATCTATCCCTACTGACACTATCATTAAAGTTTCCCAAAACATGATCAACTACACTTTTATGCTCATCTCTCCCAATACCAAAACGCAAACGATAATAATTATTGCCACATAATCTATCAATAGATTTTAATCCATTATGTCCGCCATTACTACCACCATTTTTAAATCTAATAGAACCAAATGGCAAGTCAAGATCATCATGCAAAACAAATAAACTGCTATCTTTATAAAATTTTTGAATTTTATAAATTGCTTCACCGGAGAGATTCATAAAAGTCTGTGGTTTTATCAAATAAAAGCTTGCAATTTTATTTTTGTATAAAACTACATCACTCAAAAATCTTGAATCATACTTAAATTTTAACCCTAATTTACTACACAATACCTCTAAAATAAAAAAACCAATATTGTGACGAGTATCACAATATTGGCTCCCAGGATTGCCAAGTCCAGCAATAAGATAAGTCATAAAAAATTATTTTGCTTTAATAACACCTACAACAGCGACAGCTGGCTTCTCAATAATCTTTACATTTGCTATTTCAGGCAAATCTCTAACTAAAATAGAATCGCCTACATCTAAGTTAGATACATTAAGCTCATAAACATTTGGAAGATTTTCTGGAGCTGCTTGCACTAAAATTCTTTTTTTAGAAAACATTAAAACACCTTTATTTTTCAAACCTATAGGTGTCCCTACCGCCTTAACTGGTATTCGATACTTTGCAACAACACCCTTCTGTGCTAACATCAAATCAACATGTAAAATATTTGAAGTGACAGGATCTTTTTGATACTCTTGTATAACAACATCAAAATTCTTTGTGCCAACCTTTACTGTAAATACTAAAGTATCTTTAGATTTTACAGCACGAATAAAATCATTAACTTTAAATGCACAATGTATATTATCCACGCCCTTGCCATAAATATTAGCAATTAGATAACCATCATTCCTTAAAGCCTTAACTTCAGACTTTGAAATACTCTCTCTAATAATTCCTTCTAACATTTTTTTCCTTTTTTAATTTTAAATTCATAAAAGGTTATTATAACATAGTTAAATAATTTCTTCTATATATTTTAAGGCATCTTGTTTTGGTATAGTTTTGTGTTTTGGGATATCCAAAACTTTGAGTTTTTTTTGTCTATCAAAAAAAACTAAGTCAATAATATCACCAATTTTTATTTCCTTACTAGGTTTTGCAACACTACCATTTATAAAAACAACTTGATTTAAACACATATCCTGTGCAATACTTCTTCTTTTGGTCAAATTTACAATATTTAAAAATTTATCAATTCGCATTTCTTCCGCCAAAAATATACGCATATGAAAAACTAATAATTCCATAACTATTATATTTTGCACTGTGTATATCAAAACTATTATTATTCCTATCTACGCCACTACCAGAAAAATTTAAAAAACTATAAAATGGGATTCTATATTCCAACTCTATGCGATGTCTCCAAGAAAAAGTTTTAGAAAATCCTGTTTTGGCAAAAAATCCATGTGTATTAAACACACTAGTATCAAGGATATAGGGACTACTTTTTAAATCGCTTAAAAATTTTCCATAATTCCATTCATACCCAAACCCAATAAAATATCCTAAAGGATTCTTACCTTTTGTAAAATCCACTAAATAATCCAATCCAATACCTGTTGAAACAATATAAAAAGGTTTATTATCTTTATATTTTGGACTTTTAAAATCTCCATAAAGCGTTGTGCTAAAAATTCTCAAGCCGTTATATGCATTAAAAAAAATCTGATAACCAAGTCCTACACCAACCATTGTATTTAGCTCTAATGAATTATAGCTTGCCTTAGGATTATTTATATAACTACCATCAAAATTAGCATGGTGTATACTACCGCCCAAAGAAGCTTGCACATACACTCCTCTTTTATATTTTCTTTCATATTTCAGATCTGTTTCTATAAAATCATCAGCATACCTATCATAAGTTTGTCCAACAGCATTACTTTCTTGATTCTCCAAAACCTGCTCTTGAGTATATAAAAAACTAAAGTCTAAAATCAGCATTACAAAAAGAAGTTTGAAACCTCTCATATTTCACTCCATATTTTCAATAAAAATAAAAAATTTTATCGTATTTTCCTTAGCTTTATTTCTGAAATCTTATAAATTTTTGAAGCATCTTTTTCTTGATATCCTCTCCTATCAATCACCAAAATATCTGCCATTTTTTTTGCCCATTGCAAGCAAAACGGCTTTGAAGACAAGTTTGCAGAAGAAGAATAAAGCATTCCAAATTTTTCTAAAAATAAGAGATGAGTTTGATCTCTAACAACCCGAAAAGATTTCTTATTTTTTAAAATAAAAGTTACTTTCTCTTGTCTTCTTAAACGCTTTTTTAAAACATTTGGAACCCTAGTATAACTCTTAAGATAGCTTAAATTAGCAGTTTCTAGAAGCACTCTTTGATTTAACTTTCTTGATTTAATAGTATTGATATCCTTATAAGAATGACTCAAAAATCCTACTGTTGTATCTGTTTGTGCTAAAAAAACTATTATTGTTCCTTTAAAAATTCTTGTAAGGATTTTGGCATATATACATCCATTTTTCTCATATCCTTCAATGCTTCCACAGCCACCCTAGCACCCTCTAGCGTCGTAAAATAAGGGATAGAATTTTTTAAAACTTGCGTGCGAATAATCTTTGAATCATCCTTGCTTGATTTTCCATTGGAAGTATTAACTACCAATTGAATTTCATTATTGGCTATCTTATCTTGAATATTTGGCCTACCTTCATAAATCTTCAATACTCTTGTAGAGGCAATGCCTTTTTCTTCTAAAACTGCTTGCGTTCCACTTGTGGCACAAACCTCAAATCCCAATTCTATAAAACTTTGCGCAATCTCTGTTGCGTATTTCTTATCCTTATCACACAAAGATAAAAATAACATTCCAAAAATAGGCAGAGTATTTTTACTAGCCATTTGACTTTTTGCAAAACTCAAACCAAAACTATTGCTAATTCCCATAACTTCACCAGTACTTTTCATCTCTGGTCCTAACAATAAATCTGCCCCAATTAACTTATTAAAAGGAAAAACAGATTCTTTAACAGCAATATGATTTAATTTTTTTGTTTGAAAAACCCCATCTTTAAATTCAATATTACCAAATGCTCCATAAAACTCTAATGCCTCTTTCAAGTTTCCTTGCCACATCACACGAGTTGCTATTTTTGCCAAAGGCATACCAGTAGCCTTGCTTACAAAAGGAACTGTTCTAGATGCTCTTGGATTAACTTCAATTAAATAAAGCTGTTCATTGTAAATTGCATATTGAATATTCATCAATCCAACTACACCAAGTTTTCTAGCAATTAGAGCACTTGTGGCATTAATTTCTTTAAGCATCTCCTCTTGAATAGTAATTGTAGGCAATGATGAGGCAGAATCTCCACTATGTATTCCAGCCTCTTCAATATGCTGCATAACACCGCCAATATAAACATCATTACCATCACAAATACAATCCACATCAAGCTCAATAGCACCTTCTAAAAACTTATCAATCAAGACAGGAGAATTTTCACTAACGCGCACAGCCTCATCCATATAAACCTTTAATTCTTCATCATTTTCCACAATTCTCATTGCCCTACCACCAAGCACATAGCTAGGTCTAACCAATACAGGAAAACCAATTTTATTGGCAATTAAAAAGGCTTCTTCTTTTGTAAAAGCAATCCCATTTTCAGGCTGTCTTAGATTATTTTCTTGAGCAAAATTAGCAAACTTCTCTCTATCTTCTGCAATATCAATTACTTTTGCAGAAGTCCCGATAATTTTTGCTCCATATTTATGTATTTCTTTGGCAAGTTTTAATGGTGTTTGACCACCAAAATGCACGATAACTCCATCTGGCTTTTCTCTGTCTAATACAGATTTAACAAACTCAAAAGCAATAGGCTCAAAATACAAAGCATCACTAATATCATAATCCGTGCTTACTGTTTCTGGATTGCAGTTATACATAATGCTTGAAACTTCCATATCCTTGAGTGCAAAACTCGCATGCACACAACAATAATCAAACTCAATCCCCTGACCTATACGATTTGGACCTCCTCCAATGATTAGCACCTTCTTCTTATCACTTAAAGGAAGTTGATTGGCAAAAAGATTAGTATCATAAAAACTAGAATAAAAATAAGGAGTTAAACTATCAAACTCTGCAGCACAGGTATCCACCTCTTCATAAACCCTCTCAATACCAAGCTGTATTCTAGCATGAGATATCTCACTCTCACTAATTTCTATACCCTCATTTTTAGCAAGCAACTTAGCGATCATTTTATCGCTAAATCCCATTTTTTTAGCTTCCAACATTGATTGCTTATTTTTTAAAATACCAGATTCTATGCTATTTTCATAGGACACTATATCTTGTATCTTTCCTAAAAACCACAAATCAATCTTGCTAAGCTCATAAATCTCTTGCAAATCAAGTCCTACTCTAAAAGCATCGGCAACATACAAGATTCTCTGAGCATTAGGTCTTCTGATTTCCTTTTTAATCAATTCAATATCTGCACTTAAAGTATCAAATCCACATAAACCCGTTTCCAAACTACAAAGTGCCTTTTGAATGCTTTGATAAAAATTTGCTCCAATAGCCATAACCTCACCGATACTTTTCATTGAAGTACTAAGAGTATCTTCTGCGTGAGGAAATTTTTCAAATGTAAAACGAGGAATTTTAGTCACAATATAATCTATACTAGGCTCAAAACTTGCAGGCGTTCCTGTAATGTCATTTTGTATTTCATCTAGACTAAATCCAACTGCCAATAATGTCGCAATTTTTGCTATTGGATACCCTGTTGCCTTAGAAGCTAGTGCTGAGCTTCTTGATACACGCGGATTCATTTCAATTACAATCATTCTCCCAGTTTGTGGGTTGATAGCAAATTGCACATTACTCCCACCAGTATCTACCCCTATCTCTCTAAGTATTGCAAAGGATGCATCACGCATTCTTTGGTATTCTTTATCAGTGAGTGTAAGAGCTGGTGCTATAGTGATAGAATCTCCTGTATGCACTCCCATAGGATCGAGATTTTCTATCGAACAAACAATGATACAATTATCATTTTTATCACGAATAACCTCCATCTCATACTCTTTCCAACCAAGTAAAGATTCTTCAATCAAAATCTCGCTAATAGGGCTTGCATCTAATCCTGCTTTTGCTAAAGTCTTAAATTCTTCAATATTATAAGCTACGCCACTACCGCCACCAGCAAGAGTAAAACTTGCTCTTATTATCAATGGAAACCCTATAGATTTTGCAGCCTCTAAAGCTTGTTCTTCATTGTAGGCATAAAAAGATTTAGGCAAGTCCATACCAATTTTTAACATCGCTTCCTTAAAGGCTTGTCTATCCTCACCTTTCTTAATTGCTTCTGGCTTAGCCCCCAAGAATTCCACCCCCTCAAGCATACCTTTTTCATACATTTGCATTGCAACATTTAGAGCCGTTTGCCCTCCCATTGTTGGGAGAATTGCATCTACTTTTTCTCTTTTAATAATATTTGCAATAATTTCTTCTGTGATAGGTTCGATATATGTCTTATCTGCAAATTCTGGATCCGTCATAATGGTCGCAGGATTTGAATTGATAAGCACCACCCGATATCCCAATGATTTCAAAGTTTTTACAGCCTGTGTTCCTGAATAGTCAAATTCACAAGCCTGACCAATAACAATAGGACCTGAACCAATCAATAAAATTGTCTTTATATCTTCTCTTTTTGGCATTTTCTAACCCTAGTTTTTTGCCGATATTTTACAAAAAAATATTGCACTTTCACAAGAGATTAAAGAATATCAATCACACTTATGGCATAATCTTTGCTTAAAATGCTATAAACTAAATCCACAGCATTACCTAGGAGAAAATCATTATAAGATTATTGCTTGTCATCTTATCATTGTCTTTTTTCCTCCAAGCTGCGACAAATAAAGATGTAGTGCAAATAAAAGAAAGTTACAATAGCGATACAACAGAAAATATCTTTATTAATCTTGATTGGACTCCAAATAATGGAAACAATGGTTTTAGCGGATGCAAGCAACCAGATCAGTCCGATTGCTATAGCGGTGCAATTTTTGCTACCTATGATACTCTCACACTCAATAACAATGCCACGCTTACAGTAAATGTAACTGCTACTGGTAATTATGGGGGATGGGCAGCAGTATTTTTTAGAGGGCAAGGAGGAAAAACCTATACTATCAATGGGGGTAAATTTGTCTTAAATCTCCTCTCTCTTCCAGATCCAAACTCCACTCTTCCTGTAGAAGGTGTCTTTATGACAAGGGGGGCACATAGCGACTTACCTGTAAAATTTATATTTAACACAGATATGGTAGTTACTGCTACAGAAAACTTTTATATCACAAGAGGAATTTTCAATGTAAATGATGGCAAGGGTGGGTATCAGTTTAATGGCAATACTTATATTGATGTCTCAAAAATGCAAAAATCAAAAGGATGGAGCGGATCTGGAGTAGGATATAGAAGCATCACTAGTCTTGGAGGAGATGGGTATTTTTATATGAACTACAATCCTGATACCAAAACCACTTACAATAGAGATAATATCATTCAACTCAAAGGTGATATTGCTGTTGAAAAAACCTCTACTGCAACAAGTGAGGCAATCATTCATCTTACCAATCCTCAAAGTTTTTTTCAAGGAAGATTCTCCTTACAAGGAGATGCAAATGCAGAACTCTTGCTTGATAGAGGAGGCAAATGGATTCTAACTGCAAATTCTGCAGTTAGAACACTCAATACCAATAATAACAAATCAGATTTAGATGACCAATACCACAATATTGATAATATCGCTGTTGTAGATTTTATTAAAATTGCAGATGATGGCAGTGGCTCAAGACTCACAAGCAATGCAACTTTTCAAAAAAGAACTCTTGAAATTCACAGAAGTCTTAATGGAACCAATGGGGTTTTTAGGCTAATGGCAGATGTTCCAATGGGACAAGTAGATAGTGTGCAAACAGCAGAACTCAATGGAACTCAATATATCCAAATCTATCAAAATGGCTCAAGACTTAGCTTTGATGTAGCTGGAAAAAATATGGTTGTCGCACATGCTGATACAGTTAATGGAGATTTTGTTGGGCTTTCAACTATCACAGGTATTTACAATTACGACCCTATATTAACAAAAGTTAATCAAAATGGCGGAACAGACTGGGTTTTAGACGCCATCACCCTCACACCAAATCAAACTGCAAAAACACTCTTTAACATTCTCTCTACACCCTACAGAATCTTTAGGCTTCATGCAGATTCTATCAATCATCGTATAGAAGACCTACTCTTTCCTCCTACAAAATTTGGAGCTTGGGCAAAGATGTATGGCGGTGGTATCTATGGAATCAATAGCTTTGATCACAAAGAAAGCACTCAGAATCTCTTCTTTAGTTTTCAAGGAGGTTTTGATTATGGAAAAAATTTTGAAGATTCTCGCTATTTTTATGGAGGAAGTTTTGATTTTTTAAAGCTCTATGGTAATGATGCCGGATATGATGGTAGTGTATCTAGTTATGGCTTTGGAGCCTATGCTGGTTTTATCAAGAATGATGATTTATTTTTGGATGCAAAAATCAAATATATCTTTGCTTCTTTCCAAAATAATCTCTACCAAGCACAAGATCCAATCAATTTTTATGGAAATATTCTCCTTTTAAACCTAAGAGCTGGTTATAATTTTTACTTTTTTAAAACTCCTAGAACAAAAACAATTCAAACTTGTAAAAGAGGAAATGATGGAAAATTATTCTGTAGAAATGACAAATCAGTGGGCTATGTCAGAGACACAAGTTTTTATATTCAACCTTATCTCTCCATTACCCCTGGAATCATCTCTGGGCACTCTCTAAATTTTTTAGACAAAATCTCTTCTTATAATGTACTAGGAAAGCTTGATGTATCTCCTGCCTTAATAACAACAGTTGGAATCTTGGGCGTCAAACGCTATGAATATGACAATTTTAATGTCCTAGCAAAAACTTTTATTGCCTATAACTATGACATCAATCTTGGAGGGAAAATTATGCTTGTTGATGATGCTAATATCCCTCTTTATAATGAATATAAAAATGGGGATCATAGATTATCTCTAGGTCTTGGTGGTGAAGTTTTGTTTTTTAATGATAGTTTAAGAGTTTTTGCGGATTTTAAAACAGAATTTTTTGGAGCTTTAAATACTTATTGGGTTTTCTCTGGCGGATTGCGCTATAAATTTGGAAATCCCCCTATAAGGAAAAAAAGCTCTCTAAGCTACAGACCAAAATCTGCTCCAAAGCAAAGAAGCTTTAAAGAAAAATTTGGTCCTTACAAAAATACACCTGCAGCAGAAGAAAAAAGTTTCAACAAGCAAAATCACTTTATTGAAACCCAAAGTGGATATATTAGAAAAAAATAATTTTTCTAATTATAAATCATCAATAAATTTTTTAATTCTCTCAACTCCATCTTTAAGTTGTTGCATAGAACAAGCAAATGATAATCTTACATACCCTTCCATTCCAAAAGCAACTCCAGGAACCAAAGCAACTCCATATTTTTCTAAAAGTTGTTTTGAAAATTCAAGAGATTGCAAGCCAGTCTCTTGAATATTGATAAATAAATAAAATGCACCTTGAGGTTTTAGAGCGCTTATTTTTTTAATTTGATTTATTTGATTAAATACAAAATTACATCGCTCTAAAAATGCCAATCGCATTTCCTCAATCTCTTTATCCACTCCTCCATTTAGAGCTATCAAAGAGGCTTTTTGTGTTATAGAGTTGATATTTGAAGTACATTGACTTTGCAGATTATCCATAAGTTTTACTAATTCTTTATTTTTTGAAGCAAGATAACCAATCCTCCAGCCCGTCATCGCAACAGATTTTGATAATCCATTGACAGTGATTGTTCTTTGCAGTAAATCTTCATTTACTGATGCAATTGAGCAAAAACTACCATCAAATACTAATTTTTCATACATTTCATCACTAACAATAATGATATCTGTATTTTTAATAACTTCATAAAGTTTCTCTATTTCACTCTTACTATAAATCATCCCTGTTGGATTTGATGGACTAGTTAAAACCAGCATTTTTGTTTTAGAAGTAATATTTTTTTGTAGCATCTCTGGGGTAATTTTAAAGCCACTCTCCTGAGAAGTAGGAATAAAGATATTCTTTCCTCCACTATAAGTTACTAATTCTGGATAAGTAACCCAATAAGGAGATGGAATAATAACTTCATCACCATTATTTATTAAAGCCTGAAAAATATTAAAAAGAGATTGCTTTGCGCCATTGCTAACTAAAATTTCTGAAGGTGTATATTCTAATCCATTTTCTCTTTTAAGTTTATGTGCTATTGCCTCTCTCAACTCTAAAATACCAGCTACTGGGGTATATTTTGTAAAACCTTCTTGTATAGCTCTGATAGCAGCTTCTTTTATGGAATCTGGAGTATCAAAATCAGGTTCGCCCGTAGAGAAGCTTAAAATATCTCTGCCTTGCATTTTTAAGTTTTGTGCCAAAGTGCTTATGGCAATAGTTGCAGATTCTGCCAAATTTAAAACCCTATCAGAATATTTCATTCAACATCCTTCATTAAATTTTTTCTAAATAATAACATAAACAAAAGCTAGCAATATAATTTTTATTAGGTGAATATTTAAATAAAAAATTGGATTTTTAAATTGCAAGATAAGAATAAATAAAATGGTGCCGAAGGTCGGAATCGAACCGACACGGAGTTGCCTCCACCAGATTTTGAGTCTGGCGCGTCTACCAATTTCACCACTTCGGCATTATATTAAATAAATATGGTGCGCTGAGCGAGACTTGAACTCGCACGAGTTTCCTCACCACCCCCTCAAGATGGCGTGTCTACCAGTTCCACCATCAGCGCAAAATCCCCCTCCTTTACTAATAAATTATAGGAAAGGATTCCCATAAAGAGCTATAGCAGCAAAAACCAGAGTATAGATAACTTGAGCTTCAATCATAGCAAGCGCAATAAACATTGTTGTAAAAAGCTTACCACCGATACCAGGATTTCTAGCTGTCCCAGATATTGTAGCAGCTGCAGTGTGACCCATACCAATAGCACCACCCAAAGCCGCTATACCTAAACCAACAACAGCAGCTAAAACAGAAAAAGCCTGTATCAATTGTGTATTATCATCTGCAAAAGCAAAACCTACTAAACCAAAAAGAATTGTAAAAATAACTTTCATTTTATTCTCCTAAATATTTCTTTCGGATCAATCCCCTACTCGAAAAAATAAAAACCCTATTATCTCAAAAAAAACATAAAAATAACTTTAAAAAAATCATTTTTCAATATCCAAATCAATCTTTCCTTTATTAAATCCCAAAATCTTACAACATACTCTCTGCCCTTCTTGAAAAAAATCACTAGCTTTCTGTGTCTTATTTTGAGCAAATTTACTTATATGCAATAATCCATCACCTCCCCTAGGAAGTGAAACAAAAACACCAAAATCTACAACTTTCTTAATACTCCCTTCAAAAACCTCTCCTTCACTATAAGGCATTTTTTCACCAATAAGAATTAAAATAAAATCTTTGGCTTGTAAGACTTTTTCTGCATTACTGCCAAAAATCTTCACATTACCACTCTCTCTATTTAAATCAATGCTTACATTAAACTTTTCTATAATTTCTTTAATAACCTTGCCACCGCTACCAATAATTTCTACTATTTTACTAGGTGGGACACTAAACTCTTCTTCTTTTGGCAAAATTGCATTATTTAAAACAATATCTTGTTTGGCTTTTTCCATAATTGAAAGTATATGAGCTCTTGCTTCTTTTGCTTGCAATAAAGCCTCTTTTAGAATCTCCAGACTTATCCCACCAAGCTTGATATCCATTTGCATTGCTGTAATCACATTTCTATTTCCCGCAACCTTAAAATCCATATCCCCATCATGATCTTCTAGTCCCATAATATCAGTTAGAATTGCATATTTACTATCCTCAAGAACAAGACCCATTGCCACGCCTGCTATCAATCCTGTTGTTTCAATGCCACTTGCGCATAATGCCAAAGATCCTCCACAAACACTAGCCATAGAACTTGAACCATTGGATTCTAAAATTTCTGATACCAATCTGATTGTTTTTTCTTTATGAACAATGCTATCCTCTAAGGCTTTTTTGGCAAGATTTCCATGTCCAAGCTCTCTTCTACCCACACTCCCAATCATTGAAGCCTCTCCTACGCTAAATCCTGGAAAGTTATAATGAAAAGTAAAATAATCTTTTTGTGCACTAGTATCACTCAATAGTTCTCTATTCTGCGCATCACTATCGCTACCAATTGTGCTTACAACCAAGCTTTGAGTTTGTCCTCTGGTAAATAAAACACTTCCATGCGCACAAGGTAAAATATTTGTTTGAATCTCAATAGGTCTCACTTCATCCAATTTTCTACCATCAACCCGAATATTTTGCTCTAAAATTTGCGATCTTACAAGCTGTTTTTTATATTTTTGCAAGTTAAAGTTTATTTCTGCCAAGCTCCATTTTTCCTGATTATTGCTAAAAATAATATTAGCAAGTTCCAGCAATTGAGTATTTCTCTCGCTTTTTGCCATGGCATTAAGAATATTTTTTAGTGTTGGGGTATATTCTTTTTGTAAAAAATCATAAATATCCTGATTAAACAAAACCTCATCGCTTAATATTACACAATCTTTGCGCTTATATCCGTGTAGTCTCTCTTGATACAAACAACTTATCTCATTGATTTTACACATCGCAAAATCAATTGCTTCTAATAATTGATTCTCATCAATACCTGTTTCCTTTGTGCTTCCACCTTTCATTTCTATCATAAGCAAATCTTTAAAACTACCAGATATAAAAAGATCAATTTTAGAATCTTGCAACATATCAACATTAGGATTAAAAACAAAACAATCATCTATCAATCCTATTCTAACACCAGCAACAGGTATAGCAAATGGAACACCTGAAATCAACAACGCATTAGCAGCTGCATTAAGAGCGCAAACTTGCAAATCACTTTTACCACCATAACTCAAAACAAAAATACTGATATGTGTTTGCTTCTTGTAATTTTTAGGGAATAATGGCCTTAGGCTTCTATCAATTAAACGGGAAGTTAGAATCTCAAATTCATTTGGTTTTCCTTCCCTTTTGATAAATCCTCCAGGTATTTTTCCCACAGCATAACTTTTCTCAATATATTGAACACTAAGAGGTAAAAAGTCGCCTTCAATATCTTCATCTCCTATAGCAACACTTGCTAAAATTACCGTATCTTGATGTTGATACAAAACAGATCCACTAGCTTGTTTTGCAACATAATCAACTTTAAAATTTTCCCTCCAATGTTCCAAAACAATATCAATACTATGCATTTTTATTCCTTTTATCTTTTTTATAATTATGCCATATCATTTATTGTAAAACCGATATGTAAGTCCAGTTTGGGTGAGTGGAGAGAAGCTAAATTCAAATTTCACATAAGTATTATTCAAAACACTAGAAGCATAGCCTCCAGAAGTTGTATCATTTGTCAATATAGGAGTTCTTTGACTTGCAAGTTTTAATCCAATACCAAAACAACGAATATTTTTAAAAATTCCAAATGACCAATTTGTTAATGCATCATAATAATTATTACTATTGACAAGATTATTAAAATTTACACCAATGGATGCATTAAGACCAAAATAACCAAAATCATTACTAAAATTAAAACTAAGATAATTTGCTGTTGTCTCTTGCTTTAGCGTAGTAATATCATTAAATTGATTTTTAATGTAATACGTCAAAGATGTGTTTAAATATGCCCTATTATAACTCGCACTAATGGATAATTCCTGTAAATTTTGATAAAAAAATGAGTAAGATAAAATACTTGATAAATCCAATCCCTCAATGGGAGAAAAACCAACCTTATTTTGCAATGGATTTCTATAATAGGAAAACGGATCATCAAAATCTAGCCTCTGAAAAATACGCCAATAAAACAATTCCCTTCCATTAGAACCAAAAAAATACTGATTAAGCTTTAAATCTAGCTTCCTTGTTGTTGTGGCATAATCACTCAATATAGCAGGATTCCAAACATCATCATACCATTTGCCATTTATCAAATATTGCCCTGTCGCCTTATTATAAAAACTCGTATAATCATTTACTGCCAAAAAAGTCCTATCTAACAGACCACTAGATTGTTGAAAATATGGTGCCGTAAAAATTGCCTCAAGATTTATCACATGAAAAATTTTATTATAATCTTTTGCTAAATCCATATTTACATTAAAAGTATAATTAGCAGAAATAAAATTACCACTTTTGCCCGTAGTAATATCTGAATCAATATAACTTTTTTGTGTATTGTAAATACTCAGATTACTAGCGTAGATATCAGACCATAATCCAAAAGATAAGAATTGATCAAATATGGCAAATTGCAATCCAAGTGGAACTTTTACACTATTTTCCACATAGCCATACCCTAGATTCCTATAAGTATTTTTCATTTGATAATCTATAGAATAAAGAAAATTTCTAAAAAACAAAGAATCTAAATACTTATGGTATTGAAGGTTTGGGAGTGATTGAAAGGTGGTATCATTGTTAATTTTATTTAAGTTTAGAAAATAACGAAAATTGATACCATAATAATGATCTTGTGTTTGAATATAAAAGTTTGCCTTTGAAATTCTAGTGCCATCTGTAATTCTTGCATTAAATTTATCAAAACGTAAATAATCCAAGTCGTTCATATATAAAAAATCAAGATATACACCATTATCTAAATCTTTTTTCATTCCAAAATATTTTTTTAGAGGATTATCACTGGAATGCAGAAAATCAAATCCAAATATATGCTTATTTCTTAAATCATAGCGTTGCACATATGTATCTTTATTTAAAAAGTATTTGATATTAAATAAAAATTTATCCTCTTTAGAATCAACAGCCCTAAATTCTATAGAACCACCTATACCACGATCTGTTCTAACTTGTGGTGTTAAAGTCATATCCCAAAAATCCTGAAGAGCTATATAAAAAGGCTGGACAAAAATAAAGCCTTCTCTACTTGAAGTTGCAAATTGTGGATACAAAAAACCACTTGATCGTTCATTTTTTGTAGAAAGCGTTAAATAAGGAAAATAAAAAATAGGAACATCGCCGACATACAATGTGGGATTCCAAACACTTAATGTAGAATTTTCACTATCAAAACTACCAGAACTAATATTCATATACCAAATAGGTCTCTCAATACTACAACCAGATATCATGGCTTTTTTAAAAGAATAAACTTTTTGTTTATTTTGCGCTTGTGCTGCACCAATCCACATACCACTTTGACTCTCTTGTATATAAAAAGGCTCAATGATTCCATAATCTTCATCCATATTTATCATAGCATAGTTGGTTTTTGCAAATATACTCCCCCCCTTGTAAATCTTCACATCTCCCTTAATATCCAAAACCCTATTATTCTTATCATAAACTACTTGATTGGCTATAATATACAAATCTCCATTAAACACCACTGCATTACCAGAGGCATATACCTTATCATCTTTTGTATATACATTATCTGCAAGCAATTCAAATATTTTATTATTGTCCTTATCAAATTTTTGCACACCCACTTCAGCATACAACAAAGCAAGACAGGCGATACAAATACTTAAAAACCTCAAATATCAATCCTGCATTATCACTATTGTCTTTACAACTCTATCATGAAGTGTTCTAACAAACTTATCCCCCAAAGCAAAAAAATAAGTCACATAAAAAAACATTTGTCCAATCTCTTTAAAAAAAGTTCTTACCACCGCATCCAATAAATTAGGATTGTCTAATGTATCAACTCTAATAATTCTTATCTTCAATAGTATTTTTCCAATACTAGCACCATACAAAGCAGTAAATAAACTATGATATACACTTCTTAAAAGCACCAAATAAAAAAAAGTTTCTTTCAACAAATCCACAATAGCCTCTGGATTGTTTCTCAAAGCATAAAAGGAATTAAAGAAAAGAAAGAAAAATAAAATTGTCATTAAAAAATCATCAATTAAAAAAGCAAATAAACGTCTCTGAAATGAAGATATGCGAATTTCTTCTCTAAATAAGATTTCCTCTAACTTTTCATCACTTATTTGCATACTTCATCAATCCTATGTCCTATATCCCTTCTATACTGCATACCTGAAAAATCAATAGATTTGATAATTTGATATGCATTATCCTTTGCTATTTTTAAATTCTCTCCTATGCCAACACTCAATAATACCCTACCTCCAGTTGCAATCATATTTTTATCTTGCATTGTGACCCCAGCAAATACAATATGTCCCAAGCTCTCATCATAATTATTAAAAGTAATTTTTTGAGGTTTTGCTTGAGTATAAGGATATTCCTTTGAAGCAATAACAACCGCTAAAGCACTTTTTTCATAAAATTCGATTTTAACTTTTTTTATCTCTCTTTTTATAACACTCTCACAAATATCAATCAACGGTGTTTTTAGCAATGGCATCAATACTTCACATTCAGGATCTCCAAATCTTACATTATATTCCAATAAAAAAGGTTCCTTTTCCCCATTGATATCCCTAACCATAATGCCTGCAAACAATACACCTTCAAAAGGATTGTTTTCTTGTTTTAGTCCATCCAATGTTGGTTGAATAATTTTATTAGCAATTTTTTTCATCAAATTATCATCGCAGAATGGTGCTGGAGCATAAGCCCCCATCCCACCTGTATTTGGCCCCATATCATTATCTAGCAATCTTTTATGATCTTGGCAAGCAGGCAATAAAACATAATCCTTCCCATCACAAATTGCAAAAACAGAAAGTTCTATACCATCAAGATATTCTTCTATAACAACACACTTCCCCTCGTTACCAAATTTTTCACCACTAAGCATCTCTTGAATACTTTGTAATGCCTCTTGCTTATTAGATGTAATAATCACTCCCTTTCCAGCACACAAACCATCAGCCTTAATTACATATGGTGATTGCAAAGTTTCTAAAAATTCCTTTGCTTTAATAAAATCTGATGTTTGAATATAAGATGCTGTAGGCACTTTATAGCGTGTAATAAAATCTTTCATATATGCCTTAGATCCCTCAAGAATACCGGCTTTTTTACTAGGTCCAAAGACTTTAATACCAGCTAGACGCAACGAATCAGAAATACCATCAATAATATAAGCTTCAGGCCCTATAATTACAAGATTGATATCAAATTTTTGAATCTTTTCTATTAAATCTTGATGCGTAGAAAAAGAAAAATTTTCTCCAATATGAAATGTTCCTCCATTGCCAGGAGCAAAATACAACTTTTTACATCTACTATCTTTTAATAGATGCAATCCGATAGCATACTCCCTTCCACCATTGCCTAAAATCAGAATCTTATATTCCATTGCTTATACCTCCATAAATACCCAGACAACCGCTATTTAAATGTAAAGCCCATTAAAGCAAAAAACAAGACCAAAAGAAATTTATCAGGCGGCAGATTCTAAACTTAATAAAAGCCTCAAACAAAAATACCGAACACACAAAATTTACTATTTAGTCTAAACATAAATTCCATATAGACGAACAAAATAAAAAACACGTATTATCTAGGCAAGCGTAATTATAAAAAAAAGCTTATTATTTTTTACTTAAATCTCAAGAACAAATCATAAAAACAAATAATTTTTAGCTAATACCATCAAATGCTACCAAAGCCGATCCCCAAGTAAGTCCTCCACCAAAGGCATCCAAAAGCATCAAATCACCATTTTTCAACTTTCCACTCTCATAAACATCATTCATTGCCATCGGTATACTAGCAGCAGAAGTATTACCATATTTTTGCACTGTTAGCACTATTTGCTCCTTTTGAAAAGAAAGGCGTTCGGCAACTGCAGAAATAATTCTTAAATTTGCTTGGTGTGGAATAAAGAATAATATGTCTTTTGATGAGAGATTATTTTTATTAAGTATCATTTCCACATCATTTGTCAAAGTCTTAACTGCAATTTTAAAAATCTCATTACCCCTCATATTCAAACATTGCTTCACTGCACTTTTTGAATCAGCAATCGGGGTATATAGCAAATTGGCATAATCTCCATTTGAAGAAACATGGACATCCAAAATAGATTTTTCTTTATCCTTTGTTACACCAATAACAGCTGCACCAGCGCCATCACCAAAAAGCACGCAAGTACTTCTATCGTTAAAATCTAAAATGGAACTAATCTTCTCTGATCCAATAATCAAAATATTCTTACATGCTCCACTTTCAATAAAAGATTTTGCAATTGACAATAAATAGATAAATCCTGTGCAAGCGGCAGATATATCAAAGGCTGGCTTATCTGTAATACCCAATTTGCTCGCAACAACACAAGCTGTTGATGGCATACCCAAAAAATCAGGACTCAAAGTAGCAACAATAACCATATCTATATCACTGTTTTTAATTCCAGCTCTATCTATGGCTTTTTTTCCAGCCTCTACTGCCAAATCACTAGTAAACTGCTTGTCCTCTGCAAAGTGTCTTGTATATATACCAGTTCTCTCAACTATCCATTCATGAGTTGTATCAATACTTTTCTCAAAATCAAAATTGTTTACACATCTGCTAGGAACAAATGAAGCAATAGATTTAAGAGAAGCAAACATACAAACACTCCTTAATTATTTTTATTACTCGCAAAAACCTGTGTTAATTTATTTGGCATATCTGCTTTTATGGTGTTAATTGCCTGATAAATAGCATTTTCTATTGCTCTTGCATTACTTTTACCATGACTAATAATAACATTACCATTTACACCAAGCAAGGGCGCTCCACCATATTCAGCATAATCCATTTTTTTCTTAAGACTCTTAAAAACATTTCTCAATAATATGGCACCAAGCATACCTATGAAAGATTTTTTAATTTGATTTTTCAATAAAGAAACTACAGAATCTGCAACACCCTCACTTGTCTTCAGAACAATATTTCCAGTATAGCCATCACACACAATAACCTCTACACTTCCATTAAAAATATCATTCCCCTCTACGTTGCCATTAAAAAATGGATATTTCTTCAAGATATTAAAGGTTTCTTTAGTTAATTCATTACCCTTAGTATCCTCTTCTCCATTTGCAAGTAACCCCACTCTTGGTTCTGCATACCCTAAAACATTTTTAGCATACTCATATCCCATAAGTGCAAAATCATGCAAATAAATAGGCTTGCAATCAGTATTAGCACCAGCATCTAAAACAACACTCGGGGTATCTGCAATTGTAGGCATTATAGTGCAAATCGCAGGTCGATTCACCCCAGATATTCTTCCTAGTCTCAAAGTTGCCAAACTCATAGTAGCACCACTATGTCCAGCAGAAACTAGAGCATCTACTTGCTTATTTCTCAACATTTCCATAGCAATAAAAATAGAAGAATCTTTTCTTCTAGCAGCACTTGAAGCCTGCTCATCCATCCGAATATAATCATCACAATGTATAACTTCAATATGTTCTCTAGAAAAATCTCCTAAAAATTTTTCTATTTGCACAGAATTGCCAATAATATACGCAAAAAAATCCTCTTTATCAAAAGCTTGTTTAATGCCCTGTACTATTGGAAATATACCACTATCAGCCCCCATTGCATCAATAGCTATCCTAAACATAAATTTTTCTCACTTATGCAACACAAGAATAAAAAAATTAATTATAAGTACCACTAAATTTATTTCTATGGTGTGGCATCTTCCAAGTACCATCCTTGTCTTTTACTGGAATCTTTAAATCAATTTTATAATGAGTTCTTCTCTTTGCTGCTCTAGTTTTACTTACACGTCTCTTAGGTACTGCCATGTCTTACTCCTTAATATGATAATCTGATTTTATCAGTTCTATTTCACTGTAAAAGATATATGCAATATCAATAAAGCCATCAAAGAATTCTATAACATCAATAGCATCTTCTTTAAATTGACTTTGTAAATTCCACAAACCATCTGCAATATACAAAACCAACTTCTGAGCAATTTCCTTCTCAAACTCTTCCCCAGTAATATCACAACATAAAGTAACTTTTCCTGTTATATACCCATCTAATATACAAGTATGAGAATCTCTTCTATAAATCTCGCACTCAAACTTCAAACCATCTTGCTCTAAAACAAATCTCTTCTTTTCTTGAGTAATTTTCCTAAAAGATACCCTCATTTTTAGAAACAATTATTTACGCAATTCTTTTTTTAAACCTGAGTTAATATACCGCATTCTTTGCAAAGAAAAACTCAATCTCTATTTTTGCATTTTCTAAACAATCACTTCCATGCACAGCATTTGCTTCAACACTATCAGCAAAATCTGCTCTAATAGTTCCCTTCTTGGCTTCTTTTGGATTTGTAGAACCCATCAGCTCCCTATTTTTTAATACAGCATTTTCTCCCTCTAAAACCATTACAATAACAGGACCGCTAATCATAAATTGTATTAAATCAGAAAAAAAAGACCTCTCTTTATGGACAGAATAGAATTGTTCTGCATCTTTTTTACTTAATTGCATCTTCTTAATAGCAGCCACTCTCAATCCATTAGTTTCAAATCGATCAATAATCTTTCCAACAACAGACTTTTTAACCGCATCAGGTTTTATAATAGACAATGTTTGCTCTATCTTGTTCATAAAATCAAAAACTCCAAAACAACTTAAAATAAAAGCACACTGAAATAAAGAGTGCTAGACAGTACGATATCTCACAATAATATGGTATCCTCGGCGGGATTTGAACCCACGACCTTACGATTAGGAATCGTACGCTCTATCCAGCTGAGCTACGGGGATGGATCCCTTGTCGCTTATTGCGACAAGGAAAAATGCTTACTTCTTAGCTACCAAATCTTTCAAACCTTTACCTGGCTTAAACTTAGGAACCATCTTATCAGCAGTCTTGTAAGTTTTATTGCTTCCAGGAACTTTCCCTTCTTTTCCTTTTTGTAATACTGTTTCAAATTTACCAAAACCTACAAGTTCAATACTTTGTTTTTTTGATAAAGCTTTCTCAACAGCAGCAACAAAAGAATTTACTGCAGTTTCTGCATCTTTCTTAGTCGCATAATCACCAACTTCTTTTACCAAATCTACAAATTCTGCCTTATTCATTACTAAGGATCCTCCCTAAAATTTAATCTTGTTAATGTTTTTTGTTCAAAAACGCGATATTCTACACACTTTTTTTTCAAAAATCAAGAATCAATATCTTGGTTTTTTGTTTTTTTGCATCTTTTCTGATAGAATTTCCAATTCATATCTAAAATTTTTAATCAAAAAACCTTTCATTAAGCTATTCAAAAATCATTATCAACAAAGCTTGATGAAGTAAAGAATATTTTTTAAGGTAAATTACTTATGAACAAAATTGCAATAAATGGGACAGGAAGAATAGGGCTTTGTGCAATTAAAATTGCTAGTATGAGAAAAGACTTGGAAATTGTTGCTATCAATACAACAACAGATATTGAAACCCTAATACATCTAATTAAATACGACTCTGTACACGGAAAATTTGGAGTCAAACAGATAGATTCTAATACACTAGAAATAGGAAACAGTAAAAATATAAAAATTTTAAGCAACAGAGATATTCAGTCTTTAGATTTTTCAGTGTATGGGGCACAATGTGTTGTAGAATGTACGGGTAGTTTTAATTCTCTAGAAAAATCTTCTGCCCATCTCAAAGGAAGTGTCAAAAAAGTAATTATATCAGCCCCTGCAGACAACACACCAACATTTGTTTTTGGTGTAAATCATACATCATACAATGGTGAAACTATTATTTCAAATGCTTCTTGCACAACTAATTGCCTCGCACCAATACTAAAAGTTTTACATCAAAATTTTGGTGTTGAAAATGGACTTATGACAACTATACATAGCTATACAAACGATCAGAATCTACTTGATGTAAAACATAAAGATATTCGTCGAGCTAGGGCAGCTGCTCTTAATATCATCCCAACAAGCACCGGAGCTGCAAAAGCTATCGGATTGGCAATTCCAGAATTAAATGGCAAACTCAATGGATTTGCCATCAGGGTTCCAACACCAAATGTTAGCCTTGTGGATTTAAGTGTAACCTTAAATCATTCTACAACAAAAGAAAGTATCAATCAAGCTTTTTTTGAAGCACAATCTAGCTATATGAAAGGACTCATCAAGGTTGATGAAGACAAATGTGTATCAAGTGATTTTATTGGTTCACATTACAGTGCAATTTTTATCCCAGACAAAACACTTGTTCAAGGCAATAGCGCGAAGGTATTGGCATGGTATGATAATGAAATGGGTTATTCATATAGGTTAATTGATATGTGTGCCTATATACTAAATCATTGAAATATCTCAAGCAAAAAAGCTAAAATATGCTAAATTTTACACATTTTTTTGATAAGAACAATTATGACAATAAACTAGCCAAACCAAGCAAAGAAGCCCTAGATAATGTTTTTTCTCTAATTAAACAAGAAAAAACATTAAATAAAACTGGGTATTACAGTCTCGTGCATGATTATAAAGCACTAGAAGATTCTTTATCTTTTTTAAAAAAACATAAAAACTTTCTAGAAACAATAAAAAATATTGTCATTATTGGTATTGGTGGTAGTTCTCTTGGTATAAAGGCAATCGATGGAATGCTTAAACACCTCCCTAGAAGAAAAAATATCAAATTAAGATTTTTGGAACATACAGATCCAATTGAAATACAAAAAACACTAAATAAAATACAACTTACTCAAACTCTTTTTATAGCAATTTCAAAATCTGGAACAACAATTGAAACCTCTTCATTGCTTAAATTTGTTATTCACAAGTATAAGCTTTTAACTCCTCACAACAAAAAACATCTAATTATTATTACCGATCAAGATTCTCCGCTGTCTTTATTTGCCAAAGAATATCATTTTGATTTTTTTGAAATTGATCAAAATATAGGAGGTCGTTTTTCTGTATTAAGCACAATTGGTATTCTTCCCCTTACTCTTCTTGGATATGATACCAAAGAGCTTTTGGAAGGTGCAAAAAAATTTCAAGATAATTTTTTTGAAAGAAAAGAAGAGCATGTTTTGCAAAAAGCAATTTTTTTGGCAAAAAACAAAGAGCGTTATCCTATCAATATTCTTTTTTCCTACTCGAGCGTATTTAAAAATTTTAATGCCTGGTATGTTCAACTATGGGGAGAATCTTTAGGTAAAATTGATATTTATGGAAAAAAAGTTGGACTTACTCCCATTAGCCTTATAGGTAGCATTGATCAGCATTCTTTTTTGCAACTTATCACACAAGGAGTTATGGATAAAACAGTTACTTTTATAAGTTTGGATCAAGCAAATTACACTAAACCAAAAATACCAAAGCTTTCTTTAAAATACTTAGAATCTACCGACTTTGTTAATAACACTTCTTTTGCAAAACTTTTAAGCACTCAGCAAATTGCCACAATGCAAACGATACAAAATGAAAATATACCAACTGATCATATAGAAATAAATGAGCTTTGTGAAAGAAGCGTAGGCACGCTTATCATCTATTTTGAACTTCTTACATCAGCTGCTGGTGCGATTTTAAACATCAATACCTATAATCAACCAGGAGTTGAATTTGGAAAAATCCTCTTAAAAAAAATGTTTTAATTTTTGATAAAATACCATTTTCATAAATTAAAAAGAGGTGCTCTTATGCTTCAAGTAGCTGGAATTAATTTTATGCAACAAACAAAAAGTATTAAAGATATTGATATATGTGACAAACATATACTTATTCGGGTAGATTTTAATGTCCCGATGGATAAAGACTTAAATATATCAGATGATACAAGAATCAGAGAAGCCTTACCTACTATAAATTACTGCATTGACAATGGAGCAAAAAGTATTGTCCTTGTAAGCCATCTAGGCAGACCCAAAGGAAAAGACTCTAAATTTTCTCTCAAACATATCTTAAAAAGACTTGAAAGGCTGCTAGAGAAAAATATTCTTTTTGCCGAAACAATTGAACAAGCAAAAGAATTGCAAAATCAATATCAAGGCATTATTTTATTAGAAAATATCCGTTTTTATCCAGAAGAAGAAAAAAATTCTGATTCTCTTAGCCAAAAACTCTCAACCCTGTGTGATATTTTTGTAAATGATGCTTTTGGAACAAGCCATAGAGCACATTCAAGCACTTATGGGGTTGCCAAATTTGCCTCTCAAAAAGTTGCTGGGATTTTATTAAAAAAAGAGATTGATTCTTTTGCCAAGGCGCTAGCAAATCCAATCAAACCTGTTTTACTAATTGTTGGTGGTAGTAAAGTAAGCTCAAAGCTTGCTCTACTCTACAATATCCTAGATGTTGTAGATAGAATTATCATTGGTGGTGCTATGAGTAACACTTTCTTAAAATCTTTAGGTTATGATATGCAAAAATCTCTTGTTGAAGATGGATTGCTTGAAGATGCTAGAAAAATTTTACAATTAGCAAAGGATAAGGGAGTAAAAGTCTATTTACCTGTTGATGTAATTAGCACTGATTGCATTGAGGGTAATCGAAGGGTTGAAATTTCTCCTGCTCAAGATATCCCTTCTAATTTTATGGCTGTTGATATGGGTCCAGCAACAACAAAATTGTTCAATCAAGTAATTAGATCTAGCAATACAATTATCTGGAATGGACCACTTGGAATTTATGAGGATGCGCAATTTTCTAGAGGAACTTTTTCAATTGCCCATACCATAGGAGATACTTATGCATTCTCTCTCATAGGCGGGGGTGATACTGCTGATGCTGTAGATAAGGCTGGTGAAAGAGATAACATGAGCTTTATTTCAACAGGTGGTGGAGCTTCGCTAGAACTTTTAGAAGGAAAGATATTACCTGCATTTGAAGTTTTAGATAAGAAAGATTAGAAAATGATGAATATCTTTATCAAAAAAAGCTCTTTTGTTGTTAGAGAGAGTTTTAGTAGTGTAGAAAAAATCAATCTAGAGAATCAAGTAATTTTATGGATAGATCTGCTGCACCCTACTTTTGAAGAAGTAGCATACATTGCAAAAACTTATAAATTAGATATACCAACAAAAGAAGAAAGGGAAGAAATCGAGCAAAGTGCTAGATATTGGGAAGATAGCACTGGTATTACAATCAATAGCTATTTTTTAATGCGACCAGCAAAACTACAACTACGCAATGAGACAGTAACATTTATTTTGCATAATGGTATTTTATTTACCATTAGATATGGTGATTTCAAGGTTTTTGATGAAATACAACAACGCGTTTTAGCTAGTCCAAAAAATTTTGAAGATGGTTTTGATGTAGTAAGCAAAATTTATGAAGTCCGTGTGGAAAAAGATGCTGATATGCTAGAAGATGTGGGGCAAGAGACCCGTATATTACGCAAAGAAGTCTTTGACAAAGATCATGGAGACTATGGCAATATTCTTGAAAGACTTTCTAATTTACAAGAAATCAATATGAGCGTGAGAGATTCCTTATTTGATAAAAGAAGAGCAATCACAGCTCTTTTAAAGAGTGATAAAATTGATATGGATATTAAAAAAAATTTAAATATTGTTTTAAAAGATCTTAATTCTCTTGTTGAATTTACAACTGTCAATATGAATATTCTAGATAATGTTCAAAGTCTTTTTACCAATCAAATCAATATTGAACAAAATAAAATTATCAAATTATTTACAGTTGCAACAATGGCAATGATGCCTCCTACACTAATTGGAACAATCTATGGAATGAACTTTAAATATATGCCAGAACTTGAATGGAGTTTTGGCTATCCTATTGCAATTCTTGTTATGGTTATCTCAACTATTGTCCCTGTAATTTATTTTAAGAAAAAGGGATGGCTCTAAATGCTAGAATGGTTAGCACAACCAGAAGCTTGGGGTGCTCTTATCACACTAACTCTACTAGAAATTATTCTTGGGATAGATAATATTATTTTTATTGCAATTGCGGTGGCTAAATTACCCAAACAACAACAAAATAAAGCAAGAATTCTCGGATTATTTTTAGCAATGTTTACAAGAATTGCTTTACTTTTCTCTATTGCTTGGATTATTACGCTGCAAACCCCCATTATCAAAACTTCTTTAATTTCATTATCAGGAAAAGATATCTTCTTGATTGCTGGGGGTATTTTTTTGATTTATAAGGGTATTTTAGAATTAAAAAATCTATCACTTCATACAAATGAAGAGATTTCTCCTCAATCAAATACTAAAAACACAAGTTTTTTAACTTGTGTTCTGCAAATTGCGATTTTAGATATTGTTTTTTCTCTAGATTCTGTTATCACTGCCGTAGGAATGCTACAAAACACAATTACAAACCCCAAAGAAATCACTTTGTTGGCAAGTATTGCAATCATCATAGCAGTTTTTATTATGATTTTTGTATCTGGCTATATCTCAGATTTTATCAATAAAAATCCTTCTATCAAACTCCTAGCTCTGTGCATTTTAATTCTTATTGGCATAAATCTTATTGCAGATGGTTTAAGCTACCATATCTCTAAAAATTATATTTATGCTATTATGGGATTTAGTTTTTTTGTAGAATGCATTAGAATTTATAAAGATAAAAACTAAACCCCTCTTTTATTACCCCATATCCTAATATGCAATCTATCTGATAAATAAAAATTATTTTCTAAGCAAAGGGGTAATAAAAATTTTATATTTCTATTTAAGGTTTCTATATCACTGCCCTGTGGCATTAAATATACCTCATAACTTCCACTAACCTGAGCAAGTATTTCATTTATTTCAGCAATCCCACTCCCATCTTTACACATCTCTTGATTGAGCACAAACTTAAAATATACACTCTTTGCATGATCTAAAATATTCTGTATTGCTTTAATATTTATTCTTTTCTCTTTTAAATCAAGAGTATTGCTTAATTTAACCCCCAAGGTAAAATGCAAAGATTTTAAAATCTCATTAAAATCAAAAAATACACTTCCATTGCTTTCTACATAGATATGATGATGTCTTTTGATAAAATATTTCAATGTTTCAAGTAAAACCTTATTGCCAAAGTACAAACTTGGCTCTCCACCAGTTAAAACAATATCAAAATTTCCATTTCCCTTTTGCTCAATCTCACTAATAAGCTTCTTAGAATCTTCAAAAACAATCCATTCTTTAGAAAAAGCCTTATTTGCCGCATAAATACTATCACAGCCTATAATTTTTTTCCCTTCATATTGCACACTCTCTGAAAAACCCTTGCAAGTCAAATTACACATACCTACTCTTACAAAAACGCTAGGTCTGCCCATTTGTCTGCCTTCGCCCTGAATACTATAAAAGATTTCTGAAATTTTTAACATCAAACTTGTTGCAACGGGGTTTGAAAAACAAAAGGTTTTTTTATCTTATCTAGTTCAAATTCTTTGAGTTTATCAAGCATAAAAGGATCCTTCCAATCTTGCTTGATTGCTTCAGAAAAAAGAATGGAATCTAAACTAACTTTTTGCATAAAATATAAATTTTTCAAATCATTACTAAAGGCTTCTGCATATCCATGATCTGTTTCATGCACCCTTACAGATTCTACAACAATACTCCCTTCATTATTGCCAAACTCCATTGCTTGCAAAAACTTATCAACAAAAAATAATAATAACAATGCATAATTTTCAGCGCTAGGATTATGAGTCAAGATAACATAACGCTCTGAATTCTTAATAGCAAAATCTCTAATCTCATTTTGTTCCCTATCCCAAACATGATAGGCATGATCAAATCCATCAATAAAATCAGCAATTTGGTTTTTAAAAATACCAAAGTCAAGTATCATACCTGCATTATCTAATTTATCAGATCTTACAAAAACCTCTACTTTATAATTATGTCCATGCAAGCTCCTAGAACATCTTATAGAGGAGCAATTCCTCACTATGTGCGCAGCACAAAAACCAAACATTCTTCTAATAATCATTAATCACAAACCCAATATCTTGGCAAAGGAGAGGTATAGTTATAATTCTCCTCTCTAGTAAAATCCATACGATTGATTGTATGATAAACCAAATCCCTAAAAACATAATTATATCCGCAAGTTTTTCCTCTCACACTACCGTCAACAAACATAATTCTTTGTCTTGTATTTACATCATACCAATCCAAAGTAAAATGATAAGTGAGAACATAATCCATTCTTTGAGAAAAATCTGTCAGATTTAATGTCTTTTGCGGTGAATTGTCACAATAAAATTTTTCACCATAAAAATAACAAGAAGAAACCACGCCATCATTCATAACACTATAATTATAACTGACACTTGGATAAGGTTTTACTTCCTTATAAAGGCGAATAAAAATTGCATTTCTAGCATGAGATAGTTTTAGCTCACTTTGCTTGTATAAACTTGTAAATCCTCTTTTTTGCAACTCATAAATAATCAAATCTACATAATAGGCAGACAAAATATCATTAACATCATGCATAATCACAACTGGGGCATTGATATTAAATCTATAATCTTTTTGCAATACAGAGTAGTAACCCATATTTAAATTACTAGAACAACCCACAAACAACAAAACAAAAGATATAATCGCTATTAAGATTCTCAAATAATCCTCCAAATCATCCTAATACAATCTTGCAATCATCTCTACTTGGGATAAAATCACCAATAATGCTTGCTCTCTCATATCCTGATTTTTTTAATATATTAAGCAAATTTTTTGCTTTCTCTTTAGGCAAAGCAAAAACAATTCCACCAGAAGTTTGAGCATCATATAAGGCAATATCATCTTGTATATTTGCTTCATTTTTAACAAATTTTTGAAAATATTTTTGATTATTCTTACTACCACCAGAGACGCAACCCTCTTTGAGTGCCCTATCCATATTTTCAAAAAAAGGAATTTCTGACACATTTAATGCAATTGCAGTCTTATTGTTACACATTTCATACAAATGTCCAATCAGTCCAAATCCAGTAATATCTGTACAAGCACTGATAGGATAATCTTGCGCAACTCTACTTGCATAAAGATTTAATCTTTCCATAGAATCTAAGCATTCTTTGGCATCTAAGTCCTGCATTTTTCCTTGTTTTAGTGCCGTTGTAATCAATCCGCTCCCAATAGGTTTGCACAAAATAATTACATCTCCAATATTTGCTGTGTTATTTCTCCAAATCTTTGATGCCAGACCACCAACACTTAATCCATACTTTTGTTCTCTATCAACAATAGTATGTCCCCCTAAAAGCGAAGCATCAGATTCTATAATCTTTTCCATACCCCCTCTTAAAATCTCTTGCAATGCCTGCTTAGAAACATGCTCTTTATCCCACATAAGGATATTTAAAGCTGTTTTTGCTTCGCCCCCCATTGCAAAAATATCGCTCAAAGCATTACACGCAGCAATTTTTCCAAACAAATAAGGATCATCTACCACTGGTGTTATAACATCTACACTTTGCAGCAGCATTGTTTTATCATCTATACGATAAACTCCACAATCCTCATTGCCTTCAAAATCTATGATAACATCTTTATTTTTTGGTCGGTGCATTGTAGAAAAAATTTGTGTTAGATCCTCCGGACCTACTTTTCCAGCTCAACCAGCACACTGAACAAATTGTGTTAATCGATCTATCATAAACTCACAACCTCATTACTTAAAATCAATTGAGTAATATGCATTGCATTATCAATTTTACCAACAACATTTTTCTCTCTTAATCCAAAAAAATCTATACAAGTTTGGCAAAATAAAATCTCAACACCCATTTCTTCTAATTTTTGCAGTGATTGTAAGGCGACCTCATTTTGTATTTGCTCATTTTTCGTTCCAAGCAATACGCCTCTATTTAATAAGATAATACTTTTTGGAAGCATTGCTTGATCTTGCAAACTTATTGCTTGCAAAAATCCTCCCATCATCATACCTCCAAGCTCTCCTTCACCAATCTTATCATCCTTAATCAAAAACACTTTTTGCATCTTAACTCCTTAAAAAATTATTTGCTATTTGTAAAAAAACTTGCGAAAGCTTTTTTATTTCATCTATACATACACATTCATTTAAACTATGTATCCTATCATTTTTTACCCCAAATTCCACAACTTCCACTCCATATTGTGCAAAATATCTTGCATCACTTGTTCCACCACTTGTGCTTAGCTTTGCTTGCAAACCTGTCTGTTCTTTTATAACCTGCAAAAGATTATTTACCAACCAACTTGTATTAGAGCTTTTAAAAGGAAAAGAGCTTTGAGTAAGCTCTAATTCATAATCAATGTCTTTTAACACACGATGTATATAATCTCTCAATGTTTCTTTAGTGCTTAATGTATTATTGCGAACATTAAACATTATTTTTAGTTCATTTGGTGTCACATTAACCACTTCCATACCACCTCTAATATCAGTGATTACTATTTTTGAGGGCAAAAAGTCTTCATCTCCTTGATCCAAAAAATATCCAGCCAAGTCACCCAATCTAGCTCCCAGCAATTCAACAGGATTGATGCATTTTTCAGGATATGCAACATGTCCTTGCAATCCTTTAATTTTTAAAATTCCATTGATAGATCCTCTGCGACCTATTTTTACTGTATCTCCAAAAATCTTATCACAAGTAGGTTCGGCAACAATTGCAAATTGTGGCAATAGGTCTATTTTTTTTAGCTCATCAAGAACATATCTTGTGCCATCAATCCCTACTCCTTCTTCATCGCTTGTAAGCAAAATTGAGATGATTTTCACTTCACTTATTTTTTGTATTTCCAATAATTGTGAAGCCCTAAGAAAACTTGCTACGCCCCCTTTCATATCCTGTGTTCCCCTACCATATAAAAAATTATTTTCTATGAAAGGTAAAAATGGATCATATTTCCAACCATCACCAGGTGGCACTACATCAATATGACCGGCAAAACAAAAATGTGGGGTATTCTTATCTATCTCACCTTGACCAAATTTTTTATACAAAAATAGATTCTTAACCTCCCCCTTATCAAATCTCAAAACTTCAAAATCCCCCAAAATTTCTGCAATGTATTCATAAATACCACATTCCTTTGGTGTTATTGTTGGATAGGAAATAAGTTTTTTTAATATGTCAATTGCTTGATTCATTGATTTTTCTTCTTGTGATATAAGTGAATATATAAATGCAAAACATCTAAACTTGCTGGGGTAATACCGCTAATATTTGATGCATGAAATAAAGTAGCAGGCTTATATTTATTGAGCTTTTCCACTACCTCCAAACTCAAACCTGCAATCCCATCAAAAACAAAATCCTTTGGTATCTTGACTTCTAGCATCTGCTCCATCTTTGCAACACTCTCTAATTGCTTTTGGATATAGTTATCATATTTTGCAAGAATTCTAATTTGCTCTTTTGCTCTTTTGCTTACATTTTTAAAGCTGATATCAAATTTTTCAAGTTTATCATCATCAAAACTATCTCTTCCAACAACTAAAATTGCCTGACATTTATCATTGATAGGTTCTTCTTGAATATCTTGTAAAAACTTTAAGGTTTCTTTTGATGGGGTTAAAATCTTTTGTTTTAAAAATTCTATACCCTCTTTAATGTCTTGCATATCCTTTTCTAATGTATCATAATCTTGTTTTTCCATCAAACCAAGTGTATAAGCATATTTTCCAAGCCTAAAGAGTGCATTGTCCTCTCTTAAAAGCAATCTATATTCAGCACGAGAGGTAAAAACTCTATAAGGCTCTGTTGTGCCCTTTGTCACCAAATCATCTATCATAACCCCGATATATCCCTCATCTCTACGAAGAATAAACTCTTGCATATCACCAAATTTATTTTGAAATCTCCCATCTTCTTTCTTTAAACTCAAAACCGCATTTATACCAGCTACAATCCCTTGTGCTGCCGCTTCTTCATAACCTGTTGTTCCATTTATCTGTCCTGCAAAATAAAGCCCACTAATAAGGCGTGTTTCAAGAGTATGCCACAAGGCTGTAGGATTTACATAATCATACTCTATAGCATAACCATAACGCGTGATTTTTGCATTTTCAAGCCCAGTAATAGAATGTATCACTTTTTCTTGCACATCAAATGGCAAAGAAGTGCTTAAACCATTGATATAATATTCCACCTTATCTTGAGTTTGAGGCTCTAAAAATAACTGATGTCTTTCTTTTTCTGCAAACCGATGGATTTTATCCTCAATACTTGGACAATATCTAGGACCAACGCCTTCAATTTGACCTGTAAAAAGAGGAGCTCTAGAAAAATTGTCTCTAATATATTGATGTGTAGTTTCATTGGTATAGGTTACAAAACAAGGCAATTGTTCGGGGTTAAAATCCTTAGTTCTATAACTAAAATTTGGTGGTATTGTATCACCAAAATGTTGTTCTAAATTTGCAGTATCGATACTTCTGCCATCGATTCTAGGACAAGTCCCTGTTTTTAATCTTCCTAACTCAAATCCCAAATCCCTAAGACTTTGAGATAATCCAATTGATGCATTCTCGCCAAATCTACCATTAGTAATTTGTGTCTCACCAATATGCACCAATCCTCTTAAAAAAGTGCCCGCTGTAATTATCACTTTTTTTGCAAAATAAGTTTTTCCAATATTAGTCCTTACACCAATCACTTTTTGCTCTTCAACCAACAAACTCTCAACAACCTCTTGAGAAACACTTAAATTTGAGGTATTTAAAACCATATTTCTAGCTTCTATACGATATTTATCCATATCAATTTGAGCCCTAGTCCCCCTTACAGCAGGTCCCTTTGATGCATTTAATACACGATATTGTATCCCGCTTTTATCTGTTAAAATACCCATAACACCGCCAAGAGCATCTACTTCTTTAACCAAATGCCCCTTACCAAGTCCTCCAATTGCTGGATTGCAACTTGCAAGCCCTATATTTTCCACAAGCATTGTTAAAAGATGCACTCTAGCCCCCATCTTAGCACTTACAATACTAGCTTCAATACCAGCATGACCACCGCCTATTACCAAAATATCAATATTATCATCACGCATAATACTTATTTACTTACCCCATACTTCAAAGTTCTTTCAAAATTATATTAAAACTTTAGAAAGTTTTCACTATAATTTACCCGACAGTAGCTTTGCATTAAAGGATTTTTATGGGTTTAAAAAATGCTATTTTTTCTGATAAAAAACGCTATATCACGGGTATATCTCTCATTATAGCTCTTACACTTTTACTTTGGATCAACAATTCTTATCTCATCTGGTTTGTGCTAGGCATTGCTTTTTTTATCGGACTAGTAGAAAGTCTTAGACTCTTTAAATGTCCAAATCATCCCATTATTTTTTTATTTGCTATCTTAATTTGGATTGGCGCTCTTTTTAATGCAAGGCCATTAGAATCTGGAATCTTTTTTACAATGCTATTGGCAGGTTTTCTAGCCTACAAACAAAGCATAGAATCTAAATACCTACTTGCTTTTATTTACCCCACTCTACCATTTTTAATTCTATATGCAACTTATAGAGATTTTGGTATTGAGGCAATTATTTGGCTTATTGCTACAATTGCAATTTGTGATAGTGCTGCATATTTTGGTGGAAGAGCCTTTGGAAAAACTCCTTTTAGCCCCACATCTCCAAAAAAAACAATAGAAGGGGTTGTTGTTGGTGTTATTTTTGCAGTTAGTATAGGCAGTATTCTTGGTATTGGTGTCTTTCACCAAAACTTTTTTGTTTCTCTTTTTATTAGTCTTATTGTCGCTATTAGTGGAGTTTTGGGTGATCTTTATGAAAGCTATTTAAAGCGTCAAGCTGGTCTTAAAGACAGTGGCAATATTTTACCTGGGCATGGTGGCATACTTGATCGCTTTGATGCAGTTTTATTTGGTGGCATTGCGATGCATTTTTTGCTTTATTTTTTCTCAAGCCAACCCAATCAAATGATAGTATTTTAAATGATTCTTTTAGGTAGCACTGGTTCTATAGGAGTTAATACTCTTGCTGTGGCAAAAAAATTTCATATACCTGTAGAAGTGCTTTGTGCCGGAACAAATATCACCCTTTTAAACCAGCAAATACAGGAATTTAATCCAAAAATCATTGTTATCGCCAATAAAGAGGATTACCATAAGCTTTGTTATAGCAATGCAAAAGTTTTTTTTGGTAATGATGGGATTATTCAAGCTATCCAAGAAGCAAAATCCCACCTTGTAGTAAATGCACTTGTAGGTTTTACTGGATTATATCCGAGTCTTATTGCAAAACAATGTCAAAAAAAACTTGCCTTAGCCAACAAAGAAAGTCTAGTAATCGGGGGTTGGCTTTTTGAAGATTACCCTATTACTCCTATTGATAGCGAACATTTTGGCATTTGGTATCTTTTAAATAATCGTCCGATAGAAAAAATCATCATTACAGCAAGTGGTGGTGCTTTCAGGGATATGGATATCAATCAAATTCCTATGCAAAAAGCACAACAAGCCTTGCAACACCCAAACTGGAAAATGGGGAAAAAAATCACCATAGATTCTGCAACAATGGTAAATAAACTTTTTGAAATTTTAGAAGCACGATGGCTATTTAAACAAAGCAATATTACAGCACTGATTGAAAAAACCTCTAGCATTCATGCAATATTAAATTTCCAAGATGGCTCAAGCACAGCCCATTTTGCAAACCCAGATATGCAACTCCCCATAGCATACGCACTAGATCCCATACAAGCCAAACAACAACACATCATTAAACTATTTTGTTTTGAAGAAACCTTTTGTTTTTGTTTTGAAAAAATTGACACTAAGCGTTATCCAATATGGAGCATTAAAGAGCAACTTTTAGAAAATCCAAAATTAGGAGTTGTTTTAAATGCAAGCAATGAAATCTTAGTGCAATACTTTTTGCAAGAAAAAATCTTATTTGGTGAGATTGCACAAAATCTATTTAAAGTACTTGATTTTTTCTCCAATCAATGCCATATCAATTCCATAGAAGAGCTTTTTGAATTAGACAACAAAGTAAGAATCTATACCAAGGAAATACTAAAATGAAAAAATACTTTTTATTGTTTTCTTTGGGTATTTTTGCACTTTCAAAAGACTTTAATGCAGAAGTCATCAATTATACTAAAATAGGTTTTAACAACAATGCAATCAACCTTCAAGATGGGACATATCCCACAGATAGCTTTTCGGTTCTTTATACCTCAATCAACTACAATAAAAATTTAGAACATCTCTTTTTTGGTGCAGGACTTGCATTTGGTGGCATTGTATTTGATTCTACAAAATCAGATATTAAAGATGGATTAGCCTATAAATATCTAGGTTACAACACAGGCTTTCTTGGCAATCAAAAAGCCTCAGCTCAAAATACACAAAACTATTTCATAAAAGATTTATATATTGGTTATCAAGACTCCCATTTTAAATTTAGTGTAGGAAGATTTTTATTCAATAATACAGACTGGCTTACAGGTCGGCATGCTGGTGCAGAAATACATTTTTTTACACATTCTTATGATTTTTATGCTGCAATAAGTGAAAAAAAATCATCTTATGGTGGCAAATGGCTTAAAACCTATAAATTTATGAACTCAAGCAAAATTCCCACCTTTGTTTTAGGCACAAAAATGAATTTTGATGCTCTCAAATTAGACTTTTATCTCCAATCACATATCAACCTCTATTATGCTTTTGGAATCCATACTACCTATCAAACCAACTTCAATACATCAAATCAAGACATTAGTAGCAAAAGCGATTTTATAGGACTTTATGTTTATCATACCAACCAAGCACAAGAAAAATTCTCTGGCTATGATATGGGATCTCTACCAATATATGGAGCTATTGATACAAAAAATCCTACCTTGCAAGGCTATCTAGGTAGAAAGGTGGGTCATGGAGGATTTTCTTTGGGCTTTAAACAAACTTTTGGCATTTCAAGCTATAACTTTGGAATCCAACTTTATGGCAATATAGGCAATCCCAACGAATTTATCGGACGCTATGGAAACCCTATTGGAATTGATCTTAATGACAATACTATCTATGATAGAGGCACTGCAAACAATGCGATTTTTGATTATAACTCTTTTAGCAATATCATCTTTATGGACAAAAAATTCCCTTCTTGCACCATAAAAGTATCCAATCGCTTCACAACCTCAAAAAGAAACAACGAAGAGAATTTTTCAGTTAGTGCAAGCTATAAGATAGAAAAAAACACTACCATTGGTATCAATCTAAGCCTTTATCTCATTGAAACAAATGCTGGATATAAGATTTATAAGACCTACCTTACACACTCAAGATGGGATGATAGAAGTTTTGCTTCAACCTATATCACTCATAGATTCTAATACTTTCATTGCTTTTAAAATTAGGAGGTTATATAATTACAACAGAGAAATGATTGACTTTTAAATCTCTAGCTTATATCTCAAAAAGGAAAAAATAATGAAAAAAATTTTAATTGCTTTATTGATGTTGGAAATACTCCAAGCAAATGAAGAAGAGATAGATGACAAAAAACTCCAAACAGAATGCGATAGTGGGAAATATGAATCTTGTGCTGCACTTGGATTTTTATATGATTTTAATATAGGTGTTAAACAGGATTATTTCAAGGCAGCAGAGCTTTATGAAAAAGCGTGTAATGGTGGTTTTATTTCTGTGTGTGGTAGACTTGGATCTTTATATGCCAATGGTCATGGTGTTAAACAGGATTATTTCAAGGCTAAAGAACTCTATGAAAAGGCGTGTAATGGCGAAGAACTTTCCGATTGTTTTTTTCTTGGATATTTATATCATGAAGGCTATGGTGTTAAACAGGATTATTTCAAGGCAGCAGAGCTTTATGAAAAAGCGTGTAATGGTGGGTTGGCTTCTGGATGCCGTAGTCTTGGATCTTTGTATTATCAAGGCATAGGTGTTAAACAGGATTATTTCAAGGCTAAAGAACTCTATAAAAAGGCGTGTAATGGCAAAGAAGCTGTAGGGTGTTTTTTTCTTGGAGTTTTATATGCCAATGGTCATGGTGTTAAGCAAGACTACTCCAAAGCTAAAGAGTTTTTTGGCAAAGCGTGTGATTTAAAAAATGAATTTGGATGTAAAACTTACGCCGAATTAAATCAACAAGGATACTAACCAAAAGCCATTTTCATCATAAAAGCATCACTAAGATATGCAAATAAGATTTGAAAAGTGGTGTTTTTATATATTTTTGCAATAAAGGAGGTTTTTATTTATACAAAAGCAAGATTATCAGCCAATGTGGTGATAATATAGATTGCAAAACTTTCTAATTACTCCATTTTTTTCCACTACCCTCCCCCCGCCATCTTATTAAATCTAGCCATATCAATCAATAGTGATTGCATAAAAAACAGCATAATTAAAATAAAATACTAAGTTTTATTTATATAAAAAAACTAATAAAACTTTATATAAAATGACTAAACTTTATATAAAATTAGCAGTTTTTTAAACTAAATGCTAATTTTATTTACTTTTTTTATGGAA
This sequence comes from Helicobacter anseris, assembly GCF_003364335.1. Taxonomy (GTDB): domain Bacteria; phylum Campylobacterota; class Campylobacteria; order Campylobacterales; family Helicobacteraceae; genus Helicobacter_H; species Helicobacter_H anseris. The sequence continues at coordinate 110,834 of NZ_NXLX01000003.1, forward strand.
TAATACGACCAACACAAAAACTTACAAAGGAGTTTTAAAAAATGGCTTATCCTAAAGATTTACTTTTAGAAAAAGTCATAGAAGTATATTTGAAGCAAAAAGAACCTATTGGTTCAGAAACTCTTAAATCTACTTTGCAAATTAAGGTTTCCTCAGCAACTATACGCAATTATTTTAAAACTCTAATGGATGAGGGGATTTTAATCCAACCTCATATAAGTGGTGGCAGAATCCCTACATATTTTGCGATGAAGAACTATTGGAGAGCAAAACTTGATTTTCAAAATCTAAGCTTTGATATTAAAAATCTAGAGATTCTCAAACAAGCTTGTTTGAAACATCAAATTTTTGTGTTAATTCGCAAAAAAAATACACAAAGATTCAAAAAACTTATCAATTATGAGAACCAATTTTTGATACTTTTGTTTGAAAGTCAAGAGGTTATCATTCCTTATCAGCAAAATTTTGAGAGATTTTTAAGCGAGCTTATTGGTCTTGAGATTGAAGAAGTAAAAAATATTGCCTATCAAGTGATGGCAAATGAATTATTTGAAAAAATCAATACCTTGCAAAATCAAAAAATTATTTATTTTGGTTTAGAAAATTTAGATTTTTTGATAAAAAATCCTACTTATCAACACCTATTTTTTGAAAGCTTAGAGGGAAAAATATTTGACAAGCTTTCAAATGGTGTCTATTTTGAACCTCTAATGCCAGAAGGCTTTATGGGTGTCATACAAAATATTACACATCAAGATTCTAAAGCAAAAATGCTATGCATTGGATCGCTTATGTGTGATTATCAAAGCTTCTATAATCAAATAGCAGCTTAATCTTATTGTAAAGGAGTAATTATGGAAGAAGAAAAAGAAGACATACAAAACCAAACTGAAGAAATACAAGAGAATAACGAAATTGAAGAATCTGAAACAAAGGAGGATTTTGAACAAAAATACAATGAATTAAAAAATGAATATCTAAGAGTATTCGCTGATTTTGAAAATAGCAAAAAAAGACTTGAAAAAGATAAATTTCAAGCCCTTGAATATGCATATGAAAAATTTGCAAAAGATTTATTGCCAGTCATTGATGCATTACAAAATGCAAAAGAGGTATCAAAGGAAAATCCCGCTATCTTAGAGGGAATAACACTCACCTTAGAAAATCTCATCAAAACCCTATCAAAATATGGGATTGAAGAGATTGACACACAAGGTGATTTTGATCCCAATCTTCACGACTGCATTATGCAAATGCCAAATGCAGAGCTAGAAGATGGAAAAATTGCTCAAGTAATGCAAAAAGGTTATAAATATAAAGAAAGAACTTTGCGACCTGCAATGGTAGCAATTGTAAAAAACTAAAATTTAATCTTAAAAATGAAAGGATAAAAAATGGGAAAAGTAATTGGAATTGACTTAGGAACAACAAACTCTGCAATGGCAGTATATGAAGGAAATGAAGCAAAAATCATTACCAATAAAGAAGGAAAAAATACCACTCCATCAATCGTGGCTTTTACAGATAAAGGAGAAATCTTAGTAGGAGAACCTGCAAAAAGACAAGCTATCACAAACCCTCAAAAAACCATCTATTCTATTAAAAGAATTATGGGCTTGATGTTTAATGAAGATAAGGCAAAAGAAGCTGAAAAAAGACTACCTTATAAAATAGTTGATAGAAATGGCGCTTGTGCAATTGAGATTGCAGATAAAACTTACACACCTCAAGAAATTTCTGCAAAGATTCTTATGAAACTCAAAGAAGATGCGGAAAGTTATCTAGGCGAGAGTGTTACTGAAGCAGTAATCACAGTGCCTGCGTATTTCAATGATGCACAGAGAAAAGCAACAAAAGAAGCTGGAACTATCGCTGGCTTAAATGTCTTAAGAATCATCAATGAGCCAACTTCTGCGGCACTTGCCTATGGACTTGATAAAAAAGAATCTGAAAAGATTATGGTATATGATTTAGGTGGTGGGACATTTGATGTTACCGTGCTAGAAACTGGAGATAATGTCGTAGAAGTTTTGGCAACTGGTGGAGATGCTTTCCTTGGTGGAGATGATTTTGATAATAGAATCATTGATTGGGCTGCTGGTGAATTCAAAGATGAAACAGGAATTGATATCAAAGCTGATGTAATGGCTCTCCAAAGATTAAAAGATGCGGCAGAAAATGCAAAAAAAGAACTCTCAAGTGCTCAGGAAACAGAAATAAACCTGCCATTTATTACCGCAGATGCAAGTGGTCCAAAGCATTTGGTAAAAAAACTCACTCGTGCAAAGTTTGAGAATCTTATTGATGATTTGATTGAACAAACTATTAGCAAAATTGATTTTGTTATCAAAGATGCGGGTCTTAGCAAGAGTGATATCTCTGAGATTGTAATGGTTGGTGGTTCTACAAGGATTCCAAAAGCTCAAGAAAGAGTAAAAGAATTTATCGGAAAAGAGCTCAACAAATCTGTAAATCCTGATGAAGTAGTAGCTATTGGTGCAGCAATTCAAGGTGGTGTTTTAAAAGGTGATGTAAAAGATGTATTATTACTTGATGTAACTCCTTTAAGTCTTGGTATTGAGACACTTGGTGGAGTAATGACAAAAGTCATTGACAGAGGGACAACTATCCCTGCTAAGAAAACTCAGACTTTTTCTACTGCAGAAGACAATCAACCTGCTGTTTCCATCTCAGTGCTACAAGGTGAAAGAGAAATGGCAAAAGACAATAAATCTCTAGGTAGATTTGATCTTCAAGGAATCCCACCAGCTCCAAGAGGTGTGCCACAAATTGAAGTAACATTTGATATTGATGCAAATGGTATTCTAACTGTTAGTGCAAAAGACAAGACAAGTGGTAAATCTCAAGAAATTAAGATCAGTGGATCTAGCGGCTTAAGCGATAGTGAAATAGAAAAAATGGTAAAAGATGCTGAATTACACAAAGAAGAAGATGCAAAAAGAAAAGCAACTATAGAATCAAGAAATCTCGCTGATAATCTCGTGTATCAAACACAAAAAATGCTCGATGAATCTAAAGATAAAATATCTAATGATGAAGCTCAAAAAATTCAAGGTGCAATTGATGCTTTAAAAGACACTCTAAAAGATGATAATGCAAGCAAAGAGCAAATCGAAGAGAAAATGAAACAACTCTCTGAAGCAGCACAAAATCTTGCACAAAGTGCTCAGCAAAATGCAAATACTCAACAAAATACAAAAAAAGATGATGATGTTATTGATGCTGAGGTAGAATAAAAAATAAACTCTCAAGAGCAAACTCTTGAGAGTTTATCAGATTTATTTCTCATAAGGCTTATCTAATGTTAAAGCAAATTTTAAAAACAATCCTTCCAAATAAAATCCAAAGAATACTTTCAAATTTTTACCATACTTATATCACAAAATATAGCCAAAATTCGTATGCACAAGAAGGTGAAGATCTAATTCTTTTAGAAATATTTGACAAAAAATTATATAGGGGGGGGGGGCTTTTATGTAGATATCGGAGCACATCATCCCTTTAGATTCTCAAATACTTTCAAACTCTATCAAAAAGGCTGGAGTGGAATCAACATTGATGCAATGCCAAAAAGTATGAAGCTTTTTAATAGATTTAGAAAAAGAGATACAAATCTAGAAATCGGTGTAGGAAACAAAAGCTCCATAATCAATTTTTATATATTCGAAGAACATGCTCTCAATACTTTTGATGAAGAGATTGCAAAACAAAGACAATTAAAACACCCTATTAAAGAGATTCAAAAAATTCCAGTTGAAAATATCAATACCATACTTAAGCAATATCTTAACCACGCCCAAAAAATAGATTTATTAAGCATTGATGTAGAAGGCATGGATTTGGATATTTTAAAATCTCTTGATTGGGCACTTTTTTATCCAGAAGTAGTTTTAGCAGAAAGCTATAAAAAGGACTTGCACACAGATCCAATTTATCTTTTTATGCAATCACAAAATTACAAAATGCTTGCCAAAACAACAAGAACATATATTTTCATAAAAGAAGATTCAATATTACTATCTTAAAAATTTATTTTTGATAGCCTTCAAAATCTTATATATCCTAGGAAAATGATAAGCCACTTTACTTCCAAATGAAGCATATTTCTTATATTCTTGCAGTGCTTCTAACATTTTTCTACAATTTCTTGGGTCTTTAGCAAAAGTGATGGAGCCAAAAGCAAAAAATGCCCTATGACCAATCATTTCAAAAAGCTTATTTCTCAACTCTAATTCTAATGGTATTGATTTTACAAACTTATCTATTTCTATACACATGACGCAAGCAGAATACGCAAAACTATAATACCTCACATCACAAGGATTGCAATCAAATGCTTTTACGATATCTGTCATATGAGCTGGCCACTTTGGGACAAAACCACTCTGATGTAATGTATGCTGCGAAATAGAATTTGGACGAATGCGATAAAAAGCCAATCCTTTGTCCAAAATAAAAACCTGTCTAGCAAGAGAAAAAAGCATCATGCCAAATGGAACATCCTCTGATTCTACACCCTCAACAAATCTCAAATTCTTTGCAGAGCCATAAAATCTATACATACCACACCAAGCCCAAGAAAAGCTTTTGCCTCCTAATTTTGAAAAAACCTCTAGTGGAGTATAGCTTTTTTCATTACAAAAATTTTCAAATAAACCTTGGCATATTCCTTCTATTTTTCCATTCTCTTCACTAAAAATAAAAAAATTATGCCAAATAATATCTGCTTGACTTGCTAAAGCACTATTTACACACTCTTCTATGCAAGAAAGTTCAAGCCAATCATCACTATCAAGAAAGTGGATATAATCAACTATCAATGGAGATTGGTGTTCAAATACTTCTAGTCCCCCCCCCCCTACTAAACTTTGTGCAAGATAATCCAACCCTACATTACGCGTATGACTGAGCCCTTTGTTTTCTTTTTTTATCAAGGCTATTCTTTTATCTTTATCAAAATATTCTTTTGCAATAGCAAAGCTATTATCAGTGCTTCCATCATCAACTAATACAAATTGAAGATTCTTATAAGTTTGATTGATAACAAAATCTAAGCATTCTTTAAATATTTTTCTACATTATAAATTGGAATGATTATTCCAACGCAAGGATTTATATTTGCCAAAATCACACTCCTATCAAGTATTTACAAACACTAAAGAATAATTTTAGCAGTTTTTGATAGAATTACAACTCAGTTTAATACAAGCGAGGCTCTATGCAATACAAATCTATTCTTATCACTGGAGCTGATGGATTTATCGGTTCGCATTTAGTTGAAACTCTCTATCACTACACCAAGATTCCAACTTCAAAATTTTATGGAGCCAAAATCAAAGCTCTTAGTCTTTATAATTCCTTTAACTACTGGGGTTGGCTAGAAGAAGTTTCTTGCCTAAAAGACATAGAAGTCATCAGTGGAGATATTCGTGATCCACATTTTTGCAAAACCATTACCAAAGATATTGATATTATTTTCCACCTTGCAGCACTTATTGCTATCCCCTATTCTTATATCGCACCTGAAAGCTATGTGGATACCAATGTCAAAGGCACACTCAATATCTGTCAAGCAGCTTTGGAAAATAATGTCAAGCGCGTTATTCACACTAGCACAAGCGAGGTATATGGCACAGCTCAGTATGTCCCCATTGATGAGCTCCACCCTCTTCAGCCTCAAAGCCCATATAGTGCAAGCAAAATTGGAGCAGATTGTATTGCAATGAGTTTTTACAATTCATTTTCGCTGCCACTCACTACTGCTCGCCCTTTTAATACCTATGGACCAAGACAAAGCGCAAGAGCAGTAATACCCACTATCATTACTCAAATTGCTAGCGGTATCAAGCAAATAAAGCTAGGAGATACTACCCCTACAAGGGATTTTAACTTTGTCAAAGATACTTGCGAGGGATTTATCGCACTTGCTGAGAGTGAAAAAACCATAGGAGAGGTTATTAATATTGGCTCAAATTTTGAAATTAGCATAGGAGATACACTAAATCTCATCAAAGAAATTATGCAAAGTGATGTAGAATTTATCACAGATTCTCAAAGAATCCGTCCAAAAAATAGCGAAGTATTTCGCCTATGGTGTGATAATACCAAGATAAAAAAACTCACAGGATTTAGTCCAAAATATGACATTAAACAAGGATTAAAAGAAACGATTGATTGGATCACACAGCCTCAAAACCTTGCAAAATACAAAAGTGAGATTTATAATGTCTGATTTTTCCTTATTTTTTGATTTTATCCGCAATCTCTATCATGCACCGCAAAAGGATTTTATCCCCTTGCATGAACCAAGATTTTTGGGAAATGAAAAAAAATATCTTCTTGAATGCATTGATAGTGGATTTGTCTCAAGTGTGGGAGAGTTTGTCAATCAGTTTGAAAAAGAAATTGCCAAATTTTGTGGGAGCAAATATGCTGTGGCCACAAGTAATGGCACAAGTGCTCTGCACGCAATACTTCATACCATAGGAGTAAATCAAGAATGCGAAGTCATTACCCAAGCTCTAAGCTTCATTGCTACAAGCAATGCCATAGCTTATACTGGTGCTACTCCTGTGTATGTCGATGTGGATTTAGACACACTCTCACTCTCCCCTACTGCACTAGAAGAATTCCTCTACAATAATGCTCAAAAACAAGAGAATTTTACTATCAATAAGCACACCAAAAAAAATATCAAAGCTTGTGTGCCAATGCACACCTTCGGACATCCTGCGAGGATTGAAGAAATAGCAAAAATTTGCAAAGAGTGGAATATCCTCTTAGTAGAAGATAATGCTGAGAGTTTAGGAAGTTATTTTTTCAAAAATGGGATAAAAACCCATACTGGACTTGAGGGGATTGCTAGCGCACTAAGTCTAAATGGTAACAAAACTATCACAAGCGGAGGGGGTGGAGCAATCCTTACAGATGATGAAGCCTTGGCAAAAAAACTTAAGCATATCACTACTACCGCCAAAGTCCCTCACCCTTATGAGTATTATCATGATATGCTAGGCTTTAACTATCGACTTCCAAACCTCAATGCCGCTCTTGCTCTAGCACAATTAGAGCAACTCTCTAGCTTCTTGCAAAGCAAGCTAGAAGTCGCTAAAAGTTATGAGGAATTTTGCAATAAAAATGGAATTGAGTTCATCTGTGCACGAGAGGGAACACTGCCAAACTTTTGGCTCAATGCAATCAAGCTAAAAGATAAAGCCCAAAGAGATGTATTCCTTGCCCAAAGTAATGCTAATGGCATTATGACACGCCCTATTTGGAATCTTAATCATCAAAATCCAATGTATAAGCATTGTCAAAATGATGGCTTAAAAAACTCAATCTATCTACAAGATAGGATTGTCAATATTCCAAGTAGTGTTAGAGTGGATTTATAAAAATATTTTAGGCATAATTGCATAACTTTATAAAAGGATAAAAATATGGAAGAAAAAATCAAAAATATCATCATCAAAGCATTACAAAATCTTGCCGAAGAGCTTGAAAATGAAAACCTTGCTCATCCAAATGACACAACAAAAATTTATGGCATAGATGGAAATCTAGATTCTCTTGCACTTGTAAGCTTCATCACAGATCTTGAAGAAATGATTGATGTAGAATTTGGTAAAAATATCACTCTAGCTGATGAAAAAGCTATGAGCTCTAGAAACTCTCCATTTAAAGATGTTGCTTCGCTTACACAATATATCCAAAACCTACTTTAATCTAAACAATTAGGGAAAAAATATGAAAGTTTTTGTAATCACTGGGACAAGAAAAGGTATTGGCAAGGAACTTTCTTTGCACTTCTTAGAGCAAGGACATATTGTCTGTGGTTGCTCTAGGGGTGAAAGTAGTATTTCACATCCAAATTATAGACATTTTGAACTTGATGTCAATGATGAGCAAAAAGTTGTTGAAATGATAAAAAGTATCAAAAAAGAATTTGGAAGCATTGATGTTTTACTCAATAATGCAGGTATTGCTTCTATGAATCATATATTACTTACCCCATATAAAACAATGAGTAATATTTTTTCAACCAATGTATTTGGAAGCTTTTTATTTTTAAGAGAAGTGGGTAAAGTGATGAGTAACACATCACGAAAACTAAAAAAAGAAGGCAAAACTCCGCATTTTAGAATCATCAATTTTGCTACTGTAGCAACACCCTTGCGACTTGAGGGAGAGGCTATCTACGCAAGCTCCAAAGCAGCTATTGTAAATCTTACTCAAGTTGCAAGCTTTGAGCTAGCAGAATTTGGAATCACAGTTAATGCTATAGGACCAACTCCTGTCCCAACAGATCTTATAAAAAATGTTCCAAAAGATAAAATGGAAGCACTTTTACAAAGACAAGCAATCAAAAGATTTGGTAATTTTGAGGATTGTTTAAATGTAGTAAATTTTTTCATTGATGAAAAAAGTGATTTTATCAGTGGTCAAGTAATTTATCTTGGAGGAGTTAATGGCTAATTTCCTATCAAAACTACAAAGCTTTGCTACACAACCTGCCATTATCCATAATCAAACTATATATACCTATCAAAATTTACTTGAAACCATAGAACATTTCAACAAACAATTTATTGATTTACCCCCTCAAAGCAAAGTAATTATCCATGATGACTATAGTCTACAAAGCATTGCCTCCTTTATGTCTCTAATGCTAAATAAACACATTATCATCCCTATAATTTCACAAAAAGAATTAGAGCAAAAATCCATTGAGTGTGATGCACAATTTATTCTTTCTAAAGAAAATGACTACAAAATCACTAAAATCAAGCACGATAAAAAGCAAACAAACCTCTTAAAAAACAATTCCTCTGGTCTTATACTCTTTAGTAGTGGCAGCACAGGAAAGCCAAAAGCAATGCTGCATGATCTTGACAATCTCATCAATCAATTTGACAATAAAAAACCAAAACAATTAAACATGCTACTTTTTTTAATGTTTGATCACATTGGCGGAATTAATACAATGCTAAATATATTCTCTACAGGACAATGTGCCATCATCCCAAATAATCGTAAAGATGTTTCTCATATTGCAGAATTGATAGAAAAATACAAAATTACCATCCTTCCAACATCTCCAACATTTCTTAATCTCATGTTGCTAAATAAGGTGCATCAAACCTACAATCTCTCCTCTCTAAAAATGATTACCTATGGAACAGAATCTATGCCGCCATCACTACTAAAAAATCTCCAAGAAGTTTTTCCAAAAACAAGATTTTTACAAACATTTGGCACTAGTGAAGTAGGTATCATGCAAACTTCTAGTGAAAAATCTGGTTCCTTATTCATGAAACTTTCTGATCCAAATATCCAATACAAGATTGTTAATAATGAATTATGGATTAAATCAAAAACACAAGTTTTAGGATATCTTAATGCTAGTATGGATAATTTTGTAGATGGATATTTTAAAACAGGAGATTTGGTAGAAACCAAACAAATCAATGGGGAAGAATATATTAGAATTATTGGAAGAGCCAAAGAGTTAATCAATGTTGGTGGAGAAAAAGTTTTACCTCAAGAAGTAGAAGGGATACTTTTACAAATTGATGGAATCAAAGATTGTGTTGTATATGCAGAAGCAAATGCTATTACTGGACAAAGTGTTGTATGTGATATTACTATTGATGAAGAAAAGATTCAAAAAACAGAAGCAAAAAAAATAATCCGATCATTTTGTAAAGGAAAAATAGAAAATTACAAAATACCCTCAAAAGTAGTTGTAGTAGAATCTCTTGAAATTAGTGAGAGATTTAAGAAAAATAGAAAAATACAAACGGGGGGGGGGGTATAATCTATTAGATAAGACTACTTATTACTCTTTTTATTTTTCAGGAGGCTTACAATGCAAGGCTTCCTAAAAAATCTCAAACGCTTTAATACAAATATTGCAATCATTGATAAAAATCAGTCTTTTAGCTACAAAATGCTTCTAGCAGATATCTATCAAAAAACAAAAGAGCTACACATTCCTGATGGAAGTGTTGTAAGTCTTATTGGAAATTTTGATTATCAAACAATTGTGACTTTTTTTGCTCTTGCACTCAAGCATTGCATTATTGCACCATTACTAGAAAATTCTCCAAAAAATCCCAAGAAAGAAGAAATCATCGCTTGTGATTTTTCAATTTTTCATTCCAATATCACAAAACAAAATCATACAAATAAACATCATCTTATAGAAACACTACAAAATATACATCAAAGTGGTTTGATTATTTTTAGCAGTGGAAGCACAGGGGAACCAAAAGCAATGTTGCATAATCTTGACAAGATAGCACAAACCCACATAGCAAGACATGAAAACAAAATCAATACTATAAGTATTTTTTTATTTGACCATATTGCTGGAATCGATGTGCTTTTAAGACAGCTTAGCATTGGCGGAACTCTAACTCTGCCTCCAGAAAGAACTCCAGATAGTGTTTGTGAGCAAATACAAAAGCACAATGTGCAAATTTTCCCAGCTCCTCCAACTTTTTTAAACCTTATTATTTTTGACAAATCCTACGAAAAATACGATCTTAAGTCACTTAAAATGATTTCTTATGGTTCTGAAACTATAAATCCTATTCTTATAGAACATTTAAAAAGGATCTTTCCTAATGCCTCTTTGAAACAAACATTTGGCACCAGTGAAACAAATGCCATCAAGGTAAAAACAGGTGATGATGTATTCATGAAACTTTCTGATCCAAATATCCAATACAAGATTGTTAATAATGAATTATGGATTAAATCAAAAACACAAGTTTTAGGATATCTTAATGCTAGTATGGATAATTTTGTAGATGGATATTTTAAAACAGGAGATTTGGTAGAAACCAAACAAATCAATGGGGAAGAATATATTAGAATTATTGGAAGAGCCAAAGAGTTAATCAATGTTGGTGGAGAAAAAGTTTTACCTCAAGAAGTAGAAGGGATACTTTTACAAATTGATGGAATCAAAGATTGTGTTGTATATGCAGAAGCAAATGCTATTACTGGACAAAGTGTTGTATGTGATATTACTATTGATGAAGAAAAGATTCAAAGAGCAGAAGCAAAAAAAATAATCCGATCATTTTGTAAAGGAAAAATAGAAAATTACAAAATACCCTCAAAAGTAGTTGTAGTAGAATCTCTTGAAATTAGTGAGAGATTTAAGAAAAA
>NZ_NXLX01000040.1 GCF_003364335.1 Helicobacter anseris
TGCAACTAATTCAGGAGTAATTCCAGTTTATACTGTTAAGACAACAGGCGGAACAGCTAATCTTGTAATGCAAGGACCTGTAAATGTAGAAGCTGATATCACTTATGATGATAATGGTCTTACAAATCTAATCTTTGCAAGTAGTAATAGCGGAACAACAGAAGAATTTAAAAATGGTGTAGCTGGTGCTACTGATACAAATAACAATAAAATCCTAGGCGTAACTTACCAAGATGGTGTAAAACTTATATTAGGAAAAACAAGTATTCAAGTAGGTGATGGAGAAAATACAACTTTCTTAAAAGCTTATAGCAAGTACTTTGAAGGTATTGCTGATAATGGAGCATTATTAACTATTACTACAGATAGAACAAAAGATAATAATGGTAATCATACAGACAACATTAATGTAAAAGGTTTGGCATCAGGTGTTATCTCAGAATTAGCTACTAGTGCAAGTGGTGGTGGTAATACCTATACCTACAATGTAAATTTAGAAAGTAAATCTGCTTTTGTAGGAAGTATTTCTTTGCAAGAAAATTCTAATGTAAATGTCACAATGAACTCAGGTTCTAAATTCCTTACCAATGTAGATAAATTGCATTTGCAAAAACTTACAATACAAGGTAATAGTCTTGATACCACACAATTACTCTTAAATACTTTTGAACAAACAAATACTATTATTGATATAGCAACTCTAGGTAATGACTTTAATAATATTCCAACAAGAAGTAACTTTAGATTACTTGAAATTGGAAGCTCAACTACTCAAAGTGGCGCTCAAACACAAGCAGATTCTCAAGTTTCTAGCACTTCTGCTCTCACTGGTTCTAATGCACTTTTTAGAATCTATGCAAATGGTAGTGCTGATCAAAGCAGTGCTACTTTAGGTGGAAATAAGCAATCTGCAAACAATGGTAGTGGAACTTATGGCTATACATACTCTGATAGAATTGTTGTTTTCTCAGGAACAGAGGGCACACACTATCTCCAAGTAATTGCAGATAATAATACAGATATTTCAACGATTAAATATCATGGTGGTGGAAGTGAAACAGAAGGTAATATTGCAGTAGCTACTGTAAAAACAGATTCTAATGTTAAATTTATAGGAGCAGCACAACTTCAAGGATTTGATTTAGTAGGAACTACACTTACCACTCAAGTTACAGATCAGTATGGTAAGGTGGATAGTAGCGGAGCTAATGACTACACCACCTATTTTGTAGATTCTATGACATCCAAAGGTGCTTCTACTTCCAATCAACAAGCTTCAGCAGCAGCTCTTGGAAGTAATTATGATCTTTATTTAGCTAATATGAATAGCTTAAATAAAAGAATGGGTGAATTAAGAGAGAATGCTAATGCTCAAGGTGCATGGGCTAGAATCTTTAATGGTATGCAAACCTCTAACTT
>NZ_NXLX01000041.1 GCF_003364335.1 Helicobacter anseris
ACCAATACTTTTAATGTAAATGCAACTACTACTACATTTAAATATGGTAATGGTGATAGTAATAATAATGATGGCTTAGTATTCTCTAATGGAACTAATAACATTAACTTTACCAATACTTCAGGTGCTACATTAAATTGGAGAAGTAATGCTAGTAATAGTGATGTAAAAAATACAAGCAATAGTGATATTAAAACCACAGGTGGAATCACTAATATCAACTTTAATCACAATGGAACTCTAGCAAGTGGTATTAACACAAGCAATAGCGGTGTTACTAATATCACTATTAGTGATTCTAAAAATGCAACTATTACAGGAGCAATACAAACAAATACTACTCAAGGAAATGTCATCCTTGCTTCTTTAAATCCTTTAGCAGAAGTAAAATCAAGCACAGCAGAAACTAATATTATCTTTAATGGTTCTAATGCTTCTCTAAGTCTAAGAGATAATGCAACCATTAACTCTTTAAATGCTAAGGGAGAAAATAACACTCTAAATCTTTCAGATCAAACAAGAAATAATGGACAAATAACTCCAAGAGAATCTTTCCACACTCTTGAAATTACAAATTTAGATAAAGATAGCAAAGCTATTAACTTCATTGTATATGTAAATCCAAATGCTACTAATAACAAAAGCACTACTAACAAATCTGATAGAATCATTATTGAAGAAAGCACTGGAAATTCTGAAAGTAGCACTACAAATCAAACTCATTATCTAGGAGTTGCAGGTAATGCAAATGATATTATTGGAAAAGTTTCTTATGAAAAAGGAAGTGCTAATAATATTGCTCTTGCTACAATAAAAGATTCTAGCAATATTACATTACAAGCTACAGATAGTATCTCTGGATTTAGTCTTATCTCTTATACATTTGCAACAGATGCAACTGATCAAAATGGAAGCACTAGTACTAGTAGTGGCAATGGCTACACCACCTACTTCTTAGGTTCTGCTGTAAGTAAAGGTGCCACTACTGCTACACAACAAGCTTCAGCAGCAGCTCTTGGTTCTAACTATGATCTTTATCTAGCTAACATGAATAGCTTAAATAAAAGAATGGGTGAATTAAGAGAGAATGCGAATTCTCAAGGTGCATGGGCTAGAATCTTTAATGGTATGCAAAC
>NZ_NXLX01000042.1 GCF_003364335.1 Helicobacter anseris
TCTAGCTTCTCTAGGGTCTAGGAGTTTTCCTGCTTGAACTTGCTTGTAGAGCTTGTTTGTTGTATCTCCAAGTGCATCATAGACACTAAAATCCATAATCCAATCCACTCCAATCACTTCATCAATAAAAGGAAGCATTCCATACTCATCAGGCTGTATGCTCTGAGCAAGGTTTTCTATGATTGAAGCTTTGAGGGGATTTTCTCTCTCACCATCAAGAATCCCTCTTACTTCATAAGAATCTTGAAGAATCAAAAGTGGATTTCTAATCCTATCTTTGATATTTACTCCAAGTTGGATTGCTAAAATCAGAGCTTGTTTAGCTCTAGCTTTAAATCCTAGATTTGCCATTTCTCCTGCTTCAATAAACCCATTAGCATCTCCTAATATCCCTGCACATAGATTCCACTCTCCTATATGCAAATAAGATTTGAGTGTCCCTCTATTCTCTTCTACTCTTTGTGTAATCTCAGGAAACTCTTTTGCATTACCAATAGCTTCTTGTGGTATATCAATAATGGCACATTTTAATCCACTTCTTTTTACTAAATAGATATATCTCTCTTTCTTGCTTTTAAGAGAAAGATAGTATTCTTTCTCTTCTTTACTCCAAGGAGCAATGCTTCCTTTTAAAGGTTCTTTGAGATATAAATCTCTCCATTCTAAAAAATAAGAGCGATCTCTTGAATCACTAGGATTGAGATAGCTAGGGGTATAAGAGTAGAAGGGGGAAGAGGAGAGAATGCTTTGCACTTCTTCAAGTTGTTTTGTCCTTCTTAGCTTTTCTCTCGCTAAGAAAGATTTGTCTGAAAAATACTCTCTCTCAGGTTCATCTTTGAAAATAGTTCCTCTCTTGTATCTATAATCCTTCATTATCACTTGATTCTTCTCATCTAATCCTATGGTATTTCCATATAAATCTTTAACTTCTTTCATTGCTTTTTCTCCTTTATCTTGATTTGAACATCCCAAGATTAGAAAAACAAGAAAGTAAATCCAAAAAAGCTTTTTCATCATTTTGTCTTTAAATCAGGATTTTTCCCTCCAGTGTCTTTGAAGGGATTTTTATCCCCCCAAGAGCTTAGGTCTTGATTGAAAGAGGTGGC
>NZ_NXLX01000043.1 GCF_003364335.1 Helicobacter anseris
TGCAAAAATATTGATACATCTTTAATCACTGATCTCACTGGTTTTTTTATTCCTTTTTCCAAAGAACCAAATGAATTTTTTGAGGGGATTTCTGACTGGAATGTCAGCAATGTAGAAAGCTTTAGGCAATGTTTTGCTTATTGCAAGAATTTTAATCAACCATTATTCAAAAATACTAGCAATGGCAAAGATTTCAGTATGATGTTGTTTGATTGCGTTTCTTTTAATCAACCCATAAATCTTGAGACTTCAAATGGTGAAGCCTTTTATGGAATGTTTGCTAATTGCAGCAGTCTTAACCAAAAGATTTATCTTGATTTTTCTAAAGCACAAAATATTGATAGTGTGTTTCATAACTGCACTAGCTTAAAAAATATACCTGATAACTATTCTTCAAAGCTTCAATCACTCCAAGAGACAAAACAAAAAGCAGAAGAAGAAAAACAAAGAATAGAGCAAGAAAAAAAGAATACAAGAAAACAACGCATTATTAAGAATGTTTTAGGTGCTTATGAGATGTATTTAAGCTATGAAGAGTTGCTTGATAGGATTTATAAAAGAGCAAATTCCATCAGAGTTAGAATCAATGGCTTAAAGGCTGAGAAAAAATCTTTTGAGAATGAGAAAAGAAATTTAGAGGCTTATGAGAAATGTATTGAAACAATTGAAAATAGACATACAAACAAAGATACTAAAGCACTTATTGGAGTTTATAAGAGTTTTGTAGATCTTGAAACTTTAATCGCTTTTTTGGGCAAAAGAAAGAGAGATACTGATAAATTATTACAAGAACAAGGATTGAGCTTTGATATTGATTTTGAGAGAAGATCTCACAAGACAAATGA
>NZ_NXLX01000044.1 GCF_003364335.1 Helicobacter anseris
GCAGCAGCTCTTGGAAGTAATTATGATCTTTATTTAGCTAATATGAATAGCTTAAATAAAAGAATGGGTGAATTAAGAGAGAATGCTAATGCTCAAGGTGCATGGGCAAGAGTGTTTAATGGTATGCAAACCTCTAACTTTTCTTTAGAAACTAAATCTCTTTATACTACATTCCAAGCAGGTTATGATTATGCCTTTGGATTTAATGGAGCAAATAATTATTTAGGTTTTGCACTCTCTTATGCAAATGCTAATACAAGTTCTAATAGCACTATGAATGTAGATGGTTCTTTAAAAGGAATTAGCTCTGTAGCTTCTAATGCCATAGAGTTTGCAATCTATAATGCTTATGTTCAAGATGGAGCAAGCAAAGCAACTGGATGGAAAAATGGTTTATATACGGATACCATCTTAAAGTTTAGCTATATTATGAGTAATATCTCTATGCTTGGAGATTCTCAATCTTATAATAGTAATAACTTTGCACTCACTCTCTCTCAAGAATTAGGTTATAGATTCTTATTTGGTAAAACTAAAGAATGGAGTGTTACACCTCAAGCAGAAGTAATTTTAGGTTATTTAAATCAATCTAACTTAAAACAAACTACTATTGATTTAAATGGTATTCAAGAGAGTATTATTACTCTAAGAAGTAGAATTGGTGCAAGCTATGGATATGATTTCAAACAATTTACTGAAAACAAAGGATTTAATGCAAAAGTTTATCTAGGAACTTACTTTGTAGGAGATTATATTGCTGGTGGAGATATTACTCTTACTTCTCAATTAGGAAATATATCTCTAGCACCTCTAGCTTCTACAGGTAGATTTGT
>NZ_NXLX01000045.1 GCF_003364335.1 Helicobacter anseris
GCTGATATTGATTATGGCACTAGTGGAATTACAAACCTTATTTTTGCAAGTAATAATGATGGAAAAACAGCTGATGAATTTAAAAATGGAGTGGCGGGTACAACTAATACTAAGGATAACAATAATCAAGTGCTAGGCGTAACCTATCAAGATGGTGTAAAACTTGTATTAGGAGACATCTCAGTTGATATTGGTGATCAAAAGAAGCAATCTTTCTTAAGCAATTATAAGCATTACTTTGAAGGCATTGCTGATAATGGGGCATTATTAACTATTACTACGGATAGAAAGAATAGTGGTAATGCTTATACAGATGATATCAATGTAAAAGGTTTGGTATTGGGTATTATTTCAGAATTAGCTGCTAGTAGTTCAGGGGCTAGCAATACCTATACTTACAATGTAAATTTAGCAGCAAATTCTGCTTTTGTAGGAAATATTTCTTTGCAAGATAACTCCAATGTAAATATCACAATGAACTCAGGTTCTAAATTCCTTACCAATGTAGATAAATTGCATTTGCAAAAACTTACAATACAAGGTAATAGTCTTGATACCACACAATTACTCTTAAATACTTTTGAACAAACAAATACTATTATTGATATAGCAACTCTAGGTAATGACTTTAATAATATTCCAACAAGAAGTAACTTTAGATTACTTGAAATTGGAAGCTCAACTACTCAAAGTGGCGCTCAAACACAAGCAGATTCT
>NZ_NXLX01000046.1 GCF_003364335.1 Helicobacter anseris
TTTGTTTTCTTCTTCTGCTTAGTTTTAATTAAAAATACTTTTTAATACTTTTAATTAATACTTTTAATTTCTTTTTTAATTATTATTCTTCATACTTCTTTTATGTAATTTAATCTTTTTATTTGTTTTAAATTACAATTGAATGCTTTATTTAATTTGCTCACTTTCTTTTTAATTTAAATTTCTTAAATTTCTTGTTTTTCTTTTTAGTTTCTTTATCTTTACTTTCTTTTTTGTTTCTTTGTTTTTTTATTTGTTGTTTTTATCTTTTTTCATTTTTATTGTTTGGTTTTTTTGTTTTTTCTTTTTTTGTTTAGTTTTATAAGAAGCTAAAGGTTTTGCTTTAGCTTCTTATTGTTTTAAAGAAAAAACATTAGTAATAAGATTTATGTTTTCTTCATTACTTTTGTTTTTTCTTTTGTTTTCTTGTTTGCTTACTCTACTTCAATGATATTAGCTTGAGAATTTAATTCTTTAATACTTCCAGCTAAATCATTAGTTTTAGCATTATTAGCTTCTTCTTGATTATTAAATGGACCTACTAGATAAGTTTTTATTGTTTTATTATCTTGTGTAGTGCTTTGAGTTTTGAGTTTGTC
>NZ_NXLX01000047.1 GCF_003364335.1 Helicobacter anseris
AGTTCAAGTAGTTCAGCCTTATCTTTGGGAAAATACTTTAACTCTGCTAGGAGGGGAGTGGATAAGAAAACTAAAGAGAGGAGGGGAGAAATCATCTTTTTTAATCGCATTGTTAATCCTTTGAGTTTAAAAACTATAATTTTAACTCAAAACCCTCTTTAACCTCTAAAATCTATTGAAGTATTTTTTATCTTTTTGTGTTGATTTTTACTATAAGTTCTTTAGGTGTCATAGAAAATCCTTTGCAATTTCTTGTGTTTTTACAAACTTACCATCTCTAAGTTCAAAAGTATTAGAACCTCCTATGCTAATTCCTTGAGTTTCAGTGAGAGAAAAACCTGCTCCTTCATCTCCAAAGATTCCAAACTTTTTATAAGTTGTTCCAATGGCTGTATAGATTGTAATAACAACACCTTTACCACCTTCGCAACGATAGGAACTTGTTATTTTTAAAGAAGGTTTGAGTTTTTTATATACTTCTTCTCCTACAAATTCTTTAATCTTTTCATAATAAGGTTCAAAGATTACATTATAAGGAGCAAAAGCTTGATTATGATATTTACACCCATTAGAGAGGATTTGGGGGAG
>NZ_NXLX01000048.1 GCF_003364335.1 Helicobacter anseris
ATATAAAAATCTATTTTGCAAATAAAGGAACTATTAGAAGTAATCTAGTTTTTGGTATGGGTGGAGATGGTTCTACAGGAACTTTTGTTATTGCTAAAAAAGCTCCTACAGATCCAAATAATCCAACAGATGAGGAAAAAAGAGTAGATGACCTAACCATTGAAGGTAGTATCACTAACAATGGTTTAAGTGGCTATACGGTTACTGCAGATAAATTTTTAATGGATGGGTATGCAACAGTAGGTGGTGGAAAAGCTCTAACTTTTGATACTTATCAAGCAACTTTTAATAATTTCACACTAAATAATAGTGGAACTACAACAATTACAACAAAAAATGTTGATTTCAAAACTCTATTTAAATTAAACAATAGCGGGACAACTACCATTTCTGCAACAGAAGGTGGAGCAACATTTGAAAATTTTTCATTAAATAATACTAACAAGGTAGAGATTTCAGCTAAAACATATCTTGTAATAAATGGTGCAAGCAGTGATATCACTACCAAAGGGAATTTAACA
>NZ_NXLX01000004.1 GCF_003364335.1 Helicobacter anseris
TTATCCCTTAATAAACAAATTATAAATTAGTATTGTAAGAATAGTAGCTGGTGCTAAATAACGCAATGAAAATAACCAAAGCTCAAATGCAGCATTATTGAAATAATGTTGAGTAAAGCTTCTTAATTTTTCTTTACCAATTACCCATCCTACAAATATGCAAGATGTTAAACCACCAAGTGTAAGTAAAATATTTGCACTTAACCAATCTGCACAATCAAATAAATTTTTGCCCATAATTTCTAGTTTGTTATTAGGATTGAGTGAAAAAATCAAAGCAACACCTACAACAAAAATTAAAAAGGATAAAAACCAAGTTGCACTAAAACGATTGAGTTTTGTTTTTTCTTCTAGCCACTTTACAGAAGGCTCTAATAATGAAACTGTGCTTGAGATTCCAGCAAATGCTAAGCCTATCATAAATAATAAACAAATGATATTGCCTGTTAATCCCATTTCTTTAAAAATCAATGGCAGTGTAATAAAAATAAGACCAGGACCACTTGCAGGTTCTGCATTATGTTCAAAAACAAAAGTAAAAATCATCACTCCAGCAATCAAAGAAATTAAAATCCCAGGAATCACAACCCACATTGCACTAGAAAAAAGATTCTGTTTTTCTTCAGTTGTAGCAGCATAGGTGATGATTGTCCCAGCACCTATGGATAAAGAGAAAAACACTTGCCCTAAAGCATCTATTAAGACCTTAGAGGTAATTTTACTAAAATCAAAATCAAACATAAAATGCACACCTTGTGAAAAAGAAGGTAGTGTCATTGAATAAATTAAAAGCCCAATAAAAATAATAAACAATAGAGGCATAAGAATAAAATTTAAAACCTCAATTCCAGCTTTTACTCCACGAGCAACAAAATATCCTGTAATAAAAACAATCGCAAAAAAACAAATAATTTGTGCCATAACACCTTCATTTAATAAATTTACAAAGATATCTTGAGATGTTTTTACATCAGAAGGTAGATTAAAACTTAGCATTACAAGATAATAAATCACCCAACCTAAAACTACACAATAAAAAGTTAAAACAAGAGGCCCGCCAATTAAAAAGATACCTCCCCATTTCCATTTTTTAGCTTTGGTAGTATCAAGAGCATTAAAAGAATCTTGCGTATTAGCTCTTCCCTTATTGCCAATAATCATTTCAGCCACGAGCATGGATACGCCTACTACTAGCGTTATGGTTAGGAATAATAAAACAAAAGCTCCACCACCATTGCTTCCAGCCATATAGGGGAAACGCCAAATATGTCCTAAACCTATAGAGCTACCTAATGTAGCCATTATAAAACCAAGTTTAGAAAAGTTGTTCATTCCTTATCCCTTAATAAACAAATTATAAATTAGTATTGTAAGAATAGTAGCTGGTGCTAAATAACGCAATGAAAATAACCAAAGCTCAAATGCAGCATTATTGAAATAATGTTGAGTAAAGCTTCTTAATTTTTCTTTACCAATTACCCATCCTACAAATATGCAAGATGTTAAACCACCAAGTGTAAGTAAAATATTTGCACTTAACCAATCTGCACAATCAAATAAATTTTTGCCCATAATTTCTAGTTTGTTATTAGGATTGAGTGAAAAAATCAAAGCAACACCTACAACAAAAATTAAAAAGGATAAAAACCAAGTTGCACTAAAACGATTGAGTTTTGTTTTTTCTTCTAGCCACTTTACAGAAGGCTCTAATAATGAAACTGTGCTTGAGATTCCAGCAAATGCTAAGCCTATCATAAATAATAAACAAATGATATTGCCTGTTAATCCCATTTCTTTAAAAATCAATGGCAGTGTAATAAAAATAAGACCAGGACCACTTGCAGGTTCTGCATTATGTTCAAAAACAAAAGTAAAAATCATCACTCCAGCAATCAAAGAAATTAAAATCCCAGGAATCACAACCCACATTGCACTAGAAAAAAGATTCTGTTTTTCTTCAGTTGTAGCAGCATAGGTGATAATAATACAAATACCTATAGATAGGGAGTAAAACACTTGCCCTAAAGCATCTATTAAGACCTTAGAGGTAATTTTACTAAAATCAAAATCAAACATAAAATGCACACCTTGTGAAAAAGAAGGTAGTGTCATTGAATAAATTAAAAGCCCAATAAAAATAATAAACAATAGAGGCATAAGAATAAAATTTAAAACCTCAATTCCAGCTTTTACTCCACGAGCAACAAAATATCCTGTAATAAAAACAATTGCAAAAAAACAAATAATTTGTGCCATAACACCTTCATTTAATAAATTTACAAAGATATCTTGAGATGTTTTTACATCAGAAGGTAGATTAAAACTTAGCATTACAAGATAATAAATCACCCAACCTAAAACTACACAATAGTAAGTGAGGATTATTGGCCCACCAATTAAAAAGATACCTCCCCATTTCCATTTTTTAGCTTTGGTAGTATCAAGAGCATTAAAAGAATCTTGTGCATTAGCTCTTCCCTTATTACCAATAATCATTTCAGCCACAAGCAAAGAAATTCCAATGATAAAAATAATTGCTAAATAAAGCAAAACAAAAGCTCCACCACCACTGCTTCCAGCCATATAGGGGAAACGCCAAATATGTCCTAAACCTATAGAGCTACCTAATGTAGCCATTATAAAACCAAGTTTAGAAAAGTTGTTCATAATAAAAAATCCTTGTTTCAAAGTATATAACATAGCTTAATCAAACTCTAGAAATTTGACTAAGCTATGAGCCTATCAAAAAAAAAATTAAAATTTTATTAAAAAAATCAATTTTATATTTTTGCAAGGTTTTGCTATTATTTCTAAGAAATATAGATATAGGGGATATAAGTGTATTTTAGGGTATATTATGAAGATACAGACTGCGGAGGAATTGTATATCATAGTAATTATTTAAAATTTTGTGAGCGTGCAAGGAGTGAACTCTTTTTTAAAAATAATAGCTTACCAGAAACAAAAGAAGGATTTTTTGTTGTTGCAAGCATAGAAGCAAAATTTTTGAGTAGTGCAAAGCTAGGAGATTTAATTAGAATCAAGACAGAAACTTTAGAGATAAAAAATACTTCTTTGGTTTTGCGACAAAGGATTTTTCTGCATGATGATTGTAATGGCATTGATGGGCAGGAGATTTTTTCAATGGATGTAAAATTAGCTTTTTTGGATCGTGCAATAAAAAAGCCAAGGAGAATACCACAATATATTTTGGAGATTATCAATGGAAGCAAAGATTGAATATCCCTGTAAATGGGAATATAGAATTATAGGAGAGGATGAAGATAAAATAAGGGAGTTTGTTTTTGAGCTTTTGGATAAGCAATACGAACTAGAAAGAAAAAATGCATCAAGTAATGGAAAGTATATTTCCTTGCATCTAATTGTAGAAGTTGATAATGAAGAAGAGCGAAATTTGATTTTTCAGAAGCTGTTGAATTTTGAGGCTATTAAAATGGTTATCTAGTGTTACAAAAAGTAATAGTGTATTTGTTGCTTAGAGATTCTATTTTGTTTCGCTTTAATGCGGTTGTTATAATTTTTTAGCATTGCAAATTTTTTGTATCTAAGTTAGCAATAAAGAAAATCGGAGGTGTTATAAATGAATATAGATTTTTTTGTAAATTTTTTAGGAGGGGTAAATAATTGGCTTTATACCTATTATTTAGTAGGCTTATTAGTGTTTGTGGGTATTTTTTATAGTTTGAGGCTTGGATTTGTTCAAATAGGACTTCTTGCTGAGAGTATCAAGGTTGTGACAGAAAAGCCAGAGACACAAAAGAAACATGCAGAGCACATTAGCCCTTTTCAGGCTTTAATGATTTCTACTGCTTCAAGAGTTGGTATTGGTAATATTGCTGGAATTGCTTTTGCTATTGTGGCGGGAGGTTCTGGAGCAATATTTTGGATGTGGGTTATGGCTTTTTTTGGTGGAGCGAGTGCTTTTGCTGAAAGCACATTGGCACAAATCTATAAGACAAAAGATGGTAAAGGCTTTAAAGGGGGACCAGCATATTATATGCAAAGAGCATTAAATATGAAATGGATGGGATCTTTATTTGCTATAGTGCTAATTTTAACTTATGCTTATGGATTTAATGGATTGCAATCTTATACGATGACTTCGGCTTTTGAGGTGTATTATAATAAAACTGCTAATGCAAATATTTTAAGTTTTGCAGATAGTAATTGGACACTTTATATTGGTTGTATTTTGGCTGGTTTTTCTGCGATAATGTTTTTTAGTAAAAGTCATTTTATTGGAAAGGTAAGTTCTGTAATTGTGCCTTATATGGCTTTGGCTTATATTTGTCTTGCTTTGATTGTTATGATATTAAATTTTGAAAAAATACCTGATGTTATGAAAGATATTTTGACAAATGCGTTTGATTTTAAGGCAATTTTTGGAGGTTTTGCAGGTAGTGCAATTGTTATAGGTATTAAAAGGGGGTTATTTTCTAATGAAGCAGGTATGGGTTCTGCGCCAAATGCCGCAGCAGCAGCTCATACAACTCACCCTGTTAAGCAAGGACTCGTGCAGTCTTTGAGTGTGTTTATTGATGTATTGGTTTGCTCTAGTTCTGCGTTTTTGGTACTTTTTTCTTCTTCCTTTGTTGCAAAGGGGCAAGAGCTTACGGCAATGCCTTTGGTGCAAAGTGCTATGACAGAGCATTTTGGTTCTTGGGGACTTTATTTTGTGACAATAGCAATTGTGCTTTTTGCAATTACTTCTTTGATAGGAAATTATTATTATGCTCAAGCTAATATCAAATATTTAACAAAATCTAAAATAATAATGGTGTTGTTTCAGATAAGTGCTGTTGCAATGGTGTTTATAGGTTCTCAAATGGATTTAAAATTAGCATGGGAGTTAGCTGATATTTTTATGGGGTTAATGGCAACTCTAAATATTATTGCTATTTTATTTTTATCAGATATTGTATTAAAAGCATTAAAGGATTATAAAAATCAAAGAAAACAAGGTTTAAATCCAAAATTTAGCGCAAAAAAGCTTGGAATTAAGAACACAGAATGTTGGGATTAAGTCCCTTTTCTTAGAAAAAAAGGGTGTAATATAAGATAAAAATAACCCTTGTGGAATTATAAGGGTTATTTTAATTTTTCTTTTAAAAGTTCATTTACTCTTGCTGGATTTGCACCTTTTATATTTTTCATAACTTGGCCAACAAAGAAACCAAATAGCTTTTCTTTCCCGCTTTTAAATTCTTCTACTTTGTCTTGATTGGCATTCAATACCGCTTCAATTGTGCTTAATAGTGCCCCATCGTCGTTTATTTGTGCTAACCCCATAGAATCTATCAACAAATCAATGTCTCCACCCTTTTCTTTTACAAGAACTTTTAAAACATCTTTAGCATCTCTACCGCTTACTTTATTATCTTCTATGCGTTTGATTAGAGTAGAGAGCAATTCTGGGGTGATACCACAAGTTTGCAATGTGTTTCCATCCTTTAGTAATCCTTGAAGCTCAACAATCAGCCAAGTTACACATGCTTTGGGATTGATGTTTTGAGCAAGCATTTTTTCAAAAAAAGTTGCGAGTTCTAGGCTTGAGGTAAGTGTTTGAGCATCCTCTTCTTTAATGCCTAAAGTGCTTACATATCTTGCACGTTTTTCATCAGGCATTTCTGGAATCTTCCTTCCTTCTTCCATAAGCTCTTCATCAATATATACAGGAAGTAAGTCTGGATCTGGAAAATATCTATAATCCGCAGCTTCTTCTTTTCCTCTCATAGATCTTGTAATGCCTTTTGAGGTATCAAATAATCTTGTTTCTTGAATAATCTCTAAATCATATTTTCCACTTTCCCAAGCATCAATTTGTCTTTGTGTTTCATATTCAATTGCTTTTTGGATAAATTTAAATGAGTTGAGATTTTTGATTTCTACTCTCGTATAAAGTTTTGTATCGCCTTTTGGTCGTATAGAAACATTGGCATCACATCGAAAACTACCCTCTTGCATATTTGCATCAGAAATTTCTAAAAATCTTACAATTGAATGTAATTTTTTCAGATAAGCAACAGCCTCATCACTACTTCTCATATCTGGTTCGCTTACAATTTCAAGCAATGGAGTGCAAGCACGATTTAAATCTACTTTTGAAACATTAGCATCGTGGATATTTTTTCCAGCGTCTTCTTCCATATGAGCACGAGTGATTCCGATAGTTTTTTTCTCACCATTGAGACTGATTTCAATATATCCTTTTCCAACTATAGGAATCTCAAATTGACTAATCTGATAAGCCTTAGGTAAGTCCGGATAAAAATAATTTTTTCTTGCAAAGATGGAGTTTTGATTGATTGTTGCGTTGATAGCAGTTCCAAAGGCAATTGCTTTTTTTACAACTTCTTTATTTAAAACAGGTAACGCACCAGGCAGACCTAAGCAAGTGGGGCACACATTTTTATTTGGTTCATCTCCAAAACTTGTCGCACAAGAGCAGAAAATTTTTGTATTAGTATTGAGTTGTACATGTACTTCAAGTCCTATGATAGTTTCAAATGCATTATTCATTATCTTTTTCCTCCATTGTTAAAATGCTAAAGGTTAAGTCATTTAATTCAACATGAGATTTAATATAACTATTGATTGTATCAAGGGAGATATCTTGGATTTGTTCAAGTTGTATTTGATCAAAATCAATAGGCAATCCTAAATAGAAATTTTGAAATTTTGTATTTAGCCTTTGAGAGAGTGTTTCTTTTTTTAGGGGTTCATTTCCCAATAAAAATTGTTTGGCACTATCCAATTCTTCTTGCGTGATTCCATTTTGGATAAATTCTTTTACAATTTCTTTAACAAGACTAATGGCTTCTTGTTGATTATCAAGCTTTGTTTGTAAATATCCTGATGCATAACTTATGATTTTGCCAGTATTTACTCTTAAATATGCAGAATAGGCAAGACCTCTTTTTACGCGAATTTCTTCCATTAATCTAGAGCCAAAACCACTTGCACCAAGCACAAAGGATAGAATTTTAGCCTTATAGGAATCTTCTTTAAGATTTGATATATAAAATGGTGCTCCAAAATAGATATAAGCTTGCTGAGTTTCTTTATATGTAGTAATTTCTTCCTTGTTTGGATTGGCTTCATATTTATGAGTTTGAGCTTTAATGCCTGTATTTAAATTTGATAAGATATTTTTTATTTCTTGAAGAGTTTGTTTTTCATCTATGTCTCCACCCATTGTAACAATCACTCTTGCAAGAGTAAGATTTTCTTGAATAAAATTTTTAATATCTTCAAGCGTGATATTTTCTAAACTTTCTTTTGTAGGGTTTTTGGCCAATGGAGTATCTTTAAAAAGAAGGGTTGAGAGGTTTTTATTTGCAATATAATCAAAATCATTCTCTTTTGCCAAAAGGGTATTGATGGCATTTTGTTTGATTTTTTCAAGGGTATTTTGAGTGTAATTAGGATCTAATAAAAGCTCTTGTAATAGTTTTAGTGCTTCTTTTTGCTGTTCTTTAAGGAAACCTAGTTCTATATTTAGAGTTTCAATACCAGCAGTGCTATGAAGAGATATTGCACGCTTGTCAAGTTCCTCAGAAAATTTAATAACTCCTAAAGATTTACTTCCTTCATTCAATAATTTTGCACTAAGTGATGAAAGTCCTGAAAGTTTTCCATCATTAATACTACCCCCTCCTAGAAAACTAAGACGTATAAAACCAGCAGGAATTACTTGAGAATACTCAAAAATTACAGGAATTTCTTGATGATTGATTTTGATATATTCAATTGCTTTTGTTTGCATGAAAACTCCTAGAAATAAAATTGCTGTAAAAAGAAATTTCATCAAAAATACTCCAAAATTTCATATGCTGTATTTCGTTTTGCAGGCTTATCCCCAATATCTTTAATAAGCTTTATCATCTCTTGTTGATTCATAGAATTGCTTGCACCAGCAGCAGAAACGACATTTTCTTCCATCATAGTGCTTCCCAAATCATTAGCCCCAAAAAGTAGGGCAAGTTGCCCAATATGAGAACCTTGAGTAACCCAAGAGCTTTGAATATTTTTAAAATTATCTAGATAAATTCTACTGCATGCAAGGAGTCTTAGATAGCGATTTGATGAGGCTTTTGTGAGATTAGGGAATCTTGCTTGTAGTGGAGTATTTTGTGGTTGAAAGCTCCAGAGTATAAAAGCCCTAAATCCATTTGTTTCATCTTGAAGTGATCGAATTCTATCCCAATGCTCTATAATATCTTCATCATTATCCACGCTACCAAACATCATAGTAGCAGTGCTTTTAATATCAAGTTTATGTGCCTGTCTATGCACATCAATCCATTCATCAGAATCTAGCTTTTTTGGAGCAATCATATCTCTTACTCTATCGCTTAGTATTTCTGCACCTGCACCAGGAATTGAGGATAAGCCAGCATCTTTAAGACACTGCAAAACTTCTGTTATGCTTAGGTTTGATACTTTTGCAATGTAGTGAATTTCTATAGCAGAAAATCCATGAATGGTGATTTCAGGGTATTTTTGATGGATATGAGCAACGAGGTTTTGATAGTAATCTATTTTGAGTTTTGGATGGACACCACCTTGAAAAAGTATTTGAGTTCCCCCAATTTCAAGTAATTCTTCTATTTTTTTATCAATT
Source organism: Helicobacter anseris (assembly GCF_003364335.1). Lineage (GTDB taxonomy): Bacteria > Campylobacterota > Campylobacteria > Campylobacterales > Helicobacteraceae > Helicobacter_H > Helicobacter_H anseris. The sequence continues at coordinate 8,645 of NZ_NXLX01000004.1, forward strand.
TCTTCAAAACTTAAGATATATCCATCTTCCTCACCAATTTTTCTTTTAAAAGCACAAAAATCACAATCTACCCAACATATATTTGTGTAATTGATATTGCGATCAACAATAAAAGTAGTAATTTTCTGTGGATGCAGTTGCGTTTTGATTTTATTTGCCATTACTCCCAAATCTTTTAATGATGCATTTTGCATGAGATCTAATATTTCTTTATTTGTAATTCGTGACATTTTAAAACCTTGTTCCAAGTGTGAATTCAAAACTTGAGGTGTAATCTCCAGCTTGTTCATTAAATACTTTGATAGGGAAGACTAGCACAATTGGTCCCATAGGTGATACCCATTCTAACGCTACGCCTGTAGCAGCTCTCCAAGTGATCATATTGTTTCCTGACCCTACAATACCAAAGTCTTTAAAGTTTGCAATATTTTTATCTGCAACTCCTGAGTAAGTGCGGTAATGCAACAACCCATAATCAAAATATGCGGATATGCGCATTTTTGCAGATTCTAAAAGACCATAGCTTAATTCAACAGAGTTTGTAAACATTCCATCACCACCAACCCAAAGTCCTAGTTCATCTCTTGGAGAAATAGAACCACTTCTAAAGCCACGGATAGTGGTTACACCACCCATATAAAAAGTATTATTGATGGGCAAAAAGCTTTCCTTATCATATCTAAAGAAATATCCTCCTTGTGCCTTATATCTACCAATAAGATCTAAACCAATATAATCTTTAAAATATGTATATGCTGCAAATTTTGCATATACTTTTGTGTTATACACATCTCCACCAATTCCATTAAACTGAGCATATGCAGATGCAATAAAACCTCTTTTAGGAAAGTAATAATCATCTGTATTATCAAAGCTAAGGCTAGGGGTAATGGAGCTTGTAATTGGGAGTGCATATTCTTTGTCCCAAAGTCCTGTAATTGAATAGTTTCCATATGTGCCCACAACTCTATCTTTTGAGGCATAGTAGCGTTCATATAGTGGTGAAGTAAAATTACTCGTCTTTAAAACATTGAAATCATAACCAATATTAGCTCTTAGAGTATTGGTCAGAAGTTTGCCCACAGAGATACCAAAACCACCACTTTGTTGTATATAGTTATAGCTTACGGAGTAGGTGGCATATAAATTTATAGAGGAGCTATAATAACTATCAAATAATCTAGGATTTGTTAAGGAAATGCTTCCAGAATAAGATTTACCTGCATTTTTTATCCCATAGTAGGTAAGTCCAGAACCAGTGGATATATTCGCATAGATGCTTCCACTTTGACCAGTTCCAAATAAATTTCTCTCACTAATTGTTCCATTGATCATTAAGCCACCATAGCTTCCATACCCCATTCCAAATTGTAGCTCACCAGTTCTCCCCTCAGAGACATTTACGACCAAATCCATAGTATTTTCAGAGAGTCTTTTTTGGTCAATTTTGACATTTTCAAAAAATCCTAATCTTCTTAGGGCATTTTCAGAAGCCATAATTTTTGTAAGCGAATAGGTATCATTTGGTGCAAGTAAGATTTCGCGGCGTATAATTCTATCTGCAGTTCTTGTATTCCCTGTAACAATAACATCATTGATTTTTACTTTTTGCCCTACTTGGATATGATAGATAATTTTCACGCTACCATTAGCCTCATCTTTGTCTAAATCCGGATTTACCATAGCAAAGGCATAGCCATAATCCGCAACAGCTTGTTTTAGAAGTTGCATATCCATTCGCAATTCTTCAATATTGATATACTTATTTTTTTTACTTTTTAGCAATTTTTTTAGTTTTGCTATAGATTCTACCTCGTTGTCAATTTGAATATCAATATCAGAGATTTTATATTGTATTCCCTCATCAATTTTAAAATAAAGATTTGCTGTGTAATTTGAAAAATTTGTATCTAGGTAGGGAGAGGATACATTGGCATCTAAGAAACCATGTCTCATATATACATCCTGGATTCTTTTGTTATCAAATTCAAGTTCTTGTAGTCTTAATTTACCATCATTTCTACCCCATAACCATCCCATAAATTGTTTTTCTTTATTGGCTGATAGAGATTCTACTTGTTTAACGCTTAGGCTTTTTCTACCATCATAAAATGCGCGTGTAATGTAGATATTATCTCCTCTATTTACATCAAGAGTGATTGCATAAACATTATCTCCAATTTCATCTTGGGTAGTTTGTATGGTTGTCCCATAATATCCTTGAATTTCTAGGATAGTTTGCAATGTTTCTTTTGCTTTTTGTAGTTTTTGTTCATCAAAAACATCACCCTTTTTGATAGCAAGTTGCTTATAGATAGTTTCTCTTTCTTGCTCTGTCCCATATCCTTTGATTTCTAAACTTGCTACACGAGGTTTTTCTATAAAATGGAAAACAAGATTCCCCTTGTCAAAAGTGGCATATACATCTTTAAAGTAGCCTTGATTATAAAGGGCAAGGATTGCGGAATCTATTTTTTTTTCTTCTAGGTTATCGCCTTTTTTAATGCCTGTTACTTCTTGTGCTAGAAGGTCTGACATATACACAAGACCATCATATTTAATAGATTTAATTTCTTCTGCATTAATGTTATAGCAAACAATAAAACCGATGGGAAAAATAAAACGCTTTAAAAACAAATATAGCCCTAATCTTAAGAATATTAAAATAATTTTTTATTCTACCTTAAACAAAACTTCTTTTGGTAAATACCTTGGGTTTATTGTGATGAGGTTTGAAGTGTCAATGATAAAAAGAAGATTATGTGAGTAGTTGATCAACCCAATGAAGTATTTTTTTTTGATTAGAAAGGAGATTTAATGTTTGTGATGCATAGTGTGCAGAGATTTTAAAGTTTTTTATCTCTTTGGTATCAAGAGTATTGATAGTATGCACCAGACTTTCTTTTGAAAAATCTTGACTCATCTTTCCAATATGATATTTTGAAATAAAAGAGCTTAATGAAGGCAATGGTGTGGTGATAATCCCTAATCTTGCTTGAATATATTCAAAAAATTTATTTGGCATTGCATTGGCATTATTAAAATTGTTTGGGGTTAAAGTAAGGATTCCTAGATCAAATTGTTGAGTAAAAGGTATGATGTCTTGCATTGCAACAGGAGGTAGAAAGCTTACATTGCTTGGGGCTTTTTGCTGTAGAGATTGCAGGAAATTTGCTTGGTTGCTTAATCCTAAGATGTAAATATGGAATCTTTGATCCAATTCTTGTGCAATATCAAGAAGCATGTGTGAATTTCTATCAGGACTTAAAAAACCATGATAGACAATTTTTATTTTTTGTTCTATTGGGCTTGGTGAGATATCAAAATAAGGAGGAAGGGAATAAAAAATCTCACATTTTAGCTGAAAGGTTTCTAGATATTTTTTTGCGATACCTTCTCCTACTGTTATTGCAAAATCAACTTGAGGCAAGTAGCGTTCGCAAATAAAATAAAAAAACATACCAAAACTTTCTAGCCATCTTTTATCATTTTCATATTCAAGAGGATAAAATTCTCTAAGATCTATTAAAATTTTTGTTTTTTTATTTTTTTGTTTATATTCAACTGCAAAAGGCAATAGGGTGATATCTTCGACTATGATAAGATCCAAGATTGGCAGAGAGCGTAAAATTGTTTTAATATAAAGTCTATTTTTGGTAAATATCAATGGGATAAAGTCTTTTTTGATACATTTTTGATAAATGGCATCATTTTCTTCCTGTGAGCGTTCTTTTGAAGTTTTATCTGCTGGATAACTAAAAGTTTTTATTCCATCTAAAATAGAGCAATTTTTTGCAATTACAAAAAGATGATAAGAGTTTTTAAGCATTTGTATCATTCTAAAAGGTCTTGGTCTTTGTGCAACATCAAAGTCACTAAGAATGGCTATATTTTTTTGCATATTTTTCCTTGCAAAATTGCTCCTGTGACGGGCAGAATGCATATACTTGATTGTAGATTATCTTTTGTTAGTGTAATAATAAAAGGTTGTGTGAGTGAGACAGGGGTAGTTCCACAATAAGGTTTTCCCGTGTTATCAAAATAAATTCTCCCAGTTTGTTTTTCTTTGCAAGTATTTTGCGTGGATATCTGAAGTTTGATTCCAAAAGATTCTAAAAGTCTTGTGTAGGTATCAGCATTATTTTTGCAGAAATCTGAAATATTGCTATTGTTATAACCACTTAAGCATTGCAAATTTACACCTTGTGTTGCAATAATGTCTCCAGCCATTGGCCTATTATCATAATGTGTTGTTTGTGCTTGTCTTGGTGTATCAAGATAAATACTAAAACTATTTTGCGTGTAGGTTCCACTTAAATGAAATTGAATTTGCCAAAAAGTTTGATTACTAAGAAGAATTTGAGGATAGACACTTGGAAAGGCATTTGTTATCCATTTTGTTTGGTTGAGATTTGTATATAGTGTATCTTGAGTAAGGGCAAGATTTTTTGTATAGAGAATATTTTGATAGAGATAGTTGGAGACCTTATAGATTTGATTGGTGTTGTTTGGTTTTGCAAAAAAAATAAGAATCCCAATAAGACTACAAACAAGGAGTAGTTCAAAAATACTAAAAGCAGATTGTTTCATTTTTTATAAATTTGGAAAAGATAGATAGGGGTATTGTTATAGGAAATAATAATATCAGATTTTTTTAGGGATTTACTCGGTAGCAAGATAAGATTCTTATTGTCTTTAATTCCATAAAATGCGAGTTGTTTTCTTAGTGATGGCGATGTGGTATGTATCGCATTGATATTTAATTTTTTAAGCTCCATGGCTATTTCTTTAGCAAAATAATAATTTGAAGCAAAGTTTGGCTTATTGGAAAATAGATATGTAATTTTATTGCCAAATATAACACTTGTCTGTAAAACTAAGAAAAGAAGAATTAAACTAGCAAAAACATAGTGGTTTTTTCTAAATTGTGGAAGTCTAACTTTTAAATCATTCATAAAACATTGAATCATGATAGGCAGTGCAACAAGACTTTGTGGAATAAGTATATAGAAATTGATATTTTGTCTTAGTGAAAGAATGATACAAAAAACTATACTAGTTGCTGCAATGTATGGTAGTATTGTGTTTTGATGTCTTAGACTCCAATAAATACTATAAGCATAATAAATAAAAAGTAGAGGAGAGTAGAGTATTGCAATTTGTGCAAGTGTTTCTAAGAAATAGGCTTGTGGTTTTCCTCCAATATCAAAATCATAAAGATACCAATTGATAGCTAGGCATGCGATACAGAAAATAAAAATCTTATTTTGTTTGTTTTTTAGTGAAAAAATTGCAATTGCTATAAGCAATATTGTTGCTCCAGAAGTTGCAATAGAAAGTATTGCTAATAATATAATTGGAATTTTTTGATACCTTGTATAGATATATCCCACAAAAAAAGTGAGAAAAATAATCCAAGAACACTCTATTAGTAAAATTGCACTGAGATTTACCCCTGGCAATAAAATATAAATCATAATGCAAATTAAACTATGGCTTTTATTTTTTAAAGTATGCCTACAAATACCATAAAGAAGCATAAGATTAAGAATGTGCAGAATTAATAAAGGTAGTTTTAAGACAAAAGCATTTGTTCCAAAAAATTTGATAAGAGTTCTTAAAAACTCAAAGAAAAAATGATTATTATAAAAAAGATTATTTAGTTCTTTCTCGCTCAATGAAAGTTGATGAAACATAGTAAGTATAATTACTGAGGAAAAAATGGTAATTAAAATAAAAAATAAGTCGATAATATCAAGCTTTCTTGAAGTTTTATGAGAAAGATTGATCCAAAGCCTTATGTAAAGTAAAATATCTTTAAATAGCATCAAGAGATTCCATTTTTTTGTAATTCAATTTTTATACAACGATTTTCTACAAAGATGATATTTTTATCTTCTAGTATTTTTTTGGCATAGATATTTGTGATACCAAGTTGCAACCAAACAATTTTTGGAAGAGGGGTTTGTGTAATAATTTCTTGAGCTATTTCAAAACATTTTTCACTTTTGCGGAAGATGACTACACAATCAATTTTATGATTATTGTGGGCTTGTGTATAGCTTCTAAAAACCTTTTTACCTAAAATAATATCTTCCTTTGGATAAATGGGAATAACTTCAAAGCCTTTTTGTATTAAGAAATTTGCTACTTTAAAACTATCTTTTTGTTGATTTGGACTTAAGCCTATAATTGCGATGGTGTGAATATTTTGAAATATTTTAGTATCCATTTTTTATCCTTTTATAATCCTTGATAAAAATCGGCAAAGCTATCAGGATTCCAGAGAATAATATAAGCAATATGCCACTCCAAGTCTCAATATTTGGAAGTGAATCTCCAAGATACACTCCCATAAAAATTCCCCATAGGATTTTAACATAATCAATAGGTGCAACAATTCCAGCAGGAGCAGCCATATATGCCTTTGTTAAGAAATGTTGCCCAATTGTGCCTGATAATCCCATTAGAATAATTATCCACCATTCAAAAGAATTTGGGGTATGCCAAGAGTTATCAATAAAAAATACAGGTAAAAGAATTATAATACCTCCAACAATACTCATACTAAGCCCAAAAAATAAGATAATAAAAGAGTTCTCAAAGTATTCTTTGAGACTTCTTAGAGTAATTAGTGCTAAGGCTGCTCCACCACCGCTAAAAATTCCCATTATAATATTTATGGGTGCTAGAGGTTGTCCAAATGGATTGCAGATAAAAATAATTCCAATAAACCCTATAATTCCAGCAATGATAATGGTAAATGGAATCCTTTCTTTTAAAAAAAGCAGAGAAAATAAAAGAACATATAAAGGTGTGCTTTGTGCAAATGTTGTTGCTATGCTCAGAGGGATTGTAGCAATGTTATAAAATAAAGCAAGCATACTCAATCCCCCTATAAAGGCACGAAAAAATAATTTATGCCAACCACCAGATTTTTTTATAATAGGTTTTTTTTGAATTGCTAAAAATAAAAGCATAAAAAAAGTCATAATAATAGAGCGAAAAAAAAGATTTTCTACAGGAGAAATTGTTTGCGAGAGGATTTTGATGAAAGCATTCATGATTGCAAAGAAGAAAGAAGCAATAAACATAAATACGATACCAAGAGACAAGTGATGCATTATTATACCTATTGAAACAATATTTACTTTGAGATAGAATTATACTTTATTACAATAAAGAGGTGTTAGTAGAATGAGAGTGGGTATTGTTGATTATGGTGCTGGAAATATTGGTAGTGTGATACAGGCTTTTGAAAAATCTGGTATGAGATTGGTAAAAATTAAATATCCAGAAGAGGTTAAAACTTGTGATAAATTGATTTTGCCAGGTGTTGGTGCTTTTGGAGATGCAATTAAAAATCTAAGAGAATCTAATATGGAGCAAGCATTACTAGATTTTATAGATAGTGGAAAATATTTTTTTGGAATTTGTGTTGGGATGCAACTTTTATTTCAACGAGGATTTGAATTTGGAGAACATAGAGGGCTTGGCGTATTTGATGGCGATGTGATACATTTTAAGAAAGATGCGATGTTGGGATTGAAGATTCCGCATATTGGTTGGAATCTATGTTGTAAAAAAAGAGATGCAAAAATACTAAATGGGCTAGATGATAACTTTTTTTTATATTTCGTTCATAGTTATCATTGTCAAATAAAAAAAGATTTTATAGTTGCTTCTTGTAAATATGGATATGAATTCCCAGCTATTATCAATAAGGACAATGTTTTTGGAATACAGCCACACCCAGAGAAATCAGATAGCAATGGACTGAGAATATTGGAAAATTTTTTAAAGCTTTGAAATAAAGATAAAATGAGATTTTAAGTTGAGAAAATTACTTTCTCAACTCTTTGATTCTAGCAGACTTACCTTTTCTATCTCTTAAGTAGTAAAGTTTTGCTCTTCTTACTCGACCTATTCTTAATACTTCAATAGTTTGTAGGCTTGCACTATATAGTGGGAAAGTTTTTTCAACACCAATGTTATTTGCTCCCATTTTTCTTACTGTAAAAGTTCTATCTACGCCATTTCCACGAATTGAAATACAGATACCCTCAAAATTTTGAATACGAGTTTTTTCACCTTCTTTGATTTGTATCCCTAATCTAATTGTATCTCCTGCTTTAAAGCTTGGAACTTTCTTGTCGCCAATCTGAGCTTTTTCAAAGCTTTCAATGTATCTATTTTTCATTTTTTACCCTTATTTTGAGATTTCCATAATAGAAATAAATCTGGCCTAAAGTACTTGGTCTTTAATACAGATAAATTATGTTTTAAATCGCTTATTATACTATGATTTCCTGTTGAATATATTAAAGGAGTATTAAAAAATTGATTTTTTTGCATTTTTGTTTTGGATTTTGAAAAAACAGGTGCTTCTAGAAGATTGTTTTCAAAGCTTTCTTCTAGCAATGAGTTTTCATTTCCTAAAACCATGGGAATTTGCCTAGCAACGCTATCGCAAACACATAAGGCACCAAGTTCTCCCCCAGTTAATATAAAATCACCAATACTTAAAATTTCATCAGCATATAATTCAATAGATCTTTCATCAAAACCCTCATAACGACCACAAACAAAAGTTATATCTTGTTTTTTTGCAAGTCTTTTAGCATCTAAGTTGTTAAAAGGTTTGCCACTAGGAGCAAGAAATATAATATAGCTTTTATTTGTTATTGTCTCTAAAGACTTTTGTAATACATCAAAATTGATTACTTGACCTGCTCCACCACCTACTTGTGTGTCATCAACTTTATTATATTTGTTATTGGCATAATCTCTTAAATTGATTGTTTCAATAGAGATAAGCTTTTTATCTATTGCTTTTTTTAAAATAGAATCTTCAAAGTATGGGAGAATAAGGTTTGGAAATAATGTTAAAAACCTAAAGTGCATTAACTTGCTTCTAGCAGATTTTTTGTATTTTTTGTATGGATTTTTTTATTTTGTATATCAACACTAATAATAAAGTGATCAAGATAGGGGATAAGAAATTCTTTTGCAAATAATGATGAAAGTTCCTTATGTGTTTGAATAATCAAATAATCTGTATTTGCAATACGCTGAATATCTTTTACACAACCTAGGAGAGTGGTATCTTCAAAAATGTTGCACCCAATAATATCAAACCAAAAAAACTCATTTTGTTGCAAATGACAATATTTTTTTGTATCTTCAATGGAGCTAAGAAGTAAAAAATTGGTAATTTTTTTTGCTTCTTCTAGAGAGTCTATTTCCTCAAAAGCAATAGTGGATTTTGAAAGATTAAAAGATTTCAGCGTTAATGGTTGCATTTGATTTTCAAGAATCGCATGATAGGGTTTGATAAAAAAAATATTACCTTTTTGGAAAATATTTGGAAAGTCTGTAAAAATAATGCACTTCATTAAACCTGAAGTGCCTATGCTTCTACCAAGTTTTGCGATTTCAATGAAGTCATTCATTGTTGACTTTTGCCATCACTTTATAATTTAAACCATCTTTAGCCTTGCAACCAGATATAAAAGCCTTGATGGATGCAATCATTTTACCATCTTTGCCTACAATCTTTCCTATGTCATTGGTATCGGCGTATATGATAAACTCATAGCCATCGATAATTTGATTTTTTTGTACAAAGACGCATTCGGGTTTTTTAACAATCTTTTTAATATAAGCTGTTAAAAAATCCTCAATCATATTTAACTAGTCTTTTATTTGCTAGTAAGCTTTTCCACACGCTCGCTCATCTTGGCTCCAACACTTTTCCAATAAGACAAGCGATCGTTATCAAACTTTACTTGCGCAGTTTCTGCTAGAGGATTGTAAAAACCAATAGATTCAATCCAACCACCATCTCTTCTTTTTCTAGAATCTGTGACTACTATACGATAAAAAGGTTTCTTTTTTCTTCCCATTCTTGTCAATCTGATTACTGTTGCCATTTATACTCCTTGTTTTAAAAACTTTGTTCTTTTGCTATTTGTAAATAAAAACCCTTATTATACATAAAAAAATCTGATATTTTTAATCATAATATTATCTTTTTAAGTGTTTCATTTGCCCCATCATATTCATTAATTCTTGCATACCATTTTTATTAGAAAATCTTTTTGCCATTTTTGCCGCATTATCAAACTGTTTAATAATGCGATTGATGTCACTAACATCAAGACCACAACCTTGAGCTATTCTTTTTCTTCTACTGCCATTTAAAATGTCTGGATTGTCTCTTTCTTTTGGCGTCATGGAATTTACCATTGCTTTAATATTTTTTATTTCTACTGAATTCTCCAAATCCACATTTTTTAAAGTATTAGCCATATTTCCGAGACCTGGTATCATGGAAACTATAGAACTCATTGATCCAAGTTTTTTCATATTTTCAAGCTGATTAATAAAGTCCATAAAACCAAATTGACCCTTTTTGATTTTTTTTGTAATATCTTTAGCTTCTTTTTGACTAAGTATGCCAGCGGTTTTTTCTGCCAAAGAGGCAATATCCCCAGCCCCCATTAGTCTTGAAACAATACGATCTGGAATGAAAATTTCAAAATCTGGTATTTTTTCACCAACTCCTATGAAACGCAGAGGTAATCCAATTTGATATGCAATAGAAAGAGCAATGCCTCCCTTTGTATCACTATCAAACTTGCTTAAAATAACCCCACTTATATCAAGTTTTTCATTAAAGCTGCTTGCGGTTCTAACTCCATCTTGACCACTTAGAGAATCGGCAACATAAAAGATTTCATCAGGTTGTATTGCTTGTTTGATGGCTTCTAATTCTTGCATGAGTTTTTCATCAATTGCTAAACGACCAGCGGTATCAATAATTAAAACATCATATTGAGAATCTATTGCTTTTTGTTTAGCCTGTTTGGCTACTTCTAATGCATCTTGATCCTGCAAGGAGAAAACTTCAACTTCTATCTGTTCTCCTAATTGTTGCAGTTGTTTAACTGCAGCCAATCTTTGTAAATCACAAGCAGCTAGCAAGACTTTTTTATTTTTTGTTTTAAGATAATTTGCTAGCTTTGCGCTACTTGTAGTTTTTCCACTTCCTTGTAATCCTGTCATAAGAATGGTTGTAGGAGGCTTATTTGAAAATACAAAGCCATAGGATTTACTAGAGTGAAGGATTGACAAGATGGCCTCTTCAAGAGATTTGAGAAAATTTTGTTTTCCAATACCCAAAGTTTTTGTTTTTTGTTCTACTTGTTGAATAATTTCTTTAGTTACCTTGTGATGAACATCATTTTTTAAAAGAGATTTTTTTAATTCTTCTAATGCTTTGTCTAATGCTTTTTCATCATCACTAAAGCGTATTTTATTGGCAATATTTCTAAAGCTTTCTCCTAATATATCAAACAAGACACCGCTCCTTTCTCTGTAAGTTTAAGGATTAAAATTTATTGTTTTTACTTTCATAGGAATGATTCTAACATAAACTTATATTTAATTTAATGAAATCTGTTAGAATTTCCCTAGCTTTGGTTGGAACAAATAAGGAATATGATGATATTTGAACAAAAATTGAGAGAAAAAAAACTAAAAGTTACACCACAGAGAATAGCAATTTTGCAGGAGATTAAAAAAGGAGGGCATATTGGTATTGAAGAGATTTATGAAAATATTAAAACAAGATATCCATCAATTTCTTTGGCTACAGTGTATAAAAATATTACCTCTTTATATGAGGCAAATCTTTTAAGAGAAATCAAGATTCCTCAGCATAAGCAAAAATATGAATTGGTTTGTGAGCATCATATTCATGTTGTATGTCAAAAATGTGGGAAATTGGAAGATGTGTTTTTAGATTCTAAAAATATTGTAAATTTATGTAGAGAAGCAACACATTATGAATTGATCAATGCAAATGTTATGTTAATAGGAATCTGCTCTCATTGTAAATAAAGTGCCTTAGAAGCTATAATTTAAGGTAGCAGTATATTGCATTCCTCCAAATTTATCTTGTTGTATATTTGGAAGAATGGTGAGTTTATTTTTAGGGTTTGTATATTTGCTTGAAAAAATCCATCCAAATCCCCAAGCAATAAAACCACCTGTCATAACTTGCCAAATAGTGTGTTTTTTTGCCTGAACTCTTGAGGCTGCTGTAACAAAAGCTAGTATAGTAACTGGAATAGCAGGTTTCCAGCCATATCTATAATAAACAAAAGCAGCGGCACTAAAACCACCACCAGAGTGCCCACTTGGCATTCCCTTCCAGTCTTCACAACAAGGTCGTTTTGAAAAAGATACATCATATCCCTTAGTATGAGCATATGCAAAACTCTTTTTTAAAATTTCAATAGTTGTCTGTGTTGCAAGGGTTCCTAACGCTAATTCACCAAAACCTCTGTAATCTTCCATGCCAAGAGAAACAACACCAACAAATAATGGCATTAGTGTTAAAACATCTCCTAATTGTTCAAATGCATTATCTCTTTGTGCGTAACTTAAATTCATTGTTAATATAAATGCAAGAAAAAGCTTTTTCATAAATCCTCAATATTTTATCTGCAGTATAGATGATTTTAGTATATATTTTGCTTAAATATCATTTTTCCAATAGGAATATTTAAGAAATTTGCTACGACTTGACATTTGATTTTAAATAATAAAAACAAACGAGAATCTTTTATATTTTCTAAACATTCAAAATTACCCATTCCTTTTGAAATAATCAAATCAGCTTCATTAAACATTTTTTGGATTTTTTTGGGTGCATCAGAATAGATAAAACCAGGACTTGCCATTCCGCTACTTAAGATTTTGCAAAATTTTTGTAGAGGATGACAGAGCGTATTTTGAGTAATATCTTCCAATGTGATATCATTGATAATAGGTTTATCCCTTGTGAGATAAAAAATTTGAATATTTGGATATTGTCTGTAAATTGTTTCAATTAGTATGGCATCAAATAAATTTTCCCCAGCATTATCTGCAAAATAAAGTATCTTTTTGCTTTTTTGAAGCATTTTTTCAAATATTTCAAAATCAAATATGGCAAAATCTGCAGCCGAAGAAAAATTTTCAAAAGAAAAGTGAGTCTGAGAGCCATAATCAATAATATTACCAAGAGCCGCTATTTTGATACTTTCTTTTAATGTTTCATAAGGATTGTTAAGCGGTAGATTTTGTTTTAGATTTTGTGTAATGTTGTGTGCTTTTTGAATGCCTGTTTCTTTGATTTGTTTATAAAAATCTTTTTGATTACTCATGGTGGATAGTTTTTTGTATATGGGAACTGCTATCTTTGGTGGAGGGGCTTTTGGAAGTTTTTTTAAATTTTTTCTGACTTCCTGTAAAATGTCATCATTATTTGTTTGGGGAAAAATATCTAAAATATTTTTAATTTGATTATATAGACACTCAAGACATTGTTTAGAAGCTAACATTTAGTCTTTGATACCACCGATATTGCTAACTTTGCCCCACATGAGCTTATATTTTCTTTGTAAAAATTCAATTTCTTCATTTTTTTTATCCACTTCTTTTTGAAGATTTTGAATCTGAAGCTGGTATGTTTGACATTCTTCTTGTAATGACACGAGTGTATTTTTTAGTAATTGATTTTCTTGAATAATATCAGTTGATGCTTCTGTTTTATTTTTTAATAGGGTTTCGTAAAAAAAAGTTATAGTTTGAATTGTTTTTTCTAGAAAAATAGGCTCAAGAATATTTCCGTTCATATCTATAGCAAGAAGTTGATTGTCAATTTTTTGCAAAAAAATATTGATGGCATCTATTGGGTGAATAAATTTTTCACCGCTATATTCGTGAATTAGTTTTGAATCTAATTCCTCTTTTGTAATATTTGTAAGAGCGCTAAAATGGTCAAGATTAATGAGTTGGTGCATTATTTTGTATATTTATCAAGAAGAGATTCTATATTTTTTACACTACTTGGATCTGCAGATAAAAAGATTTCTACACGGTTATTTTTTATTCTATTTTGAATGGTGTTATTTGGAGCTAACGGATTGTTTTTTCCATAAGAACTAAAAGAAAGCATATTAGGATTGATTCCATTTTCAATCAGTATATTCATAATAGCAGATGCTCTAGCTGCAGCTAAATCAAAATGATTTTTATAAGGCGACAAAGAGGAGAGTGGCGTATCGTCTGTGTAACCTCTAACATTAATTTTTACCTGTTGGGGGAGTTTTTTGATAATGTTGGCTATATCACGAATATATTTACGCATCTCTTCGCTTGTTATAGCGGCACTTTCTCTATCAAAGATTAGCTCTGATGGTAATTGTAGGGTAACTCCTTGTTCAATTTGTTCTAAAACACCACCTTCTTGCACTAGTTGTTCAATCTGAACAATATTTTCCACGGATTTAATAGCACTAGAAACTTGAGCTTGAAAAGATTTTTCACCATCTGTTGTTTCTTCGATATCTCCGGGGTTGGGTGGTATATTAGTTACAGGTTGCAATGTATCTGGTTTTGGAGGAGAATCAAAAATTTTGATAAATTCTAACTTTAGTGCTTCTACTTTAGCTTTATTTTGAGCAGAAATAGCATATAAGGCAATAAATAAGGCAAGCAGTAATGAGAGGAAATCAGCATATGGTACAGCCCATTTCTCTCCAGCAGGACATTCTTGTTGTTTTTTCTTTGCCATTTTATGCCTTATTCAAATTGTGATATTTTTGGATTCCCTGGAGTAATATAGCCAAGTAGCTTTGCTTCAAGATTTCTAGGATTATCACCATTGGCAATACCTACTACACCTTCTAAGATAACAATCTTCTCTTTGATGATATCGTGAGAATTTGCCTTAAGTTTATTTCCCCAAGGTCCAAATATAGCATATGCACACATGATCCCAGTAACAGTTGCGGTAAAAGCTCCAGCAATACCAGCTGCCATTTCAGCAGGGTTATCAAGTTTTTGAAGAGCGAGCATTAGTCCCATAACGGCTCCAACTAATCCAAATGTTGGAGCAGATTCTCCAGCAACCAACCAATAATGCGCAGCTCCATGATAATACTCTTCTAGCTGTTCAATTTGGATTTCCATCTCCTCTTTCACACTTTTCCCATCTTGCCCATCAATAATTTTAGATAAAGCCTCTCGCATAAAGTCATCCTCAATCTGAGCAACTTTTGCCTCAAGTGACAATACACCATCTCTCCTTGCAAGATTTGCAAATTCTACAATTTGATGGATAGTCTCATTGAGATTGACCTTGGAGCCTAAAAAAACAATCTTTACTTCTTTGAAACCTGCTTTGATATAGCTCATATGTGTTCCTGTCATAGCAGAAAACAGTGCAGTAGGGATAATAATAATAACAGAGCTTATGTGGATTAGATGTATAGGATTTCCACCTTCAAGTATGTCTCCAACAGACATAGAAGTAATTGCCAATATCATTCCTAAAAGACTTGATAAATCCATATTTTATACCCTATTTATATAATAAAGACTAAATTATATCATAAATTAAACTTCTTTTATTTGTGAGTTTTTGTATATTAAGATGGATAGGAATTATTTGATGGTGTCAAGAGAGAGACTTGAACTCTCGACCTCCGGCTTATGAGACCAGCGCTCTAACCAGCTGAGCTACCTTGACTTATGTATTAAAAAGTAAGAGTGTAATTCTACGAAAAAAAAAATAAAAAATAGCTTAAGTATTTAAATCAATTTGATTTTGTGATGCAAAAGCATTTTTATAGCGAGCAATAAAATCATGGTTTTTGAAATTATAAGAATTCTGAATCTTATTTTGAATTTTGCCACTATAAAAGCTTGTAAGAGAATAGAGAGATTGTGCAGCTAGCATTTTTTCACTCTCGCTCATTCCTGCTGTTGCTCTTTGGAAGGCTTTATACTCTGGATCGCTCATAAGTTCTAATACTAAAAGGCCATAGGTTTGTCTTTTTGAATCATTCGTATGGTATGACTCATTTTTTTGAGTATTTTCTATGGTGTTGTTGGTGTTAATTACTTGAGATTTAATAATGTCTTGTTTTGCATTAAATAATTCCTGAAGAGGATTTTTTTGTGCGCTAGCGTGAGAATGAATTTGCATAATCTTTTACTCCATTTTTATAGAGTAAAAAGCAAATGTTATGCCAACTTTTATAAAATTAGTTTATAGAGTTTCAAAAATTGTTAATAATTGTTCTGCAATTTGTTTAGCCATCTGTAGATTCATTTTTTGATGACATGGAATTGAGATTTCTGCATTGTAAAAATATTCAGCTTGAGGAAGAAACATTTGAGGATATCTATCTTTATAATAAGAGAATTGATAGATTGGTTTATAGTGAATTTGAATACCAATCTTTTCTTTTAAAGCTTTTTGAAAAATTTGCTCTTTTTTTTCAAAAAGATTGGGGTTAATTAAGATTGGATAGAGGTGATTGCTTGATTGATGGATATTGTTTTGGTGCAAGGTTGTAAAAAAAGGATTTTTAGCAAAAAAATTATCATAGAAGCAAGCAATTTCTTCACGAATTTGAATAAATTCTTCTAGTTTTTTCAGTTGAGAAATGCCCAATGCTGCTTGAATTTCATTCATTCTAAAATTAAAACCATTTGTTATAACATCATAGCACCATAAATGTTTCTTTAAAACACCATGAGATCTGATTAGTTTTGCTTTTTCATAAATATCTTTAGAATTTGTAAGCAGAGCACCACCTTCAATCGTTGTAATTGGCTTTACTGGATGAAAGCTAAAAATAGTTGCATCAGCTAGCGATCCAATACGTTTATTGTTAAATCTTCCACCTATTGAGTGAGAGCTATCTGAAATGAATACAAGTTTATTGTTTTTTGCTATTTGTTGTATCTTTTCAACCTCTACACTTTTTCCACCATAATCTATTGAGACAATTGCCTTTGTTTTTGGGGTTATGAGAGAGGAAATCTTATTTTCATCAATATTTCCATCAGATTTTATATCACAAAAAATAGGCATAGAATGATTTTGTAATAGCATATTGCTTGTTGCAACAAAACTAATAGGAGTTGTTATGGCTTCAAAACCTCCTAGGTTGCAGGCATTATATGCAGCATATAATGCTGAAGTAGCAGAATTAAAACCAAGAGCATATTTTACTTCGCAGAATTGACACAAATCCTCTTCAAATTTTTCAATTATATGTCCTTGTGTCAATAATGGGGATCTTAGTGTTTGAATTACACTAGCAATATCATCCTCTTGAATAAGTTGTGTGCTATAAGGTTGCATTATGCAAGAAGTTTTGATACTCTCTCAAGAGATAAATTATCAATATTGTGAGCATTTCTAAGAGCATCAGTTGACAGCATACTTGGATTAAGTTGATTATAATCTCTGTTGCCTATAGTGAGGGAATTGTTTAATTTATTTTGCAATATGCTAATAGTCTGTTTAATTTGGTTTTGCTGAATTTTGAGTGATTGTGTAAAGTGTTTAGCATCTTGAGAATTGTTAATGTTAGAACCCTCTTTTTTTAACGCATAAAAATCAATATTGATATGAGATGAGAAATTCTTATAGTTTGTGTCAAATACATTAGTTTTTCCAAGATTTGCATTTGTAAAAGCATTTGAGATTTCTTTTCTCATAGATGCAAATTCTTCATTTTTTAAGTTTGCTTGAATTTGCGTTTCAAGTTTTTGAAGGGTTTTTGAAGCAATTTGTAATCCACCAATAGCCTGATTAATCTCTTTTACATCTCCACCTAAAATATTTTGACTAATCTTTAATGCATCTTGTTGAATGGTTTTTGTTTTTTCCTGCGGATTTTTTCTTATTTCTTGTTCAATTTTATGTGAAATCTTTGTAGGCAAAGATGCATGAGATACTATTTTCATATGAGCTATTCCTTAAGTATATTTTAAAATAAATATAAGCATTTTTTATTCCATATTTTGCTCAAGATATTTTGTATGAATACTTGCATTTCTAAAATCTTGATTATCCATCATTTTTAGATGAAAAGGAATGGTCGTTTTTATGCCTTCAATGCAAAATTCTTTGAGTGCTCGTTTGGTTTTTGCGATAGCCTTATCTCGATTTTCACCCCAAATAATAAGTTTACCAATCATAGAATCATAATGCATAGGAACAGTATAGCCAGAGTATGCGTGGGTATCAATACGCACATTGGCTCCTCCAGGAGCTATCCATTTTGTAATTTTTCCAGGACAAGGATAAAATTTTACAGGATCTTCTGCTGTAATTCTACATTCAATGGAATGTCCATGGAATTTTATTGAATCTTGAGGAGGTAGTTTTTCTCCCTCAGCAATTTTAATCATCCATTCAACCATATCAAGACCACTAACCATTTCGCTAACCGTGTGTTCAACTTGCAATCTTGTATTCATTTCCATGAAATAAAAATCTTTGTTATTTGCATCTAGTAGAAATTCAAAAGTTCCAGCTCCGACATATCCAATATGTTTTGCAGCTTTTACCGCAGTTTCTAATAATCTTTTTCTTGTGCTTTCTTCTAAAATTACTGCTGGAGTTTCTTCAATGAGTTTCTGTTGTCTTCTTTGTGCAGAACAATCTCTTTCTCCTACATGAATTACGTTTCCATATTTATCTGCCAAAATTTGTACTTCAATGTGTTTTGGATTCAGGATGAATTTTTCCATATAGATTGTGCCATCACCAAAGGCACTTAGAGCTTCGCTTTCTGCAGCAAGATAAAGATTTTTTAATAGGGATTCGTTTTCTACAACACGCATACCCCTTCCTCCTCCTCCTGCAGCAGCTTTTATGATAACGGGATAACCAATTTTTTGTGCGACTTCTTGTGCTTCTTGATAGCTTTTTAATGCGCCATTACTTCCTAGAATTACAGGAACACCAGCTTCCTTCATTACATCTTTGGCTTTTGATTTATCACTCATTAATACCATTACTTCTGCACTAGGTCCAATAAACTCAATTCCATGATGTGAGCAAATCTCTACAAAATGTTGATTCTCGCTTAAAAAACCGTAACCAGGAAAAATTGCATCGGCATTAAAAAGCTCAGCTGCGCTCATAATAGCTGGTATATTAAGGTAGCTTTCGCTAGATTTTGGACCGCCTATACAAATCTTTGTATCAGCAACATCTAAATAATGTGCTTCTTTATCTGCAGTAGAATAAATGGCAATTGCTTCTTTTCCCATTTCTTGGATTGTTCGAATAGCTCTAAGGGCAATTTCTCCACGATTGGCAATTAAAATTCTTTTAATTTGTTTTTTTTCTACATTCATTATATTCTTTCTACCTTCACAAGTTTTGAGCCAAATTCTACGGGTTGTGCATCATTTGCTTCAATTGATAAAATCTTACAATCATATTCTGCTTCAATCTCATTCATAATTTTCATGGCCTCTACAATACCAATAGTTTGACCTTTTTTTACTACATCTCCAGCTTTGATATAAGGTGCTGCTCCAGGAGATGGACATTGATAAAAGGTTCCAACCATGGGAGAAAGTATAAAATCCCCACTAGCATTAGAGGATGAGGTATTAGATTCGGATATTGGCGTTGGAGTAGGTGAGGTTGTCGGTAAGTTTGTTGTTATGGGTGTTATTGTTGGAGAAACATTGAGGGAAGTATTTTTTTCAAGTTCGATTTCAAAATTATCCTGTTTAATTTTAATTTTAGAAGTTTCACTTTTATTAAAAGTTTCAATTAAATCTTTTATTTCCTTTAAATTCATACTATAACCCTTTTTGGTATTGAGATAGCCTTTTTAAGGCTTTGATTCTGGTATAATACCATAAAAATAATTAAAAATTAAAATCACTAGGAAAATACGATGGGCTTAAAATCAGACATTTGGATTAGAGAGATGAGTTTGAAACATGGAATGATAGAACCATTTTGTGAAAAACAGATTGGCAAAGGAGTGGTTAGTTTTGGTTTAAGTAGTTATGGTTATGATATTAGAGTAGGTAATGAATTTAAAATTTTTACAAATGTAAATACTACAATCGTAGATCCAAAATCTTTTGATGATCAAAATGTTGTGGATGTAGATGCAGCAAAAGATGGATATTGTATAGTTCCAGCAAATTCTTTTGCTTTGGCAAGAACAATAGAGTATTTTAGAATCCCTAGAGATGTCTTGGCTATATGTCTTGGAAAAAGCACATATGCTCGTTGTGGTATTATTGTAAATGTTACACCATTTGAGCCAGAGTTTGAGGGACAGATTACAATAGAGATTTCAAATACAACGCCTCTGCCTGCAAAAATTTATGCAAATGAGGGGATTGCTCAAGTTCTTTTTTTAAAAGGTGATGAAATTTGCGAAAATAGCTATAAGGACAAAAATGGAAAATATCAAGGACAAATAGGTATAACATTGCCTAGGATTTTGAAATAGTAAGCAATGTTATTATTTTGAGATATCTAAAATGAATGAGAGATAAGTAACGAGACTTGTTTATCTTCTACACCATTATCAAGTTTCTTAGTATCAATGTCAATTTGAATATTGGTATTTTTGTCTATATATTTACTAGAGACGATATATGACAATCCATATCCTAATATAGCTCCAGATATTACTTGAGTGATTGTGTGTCTCTTGGCAACAACTCTAGAGATTCCAACTAGTGTTGCTAAAACTGTTGTTGGAACTCCCCATTTCCATCCATATCGATGTTGCATAAATCCTGCAGCAGAAAAGGCTGAGGCAGTATGACCAGATGGAAATCCATCAAATGAACCACTATCTGGTCTTTTGCTTATAGATGCTGCATTTGGATGTGTCCTACCTATGGCAGAAAAAGTAAGTTTGCTTGCATAAGTAATTGCAAGTGTGCTACCTGAACCAATTGCAAGTTGTCCTAAACCCTCATAATCTTTTTTTACAAGAGTATAGGTTGCCGCTGCTAAGGGTAGAAATTGAAAAATATCACCATAAATTTGAAAAGCACTTTTAGCATGTATTTGCTGAAAAAGGCAAAAAAATACTAGAAGAGATAAGATACTTTTTTTGAAATACATGATGAGTTTTTAAAGTTCCTTTAAAATTTATAGTTATTTGAAGTTTTAAAAATTTTTTTCATGGTATGCCCAGAGGGATTCAAACCCCCGACCTACAGGACCGCAACCTGTTGCTCTATTCAGCTGAGCTATGGACACATCAAATTATTTTTAAAAATAAAGAGTGATTATATCTAATTTTTCCTTGTAGATATTTTAATGTTTGAAAAATTTTTAAAAATATATTAGAATTAGACATCAGGTTTCCTGATATTTATAATTTTTCTAAAGAAAGTGGGTGATAATCATGCCAGGAATCAAAGTCCGAGAAAATGAGAGCTTTGATGAAGCATATCGTAAGTTTAAAAAACAAACAGATCGCAATCTTGTTGTGACTGAATGTCGTGCAAGAAGATTTTTTGAATCTCAAACTGAAAAGAAAAAGAAGCAAAAAATCAATGCAAAGAAAAAAATGTTAAAAAGACTTTATATGCTTCGTAGATACGAATCTAGATTATAAGATTCTTTTAATCAGCCTCTATTTTGAGGCTAACTTCAAAAATACGCTACAATAACACTCTAAAATATTTTAAAAAGATAGTTAAGATTTTTATATATTTAGTAAATTTGGATTTTCGGAGGTTTTTATGCAGTTTTGTGGAAAAAATGCATTGATAACTGGTGCAAGCAAAAGTATAGGTGCAGATATTGCAAGAGTATTAGCAGGTTATGGATTAAAAGTTTGGATCAATTATAGAAGCAAACCAGAATTGGCAGAAGGTTTAAAAAATGAAATTGAAAGCCAAGGAGGCAAAGCAGCAATCATACAATTTGATGCTACAAATGAGGAAGCTTTTATAGAAGCTATTGCAACTATTGTAGAGAGTGATGGAGAATTAGGTCATTTGGTAAATAATGCCGGTATTACAAATGATAAATTAGCATTGCGTATGAAAACTGATGAGTTTATGAGTGTTATTGATGCTAATCTAAAATCAAGTTTTATTGGATGCAGAGAAGCCTTGAAAGTTATGAGTAAGCAGAGATTTGGCAGTGTGGTAAATATAGCTTCTATTATAGGTGAAAGAGGCAATGCGGGACAAACAAATTATGCAGCAAGTAAGGGGGGAATGATTGCTATGAGTAAATCTTTTGCCTATGAGGGTGCTGCGAGAAATATTAGATTTAATTGTATAACTCCAGGTTTTGTACAAACAGATATGACATCAGAGCTAAAAGAAGAGCTTAAAGAATATTATTTAAAAAATATTCCATTAGGGCGTTTTGCGACAGGGATGGAAATTGCACAGAGTACAGCATTTTTGTTAAGTGAGAGTGCAAGTTATATCACCGGAGAAGTTTTAAAAGTTAATGGTGGCTTATATATGTAATTTAGACGACTAGCATAAATGCTAGTCGTTTTTTTATTCTATATTTGTATAAACTGCTTGAACATCATCATCTTCTTCAATTTTATCAAGAAGTTTTTCTGCTTCAATGAGCTGTTCTTCCGTTAGAACAATTGGGTTATTTGCAATTCTCTGTAAAGAGGCTTTTGTAATAGGTATAGCTAATTTTTCAAAACCTTCACTTAATTTGCCAAAATCTGTATAGTCTCCATATGCAATCCACCTATCATCCTCCATTTGTGTTAGCTCTTCTAATCCATAGTCAATAAGCTCTAATTCAACCTCTTCCATATCAATTTGAGGCTTATGAAATTCAAATACGCTTTTTCTAGAAAACATAAACTCTAAAGATCCATTAGGGACAATACTTGCATTAGGAGTTTTATTAAAATAACTTTTAAGATTTGCAATTGTCCTTGTGGGATTGTCGGTTGTGCATTCAATAAAGATTAACACCCCATTATTTGCCTTGCCTTCATATGTAATCTCACTAAAAACACCATCTTTACCATTTGCACGTTTGATTGCAGCTTCTATGTTGTCTCTAGGCATATTCTGTGCCTTTGCATTTGCAATAGCGGTTCTGAGCTTTGCATTCATCATGGGATCAACACCACCTTCTTTTGCCGCTACTGTAATTGCTTTAGCTAATTTTGGAAAAATTTTACTCATCTTATCCCATCTTTTTTCTTTTGCTGCTCTTCTATATTCAAATGCTCTTCCCATTTTTTCTCCTTATTTAAATTTGTTGTAATAAAGCAAGTTCTTTTGTATGATAGCTAATAATAATATCAGCACCAGCTCTTTTAAAGCTTGTAAGTGTTTCTATCATTACTTTTTCATAATCAATAATGTCTGCTTTTCCAGCAAGTTTGAGCATTGCGTATTCTCCACTTACATTGTATATTGCAAGAGGTAGTAAGCTTCTTTCCCTGATATCTCTAATAATATCTAAATAGGCTAGAGCGGGTTTAACCATGAGAATATCTGCCCCTTGTGCTTCATCATTTAAGCTTTCTAATATAGCTTCTCTACGATTGTGATAATCTTCTTGATAGCTTTTTCTATCACCAAAACTAGGAGTAGATTCTGCTATATCTCTAAATGGTCCATAATACGCACTAGCAAATTTTGTAGAATAGCTCATAATAGGGGTATAAGAAAAATTTGCCTTATCAAGATATTTCCGTATAGTAAAAACCATACCATCCATCATTGTGCTAGGTGCAATAATATCTGCACCACTATTTGCAAGAATAATAGCCTGCTGTCCAAGCAATTCTAGTGTAGCATCATTATCTACTGTTTGCAATTTGGAATCTATAATGCCACAGTGACCATGATCGGTATATTCGCAAAAACAAAGATCAGCACTTATAACCATTTTTGGACAATGTTTCTTAATTGCTTGAATAGTCTGAGCCACAATTCCTTTATCACTAAGCGCATCGCTTCCACAGCTATCCTTATGTTTTGGGATTCCAAATAATAAAATATGATAAATACCTAAATCTTGCAAAATCTTGCATTCTTCTAAGATATTATCAAGACTCATCTGATAAATTTCTGGCATAGAGGCTATGGGATTTTTAATATTTTTGCCTTCTACAACAAAGAGGGGATAGATAAAATCTCTTAAATCAAGTCGTGTTTCACAGACAAGCTCTCTTATTTTTTCATTCATTCTTAATCTTCTAAGTCTTGCAAACATGATTTCTCCTAATATTGAATTCCTATATCTTTAAGTTTTTCTCTGAGATAACGCATTTGAATATTTTTGTCAAAGCACCATTTTGGCGCGATTAAGGTTTCATCATGAGCACCAGAGCTAATGCGTTGAATTATAATATCTTGAGGAATTATTTCCAAAGATTTTGCAATAAGTTCGCCATAAGTTTCTAGAGTAATAGGTTGGTAAAGACCCTGTTCATACATTTTTGCGAGTTTTGTTTGTGAAACGACATAAAGTGGGTGGATTTTGATGCCATCAATACCCCAAGATAGAACAGTTTGTAGAGATTCTAGCATCATTTCTGGTGTTTCATTGGGGAGGCCATAGATAAGATGTGCACATACTTTTATGCCTCTTTGTCTAGTTTTTTTGAATAATTCTGCAATACCTGCTATCCCATGTCCTCTATTTGTGGCTTTTAGCGTTTCTTCAAAAGTAGACTGAATGCCATATTCAAGCCATATTTCTTTTTGATTTAGGGTATATTCTTGCAATAAATCTAGAGTTTTGTCTTCAATACAATCTACACGAGTTCCAATACTCATACCTACAACATTAGGAAAACTTAAGGATTTATCATAAATTGCCTTTAGTGTTTCAAAAGGTGCATAAGTATTACTAAAAGATTGAAGATAAATCATATATTTTTGTATATCAAATTTGTCTTTATGAAAATTTGCGTGCCAACAAAATTGTTCTTCTAATTGCTGTAATTGAATTCCTAAAATAAGATTTTCTGTAATTTTAAAATTCATTTTTGTATGAATTGTCTTATCTAGTTTTATAAGACTTGGAGAAAAGCTTTCATTTCTGCAATAAATACAACCGCCTCTAGCAACACTACCATCAATATTTGGACAGGTAAAACCTTGAAGAGATATGGGAATCTTTCTAATCCTTTGGTGGAATTTTTTTTTAAAATATCTTCCAATTGTGAGTAATTCTCTCACTTTTTTCCTTTCGTATAATCATCAACATAATTTTTATCAAAACAGGCTTGACAAAAATTGTGATGTGTTGTGCCGATGCTTCTTTTTAATCCTTCTAGAGATAAGAAGCCTAAAGTATCAGCTTCAATAAATTTTCTTACTTCTTCTAAAGAATGTGTTGCGCAGATAAGTTCATTGCTATTTGGTGTATCTACACCATAATAACAGGGTGATATAGTTTGAGGAGAACTGATGAGTAGATGTACTTTTTTAGCACCGGCTATCTTTAGTATTTTAATAATTTGTTTACTAGTGGTGCCTCTTACTATAGAATCATCAATTACAATAATTTCTTTATCTTTTATCAATTCAGCAATAGGATTTAATTTTAAGCGGACTTTGAGTTCTCTTGCACTTTGTGTAGGTTCTATAAAAGTTCTTCCAACATAATGATTTCTAATAATGCCCAATTCAAAGTCTATTCCACTTTCTTTGGCAAATCCAATTGCCGCAGCAACACCACTGTCTGGAACAGGTATGACCATATCTGCAGGAATTTTATATTCTTTGGCTAATTCTTTGCCTAAATTTTTTCTTACTTCATAGACATTTTTACCAAAAACCTTGCTATCTGGTCTTGCAAAATAGATGAATTCAAAAACACAAGGATAGGGTCTTGGGGGTAATACTTGGAGTGATGTCAAAGTAACAATCTTTTCTCCAATGCCTTCAAATATAAGCATTTCCCCAGGATTAACTTCTCTAATATATTCTGCACCAACAAGATCAAAGGCACAACTTTCGCTTGCTGTAATATAGCCTATGCTTCCATCTTCATTAGTGATTTTTCCTAAACATAGTGGTCGTAATCCATAAGGATCTCTGATAGCAAACATTTTTCTGCGAGAGAGAAAAATAAGGGCATATGCCCCATCAATTACCTTAATTGAATCAATAATTCGATCTAGTAATTTTTCTTTTTTATTTTGTGCAATAAGGTGAATAAGATTCTCTGTATCAAGATAACTTTGAAAAATTGCTCCAGCTTCTATAAGTTGAGATCGAATGAAATCTGCATTTGTAAGATTTCCATTGTGGACAATAGAGATTTCTCCAAGATTATATCTTGCAAATAATGGTTGTGCATCATCCAAAGATTCTTTGCCTGCTGTTGAGTAGCGATTGTGACCTATACTTATTTTTCCTAAGAGTTTTTTTAGATTTTTCTCATTAAAAACTTTAGTGACTAATCCATTACCCTTATGTGTGTAGATTTTTTTTCCATCACTAGAGCTAATGCCACTTGCTTCTTGACCACGATGTTGCATTGCAAAAAGTGCATAATAACTTTTTAATGCAGCATTATCGACATTATAAGTCCCAACAACGGCACATTTTTCATTCCATTGCTTCATTTTTTACCTCTTTTTTTTGATTGGGAACCATACAAAAATTTTCAACAATACAGTTATGAATTGTAAAGTAATTGGTGCCATTTTTGTGTTGGTAGCTAATTTCAAACCCTTGCGCATCTAGGGTATTTTTGATGATATACATACCTAATCCAAACCCTTGATCAATATGTTTTTTGTCTCGATCTTTAAAATAGGGCTTAAAATATTCATTAAAATCTTTTTTTAAAGCTTTGCCTTTATTTGATATTACAAGATCAAAACATTTAGAATCTACAAAGACCTTTTTGTCTGGACTGTATTTAATTGCATTGTCTAATAGATTTTTTATTGCCATTGCAAAGAGTTCAAAATCTGCTTTAATAATGTCGTTTGGATCATTAAGAATAATTGGATCGGTATCTATATTGTCAATAAGTAGCATTTTTTTTGTATGACTGATAAGATCTTCAAGTAAAAATTCCTCTTTTGATACATGGAGATTCTTTGAGGTGAGTTGTTCAATTTTTGCAAATTCATCAATCAGAGTTTGCAGGCGCTTAAAAACAGAAATCAGACGTTCTTTGTAAAGAGTGTCTTCAATCATTTCAGCAGTAATTCTTCCTTTTGTAATGGGGGTTTTTAATTCGTGCATAATAGAGCGCAGAAAGAGTGTTCTAGATTGTCCTAATGCAGCAATTTTTTTTATTGCGTTATCAAACTCATTGGCTAGCTCTCCAATCTCATCAGATTGCTTTGTTTTGCATTCAACATTTAAATCACCATTTGCAAATCTTTTGATTTGTAAGCGTAGTTTTTTAAGAGGTAACAGACCCCTAATTACAAGAACAAATACAAACACCAATAAAAAAATACCTGTCAATGTAATAAAGTAGTAGGTTTGATAATGTGTGTTAAAGGTATCTTTATATAAAATTGCCTTACCTTGAGTTTCTAGTAGGATATAGATTTCATTATTTAATTGGATTGTTTTAGCAAAGAGACCATTAAATAACGGAGGAAGACGATTGTAATTTAAAAGAGCTTCTTTAATATTCAAGTCTTCAGTAATTTCAAAACCAAGTTCTTGTAAAAATTTCTCGACAGTTTGCAAATCACCATTATTGGTAATAATCTGATTTATTGTTGCAGTAAACTGCTTGTACTTAACCATAGATTGCTTGGATTCATTATCTATTTGAAACTTGATAAAATAAAATGAAAAAGCAAAGAAACTAATAAGTGCAAATACAAATAACAGAGTAATTTTTAAAAAAATAGAATTCTTAATCATTTTTTTATGCTTCTAATTTATATCCAACACCTCTTACTGAAATGATATATTGGGGTTTTTTAGGATCATCTTCTATTTTTGCTCTCAAACGACCAATGATTACATCAATGCTTTTATTTGAGCTTTCTGGGTTAATAGATTCTGATTCAATGGCAATAGCCTCTCTAGAAAAAACATGCCCTTTTTTACTAATGAGTAGGGTTAAGATTTCATATTCTGCACGTGTTAGATCGATTTTTTTATCTTTAAAATATACATCTCTGCTTTCTTTGTCTATTCTAAAAATGGAGTCTTTGTCTTTTTGATCATTTTTTGCATCTTTTTTATTATATCTTCGCAAGAGTGAATGAATGCGTGCTAATAATTCTTGAGGGTCATAAGGTTTTGGTATATAGTCATCAGCTCCATATTCTAAAGCCTTGACTTTATCATCTAAATCACTTCTTGCAGAAGAAATTATAATTGGAATATTTTTTTGTTTGGCTACTCTTTTGCAAACCTCTAAACCATCTAAATTTGGAAGAGTAAGATCTAATAATAAAAGATCGTAAGTATGCGTGGCTAAAGCACTCATTCCTGTGTATGGTTCATCGTAATTTGTTACTTTTACATCATGTTTTTCTAAAAATTCACTTAGAATTTCTGCTAATTCTAGATCATCTTCAATCATTAAAATACTTAACATTTAATACTCCAAAATCAAGCTTAATTTGTTTGGTATAGCTTTTAGTAATATTAGCTTAAAAAGATTTAAAAACTTATTAAATAAACTATTTTTCTAAAGCCTCATCAATTAGAGAGAGTTGATATTCCAAATAATTTATCACCAAATCCAGCTTATCTGATAGGTTTTTAGTTTGACTTGATTGCAATCCTTCAAACAATACCAATGTTTTTTCTCTCATTAGCTCCAAAAAGCGCGCATCAATTTGTATTTCAATTTTTTGTTTATTTTCAGACATATCTAAATTTTGTTTTGTAGGGAAATGTGTTTGATCATTTTCTGTGTAGTCTGAATCAAATTCATCAATTGTTTGTAATATTAGGTCTTTTAATTCCATTGCATTAGCCACCTTTCAAAGGTTTTTAAATCATCACTATTTTGTGCATTGATAAAAAAATTTTTTGCCTTTTGATTAACTTTCCTAGAATAAGAATCATTTTTTTTAAGTCTTAAAAGTGCTTGTTTGGCTTCAAAGTTATTGGGTTCTTTTTTTATTATTTCTTCATAAATAACTAAGGCTTCTTCTTTGAAGCCTTGGAGTTCATAGATGCTTGCTAGAGTAAGTGTTTTAAACAAGAAAACCCCTTTGATTTTTGCAGGTATTCTAACAAAAAGTTATAAAAATTTATTTAACCATCTTAGAAATTTTAAGTTATTTTTATGGGGGGGATATCTCAATGGAGTATCAAGAAAATTAGAAGCTTTTATAATACTTTTTTGATGTAAAAAAGTTTCAAGGGTATATTTTCCATGATAGCGACCCATACCACTTTCTCCGATACCACCAAATGGAAGATTAGGATTTGCAATTTGTGCAATACAATCATTAACACATCCTCCACCAAAACTTTGAGATTGCAAAATTTTTTCGCTAAATGCTCTATCTTCTGTGAAGATGTAAAGAGCTAATGATTTTTGAAAATTATCTAATATATCTTGCAATTCTTCATTTGTTTGATAGATGATAATGGGTAAAAGAGGCCCAAAAATTTCTTCTTGCATAATTGGTGCTTGATTATAATTTTCAGAATCTAACAAAATTACAGTAGGTTCGATTTTTAATTTTTCTTGATTGCTAGTTCCGCCTATAATAATATTTTCTTGAATAAGTTTTTGTAGCCTGTTAAAGTGATTGAGATTGATGATTTTTCCAAAATTCTTTGATTCAATAGGATTTTCTCCAAAAAATATTTTTAGATTCTGTTTTATTGCTTCAATAAATTCATCTTTAACGCAAGAATGTAATAATAGAAAGTCTGGTGCAATGCAAGTTTGTCCGGCATTTATAAATTTAGCCCAAGTAACTTTTTTTGCAGCTGGTGCAATTTTGGCATCTTTATGAATGATGCAAGGATTTTTTCCACCCAATTCCAGTGTTGTAGGAGTAAGGTGTTTTGCAGCTTCTTGCATGATAATTTTTCCTACTTGTGTGCTACCGGTAAAAAAGATGTAATCAAATTTTTCTTGTAATAATTCTTGTGCAATCTTATAATCGCCACACACAGTTTTTACAAAATCTGGATGCAAGCTATTTTTTATAATTTTTTGTAGGATTTGTGCTGTTACTGGTGCATATTCTGAAGGCTTTAAAATGACACAATTTCCTGTTGCTATTGCACCAATTAGCGGATTAAGGCTTAAGGATATAGGGTAGTTCCAAGGAGAAATTACAAGAACAACTCCGTAGGGTTCGTAATAAATATAGCTCTTAGACCCAAAAATTGTAAGAGGTGTGGATACTTTTTTTCTTCCATGAAAATCTTTTAGATGTCTTAGGGCGTGATTTATTTCTTGATATACAAGCATTAGTTCGCTAATATATCCTTCATAGTAATGTTTCCCTAAATCCATTTGCAGTGCTTCTAAAATTTTTTCTTCATTTTTTTGTAATTCTGCTTTAAGATTAAGTAATTGTTGTTTTTTAAAAAACAAGTCCTTTGTTTTTTGTGTTTTGAAAAATGCTCTTAGATTTCCTGTGTATTTCATTGATTTTTTACTCCTCTTGTTTTTGTGCTTTAGAATCTATGAAAGTTTGTCCATAAATAAGTGATATGCCTAGCATAATATTAGTTGCTGGTTTTTCAAAATATTTACCCTTAAGAAGGTAGAAGCTAAAGAATGGAGCAATGCTAAAATGCTTAAAAATTGCACTTTCAGCTCGTATATTCCACTCTAGCTCTAATTCTGGACTTAATTGTAGTGGATAATTGTTGAGAAAGTATTGTTTAAAGTTTAAGTAATTAACAAGTTTGACATTTGGATTGAAGTTGTATTGCAAGTTGATTCCTGTGTTAAAACCAAAACTTTGTCTCGGATTTTTATATGTAAAATCTTCTTCTCCAAATAAACTGATGTAAAAATTTTTGAGATATTTGCCATCAAAAAGTTTTAATCCTGTGTTAAAACGTAGAATTTGTGTGCGGTTAAAACCTGATTGTTTGATAAATTGTGTTTGATAGGATATTTGGGCATATGGCCCCATGTCAAAGCCTCCCCACAAATGCTGAAAGTCCCATATTTTCTGCGTATAGTCAGAAGAAATAATTATTCTATCAAGAGTTGTATTGTCAATTTTTTTTCCATCTGTTGGATAAATAATATTACGTCCATATTCGCTAAATATTGTGTTAAAAATAACAAAATGTTTTGCGTAATAGTTACTATGGAATAATAATGATGATTCTGCAACTATCTGAGAATCCCCTTTAAAATGAGTATTAGAAAACTTCTCATAGTTTGTTTGATTTTGAATACTCGTCGAGGAGAGATTGAGTGAAATTCTATCAATAGCAATATCCCACCCACTCCTAGTTGTATCAATATCTAAATCTGCTACATCCTTTTTTATTTTTATGGAAGCATTAAGAAATAGAGGAATTAATAGTAAAAAAAGTAGAAAGCGCATATTTAGTGTTTTTGCCTGATTTTTTCTAACCAATCATTAAGTGTTTTTTCAAAACCTTTTTGAGAATTTTCAACAAATTTGATGGGCTGTGTTAAATAGCTTTGCTGCACCCATCCTCCAAAATCATGAGGATAGAGATAGTCTTTTGATTTTGGGAGGATGTTTTTTGGTATAGAATTATTATGAGAGGCAACATAATCTAATGCAGAATTGATGGCTTTATATGCAGTATTTGATTTTGGAGAGCTAGCAAGATAGATAACGCATTGTGCAAGCAAAATGCGTGCTTCTGGGTAACCGATTTTTGAAACACTATTGAGGGTTGCAGTAGCAATATTGATTGCATTGGGATTTGCATTTCCAATATCTTCACTAGCGAGAATAACAAGGCGTCTTGCTATAAATTCTGCGCTTTCTCCACCGGCAATGAGGCAGGCAAGATAATATATTCCAGCATCAGGATCGCTACCTCTTATGGATTTAATCATCGCAGAAATGAAGTTGTAATGAGTATTATCTTCACTACTACCATCACCAAGATAAAATGGTCTTATTGATTTAATGTTTTGTAATGTAATGGGATTGTTTTTAGAAGCCAGCTCAAAACAATGCAGCATAGCTCTTGCATCACCATTGCTTGATTCTATAAGATATTTTTTTGCCTCACTATCCATTTGACAAGGGTGGAGTTGCAAGGCTTTTTCTAAAATAGTTTCAAGATGTTGATGAGAAAGAGGGTGGAGCTCAAAAAGAAAACTTCGTGATCTAATAGCTTGCGTGAGAGTATAAAAGGGATTTTCTGTGCTTGCTCCTAATATAATAGCTTGATAATCTTCCATAATGGGGAGTAAAAATTCTTGCTGAGTTTTGTTTAGTCGATGAATTTCATCAATAAATACTACTGGTTTAAAAAGAGTATGGGTAGTATTTTTTAACTCATTTCTAAGATTCTCTAATTTAAAATCTACACCATTAAAGTGTAAGAATGGAGAACCTAATTCTTTGGCTATGATTTTTGCAAGCGTAGTTTTTCCGCAACCTGGGGATCCATAGAAAAAACTATGAGGAAAATTTTTATCTTTGATAGCAAGTATTAGTGGTGAGGTTTTGGAGAATAAATGCTCTTGACCTATGAAATTTTCAAGATTTTCAGGGCGCAATAAATTTGCAAGATTCTTCATTGTTTTTTATGAAACAAGATGACCTCATAGGAATTTTGTTTGATTTTGATATTTTGATTCCCTTGAGATTTTTTTTGGAGATTATTGCGTAACTCTTCATTGATGCTATCAAGTTCATCTAGTTTTTCTTTAAGTCTTAAGATGATATCTACGCCAGCAAGATTTACCCCCATATCCCTAGTTAAGCGCAATATAGTTTTGATTTTATCAATATCTCTTTGTGAATAAAGGCGCATTTTACCATCAGTCCTTCCTGGTTCAATTAATCCTTCTTTTTCATATTGTCTTAAGGTTTGCGGATGAATTTCTAGGATTTTTGCAACTACGCTAATGAGATAGACGGGTTCGTCGTAGCTATACATAAATGGTCTCCTTTGATTATTGCACAGGCAATTCTTTTTGTAGTTGATTTTGTAGATCCTCTGAGAGATCTTGTATTTTTGGTATTATAATATTTATTTTGAGATACAAATTCCCCATTTGACCATTTTTTCTATTTTTTACCCCCAATTCTTTAAGACGAAATTTTTGATTATTCTTAGTATTTGCAGGAATCTTGAGTTTTACATCTTTATAAAGAGTTGTTACATTGATAGTGCCTCCAAACATTGCAGTTTTTAGTGAAATATCGCATTGCTTGATTAGATCATCTTCATCTCTAGTGTATTCTTCATCACTTAAAACATGAATTTTAAGTAAAAGATCGCCACGCATATTCCCCTGCGCCTTTCCCTTTCCTTTTGCTCGAATTGTATCCCCTTCTTTTATACCAGCAGGAATTTTGATATCAAAATTATCATGTTGCATATTGACATGTTGCTTGCCCCCAAGAATTGCTATTTTAAATGGAATATTGATAGTGCTGTGGATATCTAAATTTGGTGAAAAGTGATTAAAGCCATCAAAATTATTAAAACCACCAAAATTAAAACTTCTGCTTCCTGCGCCAAAACCACCACTATTCCCAAATATACTTTCAAGAATATCATCAAGATTGATATTTCCCTGATTTCTAGCAAAATCACTAAAATTTTGTCCCCCAAACATATTATCCCCAAATTGATCATATTGAGCTTTTTTATTTGCATCACTTAAAATTTCATACGCAGCATTGATCTCTTTGAATTTTTCTTCAGCATCCTTATCTTTATTGACATCTGGGTGGTATTTTCTAGCTAATTTTCTATAAGCTTTTTTTATTTCTTCTGGAGTGGCATTTTCAGATACTTCTAAGGTTTCATAAAGACTCTTTTTCATTGTTATATACCTCATTGAATTGTAAAATTTAAGTGTGATTGTATTATAAAACTTTAGTGTAATTAAATCAAGTTTGTGTGTGATATTTTGCAAAATAAAATTTCAAAAACTAACTAAAATTAAGATTATGGAATCAAAATTGCTTTTTGCTTCGTAGTTATATTTTGGAAATTAGACTTTATGATGAAAGTAGCAAGGATGTTGATGTTGAGATTTTTTACATTAGGGATATTATTTTTATTTTGGGGTTATTATGCTATTGCCCAAGAAACTAGTGCAAGAACAGTTGAAGAAGCCTTTAAGGAAGGATATTTAAATGGTCATTTTGGCACTTATGCTCAACAAGCATCACATAAAGAACCTACTTTTGTGGATTTAAATATGTCTTTAGCATATCAAACACTGAGATACAAGGGATATAAAATTGGTGCAGAGGCTTGGTTAAATGCTAAGATTTTTGAGCAAAATTTTGGAGGATTTGATAGAAATAAGGATATTTTTATTCTTACTAATCTTTACGGTGATTTTTATAATCAATATGAGAAATTTGGTATTAGGGTGGGACGTTATCATATTAATGAAGAGTGGATTACACATAATACTGAAGGGTTTAGTGTTGATTATGATGGATTGCAAAATATCTCTTTGCATTTTACTTGGGCATTTAGAAATGCTTATACGGAGACTTATTATAATAGTGGTTTTAGGAGCATGTATCGTGTTGTGGGGTCTATGCTTGTAAGAGGTGAGTTAGATGTGCCTAATTTTCCACTAAAGATTACTCCCTATTTTTACTTTGCACCTGGTGTATTTTTTGCATCAGCTCTTAAAACTTCTTTGGATTTGCCTTTATTAGAAACTCTTAATTTGAGATCAAATGCACAGTTTCTTTCTTACATTCAAGATAAGGGTTGGTATGGACCTGATGCCGGAGCTGGTTTTCTTTTAATGATGGATAGTTCAGTTTATTGGAATGGATTAGAAGGAGGCGTAGGACTTAGTGTAACAGATTCTGCCGGTGCTTCACGAATTGATGCTTTTGGACAGCACACAGTTTTTGAAAGGCCTGTTGGAATGTTTTGGGGGGATGCTGTAACAATTTATGGATTTGTGCGATATGATATTGGTTTTATTCAAACACAAGGAGCAGTGAGAAATACTTTTATTGAGGGAAAAAATATTTTTAACTGGGAAGCAAAGCTTTCTGGGAATCCACTTCAAAATTTCAAAGGTTTAGAGTTGGGTATTGCGGCTATAGGAATGGATAATCAAAGTAATGCTGTTGATTATTTTGGTGGAAATAAATATATACTTGTTCGAGGTTATGTTCAATATAAATTTTAAACCTCATTTTGTTTTTTGATTTTTATATTATATTGTTAGTTTATTTAGCTTAGAATTGCTCATAATTTTAATTATTTTTTTAATTTTTAAAGGGATTGTTTTTATGAAAAAAAGAATTTGGTTTTTATTTATATCTTTATTATTTGCAGATGAGATGCAAGTTAAGTCTTTTGGTGCTTTAGGTGGGTTGTATAATCAAGGTGTTGGTTCTTCTCATAGTTATGGAAATTTGATGGCTCATGTTGGTGCGGAATTTATTTTAGAAAATGGCTGGAGCTTTGGATTGGGTGCCATTGGAGGATGGAATGTTTTTAATGCAACAAAGACTACATACGGTGATTTAAATTATAGTGGTATTGGTGATGGGGGGGATATTTCAGATGCATTTGCACACTATAAAAATTCAAGACTAGAATTTGCTCTAGGGAGATTTAATACAAATTTTGTAGATTTTGATTATATTTCTGGGAATATTCAAGGTGGTTCTGCAAAGGTTATTATGGATAATGTCACCTACTGGGGGATTTTTATGGATTCAATGTTGCTTACAGGATCGCATAAAAATACTACATTTGGACTTTATGGCACTAATATTATAGGCGGTTATTATCCTACAAGCAAGAAAAATATTTTAGGTATTTGGGGAGAGGTATTTGCATTGGGATTGAAATATCAAAATAGTGGTTTTGATATTTCTGCTTTTAGTCTTTTGGATACACAATTGCCAGTAAATGTATTGCCAGATAGAAATACTATTCTTTTTCAAATAGGTGGAGAGGTTTCTTATACTGGAGCTGTGAATGATAATTGGGGAAGTGAAACGAAGCTTAGAGGCATTTTTCAGCTTGGTAACACTTCAAAATTAGATGGAAAATTGCTTGATGCAAAAGATGCTGTTGCAGGATTGATTTGGTTGGATCAAAATTTTACTTATAAAATTTTTAATATGGGTGCTGGAGTGTATGGAGTATTAAGCTCTTCTAAGAATGGAGGAATTTATACTTTTAGCGACCCTTCGAGATTTTATGGGAAGATTATCAATCAACCTCTAGATTTCCCAAGTCCTTATTTTAGTGAGCAGGTGGTAAGTGGCTATCTTTTTGGGGGTATTGATTTAAAAAAGAGTCAAAATATGCCAATCAAGATTGATGGAATCATAAGCTTTGGAAACTATACAGAATATTCTTTAATTGTGGATTATAATGTATGGAAAAAGCAAAATATGCAATTTGATTTTGGTATGGGGTATGTGTATTCTCAATTGCGACAAGCAAGTGCTTCAAATAGCTTGTTATTTTTTGGTAAATTTTATTATTGATTTTTAATAATTTTTACCGATATAGAGAATGTTAGGAATATAAGCAAGAAAGAATATCTTGCTAGATTCTAATCTTAAAAATCTTTTCATAAATAAGGAGAGAAAATATGAAAAAGAAAATTTTTGGTTCGCTTGTTTTATCTGGATTGATGGCAACTAGTGCTTATGCTGTTGATGTTAATTTCTTTGGTCATATCGGTGGTGCGTATAATCAAGGGTTAAGTGGTGGCAATAAGTCTGGAGTTGATAATGATAAAGCTTCTTATGGAGGTGTCACAGGTCATCTAGGTGTGGATTTTGGTTTTAATACATTGCATCTTGGTGTTGGTGCATACGGTTCTTTTCCAATCTATGGGACTAAAATCTTTAATGAGGGCTATTATGAAAATCAAGCAGATGTAGCTTATTCTAAAAAGTATGCAGATCTTTCGGATTTATATATTAAGTATGATGGTGGAGATCTAACAATAGCTGTTGGAAGATTTAATAATGAGTTTTTAGATTCTCCATGGATTAATGCTTATATGCAGGGTGTTGCTGCTAAGTGGAAAATAAGATCATTTGGTGCTTGGGCTACTTGGATGAATGATTACACTACTTATGGTTATGCTTTTAATCGCATTGCTTCGGAATTGATGAGCTATCACCGCTTTCCATCGAGTTTTAATGGTTTTGGCATAGGAAATGAAGTATTTGCTGGAGGATTGAATTTTGATTTTAAATTTTTAAAGTTTGATCCCTATGTTAATTACTTTTTCAACAAGGGAAGTGTAGATGATAGTATTCAAGCTGGAGCAAGGCTTGCGTTAGTATTTGGTGATAATGGGCCTGTGCAATCAACAACAAGTATTGACTTTATGTGGGAGAATACTTTTGGCATCAGTAACGACGATACAATGCTTTTACTAACTGATGAAGAATTGCTATTTGGTGGAGTATTTAAACTTGGTGGAGGTTTTTTAGCAACTACTGGTGGAAATGGTATTGTTACTATAAATAATCCAACTAGATTTTATGGTGCAAAATTTTTAACTCCAAATTACAATTATGGAAGTTCAGGTTACTTTTTTGCAAAAAATAATACTTGGTATGTATTTACAGGTGTTAAAAGCCAATATTTTGATTTAGATGTATTGTATGCGAATGGTGATTATAATGAGTTTTCAGCAATCGCATCTTTTACTGTATTTGATAAACAAGTTAAGGGTAGTCTCAATGGTATTGCTTTGAAAGTTGGTGGTGGATATGTTAATAATGGATTTAAATCCAATGCTTTCCAACATAGCAACGTGGTAGGTTTTGCTAAACTTTCTTTCTAAAAAATAAAGAGAAGGATTATTTGCCTTCTCTTTTTGTTGCCATTTCTTCGACTTCCTTGATAAAAGCTTCTAATAGTTGTTCTTCTGGTAATTTATAAAGTATTTTTCCTTCTTTTATGATTAAACCACTTTTGTTTCCAAAAGCTATTGCTATATCTGCATGTTTTGCCTCACCAAGTGCATTAACAGCACAACCCATTACACTAACTTGAAGAGGGGTTTTGATATGAGATATTCTTTTTTCCACCTCTTTGACCATTGTTACAAGATCTGCTTCAAGTCTTCCGCAGGTTGGGCAAGAAATAAGCGTAATACCAGATTTTTGTCTTCCGCTATATTGCAAAATGGCTTTAGCAACTCTGATTTCTTCTTCTAGTTCTCCTGTAATAGAAACCCTCATAGTATCTCCTATTCCATCAAGCAAGAGATTCCCTAATGCCATTGCACTTTTAATACTTGAATGAAATAGCGTTCCAGCTTCTGTAACCCCTAAGTGAAAAGGATAATCTACCAAAGGTCTTAGCATCTTATATGCTTCAATGGTGCGTTGAACATCACTAGCTTTTAGTGATACTTTAAGATCATAAAAACCAAAATCTTCTAAAAGTTTAATGTTGTATAAAGCCGATTCCACCATTCCCTTTGGAGTGGCTCCATATTTATTCTCAAATTCTTTTTCTAAACTTCCACCATTTACACCTATCCTAATAGGAATGTTTCTATCCTTGCACGCGTT
This sequence comes from Helicobacter anseris, assembly GCF_003364335.1. Taxonomy (GTDB): domain Bacteria; phylum Campylobacterota; class Campylobacteria; order Campylobacterales; family Helicobacteraceae; genus Helicobacter_H; species Helicobacter_H anseris. The sequence goes on from NZ_NXLX01000004.1 coordinate 47,131, forward strand.
AGCAACTGCTTTAATTCTATCTTTATTCCCAATATTACCAGGATTGATTCTGATAGCATCTACACTTTCAGCAGCTATAAGTGCAAGTTTGTAGCGAAAATGAATATCAGCAATGATTGGTAATGGGGAATGTTTTTTTAACTCTGCAAGTGCCTTGGCATCTTGCTCATCACTCACAGCTACGCGTACAAGGTCTGCGCCAGCAAAATATAAGCGATTGATTTGCTCTAATGTAGCTTGTATGTCTTTTGTTTTGCTAAAAGTCATGCTTTGTATGCTAATTGGAGAATCTCCTCCTATTTTTATATTACCAATTTGAATAGTTTTAGTTTTATATCTTGCTTTCATTTTTAAATTCCTGCATTTTAGTGTAAGCATAATTCTAATATATTTTTATTATTAGAGAGTATAATAGAAGAACCTTGAATGAGGAAAAAGTATGGAAGATATGGTTTTTAAAATCTACAAAAGCCTAAAATTTTTAAACCCAATACTAAGCGCAGATATAGATGATAATAGATTGATATTGAGTGATAATGCCTATGGTATTTTTTGTTATTGTATTAACGATGAGAAACTTATTTTTGGAAAAAGAGTTCTTAAGAATAGTTTAATTCATCACATTTATTCAAAGGCAGTTTGCATATCAGATAAAAAAGTTTTATTATCAGAAGTCAATGGCTTTCATCTTGGAATCTATGAGATTGTTGATGATAAAGTGGCAATGAGTGAGCGTATTAAATGGCACAAGGCCAATATTAGCTGTGTAGCATTCTCTCCAGATTCTAGTCTTTTTGCCACTGGGGGAGAGGATGGTAGAGTTTTTATTCATACAACTAAAGATAGGAAATTGTATGCTTTATGTCCCATTCAACCAGATTATATTGCGTGTATGTGTTTTGATGCGACAAATTCTTTTTTAGTTTTAAGCGTTTATAATCATAAAATTTTGATTTATGATTTGAAAGCTTGTGAGTTTATATGGGATGTGCAAACCCCAAGTGTGTGTATAGATATGCATTTTTTTGAGAAAAATAAGAAACTCTTTTATATTTGTAAAGATGGAGAAAGTGGAATTATAGATTTTATATCCAAGGAAAACCATATTAAAAAAACTTATGGTGCTTGGTTAAATTGTTGTGTAATTTCAAATCATAAAAATTATGCTTATATTGTTGGCAGGGATAATATTTTTAGAATCCATTGTCTTAGAGACAATGAAAATCTCTTTGAACTTCAATTGCCTGATAGCGGGGTGAGTTTTATTGGTGTTTTTGGACATTATATTTGCGTTTGCTTTATTAGTGGGAAAGTGATTTTCATTGATGAGGATCATGGAAAGCAGGAGATGTATAAATTTTTGCACAATAAAAATTTTGAGGAAGCAAAAATATTTGCAGAGGAAAATAATATTTTTTTAAAACTTGATGAAAGATATATTAGCGTAAGAAGTGAGAATTGGAGAGAGGTTTTAGAGGATAGTATTAAGTTATTTGCTAATAATCAAATTGAAAATGCATTGCATATCACACAACCTTATTTAGAGGATTCAAAAATCAATAGAGAATTTAAAAGGTATTTGAATCAAAAACAAATATTGTTGGATTTTTTGGGAGCAATTGAAAATAAATTGTATTGCAAGGCTTATCAAATTGCAGAAAGGCAAAAAGGTTTGAAGGATTTAAGGGTTTTTGATGAGCTTGAAAATTATTTTGAGAAAATTCTTGAGGCATCAAAAAAGATGTTAGAGCAAGATTATGGGAATCAGATTCTAAGGGTAAAGAAAATATTAGAACCTTTTATGCTAATTCCACAGAAAAAAGAAAGAATTGAAATACTGTTTAATCATTTTGATCGGTATATGGATATGGTTAATTGCTTAAAAAATCATTCTTATAAAAAAGCCTATGAGGTTGCAAAAAAATATCCTTATCTGCAAGCAACAAGAGCATATGCAAAGATTTTTAATCGCTATAAAGAAATATTAGTTTCTTTGCAAAATCAAGTTTTGCAAGAAATAGATAAGAATGCTATGGTAGAGCAATTGATGATTTTAGAGGAAGTAGATCTTTTTGCTTTAGAAGTAAAGATGCTTAAGGATTTCTTTGATGCCCAACAAGCAATGCAAAAAGCCTTTGAATGTAAAAACTACATTGAGTGTTATCAGATTTTGCAAGATCACCCACAGCTGCTCACTTGTAAATGTTATCTTGAAATTGAAAGTAGTTTTTTAGTCCTTTTTAAAAAAGCAACAGACTATGCTCAATGTGGTAAAACATCAGAGGTTTATGAAATATTAAAAGATTTTTTTGTTTTAGGGAAATGGAAAAATAGACTTGATATTATTTTTCAAATTGCCTATTTTTATGAAATAAAAAATGCAACTATGGATAGTAATATTGATTGGAAAAAGACTTTGCAGAATTATATTAGTTATTTTGATGAGAGTAATGAATTCAAAGAATTGTGTATGCAAAAAAATCTTGATAAAATTTTAGAAGATATTGTTGATATAAAAAAACAAGCAATTGAATACAAAAAAACCATTATAGAGAGGCTTGAAAATGCATGAGTATTCTGTAGTTGCTTCTTTGATTGATTTGTGTGAAGAAAATGCCAAGAAGCACAATGCAAAGGAAGTGCAAAAGGTTGTTGTGGCTATAGGAGAGCGTAGCGGAATGGATAAGAGTTTATTTATCAGTGCATTTGAAACTTTTCGTGAGGAAAGTATTTTTTGTAAAAATAGCATCTTAGAGATTTTAGATGAGAAGGTTGAGTTAGAGTGCAAGGATTGTGGTGTTGTTTTTTATCCTAAAGAGCTTTTATATGGTGAATGTATAAAGTGCGGTAGTAGTCGTTTAGAAATTATAAAGGGTAAAGAAATGCATCTAATGAGTTTAGAATTATTGCAGGAAGAGGATTTATGAAAAATTTTGATTTATTTTTTCAAAAACTTATAGATATTAAAGAAACTTGGGAGATTTATAAGATTTTTGAAAATGAGCGTGAAAGATTTGTTCAAGAAAGAGAGGAATATCAAATTGAAATACAAAAAGATCAGGAAAAATTACGCCAATATAGAAATGAAATTATAGAGCTAAAAAATGAGATACAAAGTTTAAAAAAACAAAAAGAAGTTTATGAAAAATCTCTTGAGCTCTTGCAAGAAAAAAAAATTAAACAAAGAATCAAAAATGATATCAATAAATTATCACAAGAAAAAAAACAATTAAAGGAGAAAAAACAAGAAGTATTGCCTGATGCGCTTTTAGATGTTGAGGTATTTTTAGATAATGGAGAGATTAAAAAATTAAAAACAGCACGCAGAATTTATGATGAAAGTTTATTTGCTATGTATCGTATTGCATTAAAGGAGGGAAGAGAGTTTAGAAACAAAATTGCTGAGTTGGAGCTAGAAAATTCGCAGTTAAAAATTGAATTAAGAGACTTTCATACAGAAATTGTTTTAAAAGAGAGGATGAGTAAAGATGAAAATCTTGGTTAGTGCCTTAGAATCTAGCTCAAATGAACATTTAAAATTTTTATTAAAGGAATTTGCTCAAGATGAAATTGAGCTTTTTGGTATTTTTGATACAAGTTTAGGGAATCCATTATATAGTCCAAAAGATTTTTCTGTTATGGGATTTGTTGATATTTTTAAGAAGATTCCTTTTTTTTTAAAGGTGCAAAAACAAATGCTTGAATTGGCAAAAGATGTGGATAAGATATTACTTTTAGATTCTTCTTCTTTTCATATCCCCTTAGCAAAAAAAATTAAAAAAAAATATCCAGATAAACAGATTATTTATTACATTCTCCCTCAAGTTTGGGCTTGGAAACCATGGCGTGCAAAAGTTGTTGAAAAATTTTGTGATAGACTTGGTGCAATCTTGCCATTTGAAGTTGAGTTTTATCAAAAAAAGGCAAAGTATGTAGGACACCCTTTGCTAGATTCTATAAGAAATTTTAAAGAGACTATAGGTGGAGAAGGGATAGTTTTTATGCCTGGAAGTAGATTGAGTGAGATTAGAACAACTTTTCCTATTTTTTCTCAGCTTGCAAGGATGTATTTTAGTGATAAGAAAAAAATTTTAGTAGTCCCAAAGATTTATATGCATATGGATTTAATAGAGCTTTATGGTGATGCAATTAGGGAATTTGAAATTAGCTATGATGCAAATACAAGCTTGCTAAATGCAGAATTTGCATTTATATGTAGTGGTACAGCTACATTAGAATCTGCTCTAATAGGCACCCCATTTGTTTTGGCATATAAGACAAAATGGATAGATTATTTTATTTATAAAAGCTTAATTAAATTGAAATATATTGGTTTGGCAAATATATTTTTTAATGCTATCTGCAAAGAGAAAGCTGGTCTTGGAAAGAGTTGGATGCATTTTGAGCTTATACAAAAAGATTTTAATGTAGAGCAACTTTTTTTGGCTTATCAAAATACAAACCGTAATGATTTTTTTGCAAAAAGTAAGAAGATTAGAGAGTATTTAAAATTTGGCAGTGCAAAAACAATTGCTCAATGGATTAGGGATTGATTTTATTAAATTGCTTTTTGTATTATATGTTTTTGATTAAGGAGAAGAAATGGCAAAAGAACCTATCACTCAATATGGTTATGAAAAACTTTGTGCTGAACTTAAAGATTTAAAAGAAAATCAGCGTCCAAATATTGTAAAAGAAATAGATATCGCAAGGGGTCATGGGGATTTAAAGGAGAATGCAGAATATCATGCTGCTAAGGAAAAACAACTTTTTATTGAAGCAAGAATCAATGACCTGTCTTCATTGTTGGCAAATGCACAAATTATTGATCCTTCGGTATTGAATCACGATAAAGTGAGTTTTGGAAGCAGCGTAAAAATCCTAAATCTTGATAGTGAGAAGACTTTTTCTTATACAATTGTAGGTAGTATAGAAAGTGATCCTTCTAAAGGTTTGATTTCTTTTGGTTCTCCTATTGCAAAAAGTCTTATTGGAAAGAGTGTTGGTGATGAGGTTAGTATTGTTTTGCCAAATGGAGAGAATGATTTTGAGATTTTAGAAATTTATTATAAGCCCATAGAGTTTTGAAGCATGAAGGTTAAAATTAAAAAATTACATAAAGATGCAATAGTTCCACAATATCAGACACAAGGGTCGGCTGGATTTGATTTGCATGCAATTGAAAAATGTGTGCTAAAGGCAGGTAGTATTGCTTTGATAAAAACAGGTCTTGCTATGGAGATTGATAGTGGTTTTGAGTTACAAATAAGACCTAGAAGTGGCTTAGCATTGAAGAATCAAATTACAGTTTTAAATTCCCCAGGAACTATTGATAGTGATTATCGTGGAGAGATTATGGTTATTTTGTGTAATTATTCAAATCAAGACTTTGATATTAAGGAGGGTGATAGAATTGCTCAAGGAGTAATAGCAAAATATGAGAGAGCAGATTTTGAAGTATGTGCACAGCTTTCTGATACCCAAAGAGGAAGTGGTGGTTTTGGAAGTAGTGGAGTTTAGATAGAAGGATATTAGGATGAATTTGAAGCAAAATTTAGATGTTGTAAAAAATGAATTTAAATCTGATGAGAAGATTTTTGAGAGTGCTTTTAGAATCGAGCGTTTTATTAAAAAGTATAAATATTTATTGTTAGGTGTGCTTTTGGTATGCATAGGAATTTTTATATTTTTTCAAATAGATTCCAAAATACAGGAAAATAGGGCATTGAGAGCTACAGAAGTATTTGATAAACTTTTGATAGAACCTAATAATCAAGCTTTGATTGATGTACTAAAGCAAGAATCTCCGCAACTTTATGAAATGTTTAGTTTGTCTCAAGCTATGAAAACATCAGATGAGAAATCTTTGAAAGATTTAAGTAAATCTAAGAATGATTTAGTAAAAAATTTTGCAAGCTATCAATTAGCTTCTTTGCAAAAAGATGAAGATGCTCTTGGTAGAATCAATACAGATGGTTTTGGTGATTTGGCAAAAATGCAACAAGCTTTTTTAAAATTGCAGACAAATGACTACAAAGAGGCAGCTGAGATTTTACAATCCATAGGGCAGGATTCTGTATTAAAAGAAATGGTAAAACTCTTGTTGCACTATCAATATGGAGCAAAATAATATGCGAATAAACAATCTTTTTTTTATCGGATTGGTTATTTTTATTTATTTTAGTGGCTGTGCCCAAAGAAAAAATTTTGAACCTAAGCAAGTTGATGGTTCTGTTATCTTTAATCATTTTTTAAAAAGTGAGCTTGAATGGACAAGTCGTAGTGGTGCAATGCTAAAAAATGGTGAGGTGATTACGCAAAATGGCAAGACATTATTGCGCTTAAAAAATAAAGCAAAAATTGTTAATGAAACCAATGAATTTTATATAATTGCCAAGGATTGTCAGCATATTGAAATTATCAATAAAAACACTCAAGAAACAAAAAAATTTGATATTCCTGCTTGTCTAGTTGCAGCAAATATTAGAGATAATTTTCTAGCTTTTGTATTGAGGGATAATTCTTATGGAATTATTGATATTATGGAAAAAAAGAGTGTATTTAATGACAAGGGTGCTTCTATCATAGCAGTAAATTCCCTTATCGCAAATCCAGTTTTTTTGGATACAAATGTAGTTTTCCCTATGCTAGATGGACAGCTTGTTGTTACTTCATTAAAGGATATGAAAGTTCAAAGAGTTGTGATTGTTAATTCAGATCAGTTTTTTAGTAATGTTATTTTTTTGCAATCCCAAGATTCTAAAATATTAACCGCAACACAAAAAAAAGTAATGACTTTAGCAGATGGAAAAACATTCTCGTATGAAGCAAATATCAAAGATGTAAAATTTTATCAAGGGCATTATTATGTTTTAACTTTGGAGGGAAAGATTGTTGAGTTGGATACTACAATGCGTGTTTTAAATGAAGTAGAGTTACCATTTGCTTTATTGAGTGGCATTGTAATTGCAGAAGATAAGCTTTTTACAATGGAAAGGCAGGGTTATCTTATCGAACTTGACTTAAAAGATTTTTCTTATAAGACTTATTTCTTGCAAAATATTTTAGGTAAAGTTTTGGGAAATGGTATTGTTTTTTATGATAATAAAAGAATTTATTATGACAAATATTATTTGGATTTTTCACGAGATTGGAAAAAATGATATTTTGCGATATTGGTAATACTTACTTTCATTTTTATGATACAAAAAGCATTTGGAAAGTTGCGCCTGAAAATCTTGATAAAAAGTTTTTAACTTCCCAAGTTTATTATATTAGTGTTTGTAAAGAGCATGAGCAAAAGTTGCTAAAATTACAGCATCATGCGCGCAATATTGCAGAATATATTGAAATTGATACATTATATGTTGGAATGGGAATTGATAGAAAAGCTGCTTGTTTGAGTATTTTTGATGGGGTAGTTGTGGATGCTGGAAGTGCAATTACTATTGATGTTATGCATGAAGGGATGCATTTGGGCGGTTGTATTTTGCCAGGATTGTTTGCTTACATGCATGGTTATGCTAGTATTTCACCCGTTTTAAAAAAATCTTTTAATTTTAATTTAAATCTTGATGATCTGCCTCAAAATACCCAAGATGCGATAAGTTTTGGAGTTTTTAAAAGTTTGAAGGGAATAATTGAATCTATGGCAAAAAATAAAAAGATTTTTTTTACAGGGGGAGATGGAAAATTTTTATCAAAATTTTTTAATAACAGCATTTATGATGAAATGCTCATATTTAGAGGAATGGAAAAAACTTTCAAAGACATTTGTAGTAAGGAAATAAAATGACAATCGCATTGCCAAAAGGAAGAATAGCTGATGATACTTTGAGGATATTTTCATCTATATTGGGGGAAGAATTTTTATTTGATGATAGAAAATTGATTTTACAAAAAGGAAATTTTTCTTTTTTGTTGGTAAGAAATCAAGATGTGCCAACTTATGTTTATCATCAAGCTGCTGATATTGGTGTTGTGGGTCTTGATGTTTTGGAAGAAAGCAAGATTGATGTTTTAAAAATATTGGATATGCGTATTGGAAGATGTAAAATAGTTGTAGGTTCAGAAATTGGAAAGCCCATAGATTATACAAAATCGCATATTAAGATAGCTACAAAAATGCCGCGTATTACTCAAGAATATTTTTCTAAAAAAGCAATCGCAGTAGATGTAATCAAACTTTATGGTTCTATAGAATTAGCGCCGTTAGTGGGGTTAAGTGACGGGATTGTTGATATTGTAGAAACAGGAACTACGATGAGGCAAAATAATCTAGAAATTGATTCAGTTATTATGGAATCTAGCGTTTTTTTAATAGCTAATAAAAATAGTTTTTTTTCTAAGAAAAGGGAAATATTACAATTGCAAGAGAAGATTAAAGGTTTTTTATGAAATTTTTAGCTTTGAGTTTTTTACTTTTGACAAGTCTTTTTGCTCAATGGCAAATGTTTGCAGACAAACAAGATACCTATCTTTATAATACTCAGACAGGAGAGGTATATGTAAAACATAAAAGGGGAGGTGAGAATTATAAAGATGTATTTATCAAGATGCCAAAAGGAATTGTCTCTATTGAAGAGCTTGGCAGTGAATTATCTCCATCTAATGCTTCAAAAAATTCTCAAAAAGATTTGCAATTAGAGAGCATAAAAAAGGCACAAGAAATGTTGCAAAAATCAATTGATACTGGAGAAATGTGATATGGAAAATCTAGTAGTTGTTTTCTTAACCGCGCTATCTATGGCTTTTGCACATTGTATAGGAATGTGCGGAGGGATTGTCATTGCTTATTCTAGTGCAAAAATTTCTAAAGATATGCATTTATTTTCTCAAGGTTTTGCACACTTACTTTATAGTCTTGGCAGAATTACAGGATATATAGTTATTGGGATTATTTGTGGTTTTATCGGATATAAGGTTAGTATTAGTCCTATTGTAAGTGCTTGGTTTTTAATCTTTCTGGGATGTTTTTTAATACTTTTTGCTTTTTTTTACATTTTGTTTCCAAAAATTATTGCTAGTTTTGAGCCAAGTCCTTATAAATTTTCAATTTTTAGAAAGTTATTTGCATATTTTATGGAATCTAAAACTTTTTCAAGTTTTTATTTTTTGGGTGTATTGAATGGTTTTTTGCCTTGTGGAATGGTGTATTATTTTGCTGGTATTGCTCTAGCGGGCGGTAGTATTCTAAATGGCATACTTACGATGGGAATTTTTGGCTTTGCTACATTTATTCCTATGTTTATTCTTGGTTTTATTTTCGGGATAAGTTTAAAAGTGGTATATCGCAGAGTTTTTTTAATTCTTGGTTTTGTTGGGATGGTAATACTAGGAGGAATGAATATTTATAAAGGTATAAATAAATTGCAAAACCCAGTAACTCAACATCATCACAAAACAAAACATCATTGTAATTGCGAGCAGGGTCATTGTGCTTGTAAAAAGGAGTGTGATTGTGGAAATGAAAAGCAAGAAATGTCTTGTCATTAGGAGGTAAAAATGAAAGCTATTTTTTTTGATAGAGATGGGATAGTAAATAGGGATTTTGGTTATGTGTATAGACAAGAAGATTTCACCTTTTGTGATGGAATCTTTGAGCTTTTGGATTTTTGCAAAAAGCAAGGATTTTTATTGTTATTGGTGACAAATCAGTCTGGAATTGGAATGGGGTATTATACTTTAGAGGATTTTAAAGATGTTTCAAATTATATGCAAAATGAGTTAAAACAAAGATTGGGTTATGGCTTTGATAGTATTTATTTTTGCCCACATAAACCAGAAGATGAGTGCTTGTGTCGTAAACCAAAACCAGGAATGATACAAAAGGCAATGAAAGATTATAAGTTGGACTTATCACAGAGTGTTTTGATAGGTGACAGATTAAGAGATGTGCAATCTGCACAAAATGCAGGTATAAAATATAAAATTTTGGTAAAAAACCAGTCAGAGGATATGGGAGAGGTTGTCATAGAAAACTTATACCAAGTTAATTATATTAAGGAAATTATAAGTTTAATGCAAAGGGAGATACTTAAATGATGCAAGATTTCAATCACAAAACAATTGTTATAACAGGTGGTGCTGGATTTATTGGTAGTAATTTGGCTTTTTATTTTCAAGAGTTTTTCCCAAAAGCTAGAGTGATTATTTTTGATAAATTTAGAAATAATCAGACATTTGCAAGTGGGAATCCAACATCTTTGGGACATTTTAAGAATCTTCTTGGGTTTAATGGAGAGGTGATTGTAGGGGATATCAATTCTCAAGAAGATAGAAAGAATTTAGAAAAAATTGATTTTGATATTATATTTCATCATGCAGCAATTTCTGATACAACAGTGATGGATCAAGAACTTGTAATGCAGACTAATCATTTGGCATTTTTGGAATTATTGCAAATGTGTTTGCAAAAAAAAGCAGTTATGGTTTATGCTTCATCTGCTGGGACTTATGGAAATACTCCTGCACCAAATTCTGTGGGAATTGGAGAGCAACCAGAAAATGTTTATGGATTCTCAAAACTGATGATGGATATGAGTGTGAGAAAAATTTTGCAAGAAAATCCAAAGTTACCTATAGTGGGCTTAAGATTTTTCAATGTTTATGGGGAAAGAGAATTTTATAAAGGCAAGACAGCTTCTATGATTTTGCAACTTGGTTTGCAAGCATTGGAGCATCAAAAAGTAAGATTATTTGAGTTTGGAGAGCAAAAAAGAGATTTTGTTTATATAAAAGATGTAATTCAAGCAAATGTTGTGGCTGCTTGTGCTAAAAAAGGAGGGATTTATAATGTTGGGAGTGGTGTAGCTAGGAGCTATAATGATATTGTTGAATGCCTTAAAAAACATTTAGGAAATTTTGAAGTTGAATATATTCCAAATCCATATAGTTTTTTTCAAACACACACGCAAGCGCATATTCAAGACTTTACATTTGATTTGGGTTATGAGCCAAAATATAGCTTAGAAGATGGAATTGAAAGTTATATTCCAGAAATAAAGAAGATTTTTGAGGAAAAAAGATAATGACCTATTTTAATAAACAACCAAAGATTTTGGTCATTGGGGATTTAATGGTGGATCATTATATTTGGGGGGAAAGCACTAGGATATCTCCAGAAGCTCCGGTGCAGGTAGTAGATGTAAAAAATGAAAATAACCGCTTAGGTGGAGCTTGTAATGTTGCTAATAACTTAGTAAGCTTGGGAGCAAAAGTAGATTTATGTGGTCTTATTGGTCAAGATTCTATGGGCGAGTGGATGGTAGCTCAGCTAGATTCTTTGCAAATTGGAATTCAATTAGTGTTAGTAGATGCAACAAGGCCTACAACTCAAAAAAGTCGCATTATTCTTTCTAATCAGCAAATTCTAAGAATTGATAGAGAATCTAAACAGGAAATCCCTCAAGATTTAGAAGAGAAAATTTATGCAATATTAGAAGAAAAAATTTCAAACTATGATGCAATCATAGCTTCTGATTACAATAAGGGGGTTTTGACAAAGGCATTGTTGCAGAGAATTATCAATCTAGCAAATAGTGAGAATAAGCCAATATTATGCGATCCTAAGGGGATAGATTATTCTAAATATAAAGGTGCAACACTACTTACTCCAAATAAAAAAGAGGCACAAGAAGCTACTCAGATAAAAATTATTGATAAAAAAACCTTAGAGTTAGCAGCACAAAAAATGCAAAAAGATTGTGATTTGAAGGTATCTTTGATTACGCTTAGTGAAGATGGAATAGGAATTTTGGATTCTGATGATAAGATATTGCAAATTCCTACAATTGCGCGCGAAGTTTTTGATGTAACTGGTGCTGGAGATACGGTGATTGCAAGTCTAGCTTTTTGTTTAGCACAGGGTATTGGAATCTATGATGCCTGCAGGTTTGCCAATGCAGCCGCAGCTGTTGTTGTTGGCAAGGTTGGAAGTGCTGTTGCAAGCAAGGAAGAAATATTAGCTTTTTTAAATATCAAAGAGAAGCAAAATAAAAAAATTATAGATTTAGAAGTTTTGAGAGGACTTTTGAAAGATACTCATCAAAAGATTGTTTTTACAAATGGTTGTTTTGATATTTTGCATAGAGGGCATATCCAATATTTACAAGAAGCAAAAAAACTTGGAGATATTCTCATCGTAGGTTTAAATTCTGATGATTCTATCAAAAGATTAAAAGGCAAGGATAGGCCAATCAATATGCAAGATGATAGAGCATTTGTATTGGCAGGATTGGAGTGTATAGATTTTATTGTTTTGTTTGATGAAGACACACCTTATAATCTTATCAAGGCTTTAAAACCTGATGTGTTGGTGAAGGGGGGTGATTATAAGGATAAAGTGGTTGTTGGAAGCGAATTTGCAAAACAAACTTTATTGATTGATTTTGTTGAGGGAAAATCCACAAGCTTAATTATCAATAAAATAAGGGGAGAGTAATGAGAGAGTTTATTTTAGAAGAGTTGAAGTCACACCTAGAGATTAGTAATGCAATGCACCATATACTTTTGGATATAGAAAGTGTAGCGCAATGTCTTGTGGAAGCACTTAAAAATGGTAATAAGATTCTAATTTGTGGTAATGGTGGAAGTGCAGCAGATTCTCAGCACTTTGCAGCAGAATTAACTGGTCGTTATAAAAGAGAAAGAAAGGCTATTGGGGCCATTGCCTTAAGTACAGATACTTCTGCTCTCACAGCAATTGGTAATGATTATGGATATGATTTTGTCTTTTCAAGACAGGTTGAGGCTTTGGCAAAAGATGGGGATATCTTATTTGGAATCTCAACAAGTGGAAATTCTAAGAATGTTCTATTAGCGATGCATAAGGCAAAAGAGCTTGGATGTAAGTGTGTGAGTTTGAGTGGAAGAGATGGCGGAGAGATGAAAAAACTTGGGGATTATAATATTATAATCCCAAGTAATGATACTCCAAGAATTCAAGAAATGCATATCTTTGTGATACACACTCTTTGTGATATCTTAGAAAGAAATGCTTAGTATTATTTAAGCAATAAAAAATCTTGTGCCTTTTGCTTATCATAAGGTGTGAGATTAAATTCTTCATCGCCTACTAAAACCCTATAGTTTTGATTTTCATTAGTCTTGCCATAGCACAAAGTAAGTCTTGCTGCCAGGATTTTATCTTCTCGTGTTGCTTGCTTTTCGACAAGTCCAATAGGGCCAATACAATCCATAAGTTTAATGGTATCCATCAGAGGATTTGAAGAATCTAGTTTTTTATTTTCTTCTTCATTTCTTGCAATTACGCATCTAGCATTGTTGGGTAGTATCATGTAGCGCCCAACTTTAATCATTGCAGTATCCTCTAAAATCATTTTACGATGTGTGCTTAAATCTTTAAGCTTTAAGGCAACACTTGTGTTAGTAAGTAGGCATCCTCCACCTGGCTTTTCGTAGTATTTCCAGCCAAAATCTTGTGCCATTTGTAATTGTCGATTCCTTCCTCTACCAGAAATATCAAGCAATTTCTCTCTATCTATCCAATGATTTTTTTCCATAAAACTTGGTTCTAGCAATTTTGCGCACATAGGTCTTAAGATTAACTCATCAAGTGTTTGAGGTTTTGTGGTATCTTGAGAATCTTGCGCAAGAAGGTATTGAAATTTTTCACTTTTCCCAGCTTCTCTGATAAGTTTTTTTACTTGATCTAGAGCTTCTCTTCTTTGACTCTTTGGTCTTTGTCCTAAAACCTCCCCGCTAATAACAAAATCCGCTTTTAATTCTACAAGCTTGTGGAATGCTTGTATGAACATATTAGCATGACAATCAATGCAAGGATTGAAATATTTCCCATAACCATATTTTGGAGTAAAAAGAACATTGTCAAAAAATTGCTGTCTTATATCACATATTAAAAGCTCTACTCCTATTTGTTGTGTAGCATTTAAGAGATATTCTCTCTTATCATAATTTCCACCAAATCCAATATTAAAATGTAGAGCTATTACTTCAATGCCTTGATCCTTTAGTAATTTCATAGAAATAAGGCTATCAAGTCCTCCGCTAAAAAGTGCTAGAGCTTTCATAGGCTATCAATTCTCCTTTTTTTAGTTTTAAAATATTGTTTTTTATTTTTCTTATTTGATGACTTTTTTCATTAAAAGAAAGTGTGCTTTGTTGAATTTCTTCTAACAATGTGTAATTGTATCTTAGGATAAGCAATATCAATTCTTTTTTAAAGCCATTTTCGGTTACTATAAGCTGAGGATTTAAACTTATACCAATAAGTTTTTGGTGTTCAAAATTTTGATTTAAAAGTGCTCTAAAAGCTTCCTTTTGATTTTTAAATACTTTTTCATCAATATAATCTAGTGCGAAATCTAAAAGTTTGTTGTCTTCAATCATATATTTAATTACAAGTTCTTCTAGTAAATCTTGCTGATGGAAAAATGCAGGTTGTGTGGTGGTGTGATTTTTTGTTTGGATATTTTTTTTATATTTTGTGGTTACTAGATTTATAGGAATCTTAAGTAATGAGGCAATAAGATTTTTATATTCTTCTTGCAATAGGGGTGAGAGGGTATGTAAAAATGCTAATAATTGTGTGAGTGCTTTTTCTTTTTGCATAGGGTTATTTAGATCAAATGATGTTGGAATTTGTCTGATGATAAATTCAATAAATGGTATAGGTTTTGAGAATTTATTTTCTAATTCTAAAATTTTATTTTTTGCAACCATATCTGCTGGATCCATACCTTGATCAAAAATAACAACCCCACCTTCCTTATTGTGCTGCACTAATAACAACGATGCTTTGTAAGCAGCCTTAATTCCTGCCATATCGCCATCATAACTTAGTATGATTTTAGGATCCCCTTTGTTGAGCAATGGGATATGATCTTGTGTTAGTGCTGTGCCTAAGGTGGCAACTGCATTTTTAAAACCTGCTTGATGTAGCATAATAGTATCCAAATAGCCTTCTGTGATAATTATTTTAGATTCTCTAAAAATACTCTCTTTTGCTAGTTGATATCCATAAAGTAGTTTGGATTTATTAAATAAAGTGCTTTGTGGGCTATTGATATATTTTGCAGTATTTTCTTTTAGAGTCCTTCCTCCAAAACCCAATGGTTTATTGTTAATAGAATAAATAGGAAAAATAATTCTCTCATTAAATCGCGCATAATATCTTCCATGATCTTGACCCAAAACACCAAGTTCAATAAGTTTGTTTTTATTTAAATTGTGTATATCGCAAAATTTAACACTCTCAAGACTATTGATACAATATCCAATCTCAAATTTTTTAATACTTTCTTCACTAATACCCCTATTTTTTAAATAGGTTAAAATTTCAGGATACAAATAGAGCTGTTGATGGTAAAACTTTGTAATTTTTTCAAGTAAAAGATATTCCTCTTTATTGGTATTTCTCTGAGTGGTATTGTTTTCATATTCAAGCTCAAAATTACACATTTGTGCGATTTTTTCTATAGATTCTATAAAGCTGATTTTTTCATATTCCATTACAAATTTAATGCTATCTCCACCAATGCCGCAACCATAACAATGAAAGATATTCTTGGCAGGGCTTATCATAAAGCTAGGGGTTTTTTCGTTGTGAAAGGGACAACAAGCACTATAGTTACTACCGGTTTTTTTTAAATCTATGTAACTGCCGATAATATCTATAATGTTAATTTGCTGTTTGAGATTTTCGATACTTTGATTTTTTATCACTTAAGATTCCTGAGTATTTTTTTTGTATGGTAGCAAAACTAAAATTAGAGAGGAATTATTTGTTAGAATTTTAGTAACTTTTAAATGCTATGAGGAGTGATAGAGATGGCTGTTTTGATGGAACTTAGTATTTTTAGTATCAGTGGTGAGATATCAAAGAAAAAGGAAGTGGTAAAAATTTTACAAGAATTTAAAGCTAATAATATTGACTTTGAACTCTCAGCAATGGGGACTAGTATAGAATGCAAAGATATGCAAGAGGCTCTAAGAATCTTAAAAATAGCAACAGATTGTATGGATTGCAAGCGTTATTATGTGATTGCAAAGTTTGATTGCTATGATGGAAGAGATAATATGCTTGCAACAAGGACAAAAAGCGTATTGCAAGAAATATAACTTAGGATTTTTTATAAACAATAATTTGCGTTTTTTTAGAAGAAGAGATTTTAAAATTATCTTCTAATGCCTCATTCAGAGTGCCTTGGGAGAGATTTTTTAAGGAGAGATTTTTTAGAGGATATTTGAGTGCTTGTGAAGTGAGTTTGCAGGTGGTATCTAGGCAAAAAATTGAAATCTGCTGTCCCTTAAAACTTGCAATAGAGCAAGGAGTATTATGAATTTCAAAGGTGCCAAAATCACTTTTAATGCATACTTGCGCGTATTTGCTGTAATGATAAAGTAAAAAAATATTAGCAAGTGTATGATCCTCTCTTTTTCCAGTAGCTCCAAAAATCTCAATATGTTTAAAACCTTTTTGGATGCAATAAAAAAAAGCTTTAGTTAAATCATTGGTTTCTTGTTCTTGAATATGGATAATTTTTGTAGAGAATTTTTTCTTGAGTGATTTAGAAATGCTATCTAAATCCCCTATGATAATATCTGGTTCTTTGGAAATTTTTTTGAGATGTTTGACTGCTCCATCGCAAGCTATTAAAAAATTTGCACATAAAATTTCTGAAATCAGATTCTGTTTTTTTGGAAAGTCTCCATTTGCTAAAATTACAGCTTTCATTGTGCCTCCTTTTTCCACTTAAAATAATAAAAAATCCCAAGAAGTAAAAAAATAGTTGCATTAAAAAGTTGCGGTAGATATGTAGTTTGTTGCAAAAAGAGATTTAGCCAGATATAGCATAAAATGCCATTTGCAAAAGTTACTATAAGGTAATTTTCTTGGTAGCGTTGTATCTGAAGATAAAAAGCTAGGATTTGAGCCATGGTGCTAAAAGCATTAAGAAATGGAAATTCAGAGTGGATTTTTTTAAGAAAAAATCCATAGATTAAGCTAACAAAAAGTCCTGCTGAGATATACATTATAAAATTATGTTTTGTTAATTTTCTAATAAGAATCTTTGTCTTTGATAAATTTTGATTCTTTTTCCAAGTAAAAATTCCTAAAATATTCAAAGGAATATAAAGGATAGTTAGCATTAAATCCCCATAAAGTTTTGCTTCATAGCATATATAGATGTAGCCAAGGCAGTAGATAAGTCCAAAAGAGAAGCATATTATTTTTCCCTGACCTGCAAAAAATGCATAAAGTATGCCACTAATACCTATTGCAAGATGTAGAATCTGAATTTCAAAATACAAAGTTGTAGCAATGGAACCAAAGATGCAGATAATAAGAGATAGCCAAAAATAAAAATGTAGATTTGCAAATTGTAATTTTAAAAAGCACATTTATAAAGCCTTCCTTACGATGGTATTATCCCAACAAGTTCAAGGGTATATTCTCAGCAAAGATTTTTCTAAGCACCCCTAGGTTTATTTTGTGTTATTGTATAGTTTTTTAGATAATTAAGATTTTCTAGTCTGCTAAGAGACTAGATTGTTAAAAGCTCCAGCTACCACCAATGCTTCCAGAGATTCCATAATGAGACTGCGGAACATATTGCGTAGCAAGCATATATTTAAGTGAGAAATTATTAGTAATGAGATAAGAACCTGCAAAAGAAGCCTCAATCCATAAAGGATAGAGATTAAGATCATATTGTATAGATTTTGCAGTCCCAATAAATACATCTCTTTCATGTAGAGATTTTGTGTTATAAGTAGCAAAAATTGCAAAGACTGTTTGAGTGCGTTCAGTAGCCACATTGTATTCAGCACCACCTTTTATAAAAGGATTATGAATATTTGCCTGTGATATTTGGATAAAATCAGCCCCACCAAATTCACTAAAACTTTCTTTGGGGATATAAAGCCAAGTATAGCCAACTCCAAAAACAGGTTTGATTGCGTGATAAGAATTCTCAGTTTTTAAAAGATCAAAACGATATTTATAATATCCTTCTGCTTGTGTTGCAATACTATTTGAATTTGCTGTTTTTTGTGTAGAAGATAAATGATTATTGCCAAAACTTCCGCCACTATAGAGATTGAAAAGTATTTCATGTGTTTTATAAATATATTGTGTGTGTAATCCACCTATGACATTATGGGATTGAGTATTTGCTTCATTTTGCTTGTATTGTGAGAACATATAATGTAGCGAAGCTCCTAGGGTAAGATATTTTTCATCTTGTGCAATCAGTGTATGATCATATCCACCACTCAATCCTAAACTATAAAATGTTAGATATGAGCCACTAAAAAAGCCTCCATGTGTATCAATCCAGAAGTGTTTGTTTTTGTTTTCTTGTGTTAGATACCCTCTTAGTGGAGAAAGTGTGGTAAAGTCACTTCTGCTAGATAAAGAAACAATATTAGTATCTTCCTCATAAGCAAGATATTCTTTTTTATATAGAGAATTTTTGGATTTTAGGGCTACTCTAGCTTGGAGAGTAGATTGAATATTTTTAAGATAACTATATTGCGAGGAAGTATAAATAGAGTTTGTAAGTAGGGAGGATGTTTGGGTTGTAAATTTTGAAATTTTTGAATTGATATCATTGAGATAAGTTTGTAATCCTTTTATATCCCCAGAACTAGCCTTTTGAATTAGTATATCCAAATAGACATCTTGATAGATTCTCTCTCCTTTGAGATTTGTTTCAAGAAGAGCTTTTAGAAGTTTTTCATTTGCCTTAATTGCTTGATTGAAGTTTTTTGCACTTTGAGTATTTTGATCTGTAGAGGTGATTTGTTGAATATATTGCTCAAACCAGTTTTGATCTAAAAGCACCGTTTCTTTATTTATAAAAGTAAAACCAATATTATTTTTATTTTGTATATTTTTTAGTATTAAAAAAGATGGTAACTCGCTATTAGTTACTATATCCTTATTAAATCTATGGTCTGAAATTGATGTTTTACTTGTAATAAGTGTGTATGTTTTATTATAGTTTATATTTTTCCAATCAATACTTTGTGTATTAAGCTCAAGAATTGTATCTTTAGAAAGAGTAATTGAGCTTTTATCTAATAATTGAATCTTATCTTCTAGATTTGAAAAAATAATTTTTGGATTAGTCAAATCCGAATCTACCTTATCAATAATAAGTCTTGTTTCTCCTTTAATGGTTGAAGTGCCATCGTGAATAGTGAGGTTTTGCACGGTAAGATTCCCACCATTGTTTGCAGTGATTGCTTCTGTATTTTTTGTTCCTAAGATTTCTGCACCATAAAGTTCTAAAAATGCTATTTTTGCATCTGAAGTATTGTCGATGCTTAACTGATAAGTGACATTCTTGCTACCCAAAGCCCCATTTTCTTTGCTTGCCTTGTCTGTTCCTGTAAAATTTCCAAATCTTAAGGGATTGGTGCTTGTATTTTGCACTTCTAAAGAGCTATTTTTGGTTAATGTGAGATTACCTTCATAAAAGAAACTATCGTTTTTTTCAGATACACCTTTTGTGAGTTGCTGTTTAAACTCATGTGTATTACTTCCTTTATATACAACATTTTCTCCATCATATCTATCTATATAGATTTGTGCATCTCCTCCAAATTTTGCAGAAGTTCCAATGAGGTTAAGATCTGTTAGAAGTGTCGCATTGCGTCCTAGTGTAAAGATACTTCCATTTTGCGTAGTAATTTCTTTGAAAACAAATACACGATCTTCCCAATCATTTTGAGTGAGAGAAGTAGGGGCTCTTAAAACTTCTTGTGATAGGGTTTCTTTGATTCCATACCAAGCTGCTCTTTGACTTTTTTGACTAGCGGAATTTTGCGTGAGATTTTCATCATCAAAATCAAGATATGCATGGATATAAGGGTGTCCTTGGAAGATAAGTGTTCCATTTTGTTGGGTAAGCATTCCATTTGGATTATTGATACTTCCATCAAAGGCTAGAGTTTTTGATGCTTCTTGATTGACAGAGATGTTGATATTATCTCCAATTTGTCCATGATAAAGATGAGCATTTTGACTTGTATTTGTGAGAGTGATGGTTGCTTGGTTACCTGTGTTGATAATCTTTGCCCCAATATCAGATGCTTGAAGTTTATCAAAACTTAAAGGATTACCATTGATATCAAAATTACCACCTCTCTCAGAAAAAAAGAGTGTATTTGTATCAATTGCACTTACTTTGTTTTGTGCAAGTTGCAAAGTAGCCCTGCCACTAACTAAAACATAATGGTTAAAAGTATTTTCTGTAGTATCAAGGATAACTTTTCCATCACCAAGATTTAGCCAACTGATATTTTTCTTTATAACATGTAAAGTCCCCTTACCAACTTTAAATAATCCATCATTGACGGTATATCCAGCTATATCCCATGTGACAGTAGTTCCTGCTCCTATGCTCACACCTCCA
The DNA here is from genome assembly GCF_003364335.1 of Helicobacter anseris. Classification (GTDB taxonomy): domain Bacteria; phylum Campylobacterota; class Campylobacteria; order Campylobacterales; family Helicobacteraceae; genus Helicobacter_H; species Helicobacter_H anseris. The sequence continues at coordinate 67,536 of NZ_NXLX01000004.1, forward strand.
CCCATCCAAGCCCAATCTTTGACTCCATCACTAGTGATAGTGTAGTTCTGATTCTCATCAAAATAAAAACCACCACTTTTTTGATCGATATGCTTAGTTAATATCAGTGTTCCTCCACCTTCAAATACAATATCTTTGTCCATTGTAGTAGCGAAGCTTTTGGTATTGTTGATAGATGTTCCATCCCAAGTGGATTCTTTTCCATCAAGATAGACTGTTGGGTTGGTATTATGTGCGATAATAGAATCTAAATCACTTTGTCTATGAGGTGTATAATGGACTATTGTTGCCATATCACTATCTTTTGCAAATCCTATGGCAACCCATTTTTTTTCATAGCTATCCCAAGCAAACATCGGAGAGCCACTATCTCCTTCCGTAGCCATATTAGAAAAATAAACATTTTTTCGGTTAAATGCAAGTCTTGTGTCATTTAGAATTCCATTGTAATTAAGTGTTCCACCAGTAGTAACATAATGGCGTGTGGTTCCCCATCCTACCTTGTAGATTTTATTGTCATTGGTTACATATTGCATATAACCTTTTCCAGACCTCCAAAAATGTGTGTATCTTGTAGTGTCTAGTGGTTTATCAGGGCTAATTTCAAGTAATTCGACAGGATCACTTGAAGTGATAAATTTATTGTATCTTGCATAGGATCTATCAGGTTCAAAATCTTCACGAGTTTTTAAGGAATAGGTATAGTCTGGGGATACAAAGGTATGCACTTTGGTAACATCTAATACATGTTTTGCAGTGGCAATGTAAGAGCCACCTAAAAAAGTTTTATTTCCAGCAGCATCTACAGGACCAGTAAAATCTGGCATAGTGATATCAAAATATTGACTTCTATCTGCATAATCGCCGTAAGTATTGCTATTTCTTTCAGTAAATAAGACACCTTTGGTTCCAGCTATATATTTTCCCTTATTTTGCCCAAAATCTATATAGTCTTGGATAAAAAATCTTGTTTCTGTTGTATTGCTCAGTAATATAGATGATGCAATAGAGCTAATAAGAAGCGTTTTTTTCATTGTCTTTAGTTTTTTACTCCTTAAATTTTTTTATTGAGTTGAGTTTTAATGGATTATATCTTAAAGTGTTGTTCAAAGCAACTATAATTTATCCAAATATTTTAAGCTTAGTCTTGAAAAACATAATGATTGTTTAAGCTTTTGGATACTTTAATGCTTTTAAGAAATTGATGATTTTAATTTGTAGTATTGAAGCAGTGGTGGCTTGAGGCGGAATCGAACCACCGACACGAAGATTTTCAGTCTTCTGCTCTACCGACTGAGCTATCAAGCCAAGTTTTAAAGAGGTGATTATAGAGAAAAAACCTTGAAATTTAGCTTAAAGAAGTTATAATTTTACTTTAAATGTAATAAAAATTGAATTTTAAAGACTATAAGAGGTAGTATGCGTTTGATTTCTTGGAATGTCAATGGCTTGAGAGCTTGTATGAATAAAGGGTTTATGGATTTTTTTAAGAAGATTGATGCAGATATTTTTTGTATCCAAGAATCTAAGATGCAAAAAGAACAAGCAGATTTTTGTTTTGATGGATATTATGAATATTGGAATAGTGCTGAGAAAAAAGGGTATTCTGGTGTTGTGATTTTAAGCAAGCAAAAACCCTTAAATGTTACTTATGATATGGGGATAGAACACCATGATAAAGAAGGTAGAATTATTTGTGCAGAGTATGATAATTTCTTCCTTGTAAATGTTTATACGCCAAATTCAAAACGTGAGTTAGAAAGACTAGAATATCGTATGCATTGGGAAGATGATTTTAGGGCATATCTTAAAAATTTAGAAACTATTAAGCCGGTGATAATTTGCGGGGATCTTAATGTTGCACATAAAGAAATTGATTTAAAAAATCCTAAAACAAATCGCAGAAATGCTGGTTTTACAGATGAGGAAAGGGAAAAAATGTCTGAGCTTTTGCAAAACGGCTTTATAGATACTTTTAGATATTTTTATCCTGATTTAGAAGGTGCTTATAGTTGGTGGAGTTATATGGGAAAGGCTAGGGAAAATAATACAGGGTGGAGAATTGATTATTTTTTATGTTCAGAAATATTGAGTGATAGATTGCTTGATGCGACAATTTATCCAGAGGTTTTTGGGAGCGATCATTGCCCTGTAGGGTTAAGTATTTCTTGATTTTTTGTAAAAAATTGGCTAAAATCCCGAATTTAGTTTAAGGGTTTTTTTAACATACATTAAAAAATAAGGAGCTTGAGTTGAGACTACTTGTTGTGGATGATAGTTCTACTATGAGAAGGATTATAAAAAATACATTACAAAGATTGGGGTATGAAGATGTTCTAGAGGCAGAGAATGGTTTGGAGGCTTGGGATATCTTAAATACGAAAACAGGTATTGATATTTTGATTACAGATTGGAATATGCCAGAGATGAATGGTTTGGAGCTTGTGAAAAAAACTCGTGCAGATTCAAGATATGAGGATATTCCAATTATTATGGTAACAACAGAAGGTGGTAAAACAGAAGTGATTACAGCATTAAAGGCTGGCGTAAATAACTATATTGTTAAACCCTTTACTCCACAGGTGCTTAAAGAAAAATTAGAAGCAGTTTTAGGATTGAATGACTAAGTTTTTTTACGAATTTTCCCTTACTCCTAGCGCATATTTTGAATTATTTACTGATTTTGCTCTTGAGCTTACTCAAGAGGCCATAGAAGAGATAGAGTGTTCTGATTTTTCAGAATGGATATTATACAATGCCTCATTACCAAATCTTAAAAAAGCCACTATTGTTATGCGTATGGAAAAGGATCCTAGCGGTATAATTGAAGATTTCCAAAGCTTTGCTAAGCAGATTTCTTCTAGGATGGAAGAAGAAGTGGGCTTTGCCTACAAGATTGAGAAGAAAAAAAACCAAGATTGGATTGATAATTATAAAAAGGCTATTACACCATTAGAATGTGGAGGATTTTATATCCATCCAAGTTGGTATGAGAATCATCCAAAATTAAAAAATATTATCCTCGATCCAGCGTTAGCTTTTGGCTCTGGGCATCATGCAACAACATTTATGTGTATAGAACTCTTATCACAATTGGATTTAAAAACAAAAAAAGTTTTAGATGTTGGTTGTGGTAGTGGAATCTTATCTTTGGTTGCTAAAAAAAATGGTGCTATCGTGCATATGTGTGATACAGATTCCTTGGCAATAGAAGAGAGTAAAAAAAATTTTTCTTTGAATAATGAGATAATTGATAAGATTTGGGAGGGTAGTTTAAAAAAGGTAGAGAATCAAACATATGATGTGGTAGTTGCAAATATTCTAGCAGATATCATTAAAATGTTATATTATAATCTGTGTTGCATAACTCATAAAGGAAGCGTGATTATTTTATCTGGCATTTTAGAAATTTACAAAGATAGCGTTATAGAGAAGTTTAATGATTTTGATTTATGCGAAGTTTTGCATAAGGATGAATGGGTTGCTTTAAAAATGATAAAAAGGTGATGAGATGAATCAAAAAAACAATAAAAATCCTAAAAAACAAAATCCTATTTTATTTTTTATAATTTTTGCAATTTTTGCAATTTTGTTGGTGAGAATCACAAGCTCTGAAGACGGAGGGATTTTAGATAAGATTGGTGGAGGAGTTAGCAAGAATATTGATTATTATCAGTTTAAAGAGTTAATTAAAAACAATGAAGTAACATCTGTAAGTATCGGTCAGACCATAGTAAAAGCTACTGGAGAGCGTAATGGACAAAAGATTTATTATACTGCAAAGAAGGTTCAAGATGCTTCTTTGGTGCCTTTGTTGGATGAAAAGAAAATCAATTATAGTGGCTTTAGTGAAACAAATTTTTTTACAGAGATGCTTAGTTGGTTGCTCCCATTTTTGATTATTATTGGTCTTTGGATTTTTATTACTTCAAGAATGCAAAAGAATATGGGAGGAGGGATTTTTGGCATGGGGAGTTCAAAGAAACTCGTCAATGCTGAAAAACCTAAGGTAAGATTTGCAGATATGGCAGGTAATGAGGAAGCAAAAGAGGAAGTTGTTGAGATTGTAGATTTTCTAAAGTTTCCTGCAAGGTATGCTTCAATAGGTGCAAAAATACCCAAAGGAGTTTTGCTAGTTGGCCCCCCTGGCACAGGAAAAACACTTCTTGCTAAAGCAGTTGCTGGGGAAGCTAATGTTCCATTTTTTTCTATGAGCGGGAGTAGCTTTATTGAGATGTTTGTAGGGCTTGGGGCAAGTCGTGTGCGTGATTTGTTTGAAATGGCAAAAAAAGAAGCTCCTAGTATTATCTTTATAGATGAGATTGATGCTATAGGTAAATCTAGGGCAGCTGGAGGAATGATTAGTGGTAATGATGAAAGAGAACAAACGCTAAATCAGCTTTTAGCAGAGATGGATGGGTTTGGATCTGATTCTGCGCCTGTTATTGTTTTGGCAGCAACCAATAGACCTGAAGTTTTAGATCCTGCTTTATTGAGACCAGGAAGATTTGATAGACAAGTTTTGGTGGATAAACCAGATTTTAATGGAAGAATAGAGATTTTAAAAGTTCATATTAAGTCCGTAAAGCTTGCTAAAGATGTAGATTTGCAAGAAATTGCAAAATTAACCGCAGGTTTGGCTGGAGCCGATTTGGCAAACATTATCAATGAAGCAGCCTTATTGGCAGGTAGAGCAAATCAAAAAGAAGTATCACAAAAGAATCTAAAAGAAGCTGTGGAGAGGGGTATTGCAGGATTAGAAAAGAAATCACGCAGAATCTCTCCAAAAGAAAAGAAGATTGTTGCATATCATGAGAGTGGTCATGCGATTATTTCTGAGATGACAAAAGGTTCTGATAGGGTAAATAAGGTGTCTATTATTCCTAGAGGTATGGCTGCATTGGGCTATACTTTAAATACTCCAGAAGAAAATAAATACCTTATCCAAAAGCATGAGCTTGTGGCAAAAATAGATGTGTTGCTTGGCGGTCGTGCAGCAGAAGAAGTCTTTTTGGGTGAAATTTCCACAGGTGCTAGCAATGATTTAGAACGAGCTACTGATATCTTAAAATCAATGGTAAGCTATTATGGTATGACAGATGTTAGTGGATTGATGGTATTGGAAAAACCACGAAATGCATTTCTTGGTGGAGGTTTAGGGTCTTCAAGAGAGTTTAGTGAAAAGATTGCAGAGAAAATAGATGAATTTATCAAAAAAACTCTTGATGATCGCTATTGTGCCGTAAAACAGATATTAAATGATTATAGACAAGCCGTTGAGAATATGGTGAGTGAATTACTTGAGCAAGAAGTGATTGATGGTGCAAGAGTGAGGGAGATAGTGCGTGCATTTGAGGTGGAAAATAATCTTGAAACAAAGTTGATTGAAAGAGAAGAGGTTTAAGGATAATGACAACAACACAGCTTTTTGCAAAAGAAGGGCTAAAAGGGGGAATTATCTTAGGCGTATGTGTGTTTGTATGTTTTATTCTTGGAATTAATTTTTTTGCTTTACTATTACTTGCAATGTTGCTTTTTTGGATTTTTATTTTTAGGAATCCTGAAAGATTGCCAAATGAGCGAGTAGAAAATATCTTGTTATCTCCATGTGATGGAAAAATAGAGAATATAGAGTATATACATGGGGGTGTTTTATTAACCTTTAGAGTAGGGATAATGGATGTGGGCATCTTAAGAGCACCTCTAAATCTCAATGAACAAATAACACAAGAAAAAAGAAATGGTTTGAGACTTTATTGTTTTGAAGATGATTATAAAGAAAGACTAAATTCAAAGCTATTTTTAGAAACTAGTGTATTTTCTTTGCAAATTACACCAGAGATATTTGATGCAAAAGTGTATCCTTTAAGTGAGATAAAGAGGGGGGATAGGATAGGATTTTGTAAAATGGGTATTTTAAAGATGAAAATAATATTAAATACAGTAGAATTAAAACTCAATATCGGAGATATTGTTAGAGGTGGAGAGACTATTTTGGGATATGTAAAATGAATATAAATCCTCTTTATATACTGCCTAATTTATTTACAGCGGGTAGTATTTTTCTTGGTATAGCTAGTGTGATTCTTGCATCAAGAGGCGGTTTTGAATGGGCTTGTTGGTTTGTTTTACTTTCTATGATTCTTGATGGATTAGATGGTCGTGTTGCGCGTTTGACAAATACAGCAAGCAAGTTTGGTGTTGAGTTTGATTCTTTGGCTGATATTGTCGCTTTTGGCGTTGCTCCAGCAATGTTACTATATTTTTATATAGGCTTAGATTATGGGAGATATGGTGTTGTTGCAAGTGCTATTTTTGTAATTTTTGGAGCTATTAGATTGGCAAGATTTAATATTAGCACGGCAAATACTGAACCAAATTCTTTTATTGGATTGCCTATCCCAAGTGCTGCTGTAATACTAGTATTATGGATTTTGCTTGATTTGGAGTATGGCATTTTAAAAAATACTTGTTTAGGCTTTATTCTCTTGGCTCTTGCATTTATTTTAAGTATTCTTATGGTAAGCAATATTCGCTATCCCAGTTTTAAAAAGATGCAATGGAATTTAAAAATATTTGTTGTTGTGGTAATAGTGCTATGTATGGCTTATTTGAAACCTAGAGAGGTGATAGGTGGATTGATGAGTTTTTATGTGCTTTATGGAATTGCTCGTTGGATATTTGTGCTAATTAAAAAAATTTACTTTAAATAAAATGGAGAGTTTATGACAGAACTTGTATTTCATATTAGGGGAATGAGTTGTGTGGCTTGTTCCTCTGGTATTGAGCGTGCATTAAAAAGAAAAAATGGTGTAGTTAAGATAGAAGTAAATCTTATTAGCTCTAGTGCACAGATTATCTTTGATGAAACTCTTATTACACAAGAAGAAATTTTTGGCCTTATTGAAAAATTAGGTTATCAAATCGATTTTAAAACAAAACAAAATGAAAATAATTTTTTTGAAATTTTAGAAAATAAAATACTTACACCAAAAATTAGAATATCTCTAGCAGCGGTTTGTAGCATACTTGTTTTGTATATGGGTATGTTTGGTATGCTGTATCCAAATTATCTTCCAAATTTTTTATTAGATATGAAAATAAATGCTTCGTTGCAATGTTTTTTGACTTTGATTGTGATGCATATAGGAAGAAAATTTTATTTTAGTGGTTTTAAGGCATTGATTCATAAAATGCCAAATATGGATTCTTTGGTTGCTATTGGAAGCGGAGTGTCTTTTATTTATAGTTTTGTTATTTATATTCAAATTTTACTTGCAAAAAGTTGCACTCATCATCAAGAGCTCTATTTTGAAAGTGTTTGTTTGATTTTGACCTTTGTCTTGCTTGGCAAAATGATAGAAAAATACTCCAAAGATAAAGCCTTGGAGGCATTAGATGGGTTATCAGTTTTTTATAAAAATAAGGTCTTGAAGTTTATAGATGGAGATTTTAAAGAAGTTGGCATTAAGGAATTGCTTGTTGGAGATAGAGTAAGGGTATTGCCAGGAGAATTTGTCCCTGTTGATGGTGAGATTATTGATGGATGTAGTAGTATTGATGAATCTATGCTAACTGGAGAGAGTATTCCTGTGGTGAAGAAGAAAGGAGATATAGTTTTTGGTGGTAGTGTTAATGTCGAACAGATGTTTGAGATGATTGTGCAAAAAGAATATGCAAAAAGCACAATGACACAAATTGTAAATCTTGTCCATACAGCACAAAATACAAAAGCTCCTATTGCAAAATTTGCAGATACTATTTCTGGTTTTTTTGTGCCTTCTGTGATTATTTTAGCATTGATTGCAGGAAGTTTTTGGTGGTTTTATCAAGGCGATATTGTATTTGCAATGAAAATTTTTGTAAGCATTCTTGTGGTATCTTGTCCTTGTGCTCTTGGGCTAGCAACGCCTATGGCAATATTAGTTGGAACTTTGAGAGGAATGCAAAATGGGATTTTATTTAAAAATGCTGAAGCTTTAGAATCTGTCAATCAAGTAAATTGTGTGATTTTTGATAAAACAGGAACGTTAACACAAGGTAATATAAGTGTCGTGGATATCAAAAGCTTGAGAGATGATATCACTAAAGAAGAGATTCTCTCACTCGCAGCGAGTTTAGAAGTGGGGAGCAATCATCCTATTGCTAAGGCAATTTTGAAGTATGCAAAAGATAAAAAAATAGATTTAAAAGCTGCTAATAATTTTTGCAATATAGTGGGTAATGGTGTGAGTGCTGATATCAAAGGTAAAACTTATAAAATTAAAAACTCAAATTTTTTAAAACAATATGATAATTTTGAAGGAATGGGAGTTGGGTTATATGAGGTTTTTCAAGATCAGGAACAAGAAATAGGATGTATTTGTTTACAGGATTTAATTCGTAAGGAATCGAAACAGTGCATTGCATATCTTAGAGACTTAAAAAAGAAGACATTGATTTTGAGTGGGGATCGTAGAGATTGTGTTAAAAAAATTGCTGATGACTTAGATATAGATGAATTTTATTTTGGATTAAAGCCAGAAGATAAACTTTCATTTATAGAAAAACTTAAAGCCAAAAAAAATAAGGTAATGATGGTGGGTGATGGGTTAAACGATGCACCTGCTTTAGCATTAGCGGATATTTCTTTGGCAATGGGTGATGGTAGTGATTTAAGTAAAGACAAATCAGATATTGTGATTTTAAATAATAATATTTTAAATGTGGCAAATGCAATGAGATTAAGCAGGGAAGTTTTGATCAATATTAAGCAGAATTTATTTTTGGCATTTTTTTATAATATAATTGCTATTGGATTTGCCTGTGGATTTGGATATGCATTTGGTATTGTATTAGATCCTATGATTGCAGCTTTTGCTATGAGTTGCAGTAGTGTATGTGTAGTATTAAATGCACAGAGATTATATTTTTTTAGATTTTTGAAAGAATAAAATAAGGAGAAAAAATGGAAGCTTTATTTCAAGTGAAGGGTATGAAGTGTCAAGGGTGTGTAGATAAACTTGAAAAGTTTATTGGGGAATTAGATGGCGTGGAATTGATTGATGTGGATTTAAAAAATCATAGTGTAAAGGTGGTTTTTGATGAAAAACTTACTAAAAATATGATTCAAGAAGCAATTTTAGATAGTGGATTTGAAGTTGTGGGATGAAAATATTTTATCAGCGTTTCTGGGGATATATCAAAGAATATAAAATATTTTTCTTAATAGCTGTCTTTGGTGCAGTGCTTAGCGGGATTTGCACTGCTTGGACAGCACATTTGGTAAAACCTACTCTTGATGATATCTTTATCAATAAAGATTCTTTTATGCTTGTATTAGTGCCTATACTTGTGATACTTTCTTTTTTAGGAAAGGGTGTGGGTATTTTATTGCAGACTTATTTTATGAATTATATCGGGTTGGATATTATTAAAAGAATCCGCAATCAAATGCTTGAAAAGATGCTTGAAATGGAAATGGGATTTTTTAATTCTATGAGAAGTGGAGAGCTTATTTCAAGAATTACCAATGATATTGGCTTGATTAGAATGGCTGTGTCAAATTACTTTGCACAAGCCATTCAAGAGGTTTTAACAGCAATCGCATTGATAGTAGTTGTGATTAGTAATAGTCCAAAACTTGCTGTGATTGGATTGGTGATTATGCCTTTGGCAATTTATCCTCTAAGTCTTATTATTAAAAAAATAAAAAATATTGCAAGGAAAAATCAAGAAAAAAATTCAGATATCACTTCTAAACTTACAGAAATTTTTAATAATGTAGAAATTATCAAAACAAATAATGGAGAAAAAATTGAGGCAAAGAATTTTGCACAACAAAATGAACATTTTTTCAAATTAGGATTAAAGAGTGCATTTTTAAATCAATTAAATAGCCCTATAATGGAATTTTTGGGAGCTATTGCAATTGGTTTGATTATTTTTTTAGGAGGCAATGAAGTAATTAAAGGTAATTTAAAACCTGGAGAATTCTTTTCTTTTATGACTGCTTTGTTTATGCTTTATTCTCCTATAAAAAAATTAGTCAATATGTTCTCTTCAGCTCAAGAGGCAGTCGTGGCTAGTGATAGAATCTTTGAGATTTTAAATCGTAAGCCTCTTATTGTTGATGGAAAGATAGATTTTGAAGAAGATATTGTAAGTTTGCAAATACAAAATGTAAGTCTTGTTTATGAGAAAAAGTTAGCTTTAAATAGGGTAAATATGGATTTAAAAATGAATGACATTGTTGCTTTTGTAGGAAAAAGTGGCGGTGGGAAAAGTAGTTTGGTAAATCTAATTTTAAGACTTTATGATTGCACAGAGGGGAGGATATGTCTTAATCATCAAGATATTAAAGACTTTACGCAATATAGCCTTCGAGAAAAAATTGCTGTTGTAACACAGCGTATTTTTATTTTTAATGATAGTGTATTGGCAAATGTTGCTTATGGAAGTGTAGTGGATGAACAAAAGGTAATAGAAGCTTTAAAAAAGGCTGATGCTTGGGATTTTGTTGAAAGGTTAGATAGTGGTATTTATACAATATTGGATGAGTTTGGGACAAATCTAAGCGGAGGGCAAAGACAAAGAATTGCCATAGCAAGGGCAATTTATAAGAACTCACAAATTTTAATTTTAGATGAAGCAACCTCTGCGCTAGATAGTAAAACCGAAGAATCTATCAAAGATACAATTGCAAAAATTGCTAAAAATAAAATAGTGATTTTAGTAGCTCATAGACCTAGCACAATTGAACTGGCAAATAAAATCTATCATTTTGAAGAAGGGGTTATTACTCAAGAGAAGTAAGTAAAAAGTATAGTGATGGTTGCGGGAGACGGATTTGAACCATCGACCTTTGGGTTATGAGCCCAACGAGCTACCGGACTGCTCTATCCCGCGATGAATATTTTGTATTTTAATTGTGGCTGGGGTAAAAGGATTCGAACCTCTGAATGGCTGGACCAAAACCAGCTGCCTTACCGCTTGGCGATACCCCAATAAAATAACGAAGTATTTTTTAAAGAAGCGTATTATATTGTTTTTTGTTTTTATTGTCAATAGAATTTAAAAAATAGATGATTAAAAATCCTATTGTATAATTTTTGGGTTTTAAAAAAGGGGTTAGAATGATTAAAAGAGTGAGAGAAGTTATTGAAGCATATAGAAATGGCGAGATGATTATTGTAATGGATGATGAAGATAGAGAAAATGAGGGAGATTTAGTTTTAGCTGGGATTTTTAGCACACCAGAGAAGATAAATTTTATGGCTCAAGAGGCTAGGGGCTTGATATGTGTATCTATTACAAAAGAATTGGCACAAAAATTTGATTTACCCCCAATGGTAGCACATAATGATTCAAATCACGAAACAGCCTTTACTGTTTCAATCGATGCAAGAGAAGCTAAGACTGGGATTTCTGCGTTTGAAAGAGATATGACTATACGGTTGATGTGTGATGAAAATACAACCCCAAAAGATTTTGTTAGACCCGGACATATTTTTCCATTGATAGCAAAAGAGGGTGGAGTTTTAGTGCGAACGGGACATACTGAGGCAAGTGTGGATTTATGTAAAATAGCAGGTTTAAAGCCAGTAAGTGTAATTTGTGAAATCATGAAAGAAGATGGTTCTATGGCTAGAAGGGGTGACAAATTTTTGCTTGATTTTGCAAAAAAACATCAATTAAAAATCCTTTATGTTTCAGATTTAGTAGCATATAGAATCCAAAATGAAAATCTCTTAAATCTTATTTCAAAACAAAAATCAAATCTTTTGAATTTTGATGGCATAGAGTATATTTTTGAAGATCATCTAAAACGCAAACATATCGTTTTTGAATTTGAGAATAAGAATGATAAGGCGCCACCACTAGTTCGATTTCATATTGTAAAAAGTGATTATGAATTATTGAGTAATAAAGAAGGATATGATGTTTTATTGAAATCTATTTCAAAACTTAAAGAAAATGGAGGTTATATAATTTTTCTCCAAGATAATGGAAGCAAGGATGAGGTAGTCAAAAACTTTGGTATCGGAGCACAAATCTTAAAGCGCCTGCAAATTGAGGAATTTCAACTCATTAGCAATTCTCATAAAGAATATAATGCACTTGGTGGTTTTGATTTAAAAATCAGCAATACAATAGAAGTTTAGTCTTATTTTTTTGCGATAATTGTTCCAAAATTTACCCATTTAAATAGAACTTCGATATGTTTAAAACCAGCATTTTTAAGCATATCAATATTTTCTTCAAGACTATAGGGTATAAGAACATTTTCTAGCGCCTCGCGTTTTTTTGTAATTTCACTTTTGCTATATCCTTGCTCTTCTTTAAATTGATAATAGCGTTCAATCATCTGCTTATCAAGAGTTTTGTCTATACTTGCCATTTTTTCACTCATTATAAAAATACCTTGAGGGTTTAATGCATGAAAGATTTTTTGGATAAATTTTTCTCTTTGTATGGGTCTTATAAATTGAATGGTATAATGTGCTGTAATGACATCGCATTGCTCAAAACAAGAAAATAAAAAATCTTCATATAAGAAATCAATTTCAAGATTATAAGCCAAGTTTTTTTGTCTTGCTCTATCAATCATTGCTTGAGAATTATCAATACCAGTTAGTGAAGCTTTATGTAGAATTTTTTGAGATAATTTGATGAGAAAATTTCCAGTAGAGCTACCCAAATCATATATTTTTGGTAGCTTTGTAGCATTGATATGTTTTAAGATAAAATCTATGCTTAAATTTAAAGCCACATCATAAAAAGGAATAGAGCGTATGAGCATATCATCAAAGACACTTGCTACCTTTTCATCAAATTCAAATTGTTTTTCTTGTGTTTCTAAAAAAATTCTATCTTGCATTGTTTATAACTTTGTTGTGAAAATATAAAAATATTAAAGCAATTAGATAGATAAAAATAGCTACTATAATTAGCATTTCTATCAATCCTATGTGATGCACAATTGCTTGTGTGATAAGAGGGGAAATAAATTGCCCCATAAACATAGAACTTGCCAAGAATCCATAAGCCCTAGGTCTTTCCTTATTGCTTGCTAGGTTAAAGAGCCAGGTGCTATTATTTACTGTCAAAAAACCAAGGCTTAGCCCTAAAAATGTAAAACCACAAAGAATGCTAGCATAATTATGTAAAAGTCCAATAATTGCAAAACCACTACCTAATAAGCTAAGCGCAATAAAAAATATTTCATATATGTTGAGATGCTTGCGTATTTTATGATAGAGTAGGGAGCCTATTGCCATTGCAATGGATGCTACTGCCATAGATATACCAATACTAGATTGTTGCATATGTAAATATTGAATCATAAAAAAAGGAATCTGAGTTGGAGCAATATAAAAACATCCCATGCAAATGATTCCTAGAATATAAACAGGGATAAATTTTTTAAAATTAAATTTTTCTTCAGAGTTATTTTGATGTAAATGTTGAGATTGAAGTGGTTCAAAAAGCTCAATACTAGCAAAAAATAAGATAGCAAATCCAAGTAGATAGACTAAAAAGGGATATCTCCAATCTAAATTTGCCAAAAAACCTCCCAATATAAGAAATATTGCTCCGCCAAAAGCCATGAAAAATGATTGTGTAGCAAGAGCTTTTTCCCTTCTTGCACCAGTATAATAATCTGATAATAAGACGCCAACTCCAGTCATAAGAAAGGCTGTGGCAATTCCAAGAATCGCCCTTGAGATAAGCAATAAATAAAGATTATCAAGCAAAAATCCTAAACTACCAGCAATGCACCAAACAATAAGTGCTGTATATATGATTTTTAATCTTGAGAATTTCTCATATAAGAATCCTGCAATAGGAGAAAAAAACATAATAAAGAGTGCCGGAAGTGTTAAAATAAGCTTGGATAGGGTTTCTATAGGAGTGCCGATATAAGAAAAGTGATTTTGCAATGCAGGCAGTGAGGGAGCAATGATAGTGCTCCCTAAAACCGTTGTTCCTGCTATCATAAATAAAGCAGTTTTAAAACTTTTTTTATCAGTAAATTCTAAAAATAGAGTCTCATAATTTTTGTTTTGCATATTTCAAATTATCCTAGAAAGATGATTCTTAATTATAGATAATTGTATATGCAACTAAGTAAATAAAATCTCTTTAAAAAATATTATTTACCTCTTACAAACTCATTGATATAAAATCTCACAGAATTCATACCCTCTTTTTTTGCCCACTCATAAGCTTGAGATACAAAATTCCAGTTAATGTGTTGATAAAATTTTTCTAGATAAGCTGCTCTAGCATTTTTGTGATCTACATAATAAGCATGTTCCCACACATCTACTACTAATAATGGAACCTTATTGTTTGTGATAGGGGTTTGCGCATTGCTTGTTTGGACAATTTCTAATTTCTTGCTTGCAATATCAAAAACAAGCCAGCACCATCCAGAACCAAAGAGAGTTGTTGCACTTGAGAGGAATTTCTCTTTAAAAGCTTCAAGAGAATCAAAATTTTCTTTTAATGCATTTGATAATTCATCACTCATTGCATTTGTTTGTGGTGCAATACAATCCCAATAAAAATCGTGATTATAAACTTGTGCAGCATTGTTAAAAAGCCCACCACTTGATTTTGTGATAATGTCAAATAAATCACTATTTGCAAATTCTGTATCTTTAATAAGGTTGTTAAGGTTATTTACATAAGTTTGGTGATGTTTTCCATAATGATAGTCAAAAGTTACAGGACTTAAAAAATCATTCATAGAATCTTTTTCATAAGGTAGTTTTCTTAATTCAAACATTTTTGTCTCCTAAAATAAAAATATCTATAATTTTGTCTTTAAAATATTTAGACTTTAAAATTGTATCAAAATAGGATATGCTTCAGGCAATGAAAGATTTTTTATGGAGTATAAAATGCAACAATTTTTAATCACTTTTATTAAAAATTCCCCCCCCCCCCTTAAAAAGAATTATAAAGAGGGGGTATTTCTTTTTTAATAATCTTTTATTTTATTGGTATAGAAAAAAAATTAATAATCCCACACATCCAAAAAGTCCGCTAAACCCTTGGGCTTTTATTCGTGTTTGCAATGAAAAAGATACACTCGAGCAAAGTTTAAATTCTATCGTTGGTGCAATCTCTAGAGGTATCATTGTTTATAATGAATGTGATGATGGAAGCGATGAGATTATTAAAAAATTTTGCGCCAAACATAAGGGATTTATTTATGCAGAATATCCTTATAAAGTTGCAAGAGTAAGGCATTATGAAGGTGAGTTGAAAACTAAAAAAAGCTTAGGAGATTATTATAATTTTGCCTTAAGCTTTATTCCTCAAAATGAATGGCTTATCAAGATTGATACAGATCAGATTTATGATGCTAAAAAACTCAAAGAGAGTTTTAATTTAATAAAACATCAAAATGATATTGTGTTTTATTTTAGAATAAATTTGCATATTTTTGATCAAAGAATCTACCTTCAAAAAGATTCTCCAATTTTTGACCCAAAAGATCATTGGTTGATTTGTAATCAAAGATTATTTTTTGTAGATAGCATTCAGTGGGAGAAAGATAATGAAGTTTTTTATTGGGAATCTTTATGTATCCCATTTGTGTATAGGGGATTTGATGCAAGATTAAATACTTGGCATTTTCCTCTATTGAAATCTAGCAGAAGAGAAGGAGCAAAAATTCAAGATTTTATTCCGCTAAAAAATTACAAGGAGATAATTTCTCAAGAGTATTTAGATAAAATTGATGAAGATATGCTTGATGAACAAAGGATTTTAAACTTTTTTGACAAAAAAGGGTTATGATAGGAGTATTTAATTTGAGGTAGTTAATGGTTTTAAATAAAACGCAAAAATATGCAGTGAAAATAATCTTTTATCTAGCAAAACAAAATTATGAGATGTGTTCTGCTACAAAAATACATCAAGAATTAAATATCCCTTACAAATATCTCACAAGATTGCTCACTAGATTGTCAAAGGATAATATTTTAAGTGTTCATAAAGGTAGGGATGGTGGTTTTGTCTTACAAAAAAAACTTAATGAGATTTTTTTGAGTGAAATTATTGAATGTGTGAGTGATGAGGATGTTGGATTTAATACCTGTATTTTAAATGATGAAGTTTGCAATAGAGAATCTCCCTGCACTTTGCACCAAAAATGGAGCGATATTCGCAGGGATATCAATACCTTCTTTCAAAAAACCTCTTTAGAGGATTTGCAAGAAGAAGGTATATTTCATTAAGCTTTTTTTGAAAAATAGATTTTTTTGACCAAATCTATAAATACAATCAAGCCACCAGCAATCATCATAGAATCTGGCAATATTCTAAACCAAATCCACATATCTACAGCCTCAAGAGTTTCTCTTAATCTTGCAAAATAGTATCCTTGTTCAAATGCCACTTGTGTTTGATGAAAACCGATAATAAGTGTAGGCACACTATATAAAACTACACCTAAGGTTAATAGCCAAAAACCTAGTTTGCTTGCAGAATCGCTCCATTCCAATCCTTTTACCAAAGCATTGGCTCTTGCTGTCATATAGATAAATGCATAAGCGATAAAACCAAAGGCTCCGAGCATTGCAACATGTCCATGAGGAATAATGAGGTATGTGCCATGTGAGTAATAGTTGATAATTGGAGTATTGATAACCATACCAAGCCATCCAGCACCAAACCAATTTAAAAATGCACTTCCTGCAAGCCATAAGAATGGAACGCCCCAGTCAAATTTTTTACCCATAGCTTTAATATGTTTTTGCTCTTTGATAGCTTCTATCATTAAGATCACTAGAGGTAGGGGTTCAAGTGCTGAGAAGATTCCACCAATAGCTATCCAGTGGCTATCTGTTCCTTGCCACCAATAGTGATGACCTACGCCTAAAATTCCAGTGAGCACGATTAAGACAAGTTCAAAAAGCATTACTCTAGTTGCAATAGATTTTTTTACAAGTCCTAATGCTACAGATAAAAATGCTATTACACCAGCTGCAAACATTTCAAATGTAAGCTCAACCCAAAGATGCACAACCCACCAGCGATAGTAGTCATCAACTGTAAAATTAGGAATAATTTTATGAATAGGCATCATTCCTGAGATATAAAGTGTAGCAATACCAAAAGCTGACCAAATGATTGTCCCTACAAGAATATCTTGCTTTGCTTTTCTAATGGTAGAAAATACCATACCAAACCAAAAGACAAGTCCTATGAGCAATCCAATATCCCAGATTCTTCCCAATTCAAGATATTCTCTTCCCTCACTTCCTAGCCAAAACCAAGTTTCTCTTAAATATCCTTGAGTTCCAAGATAGATTCCAATCAATCCTCCGCCACCAACAACAAGGAGAGCGATCCATAGAACATCTACAAGTTTTGGAAATTTCAAATCTTTTCCACTTACTAATGGTGCGATAAAAAGACCACCAACTAACCAACCAATAGTAACCCAAATGATTGCTAGATTGATATGTAGCTGACGCACGACATTAAAAGGTAATATATCTTGTGAGATAATAAAATCTTCACTAGGATTTGCATAAATATGAGCTAAATATCCACCTAATACAAGTTGTATAAGACTAAATAAAGCCACTATCGGGACATATTTAAGAAGTTTTTCTTGAGATTTGAATACACTTGTAATTTGTAGTGGTTCTGCGAGCGTTTCTGTATCATTAGATTTTAGTTTGATGAGGTATTCATACCCAATCCATAAAATCAAGATAGTTAAAGGCCATAGCCATAACCATTCCCAAAGACTTATTGATTGAAGCTCCCAAGTAGCATTTTGATCAATCAATGGTTCATATGGCCAATTGTTTGACCAAGTGATTTCTTTGTCAGGGCGATTAGTTGTTGCTACAAGAGTTGACCAATCAAAAAAAGCAACGATAGCTTTAGCTTCTTCTTCTTTTATGATTTTTCCTTTATAACCCCATTTTTCATTACCATTTACCAAAAAATCCATCATATATTTTTCAGTATTTTTGAAAGCTCTAGTTGATTGTGAAGTATAAAATACCTCATTTTCATTAAGCTTAACTCCCTTGACATCGGCAATAACTTTTGTCTTTACTATGGCTTTTTGCTCATCAGAAATATTCTCGAAATTTTTTTGGTAGATTTCATTAGAAATAATTTCATAAAGATCTGTGATTTTTTTATGCATCATTTCTGTGGTGAAATCAGGCCCCATATAAGAACCCATTCCAAGCAATGTTCCATATCCCATTAAGCCAAATTGTTGAAAATACCCCTTACCAGCAATAATGTCTTCTTGTGTATAAAGCACTTTGCCATCAGTAGTTTTTACAACTTTTGGTAAAGGAGGGACTTCTTTACCTAGATTGGCACTAAAATAAATAAGTATTGTTGTCATTAAGATTCCAACAATCCAAAAAATGCCTTTTAGGCTTTTTTGTTGTGTAATTTTTTCAAGCATTATCTTATTCCTTATATAAAAATTTATTAGCATTTTTAAAAATACTATAAAATGGTAGTATATTATTTTTTTGTAATTTTGATGATAGGAAATTGATACTTTTTGATAGGATTTATTTGTTTTAAAGTTTTTTATTTGTAAGATTTTTAGCATTATGCCTTTTGCATAACAGAACAAAATATATAAGGTAATTTTTTATGAATAAAAAGATTTTTTTGGCTTTTTTAAATTGTTTGTTTGTAGTTTGCATCTTAAATGCAGAAGATACGAAAAAAGATGTTGTCGGAGAGATTGTTAAAGATGTAGCAATTGATAAGGGTGGGAAGGAACTTGATAAATTAGTAGATAATGCTAAGGAATCTGCAAAAAAAGATATAGATTTAAAAGAAAATAAAAATGGTTTTATTTTAGGGACAGGCATTACTTTGCTTGAACTTAACTCTAGTCAAATTATTGCAGGATTTGAAAAGCTTGTTAGCACTACACCTTCTTTGGATGCAGGATTGATTTTGGGTTATCAAGGATATTTTAGTGAAATGATTGGTTTGAGATTTAATGTGATGGTAGAAACTGGAGCTAGACCAAGAATCAAAGCTATCAAGTTGCAACCAGCAATCAAAACAGGGACTTCTAGTGGAGGCACAAGCACGGCAAATACTACACAATCAGCACTAATTCAAGATCTCAATCAAACTTATATTCCTTTAAAAGCAAGCGCAGAGCTTTCTTTTTTGCTAGATTTTTATACAGCGCAGAAGCATAGCGTTGGTATGGATGTTGGAGTGGGGTATGAAATAGAGTGGTATATCGTGCAAAATGCAGGTGCAAGTTATAGTAGTAGTGGTAATATTAGCGGATTGCAAAAGCTTACCCAAAAACCACAAAATATTTTAAATAGCACGGTTTATCCTTTGATTGGTTTGCATTATTATTACAAAAAACATCAATTTGGTATTACTTATAAATTTGGTGAATATTTCTTTGTAAAAAATGGCTATAAACCTTGGGGATTTAACATAGGCGGTGGTAATAGTATCGAGGCAAATACTAGATTTTTTACTACACAATCTGTAAGATTGAGTTATATCTATCGTTTTTAAAAATATAAATGTTTTTCTCTTGTCTTATTGGGCGTAGCAAGTGAGTAAAAAAATATTTTTTGTGTTACAATTACGCCCGTTATTTTTCAAAATTTTTAAGGTAGGTAGATGTCAGAGGTTATAGGCATAAAGATTGGAGATGAAATATTTGATCTTCAAACAGCACAAGAAAAAGGTTTAAGCGGTCAAGAGATTATTTTTGATAATTCTTTAGATTCTCTTTCTATCATAAGGCATTCTTGTGCGCATTTGATGGCTCAAGCGATTAAGGAATTATATCCTGATGCAAAATTCTTTGTCGGCCCTGTAGTAGATGAAGGGTTTTATTATGATTTCAAAACAACCCAAAAGATAGGCGAAGAGGATC
The DNA here is from genome assembly GCF_003364335.1 of Helicobacter anseris. Taxonomy (GTDB): domain Bacteria; phylum Campylobacterota; class Campylobacteria; order Campylobacterales; family Helicobacteraceae; genus Helicobacter_H; species Helicobacter_H anseris. The sequence continues at coordinate 87,439 of NZ_NXLX01000004.1, forward strand.
TCTTAGTAATTGAAAAACAGATGAAAGAGATTGCAAAAAGAAAATTACCTATCTTAAAATCTGTGATGAGCAGAGCTGAAGCAATGCAAAAATTTAAAGATGACGAGCTTAAGCAAGCAGTTATGAGTAAGATTGAAGGTGATAGCTTTGGAGTTTATCAACAAGGAGATTTTGAAGACTTATGTCGCGGCCCACATCTTCCTAATACAAGATACTTGCATAGCTTTAAGCTTACCAAACTTGCTGGAGCATATCTTGGGGGAGATGAAAAGGCAGAAATGCTCACAAGAATCTATGGTATTGCATTTGCAGATAAGCAAAGTTTAGATGCCTATATCACACAGATAGAAGAAGCAAAAAAAAGAGATCATCGAAAGATAGCTACAGAAATGGGGCTTTTTACTTTTGATGAAGAAGTGGGAGCAGGACTTCCTATTTGGCTGCCAAAGGGTGCAAGATTAAGAAGAAGGATTGAAGAGCTTTTAACAAGAGCTTTGATTTTGAGAGATTATGAGCCTGTAAGGGGTCCAGAACTTCTAAAAAGCAGCGTATGGAAAACAAGTGGGCATTATGATAATTATGGTGAAAATATGTATTTTACTACTATTGATGAAGTAGAATATGGAATCAAGCCTATGAATTGCGTGGGACATATCAAAGTTTATCAAAGCTCTATTAGGAGCTATAGAGAATTGCCACTTCGATTCTATGAATATGGTATCGTGCATCGCCACGAAAAAAGTGGAGTTTTGCACGGACTTTTGAGAGTGAGAGAATTTACTCAAGATGATGCACACATTTTCTGTCGTCCAGAGCAAATCAAGAATGAGGTAAGTAATATTATCGCCTTTACGGATAAGATTATGCAAGCCTTTGGCTTTAGTTATGAAATGGAGCTTGCTACAAGACCTCAAAAATCAATTGGTGAAGATAGTGTATGGGAAGTTGCTACGCAAGCACTGATAGAAGCTTTACAAGAGCATAAGATAGATTACAAGATTGATGAGGGTGGTGGTGCATTTTACGGACCTAAGATTGATATAAAAATTACTGATGCTATTGGTAGAAAGTGGCAATGTGGCACTGTGCAAATTGATATGAATTTGCCGCAGAGATTTGCACTTGAATACATTGATGAAAATAATAGTGCAAAGCAACCAGTTATGATACACCGAGCAATTTTAGGTTCATTTGAGAGATTTACTGCTATACTTACAGAACATTTTGGGGGAGAATTCCCATTCTTTATTGCCCCAACTCAAATGATACTTATTCCATTGAGTGATGCACAAGTCCCGTATGCTAAGGCTTTGAGAGAAAAAGTTACTGCTTTGGGTGCTTATGCTGAAATTATGGATAAAAATGAGACATTAGGCAAAAGAATACGCAGTGCAGAAAAGCAACGCGTGCCTATGATTTTGGTTATCGGTGAAAAAGAAATGCAAAATAAAACTCTAGCAATTAGAGATCGTAGAGAAAAAACACAATATGAAATGCAGGAGGAAGAATTCTTGAATATGGTGGAAAATAAAATGAAAGAGGTTAGTTTTTGAGTAAAGAAGAAGTTTTGTTAAATCAAGATATTAGATTTAAGGAAGTAAGATGTGTGGGGGATGATGGCGAGGTTTATGGGATTATCTCTTCTGAGGAAGCTCAAAAAATTGCAAATTCCAAGGGTTTAGATTTAGTGTTAATCTCTCCAAATGCAAACCCACCAGTTTGCAAGATTATGGATTATGGTAAATACCGCTATCAATTAGAGAAAAAACAAAAAGAAGCAAAGAAAAAGCAAAAACAAATCGAGATAAAAGAAATCAAGCTCTCCACACAAATTGCTCAAAATGACATCAATTACAAAGTAAAACACGCAAGAGAATTCATCACTGAGCAAAAGCATGTAAAATTTAAAGTAGTGCTAAAGGGTAGGGAAACTTCTGACCCACAAGCAGGCATTGATGTTTTGCAGAGAGTTTGTGCGATGATGGAAGACATTGCTACACCAGATAAGGAGCCAAAGGTAGAGGGTAGATATGCAGTTTGGCTCTTTGTTCCAAAAAAACAAGACACCAAAAAGTCAAAATAATTTAATCTTATGAAAGGAGAAGAACAATGCCAAAGATGAAAACAAATCGCGGTGCAGCTAAGAGATTCAAGGTTAAAAAGAATCTTGTAAAGCGTGGTAGTGCTTTTAGAAGTCATATCTTGACAAAAAAAAGCCCTAAAAGAAAAGCAAATCTTAGATCACCCCACTATGTTCATAGTGCAAATATAGATTCGGTTAAAAACTTGCTTTGTCAAGCATAGTTTAAGTTGTAGGCTCCCCTTAATACAGGGAAAGATTAGCCAGAAGGCTACACCTAAGAAATAGGTCAAGGAGAAAAAATGAGAGTAAAAACAGGTATTGTCAGAAGAAGACGCCACAAAAAAATCTTAAAACTCGCAAGAGGTTTTTATAGTGGTAGAAGAAAACACTTTAGAAAAGCAAAAGAGCAATTAGAAAGAAGTATGTATTATGCTTTCCGTGATAGAAAGCAAAAGAAAAGAGATTTTAGAAGCTTGTGGATTGTGAGAATCAACGCAGCTTGTAGAATGAATGATATTAGCTATTCTAAGTTTATGCACGGCTTGAAGCTTGCAAATGTTGAGCTTGATAGAAAAGTGCTTGCTGATATGGCGATGAATGATTTAAATGCATTCAACAAGGTAGTAACTATTGCCAAAGATGCTTTAAAATAATCTTTTCTCTCCTTTTTGGAGAGAAAAAGGCTTGAAATGAAGCTTCTTGAAGTATTAACCAAAGGTAATCCCCAACAAATCCAAGATTTTATCTCCCAGCGTTTTATCCATAATATGGAATTTTTCAAACAAAATGCTAGAGATCTGTTTGAAAATCTCAAGCTCTCCCCACAAACTTACAATTTAATGTTTGATTCTAGAGGATTAAATATTTTAAATCTCAGCACCAATGAAGTGATTTATCCGATTTTAGAGGGAAAATCCGTGATGCTAGAAACACATCTTGAGATTTCTACCACCCCACTTAAAAATCCTCGTTGGAAAATCCATAGTAATGATATTTTTTTAAGCCCCATTGACACTCAAAAACTACCCGTTACAGGTTTTGTAGTAAATGAAATGATAAAGATTTTGCAAAATCACAAAGCCATCAAAGAATACCACCTCAATCCAAAATTTATGCCAAGCAGTGTTTTATACGGACTTTTTGGTGGATTGTTTTTAGCGTTTTTGATTGAAGAGGGAGTATTTTTTCACTCGCTTTTGATTTTTGAAGAAAACATCGATTTATTTCGTATTAGTTGCTATTTTATAGATTTTATAAAACTCTTTGAAAGCGTATCAAATAAGGCATGTTATCTTTTTGTCAAAAATGTAGTAGATAGAAAATTTATTCGTAATTTTTTTGCTTCTAGAAAAATTACTAGTAATTTTTTGCTCTGTGAGTTGCAAATGTATTCTAGTGATAGAATCCAAGAGATACAAAAATGGATAATGCAAGAATATAGCGCAAACAAAAGAGGGTGGGGGAGTTTTGAAGATGAGATGATAGGCATAAGTAATACACTCTCAAACCAGCATATCCCTATCATTTCACAGACCAAACGCTTTAGTGAGCCTATTTGTGTCATAGGAAATGGTGCGAGTTTAGATGAACTTCTACCATTTATCAAAGAAAATCAAGAAAATATGCTGATTTTTTCTTGTGGCACAGCGCTAAAACCTCTTAAAAATCAAGGAATAAAAGTAGATTTCCAAATTGAGATTGAAAGGATTGGTTATCTTGCAGATGTTTTGTGTCAAGCACCCCTTGAAGACACCCCGCTTTTGTGTGGAAATATGGTAAATCCAAAGGCATTAAACCTAGCAAAAGAAAAATATCTTTTTTTGCGTGGGGGGAGTAGTGCTAGCTATCTTTTTGAAGATGCAAGGGCAGTTGAGTTAAGCGCGCCTTTTGTGGGAAATGCAGGTATTGCTCTTGCAATGCAATTGAGTGATAGAATCTTGCTTTGTGGGATTGATTGTGCTTATATCGAGGGAAAAAGCAAGCACGCTAAAAGCTCTTTTTATGGTGAGGAAAAAGCACAAATCCCACAAGATGCCATTGAAGTGCAGGGAAATAAACAAGCAAGGGTTTTTAGCGATTCTATCTTTTTGCTTTCTTTGCAAAATATCAAAGAAGCTATCCAGGCCTATGCACCAAAAGAAGTATTAAATCTAGGTAGTGGGGCTTATATCCAAGGAGCAAAAAGCACAGACCCAAAAACCCTAAAACTTCAAAAAATACATAAAGATTCCTTGCATCAAAGTATCAAAGACTTTGCCAAGCAAAAAAAGCTCAAATCCACCACTAAGCAAATCCATCTTGCCAAAACCTACTATCAAGAAATCCTAGCAATCCTCAAAAAAGGTGCAAAAAACAAAAAAGAATTATTTATGCTTGTAGATGAAGTCTTTGCCCTTATTGCCCAAAAAAGTGCAAGCAACCCGCATCTAGGAATCTTGTTTGAAGGGACTTTGGGGCATATACTTCAAAACCTACTTTTGGCATCTTTACATATTCCAAATGATGATATTTTTATCTTTTATGCTCAGTGTTTAGAAGTCATCATTTTGGGACTTGAAAAGATGTTTTTACGCTATAAGCTTTTATTGAGTATCCATCAAGACTAAACAAGTCATTTAAACTCACATTCCAAAGAATTCATCATAAATGCACATTAAACTACCCATAAAAATAAAATTGCAAAATTTTCTCCATTTTCTCTTGATTTTTATTACCCCCTTTTTTTATAATCCTCGCATTTTGTATCACTTCATTTTAAGGGCAAATTATGATTTCTTTTAAACAAATTACACCTAAAGATTTCAATAAATC
>NZ_NXLX01000049.1 GCF_003364335.1 Helicobacter anseris
AAATTCTTTAATCTTTTCATAATAAGGTTCAAAGATTACATTATAAGGAGCAAAAGCTTGATTATGATATTTACACCCATTAGAGAGGATTTGGGGGAGAATAGAATCAAGCTTTACTAGATCATCTCTTGTAAAGAGATCGTTCTTTTCAAAAAATCTATCCATATATTCTCTTCTCTCCCTCTCTCTTTTCTTTATCTCTTCTCTAAACTCAGGATAAAAGACATATACTCCTCCATATTCTTTACTAAGTTTTTCTTTTGCTATTACTTTTGGCATAAGGTATGTAAAAACTCCAAGATTCCATAACCATAGTAAGATAAATGCTAAAACTAAGATTCCTATTACTTTCATTGTCTTCCTCACTTTCTACTTTTATCTTGTTTTAATCCCTAGAGCATAACTTGCATCAGCTATATCTGCATATTCTTTGATTTTTACTATAAGTTCTTTAGGATTCATCTCCACCCCTCATATTTTTTATCTACTTTTACA
>NZ_NXLX01000005.1 GCF_003364335.1 Helicobacter anseris
ACCTTGAGCATTAGCATTCTCTCTTAATTCACCCATTCTTTTATTTAAGCTATTCATATTAGCTAAATAAAGATCATAATTACTTCCAAGAGCTGCTGCACTTGCTTGTTGGATTGCTTGAGTAACACTTTGAATCTTAGCTGTTCCAATGAAATAAGTAAGATAGCCTCCAGTAGAATTTGTCTTACCATATTGATCTGTTTTATCAGTTACAAGAGAAATATCTACAGCACCAGCTCCTTGAGCACTAATACCTCCAATAAAGCTAATATTAGAACCTTCTTTGATAGTAGCTACTGCAATATTTCCTTCTTTATTAGTGCCATCACCTTGATAATCCATTGCACTAATATCTTTAATATCTAAATCACTATTTGCTTTAAGAGTAATAGTATGAGTTTTAGCATCACTTGCTTGAGTATTATTATTGATAATAATTCTATCAGAGTAAGCATAGCCATAACTATTACTATCACTTTGTTTCTTTCCACCTAAAGTAGATTCTGCAGTATTTGTTTGAGTATTGATACTCATAATAAAATTGATAGCTTCTCCTTTAAGAGAATCTATGGTAAGTAATGAGAAGTTATTAGTAATCTTTGCACTATCATTGCTATCTAAACTAGTATCTCTAGTATTTATTCTTAAACCTTTAGATGATTCTAATTGAGCTAGGATAATACTATTATTACTTCCATTACTACTTAAAGTAGTGATGTGATTGTCTTTAGCTAAAAGAGATAAAGAGGCATTAGAGCTATTGAAAGTAATATTTGTTTGTCCAGAATCTTGTGCAGTAACACTACTATTGATTATACCTTTAGAATCTTCATAAAGATTGATATTAGTAACACCACTATTGCTTGTGCTAATACCACTTGCTAGAGTTCCATTGTGATTAAAGTTGATATTAGTGATTCCACCTGTGGTTTTAATATCACTATTGTTTGTATTTTTTACATCACTATTACTAGCATTACTTCTCCAATTTAATGTAGCACCTGAAGTATTTGCAAAGTTAATGTTATTAGTTCCATTAGAGAATACTAAGCCATCATTATTATTGCCACTACCATATTTAAATGTAGTAGTTTTTGCATTTACATTAAAAGTATTGGTAGCATTAGTATTATTTGTTAGTGTTCCAGTGATTGTAGCTGTAGCGGAATTAGAATCATTGCTTCCTAGATTAAAGATAGTGGTTCCTCCAGTAGTGCTTATATTACCATTTAGTGTTCCACTCTCTCCATTGAAGTTAATAGTGGAAGTTTCAGCGGTAGTAGTGATACCTTCACTTAATACTAAAGTTGCACTATTTGCAATATTAGCTATTGTAGAAGCAGAGTTTGTTACTGCTTTAGAGATAGTTGCTTGAGCATTATCTACTAGATTAATAGTAGAAGTTCCACCTGTAGTATTGATACCACCATTTAAACTTCCACTTGCTTCAAAGTTAATCTTTGTTTCTCCACTATTTGTAGTGATACTGCCATTATTATTGCTATTCATTGTTAGAGTTTTACTTGCTCCAATATTGATAATATTTCCACCATCTCCTGTAACATCACTTCCTGAGAAACTTAAATCATTGCTAATAGTTGCACTCTTAGTTGATAAATCAAAGATGTTTTGTCCTTCTCCTTGAGTAGAGAGCGTTCCAGTGATACTATAAGTTCCATTATCATTTGTAAAGCTAAATGTTGTAGTTCCACCACTTGTGCTTACATTACCACTGAAAGTTCCGCTACTTCCATTAGAATCCCCCAAGAAGTTAATCTCTGTTGCTCCACTATTTGTAGTAAGGGTTTTTGCAGTGCTATTACTATCAGATAGTGTTAGAGATTTAGCATTTGAGATATTAAAGATGTTTTTACCAGTTGCATTCTCTTCACTTCTTTGTGCTATAAGATTTGAAGTAACTTTTGTATCTCCTTGGATATTGAAAGTATTGTTTCCATTACCGCCAATAGAAAGAGTGCTTGAATCTTCAGTCATAGAGAAAGTTGAATCACTTCCAGCAAAGTTAAGAGTATTGCTTCCAGCATTAGCTGTAATATTACCTGAGACACTATGAGTTGCATTTGCACCATTGAAAGTGAGAGTGTTTGCTCCACCATTGTTGGTGATATCACCAGATACTGTTGTATTACTACCCACAATGATAGCGTTTGTCCCACGATTTGTCGTGATGTTGCTTACAGAAAAAGTGCCTGCTGTGGCAAGATTGTTTCGTCCTTCGTTATCAACAGTAGTGTCTGCGATTAGATCTCCTCCAATACTGATCGCACCCACATTGATATAATTTCGTCCTTTTGAAGTGTAGATGTTGTTTGTAACATTAAGTGTAAGCTGACTAGCTTGATAGGTATTATCACTCCAAGTGCTATCAGTAAAGTTTGTGCTAAGGGCTAGAGTTCTACCGCTTGCATCTCCAGTTGTTAAATCTTTTCCAATATAGTTATAGCCTGTTTTGTTGCTACCAATAGTTGTTTGTTTGTTAATATCGGTGATTGTGATTGTAGTGGGAGAAGTTAGATTGTCAAGACTTAAAATATTGGCTGTATTTTTTAGATGATTTTGATCTCCATCTCCACTTGATGCACGAATCTCTATAATTTGTGTGCCACTACTAATAGTATTTAGAGCAAGTATGTTTTTGCCACCACCACTTGCTGTGATAGACGCACCAGTCAAGGTGTTTGATGTAGCACTGCTAGTAGAGATAAGATTACTCCCATTATTTGCTGTAATGTTTCCAGAGATGCTAGTTGTTCCATTGCCTGTGAGTGTAATAGCATTTGATCCTGCATTTATATAGATATTTCCTGTGATAGAGATACTTGTTGATGCACTGATTGTATTTCCTGATCCACTTGCCCATACCCCTCCAGATTGGATTGTGATACTTCCAGCTTGTGCTTCAATCGTGTTACCCTTATAGCCCCCAACAGTATTTGCATGCACACCTTTTGTTACAATAAGGCTCCCAGTAGTTAAGGTAATAGAATTTGTGTTTCTTGTGCCTGAAGCAACGATGCTATAGTCTGAGAAATTGCCTGACAACTCTCCTATATTTAAATCCCCAGAAGTAGCATTTATTGTATTACTAACATCAATCTTTGACATAAATTGATTTGCAAGAACTCCTCCAGTGATAGAATGGCTTGTTCCAGCAAAAGTGATAGAGTTGGTTCCTCCACTAGCTTGAACTACTCCATTGATGGAGTTTGTTCCTTGTGTGAATGCAATAATGTTTTTAGCAACTGTTGCAGCAGAATTGATGTCGGTAGCAGAGGCAGTGATATTGCCATTGATAGTATTGTTTCCTGAACCAGAAAAGGTAACATTGTTTGTTATGGTAGTTGAATAAGATCCTGTTGATGCATTGATTGCCCCAGTTGTGTTGTCTTGAGAGCCCGTGTCAAATAGAATGGTATTTGTAGAGCTTCCTCCATTATTTGCTGAAGTTGCTGTTGCACTGATTGCTCCTACTTGATTGGTTGCGGTGCTAAATGTAACATTATTGCTTCCACCATTTCCACTTACACTAATTCCATTGGTTACCGTGCTTTGAGTTCCTGAGAACTGAACTGTATTGGATCCTGTATTTGCAAAAATTGAACCCTGTACTTCATTTGTGGCTGATGTTCCTTGAAAATAAACTTTGTTTGTTCCAGTATAATCAGCTTGAATATTACCTTTAATTGTGTTTGTTGTCGTTTCAGCTTTAAAATAAATGCTATTTACAACTTGCTTTGCATAAATTTTATTAACGTTGCTTGTTCCAGAGGTAAAGTTTATTGTTGTTCCACCAGTTGCACCCCCTTCTTTTGGATCCCAAGTAAGCGTATTATTTGCCCCATTAAAATTAATCGTTACACCATTTCCTTTGTTGTTTTTGAGAGTGTCAATAGTGAGATTGGCATTATTGCTTGCAATTTTAAAAGTCAAGCCATTGGCATTATATTGAGAAAAAATAGTTCCAAGATGAATAGTTGCATTATCTGTAGCAGTAAAATCAAAAATTGTGCCTCCAGAGGAACTGTTTGGTGTTGTAATATTTCCTTGAATATCAATATTTGTTCCATTAAAAGTTAGTGTATTCCCAGTGCTTTGTATATAGATTCCATGATGGATTGTTAGTGAGTTGCTTCCTGTATAAAAATTAATATTTCCATTATTCCCATTTACATTTACACCATATCCACTTGTAAGGCTAGATCCGATGCTCCCTCCGTTACTAAAAGTCAAATTAAAGCTTCCACTACTGGTCTTGGAGAGATTGCCTGTGATTAATCCACCACTTTCATTAAAGACAACACTTGTATCCTCGTATCCTACACTAAGATTACCTTCTAGCTTTGCACCGTTATTAAAGGTGAGAGCATCAGGGGTGCTATCTGCTCCAGTTGCTTTACCTCCACTATTGAGTGTAATATTCCCCTTAACATTTGCGCCAAAAATGGCTTTGAAATATCTAGTATTGGCATAGTTTGTTCCAGAAGTTGTAATGTTTCCTTTGAAAGCATAGCTTGTGCCATCAGTATTTGTAACTTGGCTTAGATCTAGGAAAAAAGTATTTGCATTTTTTTGACTCCCAAAATTTATGTTGAGAGTTCCTGTGCCACTATCTCCCATTTGTAGAGCTTTCCCATTGCTGTTGAGTGTCAATGATGTTCCAGTTTGTGCTACCTCAACTGTATAGGTACTTCCACTTCCAGAATTTGAAGTAGAACCATTGTAGTTAAAATTCAATGTTTCAATGCTTGTATTTGCATTATATGTGGGTTTATATGCAGTTCCTGGTACAGTTCCAGGATCTACGGCTTGCCAAGTAATTCCATATTGTTGTTCAGAATCACCTAAACATATCAATGGATTTCCATTTGAATTTGTGCATGCTCCGCTTGCCACACTCATTCCAAGAGCTAAAGCTAGAGAACTAGCAACTAAAGGTTTAAAAAATCTTTTTAAATTGTTTGAAGAGAAAGAGGCATTTAAAGAATTATTTGTATCCCCCCCCCCCTAATAGTGAAATATTTCTTTTCATCTTATTAACTCCTTGTTTTTTTTAATGTTTTTTAAAAGAATTTAAAAAATAAAATGCAATGATAATAAAAATAAACTTAAGATTTTCTTATACCCCCCCCCCCAATTTTTTGATTTTTTTGCTTTAAACACTAAAGTTTTGATTCTTCTCAAAATCAAGATACTGATAGATAGTATCTTTTTGGAGTTTTTGTTGAATGCTTTCAAAATATTCTTTGGCACTAGGGATTCTTCCAAGTTTTGCACATACTGCACCAAGCTCCGCACTTCCTAGATAAACTTGAGCATTTTTACCCATACGATTATCAAAATTTCTTGTAGAGGTTGAAAAGACGACTGCATTATCTCTTACTCTTGCTTGATTTCCCATACAAAGACTGCATCCAGCAGGCTCTATTCTTGCTCCTGCAAGCCCAAAGGTCGCAAAATATCCCTCATTGCTTAGTTGTTGCGCATCCATTTTGGTTGGAGGTGCTATCCATATTTGTGTCGGAGAGATTCCATTTTCTTTGATGATTTCACCAAAAGCCCTAAAGTGTCCTATGTTTGTCATACAGCTACCAATAAAAACTTCATCAATATTTTTTGGTCTTTTGTTATCTTGCAAAATTTCTGAGAGTGTTGCGACATCATCAGGGTCATTTGGACAAGCAAGGATAGGTTCTTTTATCTCATCAAGATTGATTTCTAGGATTGCGCTATATTGTGCATCTTTATCTGCTTGTAGTAGTGTGGGGTTTTTTATCCACTCTCTCATCGCATTTGCTCTTTTTTGCAAGGTTTTTGCATCTTTGTAGCCATTGGCAATCATTTTTTCAATTAGAGCAATATTGCTTTGTAGATATTCTATGATAGGTTCTTTATCTAGTTTGATGACACAGGCCGCTGCACTTCTTTCAGCACTTGCATCGCTAAGCTCAAATGCCTGTTCTACTTTGATGTGCTCTAATCCTTCAATCTCTAAGATTCTGCCATTAAAGATATTTTTCTTCCCTTTTTTTTCTGTGGTGAGCAATCCTTGTTTGATAGCATAATAGGGAATAGCATTGACTAAATCCCTTAGAGTGATACCTTGTTGTAAGGAGCCTTTGAATCTTACAAGCACAGATTCTGGCATATTTAAGGGCATAGAGCCTGTAACCGCAGCAAAGGCTACAAGCCCACTTCCTGCAGGAAAACTAATGCCAATAGGGAATCTTGTATGGCTATCTCCCCCTGTGCCTAGAGTATCTGGGAGGCAAAAGCGATTAAGCCAAGAGTGTATCACACCATCTTTGGGTTTAAGCGCTACCCCACCCCTTGAGGTGATAAAATCTGGTAGTGTTGCGTGTAGGCTTACATCAGAGGGTTTTGGATATGCGGCAGTGTGGCAGAAACTTTGCATTACAAAATCTGCACTAAAGCTTAAACTTGCAAGCTCTTTGATTTCATCTCTTGTCATCGCACCTGTGGTATCTTGACTTCCAACAGTGCTTGTTTTTGGCTCACAATAAGTATGCGGTAAGATTCCTTCTACTCCACAGGCTTTGCCTACGATTTTTTGTGCAAGGGTATAGCCTTTTGCTTGTGTATTTGGTGCTTCTATGGTGCTAAAGACATCTGATGGGGGTAATTTTAGAAATGCTCTTGCTTGATTGGTGAGCTTTCTGCCTATGATAAGTGGGATTCTCCCTCCTGCTCTTATCTCATCAAAAAGAGTATTTGGAGTGATTTTAAACTTTGTGATTTCTTGATTATCTTTAGTGATGATGCCCTTGTAGGGATAGAGCTCAATAATATCTCCATTTTGTAATTTTGAAACATCAGCAATAATTGGTAAAGCACCGCTATCTTGGCAAGTATTAAAAAAAATAGGCGCAATCACGCTTCCTATGACAATGCTACCTGTCCTTTTATTGGGAATGTAGGGAATATCCTCTCCAAAATGCCACATAATAGAATTGCACGCAGATTTTCTTGAGCTTCCTGTCCCTACCACATCCCCGACATAAGCAACTTTATAGCCTTTTTGTTTGATAGATTGGATAGCATCTTCAGAATTTGGAATACGATTTTTTAACATTGCTTTTGCATGTAGGGGAATATCACTTCTGCTAAAGGCATCGCTTGCTGGGGAGAGGTCATCTGTATTGGTTTCTCCATCGACCTTAAAGACGCAAAGAGTGATTTTTTCTTCTAGGGGTTGTTTTTGTAAAAACCATTCTGCATCTGCCCAAGATTGCAAGATCTCTTTTGCAAGAGGCAAGGTTTGTGATAGCTTTGCTATGGTATCAAAACTATCATATACTAAAAGAGTGTGTTTGAGAGCTTTGGCACTTTCTTTGGCTACTTCTTGATTGCTAGATTGCAATGCTTTGATGAGATAGGTGACATTGTAACCCCCAAGCATTGTTCCAAGATATTTTGTCGCTTCTTGCGGGGTGAATGTATCGCATTTTATTTCTTCTAGGGCTATTTTTCCTAAAAAATCTGCTTTGATTTTTGCAGAATCATCAACGCCTGCATTGATTCTATGGATAAGCAAGTCTTTTGCAAAGGCTTTTTGCTCTTTATCTTGTGATTGGAGTAGTAGGGTGATGAGTGCTTGGGTTTGTGTGGAATCTAAAGGGAGGGGCGGGATTTTTAATGCTTGTCTTTGTGCTACTTGTTGTTTGTAATCTTGTATAAAATTTTGCATAAGATGTCCTTAGGATTGGGTTAATGCAAGCATTATACTATGAGAGTTTAAAAATAAAATTTATTTTTTATAGCAAGAGGTTTTAGAGATAATCTTGGAGATTTTTAAAAACAAAACCTTGATTTTTTAAAAGAGGAATAAGAGATTTTAATCCTTCATAGGTTTGTGATTTAGGGTGATTGAGATGGAAGATTAGGATAGAGCCATTGCGCACTTTTTTGGCTTGGTGTAAGATTTGCTCCTTGCTAAAAGTAGCTCCAGCATCGCCTATAACATCAAATCCTATGATTTGATATCCTAAATCTTTTGCAATATCTAGGGCAATATCATCATAATATGCAGTTCCTGAACGAAAAAATTTTGGCTTTTTGCCTATAAGTTGTTGGATATTTTGGCTAGTAATGGTAATTTCTTCATAAATTTCTTGAATATTTTTTGTTCCTTGTATGTGATAAATCCCTTTGCCATTACTGCTTAGGGGCTTGTGAGAATTACCGTGATTTTGGATAGAAAAAAGAGAATCTTGAGAGATGTCAAAAAGCTCTTGCGTGTGTGATTGTAGCCATTTTGTAGTGACAAAAATCATCGCAGGAATTTTTTCTTGTTGTAAAAGCTCTATAATTCTTTTGTCATATTTACCACTGCAAGCATCAAGAGTAAGAAAAATAATTGATTCTTGCGTGTGGATTTTAGAGATAATGTTTTTGTGTTTTTCTCCCCAAAAAGAGGGAGTTTTATTTTGGTATTTTTGTTCTAAAAGCTGTAAAGTATCGCTACTTTTTAGTAATGCAAAAAATGCAATACTAAAAAACAACAGTTTTATTGCCATAAACAAAAATCCTATTTTGCAATGCCAAATCAATGGCCTTTGCAAAGACAATTTTTTCTATATCCCTCCCAGCTTTTTGCATATCTTTCCAAGTATATGTATGGTTGATATTGATGACATCTTGAGCGATTATTGGACCTTCATCAAGGTGATTATTTACAAAATGTGCTGTAGCACCGATGATTTTTACTCCTCTCTCAAAGGCTTGCTTGTAAGGATTTGCTCCAATAAATGCAGGCAAAAAGCTATGATGAATATTGATGATTTTTTGTTCAAATTTTTGGACAAAATTTGGAGAGAGAATACGCATATATTTTGCCAAGACAAGATAATCTACCTCATATTTTGCACATTCTTGCAAAATAAGCTCCTCGTGTTTTTCTCTTGTGATGTCAGAATGTGAAATATGCACAAAGTGGATTCCAAATTTTCTTACTAAATCTCCCAAATCAGCATAATTGCTAATCACTGCTTTGATATTGACATCAAGTTCTTTGCTTTCATATCTTAAGAGCAAATCCCCAAGACAATGGTTTTCTTTTGTGCAAAAGATAATGATAGATTTTTTTGTTTGAGGAATAATTTGGATTTGAGAATTTTGAGGCAAAATACTTTTTAGCTTCTGTAAAAGAGTGTCATATTGGAGATCACCACTAACTTCTGTCCGCATAAAAAACATATTTTGATCTTTATCTACAAATTCATCATTTTTTTCAATATTGAGATGAGATTCAAATAAAATTGAGGAGATTTTAAAAATAAGCCCCTGCATATCAGGGGACATTACCAAGATAGTGTGTTTATTTAATGGTGATGTTTTCAAAGGATTCCTTTTCTTGTGCATCAAGATTGAGTGCTTGAGGTTTGATAGTTTCAAAATTGATGGTTTTAAGATCTATTTTTCTAATTTGAGAGTTATACATTGTTTTATAAAAAAACTCTTTATCGCTTTGATTACTTACGGCTGTCCATTGTGTAGCACTTGGTAAATTTGGTATTTTATTTTTATCTTCAAATTCTGTGCCTATTGGTAAATCAAAGAGATTGAGGATGTGAAAAGCTTGTGTTACCCCAGCATAAGAATCTTTTGGTGTTGGTGCTGTGTGTAAAAAGAAAGCAGCACGCACAAATCTTGATGGAGGAGTAAAATCCCCAGGTAGTCCCAGCATACCACTACCAGCCCCAACAGGAAAAATTTCTTGATTTCTTATAGAAAAATTTTTAGCAGAGCCAGCTTTGAGATTGACATAGTTATTGAGGTTTGTAAGTTGCCATTGAAAATCAGGAGAGTTAGTAAGCACTCCTATAGGATTTGTGTGGATTTGAACCTTTCCTTGCATAATCTCAATAACAATACTTTTTCCTTGAGCATCGCTTACTCTCCAGTGTGCTGTTGGAGGTGCTTTTCCATCTTTGAGTAACATAAATGGAACTACAACAATATGCTTAAAGGCTTCTCTCACTTCATCTGTGGTTTCAAAATTTGAGAGAATATAAGTTACTAATTCCATATCAGCAATGGATTGATGTGCTTTTGTGGAATCAAAGCTTGCAAGACTTCCATAGTGTGCAAAGTAAAAAAGCCCCGCATTTAACCCTTTTTCATTCATTCCCTCACCAATGAAATTATCTTGAGCAACACTAATACCTACAAAACCATATTTTGCTTTCCACTTGATTCCATTTCTTCCTTGAGGGGTGAGAGATTGGAACTCTTGATTTCTTGGAGAGATAATAAGTTTGCTTTGCAAGGAAAATTCTCCCCATTCAATCGTGCGTGCTTGGATATATTTGTTGTCTAGTGTATGGATGGCAATTCCTGTGCAGGCAACAAGGGGATTAAAAATCAAGCAAAAGGTGCAACAAAAAAGTATAAGTCTTTTCATTTCTTTCTCCTTAATAAAAATTATTGAAGTTTATATGTAAAATTTTGCAAAATAATTTGTGTGCTTGAATTGATGATTTTTTCAAGATAAGCATCAAATTTGCTTTTTTCAAGCCAAATGGGATTTTCTACTTGTGCTAAATCTTGCAATGTTGCAATTGCATCATCAAGTGTGCCAATTTCATCAATCAATCCTAGTTTTTTTGCATTTCTTGCACTAAAAACTTTTCCTTCAGCAAATTGTTGGTAATTTTTTGCATTTAGATTTCTTGCATCTGCTACATCATCGATAAACATTTTATATTCTTCTTGTAGCAATTCTTTTAAGAATGCTTCTTCTTTTGGATTCCATTTGCGTGTAGGGGTTCCTATTTCTTTATAAGCACCCATTGCAAGAGTTTGTGTTTTTATGCCAATTTTATCCATAAGCTCTGCGAGATTTACGCCATTGAAAATGACACCAATAGAGCCAATCATCGCTCCGCGATTTGCATAAATCTTTGTAGCATACATTCCACCATAATAACTCCCACTAGCCATTGTGCCTTGCACATAGGCTACTACAGGGATTTTTAAGTTGAGGTCTTTTATCATATCACTGATTTCTACACTTGCACTGATTGCTCCACCTGGAGAGTTGATAAGCAATAGGGCACCTTTAATTTTTGGATTTTGATTGATTTTTTTGATTTGCTCATAAATACTTGCAGAATCAAGAATAGGTCCTTGTAGGTAGATTTTTGCTAGATTTGCATCCTTATTGGGTTGCTCTTGATTTTTTGTGCTAATGAGAATAAGCACTACAATGAGTAAAAATACACAAGCCTTAAAATATTTGGTAATAAAGGCAAATGGCGCGATAAGTATAGAGGCGATTTTTTTCATTTTTTCTCCTTTTTTAAAGGTGGATTATATCGATTTGTTTTTATAATTTGCGTGAAAAAACTTGCTTTCTTGAAGTTTTTGTATCATCATAAAAAAATAAAAGGAGTGTGCGGTTTGAGAAAATTAACACAGCAAGAATCTTTTATTCTTTTAGAAAAAGGAACAGAACCACCTTTTAGCGGAGAGTATTGGAATCATTTTGAAAAAGGGGTGTATTGTTGCAAGCAATGTGATAGTATGTTATTTGATTGGCAGTCAAAATTTCATTCAGGTTGTGGATGGCCTAGCTTTGATGATTGTATTCAAGGGGCAATAAAGCAAGTCTTAGATGCAGATGGCAAGAGGATTGAGATTTTATGTGCAAATTGTGGAGGACATTTAGGACATGTATTTTTTAATGAGGGTTATACGCACAAAAATACGCGTCATTGTGTAAATTCTTTGGCATTGCAATTTAAAAAGGTCTAATAATGATAGAGATTTATCGTGATAAAAAAGCATTGGATTGTAGGTGTATCACTCAATTTGAATTAAGTGAAGAAATTTTGATGGAAAATGCGGGTATTGCACTTAAGAATCTTCTCCAAAAACTTACGCATAAAGGCAGTGTAATAAGTATAGTTTGTGGGGGTGGAGATAATGGAGGAGATGGGTATGTCTTAGCAAGACATCTTGTAGGTGATTATAAGGTTAGGGTTTTGGTTGCAAAAGAACCTAAGAGCGATTTGTGCCTTAAGCAATATCATCGTGCTTTGGCAGTGGGTGTGGAGTGTGTAAAAAAACTTTTGCCTTGCGATGTGGTGGTGGATTGCTTTATTGGTAGTGGTATGAAATCGCAATTAAATCAAGAGGCACAAAAGATAATTGCAATGATGCAATCTGTTGGAAGAATTAAAATTGCATGTGATATTCCTAGTGGTATTGATAATAATGGGGTTGTGAGAGATATTGCTTTTTGTGCAGATTATACAGTTGCGATGGGAGGCATACATCTTGGATTATTGAGTGATGTGGCTAAGGATTTTATCGGGGAGATTGTAGTGGGTGATCTTGGTATAAGCTCTCAAAAATATTGTATTCTTTCGCAAATTAAACTTTTGCAAAAAGAAGATTTTATGCCCCCTGATAGAAAGGAGAAAAATTCTCATAAAGGTAGTTTTGGGCATTTGAGTGTTTATGCTGGAGCAAAAAGTGGGGCTGGAAATTTATGCGCTATGGCAGGACTTGGTTTTGGGGTAGGCAGTGTAAGTGTGGTTGGGGATTTGCATCCTTATTTTGCAGAATTGATGTATGAAGAGCAAATACCTAAAAAAACTACGGCATTTTGTATTGGTATGGGAATGGGGAGTGAGATTCCAAAGGAATTTTTCCTATTATCTAAAGATTTGCCTTGTGTTTTAGATGCGGATATTTTGAGAAATCAAAAAATAGTAGAAATTTTACAAGAGGGTAAAAATTTGGTTTTAACGCCTCATTATGGTGAATTTTTAAATCTTTGGGAATTAGTATTTTGTGAGAAGCTAGATAAAGAAAAATTTTTAGAAAATAAAATAGAAATTCTACTTCAATGGAGTGAAAGATTCCCACATATTGTTACTTTGCTAAAGGGTGCAAATGTTTGCATTGCTCAAAAAGGGAAAATTTTTATCAATCCTTTTGGGAATGTGGCTTTAGCAAAAGCAGGGAGCGGAGATGTATTGGCAGGATTGATTGGGGCTTTATTGGCACAAGGAAAACAGCCATTACAAGCCACGATACAAGCAAGCTTAGCGCATAGCTTTTGTGCAAAAGATTTTGAAAGCAGAAACTATGCTTTAAGGCCTTTGGATTTGATAGAGCAACTTGCTTCTTTATAGTTAAAGTGGATAAAATTATATTTTGATGAAATTAAGAATGTGTTTTTAAGGATAAAAAGGATTATTTATGGCAGAAATTAGTCAAAGTTATTATGCAAGTTTGGAACGCACGATTATTGCATCAATTATTTTTGATCCTAGTGGTTTTGATGATATCTTAGATCAATTGCAACCAAAGGATTTTTCTTACCCCTCACATCGTAATATTTTTGAAGTATGTATGCAACTACATCAGCAAGATAATCCTTTGGATGAGGAATTTATCAAAAATAAGATGGATAAAAAGATTGTGAGTGAAGAGGAATTTTTGTTTATTTTAGGGACAAATCCTATTGCAAATATTGAAGCATATATAAAAGAATTGAAAAATGCTTCTTTAAAAAGAGAATTGCATCATCTTGCAAATATGATGCGTGAGCAGTCTTTGAGTAGTGAGTATAGCAGCTCTGATATTTTAGAAGTTGTAGAAAAAAAGATTTATGAAATTTCTACAGAAAGCGTGCAAAGTGAATTTAGGCACGCAAAGGATATTGTGTATTCTACGATTGAGAGAATGCGTGAGCTTAAAGAGCTTGGTAATCAAGAGATTACAGGCATTACCACAGGTTTTGATGAACTCAATAGGGTTACTACAGGATTTAATAAGGGGGATTTGATAATTATTGGTGCAAGACCTGGTATGGGAAAAACTACTCTAGCCTTAAATATCGTGCAACATATTTTAAATCATAATAAAGGAGTAGCATTTTTTAGCTTAGAGATGCCAGCAGAGCAATTGATGCTAAGAATGCTCTCAGCCATCACTTCTATTCCACTCTCTGATTTAAAAATAGGCAAATTAGATGATGAGCAATGGAGTGAATTAAGTAGATCTACAAATTTTATGATGGAAAAAGATTTTTATGTAGATGATGGGAGTTCTTTAAATATAGCACAACTAAGATCTAAATTAAGAAAGCTTAAATCAAGGAATCCAAATATTGAAATAGCGGTGGTAGATTATTTGCAGTTAATGCGAGGTGGTAGCAAGGAGAGACATATAGAAGTAGGGGAAATTTCAAGAGGATTAAAGATTTTAGCAAGGGAATTGCAGATTCCAATCGTTGCTTTATCTCAGTTAAATCGTGGAGTTGAGGGGAGAGATGATAAGCGTCCTTTACTTTCAGATTTAAGGGAATCTGGCTCTATTGAGCAAGATGCAGACATTATTTTATTTGTTTATCGTGAAGATGTTTATAAAGAAAGGGAGCAAAAACAAAAGATTGCAAAACTTGAAAATGATGGCAAAAAGGATGAAGCAAGAAATTTAAAAAAGGCAATGGCAGATGAGTTTATGAAAAATAATGGTGTGTATCCTGTTGAAATCATTGTGGCAAAAAATCGAAATGGTGAAACAAAGGATGTGAATATTCAATTTAATAAGCGTTATACAAGATTTGAAAATAAGGCATCAGCTAGACAAACAGAAGTGGTTTATACCCCCACAAGAGATAATGATTTAGAAAATGTCAGTATGCCTGGAATCATCCAATAAAAGATATGCACCTCTTGCTTTAGCATTATTTGACAACAAGAAGCAAAAAGGAATTTTTGTTTTTTGTTGCATTGTGATATTTTTTCTTAGTCTTTGGAAAATTTATGCAGATTATCAGACTTATTTGAGTAATACAAATTATGAAATCATTGCTCAAGTAAAATCCCAATATACCAAAATCAAAAATCAAAGAGAATATTTTGTCTTGCGTGTGCAAGATACTAAAGGGTATTATTTTTATATCACCTCATTTTTAGATTTAAAATCTTTGGTAAATAGGGAAATTAGAATCTATGGGAAAATGAAGCAGTGCAGCTTTTTTGAGTTTTTAAAAAGTTGTTATTTTTCTGCTTATAATATTGCCTTGATGCCACAAGAAGGCTTTAAGGCAAAACTACAAGATTTTATTGACAAGCAGCATCAGGATATAAGACACTCTATGCTATATC
This sequence comes from Helicobacter anseris, assembly GCF_003364335.1. Lineage (GTDB taxonomy): Bacteria > Campylobacterota > Campylobacteria > Campylobacterales > Helicobacteraceae > Helicobacter_H > Helicobacter_H anseris. The sequence continues at coordinate 15,165 of NZ_NXLX01000005.1, forward strand.
GTGCTTTATTTTTTGCAGATTCTTTGAGTAAGGAATATAGAGATAGAGTAAATGCCTTAGGAATTGCACATCTAGTAGCAATTAGTGGTTTTCATTTAGGGATTTTAAGTGCATTGTTATTCTTTATTTTTCAGCCCATTTATGGATTTTTTCATAAGAGGTATTTTACATATCGCAATAGAATCTATGATTTAAGCGCTATGGTGCTTTTTTGTATGTTTTTGTATCTTATTTTGCTTGATTTTCAAGCCTCTTTTTTGAGAGCTTTTGTTATGAGTGTTTTTGGTTTTTTGCTCTTTTTTGGAAATATGAGGATTTTTTCTTTTGAAATGCTTTTTGTTATTGTGGGGTGTATTCTTGCTGTTTTTCCAAGATTGGTATTTAATGTAGGATTTGTGCTTTCTGTATCTGGTGTTTTTTATATTTTTTTGATTTTAAGACATTTTCCAAAAATGCCTTGGTATCTTTGGATTATAGCTTTTAATAGCAGTATCTTTTTTCTTATGGGAATTATTGTGCATTTTTATTTTCCTTATTTTTCTTTTTATCAATATTTTTCTATGGTTTTATCTGTGTTGTTTGTAGTATTTTTTCCTCTGATGTTGTTTTTGCATACCATTTTTCTAGGAGGTATCTTTGATTCTTTTTTGGATTTATTTTTAATAATGCAATTTAGAGTAATTGAGTTTTATACCCCTTGGTTTTTATTAGTATCTTATGTTTTACTTTCTTTTTTTGCAATTTTTAGTAAAAAATGTTTTTATGTGTTATTGGCTTGTAGTATTTGTTTTTATTGCTATTTGAGTTATTTGTTTTTAGCTTAAAGTGTTTTTGAGCTATAATTTTTGTTTTTTTAAAGGAGTAGGATTTGCAGGGAATTTTTCGTTTATTGGGCAAAGGACTTTTGGTAATCTTGCCTTTTTTGATTTTAGTTTGGATACTTTCATTTTTTTATGGGATTATTCAGCATTTAGTGCAATTTGTTTTCAATACAACAGCAAATAGTATTTTTGCCACTTCAGTTATTTTTGTTATTATATTTTTGATTGTGCTTTATGCGGGATATTTATTTGAGAAAAAGCGTGAATTTATTTTGTTAAAAATTTCAGAGATTTTTATTGCAAAGATTCCTGGTATAGGTTCTATTTATGGAGTTTTGAAAGATGTGGTAAAAATGTTTTCAGGCTCTGGAGGTGAAAGCTATCTAGGGGTTGCTATGATAGATTTGGCAGGAAGTGATGTAATTGGCTTTATGACAAAAGAAGAGGAAGACTTTTTTTGGGTTTTTGTCCCTACTACACCAAATCCTACATCTGGAATTTTACTTAGAGTGCCAAAAGATAAGATACGAAAGACAGATATGAGTGTTTCTGATGGATTGAAAAAAGTAGTTTCATTAGGGATAAAATAAGTTTGGAGCATAAAAGTGTTTAATTTAATAGCAAAAAAAATTAAAAATTTTAGTGAGTTGGTAATGTTTGAACATACCATTTTTTCTGCTTCTTTTAGTTTTATGGCAATTTGTGTTGCCTTGATGTATAAATATTTTGCAAATTCTTTTGATGTATTCTCAGAAATAAAAATTTTTTTCTTATGTATTATTGCTCTTGTGAGTGCGAGAAATTTTGCAATGGGTTTTAATCGATTGTGTGATAGGGATATTGATAGGAAAAATCAAAGAACAAAGAATCGCCCAAGCGTAGATGGTAGAATAAGTCTTTTTACGATGATATTATTTTGTAGTCTCAATGCATTGATCTTTATTGCTGTGAGTTTTTTTATCAATCAATTGGCCTTTTATCTTTCTTTTCCTTTCTTGATAATTTTGGCATTTTATTCTTTTATGAAGCGTTTTAGTGTTTTGGCACATTTTATTTTAGGACTTTCCTTGGGATTGGCTCCTATTGCTGGAGCAGTAGCTATTTTGGGAGCAATACCTTTATGGAGCATTTTTTTGGCATTGGGGGTTTTATTTTGGGTTGCAGGGTTTGATTTATTGTATTCTTTGCAAGATATAGAGTTTGATAAAAAAGAAGGGCTTTTTTCATTTCCTGCAAAATTTGGGATAGAAAAAACATTGTTTTACTCAAGAGTTTCACATTTTTTTGCAGTATTTTTTTGGTTTTGGTTTTTATGGAGTATCAATAGCGGAATTTTTGGATTTCTTGGAATCTTGTGTGCAACAGGAATGCTATGCTATGAGCAATATATCGTTGCAAGGGATTTAAAAAATATTCCCAAAGCTTTTTTTGTGACTAATGGATATTTGGGATTTGTATTTTTGGTATTTATTATTTTAGAAGTTGTAGCAAGGATTTATTATGCATGAACTTTTGAGTGTATGTAGAGATAATGGCATTCAAACAAGGGTTGTGGATTGCTTTTTGGATGTAGATTTTTCATTGTGTGAAAATGAAGAAAAATTTATGGAAGAATTTTATACATTGCATTTAGCCCATCAGAGTTTGCAACAATGGTTTGAGAGATTACAAAATAAAGATAAGGGTGAAAATGCTGCAGTTTTAGAGATACTAATAGAGTTGTATAAAAAAGTTTTAGATTTAGAAAAAAAGATTCAGGGTGATCAAAAAAAGCTGATTGCTTTAGATTCTAAAAGTGTTATTTTAGGTTTAGGGCATGAGGTAATGTGGATAGAGAAAGATGTGCTTGAAGTGGGAAAGAGCTATTATCTGCGTTTTGTTTTGCCAAATTTTTCTGATAGAATAATAGCTATTTTTGCAAAGGCTTTAAGTAAGAATGCATTACGCGTGACAAAAATGCATTCTAGGGATATACAGGATTTTGATAGTTATGTAGTTGCAAAAGAAATGGAAAAAATAAGATGGCAAAAGCATTCCAAGAGGGAAGAAGATGAGTAATGAGGTATTATTTGGCATTTGTGTAGCAAGTATTGTTGTGGCACTTTTTGTGCTTTTTTTTGCTCTTATTAAAATTAAAGAGTTTAATAGACAGCTAAAATTATTAGAGAGTGCTATTGAAAAGGCAACTAATGACAATCACCAATTGCAAAAAATATTGCAAGCTAGCAAGGAAAAAGAGCGTTTTGATACAGCAATGAATGCTGAGGAAATCAATAGTGTATATAGAGAAATAAAAGAAATACGAGAAATGCTAAAAAGTGACCGAACTTATTTTGAAGAAAAGTTTGTGAGATTAGATGGAAAAGTTAGAGATTATGGGCATTTGAGTGGCAGTAGTGATATAGATGAAAAACGCATTATTAGCTTATTCCAAGAGGGGTGGAGCATTGATTCTATTGCAAAAGAATTACGAATAGGTCGTGGCGAAGTGGAATTTACTCTTAAATTGGCAGATATTACTGATTTTTAATCGTTTTGAAACTGATTGAATTTTTTCCACCTGATGCACCTTGTAGTTATTTGGAGGGATATAGGAGTAGTTTTAGGTATTTTTATATTGAAGAGTGTAGTGAGTATTTCTATCAAGGATTATTAGAGAGGGGTTATAGGCGTTTTGGATTGCATTTTTTTGTTCCTATTTGCAAAGGATGTAATGCGTGCAAAACTATTAGGCAAGATGTTGCAAAATTTTCTCCCACAAAAAGCCATAAAAGAGTTTTGCAAAAAAATATGCATATTAGAGTAGAGATAAAAAAACCAACACTTACTCAAGAAAAACTCTTGCTTTATGATAAATATCATAAAAATATGCAGATAAAAAAGGGGTGGAATTATCAAGGTGTTAGCACGGATTATTATAATGAGACTTTTATTTTGGGAAGTTTAAATTTTGGCTATGAATTTGATTATTACCTTGAAGATAGGCTAATTGGCGTAGGCTTTACAGATATCTTAAAAGATTCTATTAGCGCAATTTATTTTTTCTATGATCATGATTTTCAAAAACAAAGTCTTGGAGTATTTAATATTTTGATGCAACTTTATTTTGCAAAACAAAAGCAAATAAAATATTTTTATCCTGGTTATTGGATACCAAATCATCGTAGTCTTGGATATAAATCTCAATTTATGCCTTTTGAAATTTTGTATAATACGCCAGATTTATTTGAAGCCTTAGATTATCGAATTTTTCAAGGAGTATAAGTGACCAATAAAGTTTCAAAGATTTTTGGAAAAGTCGCTTCTTTTGCATTTCCAAGACCTATACAATGCTTTATTAATAAAGTTTATATAAGAATTTTTAATATTGATTTGAGTGATTTTGATGCTATTGAAAATTATAAAACCCTTAATGCCCTTTTTACGCGTGCTCTTAAGAAAAAACGAGTTTTTGATGAGAATCATCAAATAGTTATTGCTCCTACAGATAGTCTTATTACAGAAATAGGTGAGGTTAGAGATGATAGGGCATTGCAAATTAAGGGAATGGAGTATAGTGTAGAGGAATTATTGGGCGAAAAAATTTCCTCTCAATATATTTTTGTAAATTTTTATCTCTCTCCTAGTGATTATCATCGTTATCATAGCCCTTGTGATTTAGAAGTGCTTGAAGTGCGATATTTTGGAGGAGAGTTGCTCCCTGTAAATTTTCCATCTTTAAGAAAAAATAAGAATCTTTTTGTTAAAAATGAGCGTGTAGTTGTTGTGGCAAGGGATAAGAATAATCAGAAATTCTTTTTTGTAGCAATTGGTGCATTAAATGTTGGAAAAATGTCTTTGCATTTTGAAACAAGAGTGCAGACAAATGCCATAGCAAATCAAAAATGTAGTTTTGCTTATAATAATCCCATTAAGATAAAAAAAGGGGAGGAAATGGGAATGTTTGAAATGGGATCTACTGTGGTGCTTTTTGCAAAAGATTTTAAGAGCAATCTGCAAGTGAATCAAAAAGTTAAGTTTGGAGATAGTATAGGAATTTTTTAATGCAAGAGAGAACAAAAGAAAAAATACAAGAATTATTAGAAAAACACAATGCACTATTGGTAGCACATTTTTATCAAAAAGATGAGGTTGTAGAGCTTGCACATTTTTGTGGGGATAGTTTGGAGCTTGCAAGAAAGGCATCTAAGGATTCTAGAAATTTAGTAGTTTTTTGTGGTGTGGGATTTATGGGGGAGAGTGTAAAGATACTTGCACCAAATAAAAGAGTGATTATGCCAAAGATTGCTTGTTGTTCTATGGCAAGAATGATTAGTAGTGATTATTATGATAGATCTATGGAGCTTTTAAAAAGTTATGGCATTGAAGATATTTTCCCTATGACTTATATCAATTCTAGTGCAGAAGTAAAGGCCAAAGTAGGAGCTATGGGTGGAGTGGTCTGCACAAGTGCAAATGCTAAGAAAATTTTTGAATATGCTAGAAGTGCAAACAAGAGGATATTCTTTTTGCCTGATAAATGTTTAGGTGCAAATCTTGCAGATATGTTTAATTTAAAATATAGTATTTTAGGTATGGATTCCAAAGAGGATATTTTGCAATCTGATGTTATTTGTTACAATGGTTTTTGCTCAGTTCATCAGCTTTTTAGTGTAGATGATATTGATTTTTATCGTCAAAAATATGAGGATATCTTGATTGCGGTGCATCCAGAGTGCAAGCCAGAAGTTGTAAAAAAAGCAGATTTTGTGGGTTCTACTAGCCAGATTATTGCGTATGTTAAAGGATTGCCAGATTCTCAGGCTGTTGCAGTTGGAACAGAATTTAATCTTGTCTCAAGATTGCGTCCTCAAAGTAATAATACTTTTGTGCTCTCTAGCACTATTCCAGAGTGTCCAACGATGAATGAAACAAGTCCAGAAGATGTGTTGAAGCTTTTGGAGGCTTATGATCAAGGAAGAGTGCATAATGAAATCTTACTAGATAAAGAAATTGCAGATATGGCCAAAAGGGCTTTGGATAAAATGTTGGAGCTTTCATAATGGATGTTGAAGATTTTGTTAAAGAAATCTACAGAGAGGATATTGGGCGAGGGGATTTATTTGAGCGTTTGATACAAGAAGATTTTCATGTGAAGGCTTTGATAAAGGCTAAGGCTGATGGAGTGCTATCTGGGGTTGTGTATGTAGAGCAAATTTGCAAAACATATGGCATTGAAGCAAAATTTTTTAGAAAAGATAGAGAGAGTTTTAAAAAAGCTGATGGAATTATTGAATTAAGTGGTTCTTATACAAAACTTTTAAAACTTGAGCGTTGTATTTTGAATCTTTTGCAACATTCAAGCGGTATTGCTACATTAACAAGGAATTATGTTGAGCTTTTAAAAGACTATCAAGTGGAACTGCTAGATACTAGAAAAACAAGACCTTTGCTTCGTGTTTTTGAGAAATATTCTGTGCGCAATGGTGGAGGTAAGAATCATCGCTTGGGGTTAGATGATGCGTTGATGTTAAAAGATACGCATCTAAAATATATCACTAATTTAAAGGATTTTTTACAAAAAGCAAGGAAGCAGATGCCTTGGACAAGTAAGATTGAGATTGAGAGTGAGGATATTGCTTTTGCAAAACTAGCAATGGAGTGTGGGGCAGATATTGTAATGTGTGACAATATGGAAATTGAAGACATCAAAGAAGTGGTGGAATTTAGAAATAGTTTTTATCCTCATGTTTTATTAGAAGCTAGTGGAAATATCACAAAAGAGACTTTGATTCAATATGCAGAGACAGGAGTAGATGCTATTAGTTCTGGTGCTTTGATACATCAAGCTACTTGGATTGATATGAGCATGAAAATGCTTTAGATTTAAAGTAGATTTTATAAACAAAAAAAGGAAATTAATGTATCAAACAGAGATTTTAGTTTTAGATTTTGGGAGTCAATATACACAGCTTATTGCAAGGAGATTACGAGAGATAGGAGTTTATACAGAAATTGTTCCTTATTTTGAAAAACTAGATTCTATTAAATCTAAAAATCCTCAAAAAGCAATACAAAACTACAAAACTCACGATCTAAACTCTCCACTTCTTTTAGGTGAGGTTAGAGAAGGGGATACGATCACTCAAGGCGTGCAAAAATCATTTCTCAAACCCAAACAAACTCATTTATTTGATTTGAGAGGGGAGCAATGCTAGAGATAAAAGAGATTCAAACCAAAAGCATACTTTCTCAATCTAACCTCCCTGTATGCGATTACTCAGCAAATCCTTATACAGGTTGCACTTTTGCGTGTAAGTATTGCTATGCGTGTTTTATGAAAAGATTTAGCAATCACCCTGAAGTGTGGGGAGAGTTTTTGGATGTAAAGTATTGGCAACCTTTGAAAAATACTCAAAAATATGCCAACAAAGAGCTTTTCATCGGCTCAGTAACTGATCCTTACAATCCTCAAGAGAGGACATATCAACGCACAAAAGCACTCCTTGAAGAGCTTAAAGATAGTGGGATAAAGCTTAGCATTGCTACAAAGTCAGACTTGATTCTTAGAGATTTAGAGCTGATAAAAAGTTTTAAAAACGCTAGAGTGTCTTTCTCAATCAATACTTTAGATGAGAATTTTAGAAGAGATATGGATAGAGCAGTACCGATAAAAAGGCGACTTGAAGCGATGAGGATACTCTATAATGAAGGAATTACCACAACTTGTTTCATCTCTCCTATCTTCCCACAAATCACTGATGTGGAGGCGATTATCAATGAGGCTCAGAGCTATTGTCATTTTATTTGGCTTGAAAACCTTAATCTTAGAGGAAGCTATAAACCTGTGATTATGGAGTATATTCGCACCAAATACCCCAAACTTCTCCCTCTCTATCAAGAGATTTACACTCAAGGCAAGAAAAACTATTGGCAGTGGCTAGATTCAAAACTCAAAGTATTTGCAGAGGGCAAGGGGATAGAGTATGTCTATAATGATGATACCCTCATCCCACGCTCTAAGCCTATCATAGTCAATTATTTTTATCATGAGCTAATCAAGAAAAATGCCAAAGTGATTAAGAGGGAGAATCAAAAAGAATGGGGGATTTGAGATTGAAATAATATGGAAAATAATCTATAATTTCCCCTTAGAAACTTCCTTTAAGGACTAGAAATGTTACAAACGATCAATCTCACAATGCGTTATGCGACAAAAAAACTCTTTGAACATATCCAAAAAGCTGATAGCAACGAGATTAGAGGCAATCTTTGGAAAAATTCTTTGGCGGAGAGAAACATAGAATGGTACTAAGTAATCCTATGTTTGAGAGTGAAAACTTTTTAGTCCTTGATAAGTTTATCAATCACCTAGATTTTGAGAGTATCATTGCTTGGGTGAAGTGTTGTATAAATTTAGTGGTAATGCGATTTATATAAGTCATAATAGAGGGCTTATTGATGCCATATGCTAACTGAATTATTGAGCTAAGGTTTAAAAAATATAGCAGAGGTAATTGACTTTAGGGGGACTATGAGGAGTATTTGGAGAAAAATAAGTAGGGAAAGCTCCAAATATTCCTTATAATTTGAGTAATTATTTTTTAAAAGGTGTGAAATGTATCAAACAGAGATTTTAGTTTTAGATTTTGGGAGTCAATATACACAGCTTATTGCAAGGAGATTACGAGAAATAGGAGTTTATACAGAAATTGTTCCTTATTTTGAAAAACTAGATTCTATTAAATCTAAAAATCCTAAAGGAATCATTCTTAGTGGAGGTCCTGCAAGTGTATATGAAGAAGGAGCATATAAACCTGATGAAAAAATATTTGATTTAGGTATTCCTATCCTTGGTATTTGCTATGGAATGCAATATATCGCTCATCATTTTGGTGGTTCTGTAATTAGGGCTGAAGCTCAAGAATTTGGTAAGGCCAAGCTAGAGTTGTTGAGAGAAAAATTTATCACTTCTTGTGAGGATTTGGAAGTTTTGCATCAAGTTTGGGAAAAAAGTTTTGTGGCAAGACATGGCTTTATGGATGCTAAGACTATTAAAATGATTGTAAAAAATGTCAAAAATACTTTGCAAAGCGCTCAAAAAATCTATATGCTACAAAAGCAAGATGCTATTTTGGGCTTTTGTATCGTCAATAAAGAGCATTTTGAATGTTATGGTATTGATAAGACACAGAATCTAAAAGATATGTGCGAGGAATTTTTGGATTTTATTATCACTAATAAAATTATTGAGAGTGATGTGATTTTATCAAGATGGGACAAGAATGATAAAAATGGATTAAACGCTTATCAAGAGATCGGCTTTGAGGTTACTGGGCAAAAAGGAGAGTTAGTAGAACTAGCATTGGATATTAAGAAAAAAGCACTAAAGCAAGATCTTTTTATGGGGGTAAAACAAGATTCTATCGTATGGATGAGCCATGCTGATAAAGTAGAGAAAATCCCCGAGGGGTTTGTCGAACTAGCCAAAAGTGGCAATACGCATTATTGTGCGATTGCTGATTTTGAGAGAAAAATTTATGCAATCCAATTTCACCCAGAAGTCGTGCATAGTGAGTGCGGAGGAGAAATGCTTAAAAACTTTGCAGTAAATATCTGTGGAGCAAAGACAAGTTGGAATATGCATAACTTTGCTGAGAGTGAGATTGCCAAACTTCGTGAGATTGCCAAAGATGGCAAGGTGCTTTGTGCTGTGAGTGGGGGAGTGGATAGCTCTGTGGTAGCGACATTGCTCTATCGAGCTATCGGGGAGAGGGTGATCCCTGTCTTTGTAGATCACGGACTTTTGAGGGCTGATGAGAGAGAGGCAGTAGAAGAGATGTTTAGAGAAAATCTAGGTGTGCCACTCATCACCGTGGATGCTAGGGAGATTTTCTTAGGTAAGCTAAAGGGTGTGAGAGATCCTGAAGTGAAGCGAAAAATCATCGGAGAAACATTTATTGAGGTGTTTGAGGCTGAAGCTAAAAAACACAATGCTAATGGAGAGATGAAATTCCTAGCTCAAGGCACACTCTATCCTGATGTGATCGAATCTGTGAGTGTCAAAGGACCAAGCAAGACGATTAAATCTCATCACAATGTAGGTGGATTGCCTGATTGGATGAAGTTTGAACTCATTGAGCCACTCAGAGAGTTATTTAAAGATGAAGTGAGGGCTTTAGGAAGAGAGCTTGGAATGCCTGAATCTATGCTAATGCGACACCCTTTCCCAGGGCCAGGACTCGCTATAAGGATTATGGGAGAGGTGAATGAAGAGGATTTAGAGCTTTTAAGAAAGGCTGATAGAATCTTCCTTCAAGAGCTTCATTCTAGCGGGTATTATGACAAGGTATGGCAAGCGTTTTGTGTGCTTCTCAATGTCAAGAGCGTGGGAGTAATGGGAGATAATCGCACCTATGACAATACAATCTGTGTGAGAGCTGTGGAAGCACTAGATGGAATGACAGCGACTTTTGCTCATCTTCCTCACGACTTGCTAGAGAGGATTTCTAATCGCATTATCAACGAAGTGGAGGGAATCAATCGCGTAGTGTATGACATCACAAGCAAACCACCAGGCACAATTGAGTGGGAGTAAGGGGGTGTATTATGGCAAAAAAAGAAGCGCAAACAGATTTATGGGTATATGAGCTTTTAAAAGAGGCAAAAATTAGATTGACTTATCAGGGTTCGGATATTAAGGAATTGAACGAGGCTTTAAGTAGTGCTTCTAAAAAAGGGACAAATAAACAAGGATATCCTGAATATTGTGGTGTGGTAAAAGATTTTGTTATTGTGATTGAGAATAAGGCTGACATAGATAAGCACATAAAGCTTGATAATAATCATCTTATCTCACAAGAGCAAAAAGATATAGAAAATTATGCACTCAATGGTGCTTTATGGTATGCAAAGCAAATTATTAAAAATCAAAATACTTATAAAAAAGTTTTTGCCATTGCTGTAAGTGGAGATAGTAAAAAACATAGAATCACACCGATATTTGTAGATAATGGAGCATTGATAAAAGAGCCTTTAGAAGACATTGAAACTTTTATGCTTTTAAATGAAGCAAATATTGAGGAATATTATAAAAGAGAAGTACTAAAAGAAGAAACTAGCAGACAAAAAACAAAGGAAGAGATTGAAAAAATTGCTGCTGCCTTACATGAAGATTTAAGAAATTATGGGGCTCTAGATGATAGAAATAAACCATTAGTAGTAGCAGGAATCTTACTTGCATTAGATGAGATGAAAGCTAAAGGTTTGGATTTAGAGTATTTGAACAATGATGAAATTGATACTGATGGAAGTAAGATTTATGAGCTTATTAAATCAAATCTCAAGCGTTCTCATCTTGCACCTCAAATCAAATATGATAAGGTTCTAACACAATTTTCTGTAATTAAAGATACCAAAAAGATTAATGAGCTTTGTGAAATCACTGATAAAAAAGGCTTAAAAATCAACTGCACCCCCTTAAAGCATTATGCAAAATTTATTAAAGAAAATATTTTTGATTCTATTCATACTATAAAGAATTCTAATGATTATTTGGGGATATTTTATAGTGAGTTCATGCGTTTTAGCGGTGGCGATGGACAGACTTTGGGTATTGTGCTTACGCCTACGCATATTACAGAGTTATTTTGTGATTTGATAAATTTAAAAGCTAGCGACAAAGTGCTTGATCCATGTTGTGGAACAGGTAGCTTTTTAATTACTGCTATGGATTATATGTTATTAAAAGCAAAAAATGAAAGACAGAAAGAAGAGATTAAAAAGAATCAGCTTTTTGGCTTTGAATTGCAATCTTTTATGTTTGCTGTTGCTACTGCAAATATGGTTTTAAGAGGAGATGGCAAAAGTAATCTATATGATGAAGATTTTTTAAAGCAAAATCCATTAAACCTCCAAGAAAACTTTATGGCAAATGTAGGTTTTATGAATCCACCTTATTCTCAAGGTAAGATTGATAAAAACTTAACTGAAATTGCATTTACTGAACATCTTTTAAATTCTATTTTAAAAGATGGAAAAGTCGTTGTGATAGTTCCACAATCTGCCATGACAGGTAAAAGCAAAGAAGAAAAAGCTATCAAGGCAAATATTTTAAAGCACCACACCTTAGAGGGTGTAATAACTTTAAATAAAAATACTTTTTATGGTGTAGGGACTAATCCTTGTATAGCTGTCTTTACCACAGGAATGCCTCATAGCAAGGATAAGATTTGCAAGTTTATTAATTTTGAAGATGATGGCTTTGAAGTGCAAAAGCATAAGGGCTTGGTTGAAACTATACATGCCAAAGATAAAAAAGCGTATTTATTAAAGGTTTGGCATGATGAGCTGGAGTCCCCAAGTAAATTTTGCGTAAAAACCACTATAGAAGCAGATGATGAATGGTTGCATAGTTTTTATTATTTTAATGATGAGATTCCAACTCATGAAGAGTTTGAAAAAACAATGGCAGATTATCTTACTTTTGAATTCAATATGATAACACATGGCAGAGGTTATTTGTTTGGATTGGAGGATGAAAAAGATGCAAAATGACTTAACTAGTGTAGAGTGGAGAGAATTTAAGCTTAGTGAGATTTTTATAAATTATCATGGAAAGAGATTGATTGAAAAGCAAAGAGTTAAGGGAAAAATTCCTTTGCTTACGGCTGGAGAGAGCAATAATGGAATTACTTCTTTTATAGGTAATAAAATTGTAAGTTATAAGAATTTTATTTCTATAGATATGTTTGGAAATTCTTTTTACCATCCTTATGAAGCTTGTGGAGATGATAATATATATTTCTTCTTAAATGAGGAAGTATCTAAATATGTAAAAATATTTTTTGTTTGTTGTATTAACAAACAAAAAAGGAAATACTCATATGGTAAACAATTTAGGCAAAAAAATGCTGATAATTGCAAGGTTATGCTTCCCATAGATTCCAAGGGTAATCCAAACTGGCAGTTTATGGAAAACTATATGAAAAATATAGAACAGAAATATATTAACAATATCGTAAATTATTATAATAAAAAATTAGCTAGTAGCTATGGAGAGACAATATCAATTGATGAATATAGAAATTAAGTAAAAAAGTTAAAAGGTATTCAATGGAAAGAATTTAGTTTTGATTTTGTTTTTAAAGAAATAAAGCGAGGAAAAAGATTAATTAAAGACAACCAGTTTCAAGGTAAAACCCCTTATGTTTCTTCAAGTGCTCTTAATAATGGTGTTGATAATTTTATAAACAATAGTGAGAATATAAGAAAATTTAGTAATTGTATTTCTTTGGCAAATAGTGGAAGTGTCGGGAGTGCATTTTTCTATTCTTATGAATTTGTTGCAAGCGATCATGTTGCACAACTTATACAGCCCAAGTTTAGTAAGTATGTTTATTTGTTTTTGCTTCCAATCATTGCTCGTTTAAGCGAAAAATATAGCTTTAATCGTGAAATTAATGATAAAAGAATCAACAGGGAAAAGTTACTACTCCCTATAGATTCTAAAGGCAATCCAGATTATGCATTTATGGAATCCTATATGAGAGTGATAGAAAAAAACATCTAGACAAAATTATAGCTTTTTATTGCTCTAAAATTGCCTAGTTTTATTATTATTTCTTTTTTTATGGTTCTATCAAGTATAATGACATTTAAAGATAGTTAAAAGAGAGAATAATGAAAAGGTTACTCAATCAACCTCTTGATATCTGTGGCTTGGAGCTTCTTTCTCAAGTAAAAAATCAGAGCATTGCCCTAGCATTTTTTGATCCTCAGTATCGAGGAGTGTTAGATAAGATGAAGTATGGCAATGAGGGGGAGAGGCAAAAGGGGAGAAGTGAGCTTTTTCAAATGAGTGAAGAGATGATCATTAAATTTATTTTGCAGATTCACAGGGTATTAAAGCCAAGTGCCTATCTTATGCTTTGGATTGATAAGTTCCATCTCTGTGAGGGAGTGCAAAAATGGCTAGAAAACACTACATTTCAAAGTGTAGATCTTATTACTTGGGATAAGGGAAAAATGGGAATGGGATACCGCACAAGAAGACAAAGTGAATATCTACTTATCTTGCAAAAAAAGCCCATCAAAGCCAAAGGCACTTGGAATCTTCATAATATCCGAGATGTATGGAGTGAAAAACTCTCAAAAGAAGAGTTAAGGGCTCACCCCCACAGCAAACCAAAAGGGCTTCAAAAAGCCTTGATTCTTGCTTGCACACAAGAGGGGGATATCGTGCTAGATCCTGCGGCTGGGAGTTTTAGTGTGTTTGAGTGTTGCAAAGAGCTTAAGCGTAATTTTTTAGGGACTAATTTATCTTAGATCTATTTTCTTTGAAAGTTGGCTTGCTGCTAGCATTGCACCTACATTTTCATGTGCATATGGAGGATTGAGGGCGGTATTGAGATTGGCAAATTTTATGGAGCCTTGAGGATGTCCGATAAGTGCTACAATATTGGAAGCATTGAAAGAAAAATGATTTTCTATATAAACATTTTCCCAAAAATTTACACATTTTAAGGGTTTAGGGCTTGAATAAGAAATGCTATCAAGTGTCAAGAGATATTTTATTGGAGTTTGAGTTTTAAAGAGTGTTTTGATGCTATTGCAAGCACCCCAGCTATGTGCAATGATATATATTTCTAAACCTTGAGTTTCTAATAATTTAAAAATATCCAAGAAATATTCTAATCCATCATAGGTGCTGTAGAATTTGCAGAAATCTTCTTGCTCAAATGTATAAAAATGATTAAAAACTACTTTTGTAAAACTATCACAAAAACCACCAGCAAATATAATTGCTTTTTTACAATCAGAATCTATTGCTTTGACAAAAGATTCTGATTGTGATATTCCATCGCCAAAGCTTTTTACTTTGTTTTTATTAGGGTAGTCAAAATTACTTGGAGTGATGATGATTGGTGGAAAAAGCATAAGATCCCTTTATTTTTTTTAAAACATTTTAGCATTAAAAGTAATTCCAAGGATAATGGTTCCAATATCTTGGGGTTTAAAAGAATTAAGATATGCAATATCTAAAGAGATATTGTCTTTATGGATTAAAAAAGAAGCACCGACTTGATAAAAAGAAGAGTTTAAGAGTATGTGAGGATTATTAGAAGTGCTGATTTCTGAAACAAGCCAAATTTTATCGGTGATATTGCCACTAATGCTTCCACTTAAGGTCAAGAGATGTTGTTGTGTGCTTGTGTGATAAGCCCATCCTATATTTAGAGTAGTGCGCATTTTTGCATCAAACCAATTAAAGCTTAAAGGGATATAGGAATAAAAATTGTTGTTTCTATGAGAAATATCTGTGTTGATGATATTGCCCCCAATAATACCAATATTAAAAAAGTTATCAGGTGTTGTGTAAAATCCTTGTTCTATTTCGATAAATCCTTTATTTTCAAAGCTTTGGGTTGAGGCATTGTTTGCAACCTGTATGGAAGTATATTTTAAAATTACACAATCTCCATAGAAGCCAAGATTTTGTGATTGTTCTGATGTGTTAAGCCAGATATCAAACTCGCAAGTTCCCTTTTCTCCCGTGAAAGTATCTCCAACAATTGTCCATCCTGCGGCAAATGTTTGACAAAAACAAACACAAAATAAACAAATTTTTTTTATCATTTTTTAATTCCAAATTTGAGGGTTTTGGAAAATTATACTAGTTTTTAGGTTTTTGTGATTGGTAGCTTTTAGATTTATTTACTTATTTGTTTTTTGTTTTTGTTTCATTTATTCTCAAGATATTACAAAGCAGGATAACGCAGTTGTTCCTTATAAGAAATTTTTTCTCTCTATCATTACTCAAAATGATTCTTATTTTAATGTGTTTATTGATCGCTATTATACCGCTGGACATGGATTGCTTTTTAGTTCTAAAGAGGGAGAGTATGGGTTTTTAGATTCTTTGGGTTTTATCAAGGGGGCTAGCTCTTTTAGTGTTGCAATCAATCAGAGCATTTATGCACCAAAAGATAGAAGAGCTACTCAGCCATCTTATGGAAGCCATCCTTATGGAGGTTATGCAAATATTGGATTTTTTTGGCACCATAGAACAAGGGATATTTTAGAAAATATTGGTATTAGGGTTGGAATCACTGGAAATGCATCGTTTGCAAGAGAGGCTCAGGATTTTGTGCATAGTGTTATAGGAAGCATTCTTTTAAAAGGATGGGGGACACAAATTAAAAATGAATTTATTTTCAATACTCACTATGACTGGACATATAGGCATAAAATCAGGGATTTTGGTATTTTTTCTATTGATGTTTTGCCAAATTTTGAAATTGCTATGGGAAATGCCAATATTTATACCAAAGGAGGAGCGGTTTTTAGAATAGGCAGAAACTTACAAAGCACTTTTTTGCCACAAGGGATTGCTGGAGAAAATGGAGGACTTAATACAGGCAGGGTTTATGCTGATGGTTTGGGATATTATTTTTTCTTAGGTGTAAATGGTGGATATGTTGCTCGTAAGCTTTTTATTCAAGGTAATACACTAGATGCCTATCGCAGGGCAGATTTGGTGCATTGGGTAGGGAATTTTATCAGTGGATTTGCCATTGTATCTGGAAGAATGTCTTTTACCTATCAAGCAATTTATACATCAAGGGAGTTTGCAAAGCAGGAAAAAGCTCATGGTGTGGGTAGTTTTAATTTTGCGTGGAGTTTTTAATTTAGATTTTTTAGAGCATCAATATCTTGAATTTTAATTTCTTTTCTTAGGTTTTTTACAATCCCTTGTTTTTCTAATTTTTTTAGAAGTCTAGTAAGAGATTCTCGTGTGCTTCCAAGATGATTGGAAAGTTCTTGATGTGTAATATAAAGTGAGTTATTTTGCATATTTTTTAAAGCAAATTGTGAAAATTTATAAGAAAGAGATTTGAAATTCGTAATATTTAATGTAGTGATTGTTTGACTTAATCTTTTTGTTAATAAATGGGTTAAAAAATTTTGAAAAATAATATTATCTTTTAATATATGCAAAATTGAACTAGGGAGTATTGCAGTCTTTGTGTCTTGCATAAATTCCAAAATAATATCCATTTCAACGCTATTATAAACACAATTTGCAGATAAAATGCAACATTCTCCAGCATCAAGATAAAAAAGATCAATTTCTCTTCCTTGCTTTGATAAACTAAAGATTCTAGCTTTTCCATCAAGAATAAAAAGTAATCCTTTGCACATTTGCGTGTCAATATAAAGTCTCTCTTTATTTATAAAATTCTTATTGACTAGAGCCTTAAGAATGTGTTGTTTTAAATCTAAGTCTTTTAACATAAGTGAGTCTATCCAGTGTGCGATAAAAGAATGCATTTCTAATCCTCTATTTGAATTCATATTGTAACAATATCACAAAATAAAAATTTTGAATTTTTTATAATTTTTTATCAAATTTAAGGAAAATAAGGTGAATGAACGAAGAAAATTTTTTAAAAAAGTAGCTTTTGCAACAAGTGTATTAAGTATTGCAAGTGCAGATGCTAGTATTGGTAAGAATGAAGCAAAAGCTAGTTTAATCGATTTAAGTTTGTGTGATGGTTGCAAAGATTATTCTATGCCTTTATGTGTGGCTGGTTGTAGGGAAAAGAATTTACAAAATTATCCAAATCCAATCAAAGAAATACCAGATTATTATCCTAAAAAAATTAAAGAAGATTTTTCGAATAATAAAGATGATATCGGCAAACTTACTCCCTATAACTGGATTTTTATTCAACATATAAAGGTTGAGGATCAAGAGATCTTTATTCCTAGAAGATGTATGCATTGTGATGATGCTAGCTGTCAAAAAGTCTGTCCATTTGGGGTAATTAAAAAGTTTTCAGATGGTGCCGTAAGGATTGATGAAAAATATTGTTTTGGAGGAGCAAAATGCGGGGATATGTGTCCTTGGGGCATTCCACAAAGACAGGCTGGAGTTGGAATTTATCTCAAGCTTGCACCAAAATTTGCTGGAGGCGGAGTGATGTATAAATGTGACATGTGTCATGATATGTTGATAAAAGGGCAAAAACCTATGTGTGAGCAAAGATGTCCAAAACAAGCAATTATTTTTGATGATAGAGAAAAAATTTATCATTTAGCTCATGAAAAAGTAAAAAGGCAAGGAGGTTATATTTATGGAGATATCCAAAATGGGGGAACTTCAACTTTATATTATTCAAAAATACCTTTTGAGAAAATTAATTTGGCATTAGAGGAAAAATATCAAAACAAAAAGGGAACACCACATATGCAAGTAGAAGTAGAAAATAAAGTGTTAAGTCAGGAAAAATTAATAAAAAGTGTCTTAGCTGCTCCATTTATAGGCGCTATTGCAGGGATTATTGCTGTTAAAAGGAGTAAAGATGAGCAAGATAGTTAGACAAAGCTTACTAAATAGGATAATTCATTGGGGAATAGCAATAAATGTTTTTCTTTTGATAATAACAGGAATTTTTCAACTTCCTGTAGCAAAAAGATATGGAATTAATGAAATATTTTTAATGCATTGGAGTGGAGATTATTCTTTTAATCTAGTTTTACACTATATAGCTTCATTTTTTTTGATTGTGTTTGTATTTTTTCATATTGTATTTCATATTGTAAGAAAAGAGTTTGATATTTTTCCTAAAAAAGGAGATTTAAAACAGAGTTTTTTAATTATAAAATCCATGTTACTAAAACAAAAAGAACCACCTAGTGCTAAATATTTAGCAGAACAAAGGATTGCTTACTTTGTGATAGGCAGTACCCTTTTGTTGCTTATTATTACAGGATTGCTTAAGAGCTTGAAAAATTTAGCAGGGTTTAATCTTAATAATGAAATGTATTTTTATGTGGCTACCTTGCATAATATTGGGTTATTTTTAATAATTCTTGCTATTTTTGGACATTTAAGTGCTTTTATTTTTAAAGAGAATCGAAAACTTTTGAGTGCAATGTTTAGTGGCAAAGTTGATGCAAAATATGTATTGCACAGGCATGGCTTGTGGCATAAAGGGATTAAGGAAGCTAAAAAAGTGTTGCAAGAAAGCATAGATAAAAGACCTAAGTAAATATAATAAGGATATTTTTGCTAGAATTGTGCGTTTTATAACTTAAGAAGTTTAGAGGATTAAAATGCTACAAACAATAAATCTTACAATGAATTATGCGACAAAAAAGCTTTTTGAAAATATCAATTTAAAATTAGATTCTGGAAAAAGATACGGATTGATCGGTGCTAATGGCGCTGGAAAATCTACTTTTTTAAAAATTCTTTGTGGAATTTATGAGGCAAGTAGTGGGGAGATTGTTGTCAATCCAAATGCAAAACTTGGAGTTTTAGGGCAAGATCAGTATGCTTTTGAGGATTTGAGTTTAAAAGATGCTGTTTTGATTGGAAATAAAAGACTTTTTGATGCTATCAAAGAGAAAGAAAAACTTTATCTTGAAGGGGATTTAAGTGATGATAAGGTGAATGAGAGACTTGGTGAGCTAGAAATAATATGTGCAGAAGAAGACCCCATGTATGAATATGAGGTTGTGATTGAGAAAATTTTACAAGATTTGGGCTTTCCTACCTCTCAGCATGATGATTTGATGAAAACTTTAACAGGTAGTGATAAATTTAAGATTTTATTAGCACAAGTTTTATTTCCAAAACCTGATATTTTGCTTTTAGATGAGCCTACAAACAATCTTGATTTGCCTGCAATTGCCTGGCTTGAGGAAAATTTAAAGCGTCATGAAGGAACAATGATTGTTATTAGCCATGATAGGCATTTTTTAAATACAGTTTGCACACATATTTTAGATTTAGATTTTAAGACAATTAGAGAATTTGCCGGTAATTATGATGATTGGTATATTGCTGCAACTTTGATTGCAAAGCAACAAGAAATGGAGCGCAATAAAAAATTAAAGGAAAAAGAGGAATTAGAAAATTTTATTGCAAGATTCTCTGCAAATGCAAGTAAAGCAAAACAGGCTACTTCTCGCCAAAAACAATTGGAAAAACTAGATATTAAAGCACTTGAAGTTTCAAGCAGAAGAGATCCTAGCATTGTTTTTAAACCAAAACGCACTATTGGAAATGAGGCTTTAGAGTGTGAGGGGATATCCAAGTCTTATGATGATAAGGTTGTGTTAAAAAATGTGAGTTTAAAGATTTTACCAGGTGATAAAATCGCTCTTATTGGTGGAAATGGTGTTGGCAAAAGCACTTTATGTAAGATTTTGGTAGAAGAAATGCAACCAGATAGTGGGAGTGTAAAATGGGGGGCTACTACAGAGCGTGGATATTTTCCTCAAAATGTTAGCGAAACAATCAAGGGTGAGGAAACGCTTTATGAGTGGTTGAGAGGCTTTGATAAAAAAGCTGATAGCGGGGAGATACGCAATGCATTAGGTAGAATGCTATTTAATGGGGAAGAACAGGAAAAAAGTATCAATGCTCTTAGTGGAGGAGAGAAGCATAGGATGGTTTTATCAAAATTGATGCTTGAGGGAGGAAACTTTTTAGTATTAGATGAGCCAAGTAACCATTTGGACTTGGAATCTATTGTTGCATTGGGGGAAGCATTGTATAAGTTTAATGGAAATGTGATTTGTGTAAGTCATGATAGGGAGTTGATAGGTGCCTTTGCAAATCGTATTATTGAACTTGTTGATGATGGTGATAATGGAGCTAGAGTGATTGATTTTAGAGGGAGTTATGAGGAATACCTTTTGAGTCAAAAGTAGTATAATTGCATAATCAACTTTTTAGAGGAAGTTTTGTGTTAAGAGCGATATTTTTTATTGTAAGTATTTTTCTTTTTGGTTTAACAAAAGATTTAAGTATGCAGGAGGCTTGGCATTATGTTTTAGAACATAATGATGGGATTAAGGCTGAAGAATTAGGAGTGAAAAGACAAGAGAAGCTTACTTTGGGTTCCAAACTTTCTTTTTTGCCAAATATTGATTTTAGTGCTTTTTATATACATTTAGCAGATCCGGTAAATATTGATACCACCGCAACAAAACAAAAAATTGTAAATACGATTTCTAGTGGTAATGGAGCAGGCACAGCACTTGCTCCATTGTTTCAAGGGGCATTGAGTCACATTCCTGATCAAATCAATGTGATTAAACAAGATGTGATTGTAGGTTCGCTTAATATCATTTATCCTCTTTATACTGGTGGTAAAAGAATCTATGCTGCAAAAATTGCTAAATTACAAGAGGTTGATGCAAATGAGGCATTGCGTCTAAAAAAATTAGCCACTTTTGAGGAATTGACAAAAATTTATTATGGTGTATGGCTACAACAGCAAATTTTACAAACCTTGCAAGATATTGAGAGTGGATCAAAAAATCATTATGAAAATGCACAAAAGCTTCAGAAAGCAGGGCAAATTGCAAAGCTTGAAGTTTTGAGTGCGCAAGTAGCTTTAGATAAGGCTAAAAATAAAACAAAAGAAGCTCAAAATGCCCTAGAAGTATCCCAAATGGCTCTTGACCTTGTTTTGGGATTACAGAATGTAAATCCAAGTTCAAAAATTATTATGCCTCATACGGCATTAAAGGAGAGTGAAGGGTATTTTGTCCAAAAAACTTTAGATTCTTATCCCATTTTAAAAAGTCTTGATCAAAAAATTTTAATTACCAAAGAGATGAAGAAAATTGAAATTTCTAAATTTTTACCCGAGGTTACATTGATTGGATCTTATTTTGTTGATAATAATTTTTTATTTAATCAATCCTTGCCCTCATGGTATGCTGGAATTGCAGCACGTATGCCTTTGGTTACAATAGGAGGTAGAATCCCTCAGATTCAGGCAACAAAAATTGCACAAATGCAACTAGATAAGACCAAATCTCAAGTCTCAAAAGATATGGAATTGCTTGTGAAGAGAACTTATAAGGAAATGCAGTTTGCTCAAGAAGAGTATTGGAGTTTGGATTCTAGTATTGATTTAGCAAAAGAGAATCTTAAATTACAAGAAAAAGCTTTTGCACAAGGGCTTGCTACAAGTTTGCAGGTTGTAGATGCGAGAAATGCATTGGCATCAGTTTTGATTGAACAAAAAAGCATTGCTTATAAATACATTGTATTGCTCTCAAAACTTATGGCAGTAAGTGATAGTGTTTCAATGTTTTATGAAATTCAACAATAAGGTAGAAAAATTATGGAAAAAGACAAAAAACAAAATAAAAAAGTAAAAAAAGATAAAAATAAAGAGCAAGCATCACAAACTATAAATAAAAAAAATAATAAAAAGAAACTAGAACTTTTGTTTTTTGGTGCTTTGGTGCTTTGTATTATTGTGTGGCTAGGATTAACTTTTTATAGAGCTTATCAGCCAAAACCAGAATTTATTCAAGGGCAAATACAAGCAAGAGAATATAGTGTAAGCTCAAAATTGGCAGGAAGGGTTGAGGGGATTAGAGTAAAAAAGGGAGATATGGTTAAAAAAGGTGACTTGATCTATCAGATTCATAGTCCTGAGGTCGAGGCAAAATTAACCCAAGCACAAGCAGGATATGAGGCTGCAAAAGCATTGAGTGAGGAGGCAAATAAGGGCTCAAGACAGGAAGCAATAATAGCAGCAAAAGATGTTTGGTCTTCAGCAAAAGCAATGGCAGATTTATCAGAAAAAACCTATAAGAGAATCAAAGAGCTTTATGAAAGTGGTGTTGTGAGTTTGCAAAGAAAAGATGAGGCTTTTGCTGCATTTGAAAGTGCAAAACATAATGAAGATGCGGCTTATCAGCAATATAAGATTGCTTTAGAAGGTATGCGAGATGAAACCAAGCGCGCAGTTTTTGAAAAAGAGAATGCTGCAAAAGGTCAGGTGAGTGAAGTCCAAGCTTATATCAAAGATATCAATGCTTATGCTCCTATCTCTGGAGAAGTGAGTAATGTGTTATTGCATGATGGAGAGCTTAGTCCTAGCGGGTTTCCTGTAGTTTTGCTGATAGACTTGGAGGATTCTTGGCTAAAAATTAGCATTAGCGAACAGCATCTTATGAAATTTCAAAAAGATACTGTGTTTGAAGGATATATTCCTGCATTGCAAAAGAAAGTAAAATTTAAAGTGCATTATATCTCTGTAATGGGTGATTTTGCAACTTGGAAAGCTACTGCAAGTAATAGGGGATATGATATGAAAAGTTATGAGATTGAAGCAAAGCCTTTAGAAAAAATTGAAGGTTTTAGAGTGGGAATGAGTGTGTTGGTTAGGGTAGATTGATGCCTCCATTATTTTGGATACTTGCACGCAATAAATTCCTTTGGATTGTTTATATCTTAATGCCCATTTTGTTGAGCGCAATAATTTATAGTATTTTTGCTGATGCATTACCTAGAAAGCTCCCTGTTGGTGTGGTGGATATGGATAAAAGCACCCTTTCGCAAGAATTGATTTATGATATGCAAGTATCTCCCACTTTTTTGTTAAAGCAACATTATAACTCTATTGCTGAAGCAAAAAAAGATTTAAGCGATGGTAATATTTATGCTCTAGCAGTAATTCCCTATGGACTGCAAAGAGGTGTAAAAATGGGGGTAGAGCAAAAAGTTGCTTTTTATTACAATACGCAGTTTATTTTGATTGGCAAGGCACTGGATAATGCATTTTTACAAATTATGACTATTTTAAATGCAAAGATTCAAACCGGTAACAATCTTGTAAAAACAAAAAATATGAATATGGCACTAGGTCAAAGCGTGCCTATTTTACCCCATATAAATCCATTGTTTAATAGTAAAAGTAGTTATGCGCAATTTTTGGTTACTTTGATATTGCCATGCATGTGGCAAATTTTAGTAGCTTTGGGTTTATTAAATCTATTGAAATATCCCTTAAGAGATTCCTTGGATTTATGGGCAAGATTTTCTTTTAATCTCTTTGTCTTCACATTTTGGGGCATGGCAATGGTTTTTTTCTTTAGTATTTTGGGTTATCCTTTAGTTGGGAATGTTACTTTTTTATTTTTAGGATTCTTAATGCTTGGTATTTGTGTTAGTGGTATTGTCTTAACATTGCAAGGAGCTTATCAGAATGCTACCAAATCCATAGGATTGATTGCAGCTTATACAGCACCTAGTTTAGCATTTGCAGGAGTTACTTATCCACAAAGTGCGATGGATAATTTTGCAATTTTTTGGAGCAATATTCTTCCTATCTCTTATTTTATGAAATTTTATTTTCAACAAGCAAATTATGGAGGCAATATACTTGATGGATTGAAAATTCTCTCACAAATGTTGCCTTTTTTATTATTTATTCCGCTTGGATTTTTGTTTTATAAATTAAAGGGGAAAATTTGAATTTTTTTCGCATTCTTATAGAGGAATTTAAGGCCGTATTTAGCAACGGAACTATTTTGCTTATAGTGCTTGGCGGTTCTTTGATGTATGCTTTTTTATATCCCACACCTTATAAAAAAGATGTGATTAGAAAGCAACAAATTGCAATAATAGATATGGATAAAACAAATACATCAAGAGAATTGATATTTTTTGTAAGCGCCTTACCGCAAGTGAGTATTGAGTATGTTTTAGATTCTCAAAAAGCAGCAAAGGATTTGTTGTTAGAAAATAAGATTTTTGGATATTTGGTAATACCAGAGGGATTTGAATCTAATGTACATAAGGGAATACCTATCTATCTTGGGTATGTTGCAAATGCTTCTTATTTTTCTGTCTATGGAACAATTGTAGAAGGATTAAATAATGCTGCAAACGCGCTAGGGGATCAAATAAAAATTGAAATGAAAATGATTCAAAATCATTATTTGGTGCATGAAGCCAATCTTTTAACAAAGGATTCTATCCCATTATTCAATTCAAGTATCGGATATTTAAATTATGCTTTAGCAGCAGTGCTAATTTTTATTTTACATCAAACTGCTATCGGCGGAACAATGCTAATTGGGGCTTTTCAAAATTATGAAAATAATCCAGATAGCTATTACATCAAAGCATCATCTTTGCAACTGATAATAGCTAGATTTTTGGTGTTTGGAGCAATATACTTTATTTTATTTTTATTATTTTTTGGTTTTTTCTTTCAGATGTATCATGTTAATATTCAAGCAAATTGGCTAGATTTTTGGTGTTTTGCATTTGTATTTATTTTTGCAATTCTTTCTCTTGGAATCTTTTTGGGATTTTTGATTAAAGACACTTCTTTGCCAACCCAAATTGTGCTTGTTTCATCATTGCCCATTGTGTTTGTTTTAGGGTTTATTTGGCCAAGTGATTTGATTCCAGATTTTTTAAAGTATTTGGCAAATTTTATTCCAGCATACCATGGTATCAATGGTTTTTTGAGATTAAATCAAATGGGTGCGCATCTTGAGCAGATTATGCCCCATTTCTTTTGGTTACTTGCTTTAGGGGGAATATTTAGCAGTTTTGCATATTTTTATAGAAATAGAAAAATAAAGCGGATGAAGAATTAGTTATTAAGATTCAGGGTTACTATGATAAAATAGAAATATCATATTAAAAACAAGGAGAATAAAATGTTTCACGAATATAGAGATGAAATTTCAAAATTAAAACAACAAAATGCACATTTTGAGAAGATTTTTAATGAGCATAATGAACTAGATCAAAAGATTACAAATGCAGAAAATGGTATTGAGCCTTTAGGTAATCTTGAAATTGAAACCTTAAAAAAGCAAAAATTGCTTTTAAAAGATCAAGTATATGCAATGATAATGGAGTATAAAAAATCTAATTAGTATTTTTGATAGGGTTTTTGCCCTATCTCATAGAAGTTGTTTCCAAAACAATCAATAGCCACGATAGCAGGAAAGTCTTTTATTGTGAGTTTTGCTATTGCTTCTGGTCCTAATTCTTTGTAAGCAAGTATTTCATATTCTAATATACACTGAGAAATAAGAGCCGCAGCCCCTCCAACAGCTACCATATAAACTACCTGGTTTGCAATCATACAATCAATAACTTCTTGACTTCTATATCCCTTTCCAATCATGCCACTGATTCCATTTTCTATCATCATGGGGGTGTATTTATCCATTCTACCACTTGTTGTAGGTCCTGCTGAACCAATAATTTGATTAGGTTTTGCTGGACTTGGACCTAAGTAATAAATAATTTGATTTTTCAAATCTATGGGAAATTTTTCTTGTCGTTGATAAGCTTCAAATAGTGCTTTATGTGCCGCATCTCTTGCAGCTAGTATATTTCCAGAGATAAGAACTTTATCCCCAGCTTTAAGTTTTTGGCAGACCTGTTTATTAAAAGGTGCTTGTAAATGTATAGTTTGCATACATGACTCCTAGATTATCGCATGTGCATGCCGTGCTGCATGACAATTTATATTGATGGCAACAGGAAGACCTGCAATGTGCGTAGGATACCACTCAATATTTACTCCAAAAGCGGTGGTATTGCCTCCTAAACCTTGTGGCCCAATACCTGTTTGATTTGCCAATAGGAGTAAATCCTCTTCAAGTTGCGCATACAAAGGATGAGGATTTTTGGAATCTATTGGGCGTATAGCAGCTTGTTTTGCTAGGATGGCTGCTTTTTCTATTGTTCCTCCAATGCCCACCCCAATCACCATAGGAGGGCAGGCATTTGGTCCTGCTAGTTTTATGGCTTCTAAAAATATTTTTTTAACACCATCTATCCCATCTGCAGGGACAAGCATTTTTAAAATACTTTTATTTTCACTACCAAAACCCTTTGCCGCAACAATAAAATCTATATTATTACCCCTTACTATTTGTGTGTAAATAACTGCAGGAGTATTATCTTTTGTATTTTTTCTTTCAAACAATGGCTCATTGACTACAGATTTTCTCAAAAAACCATCAGTATATCCCAAAGCCACACCCTTTTGTATCGCTTCTTCAAAATCCCCATCAATAATTCTAACATCTTGTCCTACTTTAGCAAAAATAACACACATACCTGTATCTTGGCAAATTGGCATCATTTTATTTTTTGCAATTTTTGCATTTTCAATCAAGGTGTCTATGATATTTTTTCCAAGAGGAGAAGTTTCTGTGTGTTGTGCAAGTAAAAAGGCATTTTTAATATCAGGGGTTTGGATACAACAAGCATCTATGCATAGTTTTTTAATCGTTTGTGTAATAAGTGTGCAAGAGATTTCTTTCATTAAAATCCTTTTTGGGGATTATATAGCATTTTTGAAAAATGTATCAAATAATGTTATAAAATACTAAAAAGATATTTTACTTTATTTTTTAAAGTAGGGATTTGGAGTTTAATTTCTATGTTTGGTTTTAGCATTTTTGAAGTTTTAGTTGTTTTGGTTGTGGCAATTATTTTTCTTGGGCCAGATAAATTACCAAAACTTATTGTAGATATCGTAAAATTTTTTAAGGTAGTGAAAAAAACACTTAATGAAGCTAAAGAAACTTTTGATAAAGAATTGCAGATTAGTGAAATCAAAAAAGAAGCCCTAGAATATAAAAAGCAGTTTGAAGATAGTGTTGATTCTGTGACAAAAGATGTGCAACTTTCAGACATTGATACAATGTTTGATGAATATAAAAGCAAAGAGAATCTAGAAGTAGAGCAAAAATCCAATAACAATGAAGTGCAGATAGAATCACATGCTCAAGAAGCAAAACAAAATCCAAAGAATAAAAAAACAACAGTTAAACCAAAAATAGGTAAAACTACAAGTTTTAAAAAGAAAGAGGCAAAAGATGTTTGAAGATTTAAAGCCACATATTCAAGATTTGCGTAAGCGTTTAGTAATTTCTGTGGGAACATTAGTGGTATTTTTTATTTTATGTTTTAGTTTTTGGCGTGAGGTTTTTGAATTTATTAAAAAGCCCCTTGAATTAGCATTTGAACATCAAATTCAAGGTATGTTAATACAGACTGCTCCAGCAGAGGGAATTATTGTAGCAATGAAAGTAAGTTTTTTTGCTGCACTTGGAATTTCTATACCTGTTATTTTTTGGCAAATCTGGGAATTTGTAGCCCCAGGTCTTTATAAGCACGAGAAGAAAGTGGTATTGCCATTTGTCTTTTTTGGTAGTTCTATGTTTGCAATAGGGGTTGTTTTTTCTTATTTTGTTGCCTTTCCTTATGCTTTAAAATATATCTTGATGTTTGGTAATGATGAATTTGTTGCAAATATTACAGCTGCTAATTATGTAACTTTTTTTACGCGTTTTGTATTGGGTTTTGGGATTGCTTTTGAATTGCCTGTTTTGGCGTTCTTTTTGGCAAAAATTGATTTGATTACAGATAAAACACTAACAAAAAATTTTAAGTATGCTGTTGTTTTGATTTTTATTGTTGCAGCAATCGTTACTCCTCCTGATGTTTTATCTCAGATTTTTATGGCATTACCTCTTATACTGCTTTATGGATTCTCAATTTTGATTGTTAAGATGGTAAATCCTGAAGCAAAAAAAGGTTAAATTTTTTGAGAGAATTTGATTTAAAAAGCTATGACTATCATCTTCCAGTAGATTTGATAGCAAAATATCCTGTATCTCCAAAGGAAGATGCAAGGCTCTTAGTTTTTAATAGGAAAGATAAAACAATAGTTCATACAAGTTTTAAATATTTGTTTGATTTTGTGCCAAAAGACTATCTTTTTGTATTTAATGACACAAAAGTAATTAAAGCAAGGGTTTTTGGCAAAAAAACAACAGGTGCAAAAGTTGAAGTTTTATTTCATAAAAAAATAAGCGATGGTTTTTTGGTTCAAATCAGAGGGAAAATAAAGGTCGATGATATTATTATTTTGGATCAAAATTTTTATATAAAAGTTTGTAAATTATTTGAAGATGGATATCGCTTGGTGCGTTGTTTTCATTTGAATCAAGAAATATTTGAAATATCTAAAATGTGCGATCTTATCGGTCATGTTCCATTACCCCCGTATATTAAAAGAGAAGATGAACAATTGGATATAGAGGAATATCAAAGTGTTTTTGCAAAAAATTATGGTGCAGTTGCAGCTCCTACGGCATCATTGCATTTTTCTGAATCTATGATGCGATATGTTTTAGAACATTATAAAAAAGTTTTTTTGACTTTGCATGTTGGTGCTGGAACTTTTGCTAGTGTTGAAAGTAAGGATATCAGAGAGCATAAAATTCATAGTGAAACCCTTTTGGCTTCTAAACAAAGTATTGATAGCATTAAGAAAGCCAAATCTATTATATGTGTAGGCACAACCGCAATGCGATCTGTTGAGTTTCTTGCAAGAATAGGAGATGAGGAATATGAGGGTGAGTGTGATATTTTTTTGCATTTGGGCAATCCTCCTATTAAAACTTCCGCTCTTTTAACAAATTTTCATTTGCCAAAATCTTCTCTTATTATGCTTGTAAGCTCAATGGTGGGTTTGGATACTTGTATGTGGCTTTATGATGAAGCAATAAAACATCAGTATCGATTCTATTCTTATGGCGATGGAATGTTGATTTTATGAGCACAAAATTAGAAGATTTTACAAATTTATTGCTTGAGTGGAATTGTATTCATAATCTTGGAGGTAATTTAGATAAAGCATTGATTGAAAACTATATTTTAGATAGTATCTATCCCTTAGATTTTATACAGCCATTTAGTAAGTGTATGGATATTGGAAGTGGGGCTGGTTTCCCTGCAATTCCTTTGGCCATTAAAAATCCAGATCAAGAGTTTTTTTTAGTGGAGCCTAGAAAAAAAAGAAGTGCTTTTTTGCAATATATTTGCACAGAAATAGGTTTATGCAATGTTGTAGTTTGCAAAAAGAGAATACAGGATATGGATAAAGCAATTAGAGTTGATTTGATTACCTCAAGAGCTTTAATGGCTACAAAAGAGCTGATTAAACTCAGCGGGCATTTTTTGGAACAAGATGGATATTTTTTATTTTACAAAGGTGTAAAATTAGAGGATGAAATTTGCTGTGATATAAAAAAGTATCCTCATAATGACCAAAGAATTTATTTTTATGAAAGGAAAGAGTTTTGCGATTTTTAGTTGTATTTGCTATTGTTGTTGGAGTATTGTGGTATTTTTTAAGGGATAAGAAAGGATTGAAGAAAAATAAAAAATCTAATGAAGAGATGATGGTAGAGTGTAGTGAATGTGGAACTTTTATTAGTGTAAAAGAAGGGATAGTTTATCAAAATAAGTGTTTTTGTTCTAAGGAATGTTTTCAGAAGGATAGAAGATGATTATCATAGGTTATTATCCTATTGTTTCAGAGAGTTTTTCTAAAATTTCAGATATTGAGGGTATAGATAACACACAAGGACTAGTTTGGTTTGATAGTAGTGATGATAAAATGTTTTTTTTATCTAGATTTTGTTTGCAAAATAATGTTCCTTATGCCGTTAAAATTGAAAATATTAAAGATCTTTTAATTTATGCAAACCTTAAGGCAAAGTATGTTTTGTTGCAAAAGTCTCCAGAAAAGTATCAAAAAATAGCAGAAACTTATTTGCTAGATACAAAAATTTTATATATCATTGAAGAGATTGAAGAGATTGAAGAGATTGCAAAGATGGGTATTGATGGGGTAATATTTGAGCAAGTGCTTTGTTAATTTTAAAATCAGTGTTATAATTACTTTCTTAAACTTTAATCAGGTATCAAGGGGAGATGTCCGAGTGGTTGAAGGAGCACGCCTGGAACGCGTGTAAGGTGCAAGCCTTCGAGGGTTCGAATCCCTCTCTCTCCGCCATATTTTCACACACATAAGCTTATCTTTATTTACTTTTTGATACAATCCGCAAAAATAACTTTGGAGTTTTTGGTGGTTAAGTGGATTATTTTTGGTTTTGCATCACTTATCTTAACGGGCTGTTCTATTTTAAATATTTTTCAAGGTAGTTTTGCACAAGATGATTGGGAAATAGAAAAGATTGTTGTTAAGAATAAAGAATATTTGGCTTTAGGAGAGCTGAAAGAATTGGCATTGCAAAAATTACAGCAACAACAAAAAAACACAATGGAAGAGAATCAAGAAGCACAACAAGATGAAAATAATACATCTGAGGGCAATTTGCAAGATTTTGATACTCAAGGTAGTTTATTGCAACAGAGCGATGAACAAGAGACAAAAGAGGATACCTTGCAAGATCTACAGGAACTAGCTCAAATTGATGAGGTATCTACACTAAGGTTTGATACCAAACAGAGTAAAATTTTTGGAGTTGCTGCGTGTAATAATTTTTCTGCAGACTATTCTTGGAAAGATGCAGACAATATAGAGATTTATGAAGTAAATATTACAAGAAAGTTATGTAGCCCATCTCAGGTTATGGGATTTGAACTTCGCTTTGCTAGAAATCTAAAAAATATATTTTTTGTGGAGAAAAAGGGCAAGACAGCAATGATACTTAAAAATAAAGACGTTCAGATTTTTTTAAAAGCAAGATGAAAATTATAACAGAAGAAGTAGTTGCTAATTTTGAATGTAAGAAATCTATTTTTTTAAGTTTTGTTTTCCCTTTTAGTTTTTTTGAAGAGAGAATGATGCAGTTAAGATTGGAGCATTCAAAGGCAGTGCATTTTGTATATGCTTATCGGTTTTTTCAAGATGGACAGATATTAGAGCGTTTTAGTGATGATGGAGAGCCAAAGGGAAGTTCTGGTATGCCTGTTTTAAGTGTGTTGAGGGGTTATAACATGGTAAATACTGCTGCTATTGTTGTTCGTTATTTTGGAGGCACTCTTCTTGGTGTTGGTGGTTTGGTAAGGGCATATACAAATGGAGTTGTTAGCTGTTTAAAGGAAGCTGAAGCAAAAGATAAACTAAAAGATTTTTTAATACAAGAGCAAAGGATTATTCATTGTCCTTATGCTTTATTAAGTAGGGTTGAATATTGCGCTAAAGTTTTAGATATCTCCCTTCAAAAAGAAGAGTTTGGAGTGGATAATGTGGTATTGAGACTTTATGCACAAAAAGATAAACTTGAGTTATTTGAATCTCAATACAAAGAATTGCATTTTAAAGGAGTATCTTAGTCATGGATAATGTAATGTTTTTTAATATTCTAAAAATTCTTCATATTATTTCTGTTGTATCTTGGATGGCAGCACTTTTTTATTTGCCAAGACTTTTTGTTTATCATAGTGAGCATTTTTCCAACAAAGGTTTTTTGGATGTTGTAAAAATTCAAGAAAAAAAATTGTTTGATATGATTGCACAGCCAGCGATGATTGGAACTTTTATTAGCGGAATTGCATTGATGATATTTTATCCAATCAGTATTTTTAAAAGTGGTATGTGGATACATATTAAACTCACAGCAGTAATTTTATTGGTGATTTATCATTATTCTTGCTGGTTTTATCTTAAGAAATTTGAAAAAAGCTCTGTTCCTCCAAGAAGTGGTAAATTTTTTCGTTTTTATAATGAAATCCCTACGATTTTGCTGATTGTAATTGTTGTTTGTGCTGTATTGCGTTTTTAGGGAGGGAAGTTATGGCAAAATTATGGGGCGGTAGATTCCAAGCTGAGAATACAAAGCTTTTGGAACAATTTAATGCGTCTATTCCTTTTGATTACAAGCTTTGGAAATATGATATCTTAGGCTCTAAGATACATTCTAAAATGCTTTGCAAAATAGGAGTTTTGAGTGAAGAGGAGCTTATGTTAATCCATCAGGGACTTGATAGAATTGCCAAAGATATTCAAGATAATCTTTTTAATTTTGATATCGCAGATGAAGACATTCATATGGCAATTGAAAGTGCTTTGATTAGGGATATAGGTGAGGTGGGAAAAAAATTACATACCGCAAGAAGCAGAAATGATCAAGTGGCTCTTGATTTTAGGCTTTATGTATTGGATTCTAATCAACAAATACAGCAACTTTTAATAACTCTAATGCAAACTCTCCTAGAAATTGCAAAAGATCATATACATACTATTATGCCCGGTATGACACATTTGCAACATGCTCAACCAGTTAATTTTGGGTTTCATATTGTTGCTTGGTGTATGAATTTTAAAAGAGATTTAGAGCGATTGAGTAATAGCTATGCGAGGAATAATTATATGCCTCTTGGTGTTGGGGCGATGGCAGGAACTCCATATAAAAATGATAGAGATATGATGGCAAAAGATTTAGGATTTATAGCTCCAACTTTAAATGCTATGGATACTGTGAGTGATAGGGATTTTGCTTTGGATTTGCTTTATGATCTTTCTATGATTGCTATGCATATTTCAAGAATTGCTGAAGAACTTGTTCTTTGGAGTAGCTATGAGTTTAAATTTATTGATATTTCAGATGCCTATGCTACAGGTAGCTCCATTATGCCTCAAAAGAAAAATCCAGATGTGCCAGAGTTGTTAAGAGGAAAGAGCGGAAGAGTTTTTGGAAATTTATTTGCGCTTTTAAGTGTGATGAAAGGTTTACCTTTTGCATATAATAAAGATACTCAAGAAGATAAAGAAAGAGTATTTGATAGTGTGGAAACTATTAGTTTGTCTTTGGAAATATTAAATGAAGTATTAAACACCATGAGTATATCTAAAGAAAATATGCTTAGAATGGCTCAAGTAGGGCACTTAAGTGCTACTGACTTAGCAGATTTTTTAGTTAGAGAGTGTGGAATTGCTTTCAGAGAGGCGCATCATATTACTGGAAAAATTGTAGCCTATGCAGAATCAAAAAATCAAGATATCAGTATGTTGGATGAAGAAGAGATGCTTGGTCTTGATAGTCGTATAAAAAAAGGTGTCAAAGCTGTTTTAAATCTAGAGGCTTCTATGAATGCTAGAGATTCTATAGGAGGTACAGCAAGTATTCAAACACAAAAACAAATAGAGACATTACAAGAATGGATAAATCATTATAATGAAAAGTAATCAAGAACAAATTATTAAGATGTTTGATGCAATTTCATCAAGCTATGATTTAACAAATCGTGTATTAAGTCTTGGAATTGATGTTTCTTGGAGAAAGGAGGCTTGCAGGAAGGCTTTAGAATTGCAAAAAGGCAATGATTTGGTGATTGCAGATATTGCTTGTGGAACAGGAGATATGATTTTACATTGGCAGGATTTTACAAAAGATAAAAAAGTAAAATTCATCGGAATAGATCCGTCAAGTGGTATGCTAGAAATCGCAAAAGATAAGTTAAAAGATTTACTTCTTTTAGAAAAATTACAATTGTTTTTGGCACAAGCGCAGGAGTTAAAAATTTTAAAGAATCAAAGTGTAGATATATTATCGATTGCTTATGGTATTAGAAATGTTGTAGATATAGATCAAGCATTAGTAGAATTTGCAAGAGTATTAAAAAAGGATGGTGTGTTGGTAATATTAGAATTTACCAAGAATGAAAGTGAGGGTATTTTAGATAGATTGGCACAGTTTTATACAAAAAGAATATTGCCCATTATTGGCGGCCTAGTTTCACGAAATTATAAAGCCTATAAGTATCTTCCAGATTCAATTCAAGATTTTTTAAGTACTGATGTATTAGTAGAAAAATTATGCAAAAATGGTTTTAGAATGCACATAATAAAGAGCTATAGTGCAAATATTTCAACACTTATTATTGCTATTAAGGAATAAAAATGCAGAGTAATTTTTTTCAAAACTTTTTAATGCTCTCTGAATATCAAACTTATGGTGTTTTATTTTGTCTTTTTGCATTTTTTTATTTGCTCAAAAAGATGCAAAATAGGCAGATAGATTTTTCTATAAGAATGCTTACAGGTCTTTTTGGAGGCATTTTATTTGGCCTTATTTTGCAATTTTTTGCGGGATATCCTAATGGCGAAGCAAGTTCTCAGATTGTCTGGTTAATTGAGGTTAGAAATTGGTTTGGTTTTTTTGCAGATGCCTTTATAGCCTGTATTAAAATGCTTGTGATTCCTATTGTAGGTGTTTCAATTATCAAAGTACTTTTAGAGCTTGATAAAGACGTAAAGATAGCAGAACTTTTTGGTCGTTCTTTATTTTGGATACTTTTTAGCACAGGTATTGCTGCTATTATAGGTGTTGGCTTGGCTTTGGTTTTTGATTTGGGGGCTCAAATCCAAAATATTGATTCTCAAAGAGAGATTAGGGAAGTAAAAAATATTATGCAGATATTATTAGGGTTAATCCCGAGCAATATTATAGATTCTATGTCAAAAAACAATGTAATTGCTTTGGTTTTTTTCTGTTTTGTTATAGGTTTTGGTGCTAGAGCTATCGCAAAAGAAGAGCAGGCTAAAGACTTTTATCAGGTTTTTGAAAAATTTATTTTAGCCTTACATCAAATTATAATGAATGTCACGCTTTTTATTATTAGATTTATGCCTTATGCTATTGTATGTATGATGGCAGAGGTTTTATTAACTAATGGTATGGATGCAATAAAAAGTGCAATTAGTTTTGTTGTATTGATTTATATTGCCATGTTTGCAATGTTTATTGTGCATATTTTAATGATTGCCTCTCAGGGGTTAAATCCATTGATTTTTATAAAAAAAGCACTTCCAGTCTGGATTTTTGCTTTTAGTAGTAGATCTTCTGTTGGGACTTTACCCTTAACTATTTCTACATTGCAACAAAAGATGGGGGTTAGTGGCGGAGTTGCTAATTTTGTTGCTTCAATTGGAACTACTATTGGATTAAATGGGTGTGCAGGTTATTTTCCAGCAATGGTTGCTATTTTTATAGCTTTTAGCGTGGGGGTGCCGATAGATTTTTCATTTATAGTAATGGTTGTTTTGATGGCAATTCTTGGTTCTTTGGGCATTGCTGGTATTCCAGGTAGTGCGACAATGGCGGCTTCTATTATGCTTACAGGTATAGGTTTTGGAGAATATTTTATGCTTTTGAGTATTATTTTGGCAATTGATCCAATTATTGATATGGCAAGGACGGCAAGTAATGTTTCTGGTGCTATGACTGCAGCAGTTTGCACAGATAAGGGATTAAAAACTTTGAATTTGAAAGTTTTTAATGCATAATGGAGATTTTGTATGAAAAGTTTTGAGGAGAAAATTGAGTGTATTAAAGAAATACTAACAAAGTTAAATGCAAATGATTTGAATCTTAAAGATGGAGTTTCTCTTTATAAAGAAGGATTGAAGCAATTAAATGAAGCGCAAGAAATGTTGGAAAAAGCACAACTAGAATACGAAGAAATTAAAAATACTCTAAAGGATAAGAATTGAAGATTGCAATTTGTCAGACTAATACTTTGCCCCTAAAAGAAAACGCATTGATGAATTACTTCAAACATTTTCAGAGGGATAGTTTGGTAGTGTTTAGTGAGTATGCCTTTGATTTGTTTTTTACAGACTTGCAAAAAACATCTAAAGAATTGATCGCCCAACTAAGCTCTCAAAAGATTTTGCTTTTACAAAAAATTGCTAAAACGTTTAAAATTACAATTGTTATGCCACTAATTATTGCTAAAGAAAGCAAGATTTTTAAAAAGATTGCAGTTATTGATTCTAAAAAAACACAATTTTATATGCAACAAAAACTTATCAATTACCCTCATTGGAATGAAGAGATTTTTTTTGATAATCCGAAAGTTAAAACTCTTAAAACACCTCTGATTTTTGAAAAAAATGGTTTTAAGATTGCGGTTTTATTTGGTTTTGAGTTGCATTTTGATGCATTATGGTTAAAGTTAAAAGATAAAGATGTCGATATAGTTTTGATTCCAACAGCATCAACCCTTAATAGCCACGAGAGATGGCAAATGTTATGTAGAAGCAGAGCATTTTGTAATAGTTGCCTTGTAGTTCGCATAAATCGTGTAGGAAAAGTAGTTTTAGAAGATAGGGAATTTGATTTCTACGGGGAAAGTCTAGTGGTAAATCCCAATGCAGAAATTGAAGAAAAATTGGATCATAAAGAAAGTGTTGCATACATAGAAATTGATAAGAATGATTTGGATGCACAGGCTGTAGAGTGGGGTTTTAGAAAAAGAAATATAAAGGAGAAATGATGGCAACAAAAGATGTTAATCAAAAGCTAGAAGCTATTTTTGAGGATAATAAGGGGGATTTTTTATCCTTTGAGAAAATTGCAGAAATTTTGAGCAAAATGCCTACCATTGCTCAGGTGAAAAAAATAAGAGAATTGTGCGAAAAATATGAAGTAAAACTCATAAGCTCATCTGAACTTGCAAAAAAGCTAAATACAAAAGATAGAATCCGTCAAGCAGAGGAAAAGAAAAGATTTTTAGACGAAGAATTAAATAATGAATTTGATCTTATGAAAGAAAGAGAGCTGCTTGAATGGAGCAGAAGCGATAGTCCTGTTCGTATGTATTTAAGAGAAATGGGGCAAATTGAGTTATTAACAAAAGAAGATGAAGTTGAATTGAGCAAGCAAATTGAATTAGGAGAAAATATAATACTTGATGCTATTTGTTCAGTTCCTTACTTAATTGATTTTATTTATGATTATCGCGAAGCTTTAATCAATAGAGAAAGAAGAGTTAAAGAATTATTTAAAAGTTTTGATGATGAGGATGAGGAGAGTTCTGGAGATACAAGTGTAGATGATGATGAGGATGAGGATGGCGATGAGGATGGTAAAAAACCTATATCAAAAAAAGATCAAAAAAGGGTTGAAAAAGTTTTAGAGAGTTTTAAAGCTTTAGATCTTGCAAAAAAAGATTGGTTGAAATTTTTGGAAGCTCAAAAGAATGAGGAAGAAGATGAGTGGATTTATGTTTTAGGTCTTGCACATAAGCAGCAAATACTCAAAGAAAAACTTTTAGATTTGGGTCCAACAAGTAAATTGATTACAGAATTAGTTAAGGCCATGGAAAATAGTCTTAAGAGTGATGATGGTTTTGAGAAAGAGTTAAAACGCTTAGAATATCGACTACCTCTTTTTAATGAAATGCTAGTTCAAAATCACCAAAAAATACTTTCAAATATTACAAATATGACAAGAGATGATATTTTAGCATCTGTTCCAGAGGCAACCATGGTGAATGTGTATATGGATATTAAAAAACTTTTTCAGACACGAGAAGCTAGTGAGGGTGGTTTTGATTTGGATCCAGAAAAGTTAAAAGAAATTTTAGAGCAAATCAAACGTGGAAAGCTTA
Organism: Helicobacter anseris; assembly: GCF_003364335.1. Classification (GTDB taxonomy): domain Bacteria; phylum Campylobacterota; class Campylobacteria; order Campylobacterales; family Helicobacteraceae; genus Helicobacter_H; species Helicobacter_H anseris. The sequence goes on from NZ_NXLX01000005.1 coordinate 52,980, forward strand.
TTTCTGATAAAGCAAAAAATAAAATGGCAAAATCAAATTTGCGTCTAGTTGTTAGTATAGCAAAGCGTTATACCAATAGAGGATTGCCTTTCTTGGATTTGATACAAGAAGGAAATATCGGCTTAATGAAAGCCGTGGATAAATTTGATTATAAGCGTAACTATAAATTTTCTACATATGCTACTTGGTGGATTAGGCAGGCCATTTCTAGAGCAATTGCAGATCAAGCGCGCACAATTAGAATACCAATCCACATGATAGAAACTATCAATAGAATTCATAAAATTATGAGAAAGTATATTCAAGAGACAGGTAAAGAGCCAGATGTAGAAACAATTGCACAAGAGGTGGGATTGAGTGTTGATAAGGTTAAGCATGTAATAAAAATTACAAAAGAGCCTATTAGTCTAGAGGCTCCAATAGGTAGTGATGAAGATGGTAAATTTGGAGATTTTGTAGAAGATAAGAATTCCGCAAATGCTATGGATCAAATTATGAAAGAGGATTTAAGAGCGCAAATTTTTGAAGTTTTAGAACAGTTAAATGATAGAGAACGAGCGGTTATTCGCATGCGTTTTGGGTTACTAGATGATGAAAGTGATAGAACGCTTGAAGAAATTGGCAAAGAGCTAAATGTTACAAGAGAGAGAGTAAGGCAGATAGAATCTAGTGCAATTAAAAAGTTGAAACATCCAAAAGTTGGGCGTAAATTGAAAAATTACATTGAAGAATAAAAAAATACAGAGGGGGAAAATTTGAGAGAGGGTAGAGGGAGGGGTTCTCCCTTGTGTTTATTTTAATTATTAATCTTGTCTTTTTCTCATCCAAGTTGGTTTATCAAGATCTTCTGTATCAAAATCTTCACCACCACTAATTTTTACAATGGTGCTTGTATCAATTTGTTGGGTAAAAAATGTAGGTTCTTGTATTTTTTGTGATGGTTGTGTAGTGTTATTTATTACCTCTTTTTCAAATCCAGTGGCAACAATCGTAATTTTTAATTGATCTTTTGACATATCAGAAATTGTATGAGTTCCAAAAATAATATCAGCATCCTCGCTAGCAGCTTCTCTTACATGGCTTAAAGCTTGATGTATTTCGTGTAAAGGATAATCTGGATGCATCTCAAAACTAAGCAATACTCCTTTAGCACCTTTGATAGAAAGATTATCAAAAAGAGGGGATTCAATGGCTTTTTTTACAGCTTCAGAGGCAGAATCTTCTCCTTGAGCTTCCCCAATACCCATTAGAGCTAATCCCCTGTGCTTCATTACGGTTCTTAAATCAGCAAAATCCGTATTGATATCATTTTCACCATATCCTAAAATAATATTAGAAATACCATTTACAGCTCTTGCTAAGATTGCATCAACTTCCCTAAAACTTTCTTTAATACCTGTGCTTCTACTAATAATTGTTAGAAGTTTATCATTAGGAATAACCACAATTCCATCGCTATGTTTTCTAAGCTCCTTCAATCCTTCTTCTGCAATTTTGCTTCTTTTATTACCTTCCATCAAAAAAGGCTTTGTAACCACAGCAATAGTAAGTGCACCAACTTCTTGTGCTGCTTGTGCTACTACTGGAGCTGCTCCAGTTCCAGTTCCTCCACCAAGTCCAGCAGATACAAATACAATATCTGCACCTTGTAATGCTGCTTTAATATCCTCATAACTTTCTTGTGCAGATTCTTTACCCACTTCCGGAAGCATTCCTGCACCTAAACCTTTTGTAAGTTTTTCTCCTAGCTTTATTTTATTTTTTGCTGGAGAATTATTGAGATGTTGGATATCTGTATTTGCTGCAATGAGTGTGATGGCATCATGTGTGCCAGTATTAATAAGATGTGCAATCATATTGGAGCCACCCCCTCCTACGCCAACAGCAACAATTTTTGCTCCAGCGGTATTTGGGATTTCTTTTAAGTCAAATTGCATTTGTCCTTGAATCATGCTAGTCCTTTAGAAAATTTTATTGGCTATTTTTTTTATAAACTGTAATACTTTGCTATCATCTTTTTGATTTTGAGCAACTATTATATCAATTTTTTCTACACTTTCTTCACTTTTTTTGAAATTGCCACCAAGGTTTCTTAAGTCGGTATGGCTGATTTCATCGTTTTTTGAGAGTTCTAAATTGTGTACATTGCGACATTTTTTATAGCGTATATTTTTTTGAGAATCTCTCTCATAATTTGTGTGTTTGCCCATACCATAAAGAATGAGCCCTATGATGGTTGCATTGCTTTCATCTTGCAAGGCTTCTGGTAGCACGCTATCAATAGCAATAGGCTTTGCAATACGGATAGGAATTCTAAAGAATACTTCAGCAATTTTTAGAATATTTGTCATTTTTGACATACCGCCAGTTAGAACCAAAGTACCAATTTGATCCTCTAAGCCACTTCTTTTGATAGCCTGTGAAAGAATATTAAAAGTTTCAACAACACGCATACTCACGACTTTTTGTATAGCGGCCAAAGAAACATGATGTTTTTTTGTTGTGCCCATAGATGGAACCTCTAAGCTTTTCCCATTCATTTCATCATTTTCATCATATTTAGGATCAGCGTATTTGATTTTGATTTCTTCTGCTGCGGAGATAGAGGTATGGATAGCCTCAGCTATATCGCTTGTAATATGTTGAGATCCTACGCCCAAAAAGTGGTTATAACGCATAGAACTACCTAAGTAAATCATTGTTTCACAAGTGCTTCCACCCATATCAATACAAGCAACTCCTAATTCTTTTTCATCTTCAAGCAATGTAGCAATAGAAGAGGCATAAGGAGATAAGACAATATTTTCTACTTCAACACCAGCAAGCCTTACTACTTTTTTAAGATTTTCTAAAATCGCTTTTTTTGCAGTAATGATATGAGTAAAAACCTCCAATCTTGAACCAGTCATTCCATCAGGATCCTCTATGAAATCTTGATCATCTAGTTTGAATTTATAAGGTAGTATATGGATAACCTCACATTCTGTGGGGATTGTTGAATTGTATAATGCAGTTTCTAGTGCACGACTGATTTCTTTTATTGTAATTTCTCCACCATTTGCTATGCTTACGACACCAGAGCTATCTAAACTTTTTGTATAGGAACTAGAAATGGATACGATCGCTTTAGTGATATTTTCTGCATCAGCCATTCTTTTGGCATCAATAAGTGCATTTCTAATTGCTTGACTTGCTAATTCTATATTTACAATAGTGCCTTTTTTAATCCCTTGTGATTTTTGTGTTCCAAAACCTATAATTTTTGGCTCTTCATTTCTTATTTCTGCTATGGCAACGCAAATTTTACTTGAACCAATATCAATTGCTAAAATTTTATTATCCAATGTTTGCTCCTATTTAAAGATTTGTTTATTATAGATTTTTGCCGGATACTTATTTTCAAGAAAATGCATAAGAGTTTTGTCAATAAATTGAGATTTTGTATCTTGAACCAATTTTATTAAATTGTCCGGTATATCTTGAGGTAAAACTTGCTTGGTAATCCGATAAAGAAAGGCTCTGGAATCTAGCATTATAATACCTTGGGTGTTTTGTGAAGCAAATATTTGATGTATGATAAATTGCACTTGATTCTTATCCAACTCTTCTATGGATATAGGATTTAAGTTGTTGATTGTTATCACCTTTCCACTAAAAGAGTCTAATTGTTTTTGCGCTTCTTCTTTTAGTTCTTCAAATTGAAGAGATTTTTCCAATGTGCTTACGACTTCTTTTTTTGCTTCCTGAAGGGTTTTAATGCTTTGAGGTTTAAAATTAAGTATTTCGCCTATAATGTAGAAATTTTCATTATAAAGAGTTGGCTTTATAAATCCATTTTCAGGAGTATTGCTTAGCTGATTGCTCAATTCTTCGCTAATATTCTGATTGATAGAAATTACTATCTCTTGAGATTTTAAGTTAGAAAATCCTTCTTCTTTAAGTTTTTGATTCATTTTTATAGCTTGCTTTTTTGCTTCTTGTAATTGAAAATCATATTGCACTTTTTCCTTGACTTTCTCAAAAGATGGTAATTCTCCATTTTCATTAAGATAAAGTGTTTTGTCTTCATTGTAGAATTGTTGTAAATCCTTAAGTGTAAAAGGTTGTTGTCTGATATCTATCAAGACAGCTTTAATTTTGGCTTCAGCATCTTTTTTATACTGTTCTTTATTTTTTTCCCAAAAATCTTGAATTTGCTGAGAAGTAATCTTTTGTTTTAATGGAGAAGTTTCTATCATTTTATATTCAATAGTATCTGTTAGCTGAATTGTTGATCCAATAGTTTTTTGTTCTAATTCTGTGATATTGGGTGAAAATAATGTGAGAAGTTTTTGAATGAGTAGGGCATCTTTGATGGATTGTTCAAAGAATTTTATAGATAAATTATTTTCTTTCAAAAGTCTGCGATAGATTTGTTCATCAAATATACCTTGATTTGAGAAAAAAGTTTTATCTTGAGTAATTGTCGTGATTACTTCTTGATTGCTGACGCGTAAGCCAAGATCATATGCAAAATTTTGTAATTGTGCTTTTTGTATGAGTTGTCGGAGTGCAATTTGTTCAATACCAAAAGATTTGGCTTGTTCTAGATCTAGCTGACCGCCAAGAAGTTGATTATATTCGTTAAAAACTCTTTGATAAGAATTTTGAAATTCTTGCTGGTTTATTTTAATTTTTCCTACTTTGGCTATATTATCTCCAGTGAGCGAAAAGCCACTTGGATTCCATCCAACCATTCCAGCTGAGATAAGTGCAATGACACTAATCCAAATAGTCACAACTAGATATTTTTTATGTTTTTGCATCCATTCCAACATCAAATTACCTTAAATTCTTGAAATTTTCCCAATTTTTGATGTTGTGATTATAACAAAAACCCTAAGCAACTGAATGAAAAAATGTGCAAAAATAGATACTTAGTTTCAATGCATTGCAATGATGTTAGGTTTTATAGTATAATTTCTAGAATAATTTGGTTTGCTGTATTTTAGGAAAAACTAGGATTTTTAAGGAAGTGCTTTAAATGAGAAATGGAGAAATTAAACGGGTTTTAGTAAAGTTTTCTGGTGAAGCTATGGCTGGTGCCAATGGCTTTGGGATAGATTCTGAGATTTTGCGCTATATTGCAGGTGAGATAAAGCTTTTAGTTGAAAATAATATTGAAGTAGGCATTGTGATTGGTGGAGGGAATATTATTAGGGGGGTAACTGCTTCAGCTGGGGGTATTATTAGACGTACAAGTGGTGATTATATGGGGATGCTAGCAACTGTTATTAATGCTGTGGCAATGCAGGAGGCATTAGAGCATATTGGGCTAGATGTTCGTGTTCAAAGTGCACTAGAAATTAAAGAGATTTGTGAGAGTTATATTTATCGTAAGGCTATTAGGCATCTTGAGAAAGGACGCATTGTTATTTTTGGTGCTGGAACAGGAAATCCATTTTTTACAACTGATACTGCTGCTACGCTTAGAGCTGTTGAAATTGGTGCGGATATGATTATTAAGGCAACAAAAGTTGATGGTGTTTATACAAAAGATCCAAATAAATTTGAAGATGCTAAAAAGTTAGATGTTTTAAGCTATGATGAAGCAATGCAAGAACATATCAAAGTTATGGATGATACGGCAATTGCGCTTGCTAAAGACAATCGTCTTCCAATTGTTGTGTGCAATATGTTTAGGGAAAAGAATTTGTTAGAAATTATCAGAGATAATGCTGGTATATGTTCGATTGTGAAATAAAATACATTAAAAAATCAAGGAGAATGAAATGAGAATGGAAGAAATCGTTGCAAAGGCTTTAGAGAAGACATCAGATGATAGGTATGTATTGGCAAATATGGTTTTTGCTCGTGTTAAACAATTAGAAAATGGTGCAAAACCTCTAGTTGATGTAAATATAAAAGTAGAAAAATTATCAGATATTGCGATGATGGAAATTGCAGAAGGAAAAATCAATTTAGAAAAAATAGGGTAATACTTCATTGGATTTTTTTAACAATCTTAAAAAGATTGACAAGATTCAAGATGCTATTGATATGCTTCATAGGGTTGCAGATGTTACCCTTAAGATTCAAGGTGCTTTAGATGTTGCCATAAAATATCACAAGAATCAAAAAAGAAAAAGTGGCGAACCCTATGTAATTCATCCTATTTGTGTAGCAAGTATTGTTGCTTTTTATGGCGGTGATGAGGCTATGATTTGTGCTGCATTGCTGCATGATGTAGTTGAAGATACTGAATATCAAATTGATGTTTTGAGGGAAACTTTTGGTGATGATGTTGCTAATCTTGTTGATGCTTTGACAAAAATTTCTGAAGTACGCAAAGAAGAATTAAATACCAAGACTTCCGAGAAGCTTTTAACTACTGCTTTGTCTTTTAGAAAAATGCTTATTGCTGCTGTAAAAGATTCTAGAGCATTGGTTATAAAAATAAGCGATAGATTGCATAATATGCTTACATTATCTGCGCTAAATGAAAAAAAGCAAAAAAGTATTTCTGAAGAAACTTTGGTTGTTTATGCTCCTATAGCACATCGTTTAGGAATCTCTTCGATTAAAAATGAACTGGAAGATAGGGGTTTTTATTATTTATTTCCTCAAGATTATCAAAAAATTAAGGACTACTTAGAAAAAAATAATCAGCCTTTTGCCTTAAGACTGCATCAGTTTATTGAAAAAATCCAAAGCTTATTATTAAAAAATGGTTTCTTGGAAAATGATTTTAAGATTGAAAGCAGAGTTAAAAGACCTTATTCTATTTATTTGAAAATGCAAAGAAAGGGCGTTAGTATCGATGAAGTATTGGATTTACTTGCGATACGAGTAATTGTAAAAGATGATTTAAGTTGCTATAGGGTTTTGGGGCTGATGCATAGGACTTTTAAGCCTATCATGTCAAGATTTAAGGATTATATTGCATTACCAAAAGAAAATGGTTATCAAACTATCCATACAACACTCTTTGATCAATCTCTAGTGTATGAGATACAGATTCGAACATTCGATATGCATAAAAGTGCGCAATATGGGGTTGCAGCACATTGGAAATATAAGAGTGGTGGCTTGGCTCCAAATATGGACTGGTTGCACAATTTTGAATATCAAAATCACTCTATTGAAGAGTTTTATGAACTTGCAAAAAATGATCTTTATCAAGAAGATATTGTGGTTTTTTCACCAGCAGGAGATACTTATACTTTGCCTGTTGGTGCTGTTGTGCTGGATTTTGCCTATGCGGTGCATACAGAAATAGGAGATAATGCTTCTAAAGCATATATCAATAATCAAAAAGCATCTTTGTTGCAAACGCTTAAAAGTGGAGATATTGTGCGAATTGTGACAAATAAAAATGCATTACCAAAGTATACATGGATTGATGAGGTAAAAACATCTCGTGCAAAGAGTTGTTTAAAAGCTCAAAGACAAAATCGTATTAGAGATATTGAAAAAAAGAGTGCTATCAATATGCTTGCTAGTTTTTTTAATAAACACCATAAGGCATTTGAGAGATTTTTGGCAATCAAGGGTATTGCTACTCAGAATCTTTGGAAGATTACACACGATAAAAATTTTTTATTTGAAACAATAGAAAATATAAAAGCAAAAGTTTTTGAGAATAAAGGATTGTTTGCAAAATGGCGTTTTAATCTAATCAAACTTAAAAGTTTTGTTGTAGAGAGATTTGTGATTTACTCAACAAAAGGGGTTAATGAGGTTTTGTTTGATTGTTGTTGTCATCCAAAATATGGTGATGAGATTTTGGGGGTTTATAGCAATCAGCGTGTGGTTGTCCATCATAAGCTTTGTGATAGATTGTTTGAAGAAATACACAAAGGTTCAGCGATTGTTTTGGTAGAATGGGTACAAGATAAATTGCCATCATTTAGGGTTGTGGTTGCTCTTGAGGATAAAAAAGGAAGTATTGCGAAGTTTTTAACTACTCTTGCGCAAAATAACTGTAATATTACAGGTTTAAATTATGCGGCATATAAGAATCAGTTTCTAGTGCATTGTGAAATTATTTTTGAAACAGAAAAAAAGTATGTTAAGAATATAAAAGATATTTTGTTTAATCAATATAAGATTATTGATTTTGAAAATATGCAAGATGCTTATCAGGATTAAGGAGGTTTGATGCAAAATAGTGAGATAGCATTAAGAGTTCAAGAGGCTATGCTAGAGATCAAGCGTGGTAGTGTTGAATTGATAGGGGAGGAGTATATTGCCAGTTTGGTGCAAAAATTTTTTGAAACACAGGAGCGCTTTGTTGTCAAAGCAGGTTTTGATCCTACAGCCCCAGATTTGCATTTAGGTCATACGGTTTTAATTCAAAAATTAGCGACTTTTCAAAAGTTTGGGGGAAAAATAAAATTCTTAATTGGTGATTTTACTGCTAGGATAGGGGATCCTACAGGAAAAAGTGAAACTAGAAAACCTCTAGAAGCTCAAGAAGTAGAGCAGAATGCAAGGACATATCAAGAACAAGTTTTTAAAATTTTAGATCCTAAATACACAGAAATTTGTTTTAACTCAAAGTGGCTAAATGAACTTGGATCTGCTGGAATAGTGCAATTAACTTCAAAATTTTCTGTTGCAAGAATGTTAGAGAGGGATGATTTTGAAAAAAGATATAAAAATAATATGCCAATTAGTGTTGTAGAGTTTATTTATCCGTTGTTGCAAGGCTATGATTCAGTAGCTTTAAATTGTGATATTGAACTTGGTGGAAATGATCAAAAATTTAATCTTTTAATGGGTAGAAATATGCAAAGAGCATATGGTCTTAAAAAAGAACAATCCATCATGACAATGCCTTTGCTAGAAGGGTTGGATGGTGTAAATAAGATGAGCAAAAGTTTAAAAAATTATATTGGGGTTACTGAAGAATCTCAAGTAATGTATGCTAAAATTATGAGCATTTCTGATGTTTTGATGTGGAGATATTATGAATTATTAAGTCAAAAATCTCTTAGAGATATTGAAGCATTAAAAGAGGGTGTAAAAACTGGAGTTTTGCATCCAAAAAAAATTAAAGAAGTATTGGCTTTGGAAATAACTGCTAGATATCATTCTGATAATTTGGCACAAGAGGCAAAAGAAGTTTTTGATAAAATTTTTACAAAAAAGTCAATTCCTGATGATATAAGAGAATTAAGTTTTGATTCTGGAGAATGGATTTGTAAAATTTTGGTAGAAGCAAAAATGTCACCTTCTACATCACAAGCTAGAAGAGAAATTAAGGCTGGTGCAGTAAAATTAAATCAAGAAAAACTTTTTGATGAAAACTTTAAGTTTTCTCAAGGAGAATATATTTTACAGCTTGGAAAAAGACACTTTTTGCGTTTAAAAATTAATTAAAGGGAAAAATAATGATAACAACACTAAAACCTCTTAAGATTGGTAAATATACGATTAAATATCCTATTTTTCAAGGGGGTATGGGAGTTGGGATTAGTTGGGATGAATTGGCAGGAAATGTTTCTAAATGCGGAGCTTTAGGGATTATTAGTGCTGTTGGAACGGGATATTATAAAAAATTACAGTTTATTGAAAAAATTGTCGCTTCAAAACCCTTTGAGGCTATAAATTTTTATTCCAAGAATGCTTTGAATGAAATTTTTAAAAATGCAAGAAAGATTTGCGGTGACAGCCCCTTAGGAGCAAATATTTTATATGCAATCAATGAATATGGTCGTGTAGTAAGAGATGCTTGTGAAGCTGGTGCAAATTTTATTATTACAGGTGCAGGATTGCCTACAAATATGCCAGAATTTACAAAAAACTTTCCTGATGTAGCTTTAATACCCATTGTTTCTTCTGCAAAAGCTTTAAAAATTTTATGTAAAAGATGGAGGGATCGTTATGATCGCATACCAGATGCAGTTATTGTAGAGGGACCATTGAGTGGTGGGCATCAGGGTTTTAAATATGAGGATTGTTTTAAGGAAGAGTATCAGCTTGAAAATATTGTGCCATTAGTAGTGGAGGAAGCAAAAAATTGGGGAGAGATACCAGTAATTGCTGCTGGAGGTATTTGGGATAGGCAAGATATTGATAGAATGATTGCTTTGGGGGCTAGTGGAGTGCAGATGGCTACAAGATTTTTGGGAACATATGAGTGTGACGCAAAAGCGTATGCGGATATATTACCTTCTATAAAAAAAGAGGATATTGTTTTGGTGAAATCTCCAGTAGGATATCCTGCAAGGGCTTTAAATATAGGGGTTTTAGAGAGATTAAAAGAAGGCAATGCACCAAAAATAAGATGCATCAGTAATTGTGTTGCTCCGTGTCAAAGAGGTCAAGAAGCCAAGCTTGTTGGTTATTGTATTGCTGATAGTTTAGGTAAGGGGCATTTAGGAGATGTGCGAGAGGGACTTTTTTTTAGTGGTGCAAATGGATATAGGGTTGAAAAAATATTACACGTAAATGAATTGATTGAGGAATTGGTCAAGGGATAAATGTGCGTTTTATTGCTTGTTTAATTTTGTTTGGTGCATTTCTTGTTGCATCAAACTTGAAAGTTATGCAAGTAGTTCCTTTTGGGGCAAGTAGTCTTAAACTTGTTTTTAATCAAAAAATCCAGCAAAAAGATTTAAAAGAGAAGAAAATAGGAGGTTTCAAAAGCTTTTTGGAAGTAGAAGCCGCACTTATTCCCTTTGCAAAAAAAAAATATGATTTTTCAAATCAGGTGCAAATTATTGTTGCACAAAATACCCCGAAAATTATTCGTATAGTGATTGTAGGAAATAAAAATATTTCTTATAAAACAAAAATAGTAGAGAAAACACTTTATATTAGTTTTGTTGATGAGATACCACTGCTACAGGAAAAAAGTGCTACAAAGACTATGCCTACTATTTTAGAGAAAAAAAACCAATTGAATAAAAAAGCATATAGGGTGGTGATTGATCCTGGTCATGGTGGTAAAGATTGTGGTGCTATGGGGGTTACAAAAATTTGTGAAAAAGTTATTGTTTTGAGTGTTGGAAAAATTTTGGAACAGGAGTTAAAAAAAAGGGGTTATGTGGTATTTATGACACGCAATAGTGATGTGTATGTTGATTTAAAGAAGCGCACAGAAATGGCAAACGCAAAAAATGCTGATTTATTCATCTCAATACATGCAAATTCTGTCGCAAAAACTTCTAGCCCAGATTCTCAAGGGGTGGAAACTTATTTTTTATCCACAGCAAGGAGTGAAAGAGCCAAAGGTGTTGCAGAGCAAGAAAATAAAGGTGATGTAGAAACAATGAATTACTTTTCTAAGCTTTCTTTTTTAAATACATTAAATTCTCATCGTCTTATAGCATCTAATAAACTTGCAATTGATATACAGATAGGCATTTTAAGGGAGTTGAGAAAAAAATATGATGGTGTAGTTGATGGTGGTGTAAGAGAGGGCCCATTTTGGGTTTTAGCAGGTGCCTTGATGCCTTCAATACTTATTGAGATTGGATACAATTCTAGCCAAATAGAAGCAAGGCGTATTAGTGATAAAGAATATCAAAATGCCTTAGCAGTAGGAATTGCCAATGGTGTTGATAGTTTTATTGCAAAAAATTTTTGAGTTTTTAAATGATTAAAGCCATCGCATCTTATGTTTTTTTCTTTTTTTTAGTTTTTGCAATACTAGGGATTGTGGTATCAGAAGTAAGTCAAACTTTTTCTCAATTATTTTTTTTGTTATGTAAAGATGGTTTTGCTTATGATTTAATTGCTAATACTGTTATTTTCCTTGTGGTGTTTTCTGCAATAAGTTATTTGATAATATCAAATATGAAAAACAAGGGAGACTTTGTAAAATCTTTTATTGCAAGTTTTATTGCCTTTTTATTTTTATTTGTTTGGGTTTTTGTAGTGAGTGCCCCAGATAAAGACTTTATCAATACTTTACATTTTAATTCTTATGAGCTTGTATATCTTGATTTCTTTGCTCTTTTGGAAGTGAATTATTTTGAGATTTTGCTCTCTAGTTTTATTTATTGTTTTTTCATTTTGTGCCCTTTGGGATTTTTGGCTTTAAATTGGCATTTTAATGCACAAAAATCTTTGCATCTTGTTGCACATAAAATTTTTCCTTCAATCAATGTATGTATTTTATTTATTATTGCTAATGCCATACAGCCTTATTACGATAAGGCAAATTTTTATCTTTATGTAGATTTGTTTGCTTTTTTGCTTTCTTTATTATTGCTTTTAATTGTTTTTGTAAAAAAGAAATATCTCTTTAGATTCTATGAATATGCAAATTTATTATTTTTAATTGTTGTGATTTTTATTGTTTTGTATTGTTCAAGTGTTTTGGCTAGGGCTGATTATTATAATGTTCGTTATTGCTTTTATTTGCTTGCATTTTTATCATGGTGTTGTGAGTGGATGTTTGAAGATTTTGTTAAAGAATGAAAACGCATAGGCTTTTGGATTTGTTTAAAAAGTAATTCTCTGTAGAATCTTTGAAGCCCTAAAAGTTCTTTTTTGCCTATTTTATAGTAAATATTTTTGAGATACCTTAAGATATATTTTTTGTCAATTTGGCTTTTTGTTTCATATTGCTGAAGTAAGTAGTAAGGAATTTTTATTTTTTTTTGATTAAATTCAAGAGAGATTTTTTCATAGAATTTTTTATGTTTATTGAAACATAGTCTCCCAAAAACAAAAGGAAGTTGGTGTTTTTGAAACCATATTTTTCCCATGTCAATATGTTCTTTTTCTTGATAGCGATGCAAAAGAGCTCTATCGCCAATAAGCACTTCCCCTTTTAGCTTCAAAACTTCACAGAGTGCATTTGATGTAGCAGATTGATAGTCTTTTTTTGAAGGATTTGGAAGTAAAATAACACTCCATACATCACCTTTTGCAATAATGCCACTTTTTGTGGCAAGTTTTTTTTGATGTGCATAATATCCAGCAATGGAAGAAATAAAACCAGCATCAATTCTTCTAAATAAAAAATCTTGATTTAATCTTGCAGGATAAGACTTGTGTAAATATAAAAATTTTTTAAAACCAGAGGTAGTGGGATAAGATTTGATAAAAATGTCAAATGGAGCAAGATTGAGATAATCTATTTTTCCAAAACGCATAATAAATCCTCAAAAAAATTTGTTAGCATTTTAGGAAAAAAAAATCATATTAGGGTTAATTTAGGATAAAGAAGTATGTCGTTGTTGAGTTTGATAAATATAAGCAAACAATTTGATCATAAAATCATATTAAATCAAGTTAATTTTTCTCTACAAGAAGGTGAGAGGGTTGCAATTATTGGAAAAAATGGAAGCGGTAAATCTACCTTAATAAAAATTATTTCTAGAGATTTAGAGTGCGATGAGGGAAAAAGAGTTCTTAAAAATGATTTAAAAATTGTTACTTTAAGTCAAAATATAGAATTTCCTCCATTAAAAACAGTTTATGAAGTTTGCCAAGAAGCTTTAGAAGACTTGAGATTTGCACATGAAAAATTAAAGGAATTAGAAAAAAAACTCTTGCAAGATCAGGATAATAGGTTATTGCAAGAGCAAGCAGAGGCAATAGATTTTATTACGCAACACAATGCATGGAATCTAGAAGAAAAAATTCATGATATTTTAGAAAAATTTTTTCTTTATGAGTTAAAAGATCGTATAGCAAACTCTCTAAGTGGAGGAGAGCAAAAAAGACTTTCATTGGCTACTACTTTGGTGAAGAAAGCAGATGTATTTATTTTAGATGAGCCTACAAATCATCTTGATGTAGAAAGTGTAGAATTTCTAGAAGAACAAATTTTATCCCTAAAGGCAAGTATTGTATTTATTAGCCATGATCGTTATTTTATTGATAGACTTGCTCATAGAATCATTGAAGTGGATAAAGGAGGGGTGCAAAACTTTATTGGGGGATATCAAAATTATCTCAAAACAAAAGAGCAAATGTTGCAAAATCTTGCCAAGGAGCATGAGAATTTATTAAAACTTTTAAGAGTAGAAGAGGAGTGGCTTAGTAGGGGGGTGCAAGCTAGAAGAAAGAGAAATGAGGGGAGAAAAGCCAGGGTATTAGAACTTAGACAGAAGGCAAAAACAAATCCAAGCTTAATTAGAACAATGCGTTTAGAGTTGCAGAGGGAGCAAAATAAAATAAAAGAGAATCAACCAAAAAATAATAAAAAAGTCCTCTTTGAATTAGAAAATTTATATAAAAAAATTGAAAATAAGATTCTCTTAGAAGCTTTGAATTTGCGAATTTTGCAGAGAGATAAAATAGCAATTGTAGGAAAAAATGGAAGTGGTAAATCTACTTTATTGAAAATTTTATTAAGACAAATACCCTATGACAAGGGAAATTTGAAAGTTGGAGAGCATATTTCCATTGGATATTTTGATCAGCAAAAGAGTTTTTTGGATGATGAAAAAACATTGCTTGAAACATTTTGCCCAAATGGAGGGGATCATGTAGATGTTTATGGAAAACATATTCATGTCTATGGGTATTTAAAAAATTTTTTATTTCCAAAGGAGTTTTTAGATCAAAAGATTGGAAGTTTAAGTGGGGGAGAAAAAAATCGCGTTGGGTTAGCTCTACTTTTTACAAAAGCTTATGATTGCTTGATTTTAGATGAACCAACCAATGATCTTGATATTCAAACAATAAATATTTTAGAAGAATATTTACAAAAGTTTCAAGGTAGTATTATTTTTGTAAGTCATGATCGTTATTTTGTAGATAAGATTGCAGATAAGTTGTTGATTTTTAGTGGAAGGGGTATGGTGCAAGAAAGTTATTTTACTTATAGTGAGTTTTTAGATATTCAAAAAGAAATAAGCGAATATGAGAATTTAGAAATACAAATACAAGAAGATGAGCAAAGTAAAATTATTAAGTCAAAAAAAATACAAAGTAAGCTGAGTTATATGGAGCAAAGAGAGCTTGATTTACTTCCATCAGAGATTGAGACTTTGGAGCAAAAAATAAAAGAAATTGAAGATGAATTATCAGATTTGAATAATTATGAAAAAAAAGATATTAGCTCATTAGCCTTAGAATTACAAGAAGCTAAAAATACCTTAGAAAGCAAGTTGGAACGCTATTTTGAACTCGAAGAAAAAAAGAGTAATTTTTGATTTTTTTGCTACAATACACTTTATTTTTTTGGAGTATTTTTTAGGAGAGCTTTGATGTTTTTTGCAAACAAAATGAAAGATGAATTTTTAAAATTAAAGAGTAGAAATGATTATTTAGAAAGTGTAATTGTAGCTATTAGAGAGTGTATGTCTGGAATTATTTTACAACCAAATGGTGTAATTATTGATGCAAATAAAAATTTTGCAAATATGCTAGGGGTGAGCGAAGAGTATTTACGAGGTAAAAATTTTGAAGATTTTTTACACCCAGTATTTTTAAGATCCGCAGAATATAGCAATGTGTGGAAGGAAGTTCAAGAAGGACACACAAAAACTCAAGTGATTCGATGCTCTAGAAGAGATGATGCTGATTTGTGGTTTGAGGCAAATTTTTTACCTATATCTGGAGCTAATAATCAAGTTGCAAGAATTGTGATTTTTGCATCTGAGATTACTCAAAGACGCAAGGAGCAGTTAGATTTAAAAGGAATCGTGAATGCTGTAGATCGTTCCATGGCTTGTATTGAATTTGATTTAAATGGCAAGATTTTAAATGCAAATGAAAACTTTTTAAGAACAATGGGATATAGTCTTGATGAAATCATAGGTAAGCATCATAGCATGTTCTGTAATACAGAATTTGTAAAATCAAAAGAATATTCAAAATTTTGGGAGGATTTAAGATCTGGTTCTTTTCAATCTGGACTTTTTAATCGCATAGCAAAAGATGGAAAGGTGGTTTATCTTGAGGCAAGCTATAATCCAATTTATAATATTGATGGAAAGATTTATAAAGTTGTTAAATTTGCTTCTGATGTTACACAGCAAATTGAAAGAGACAAACAAAAGAATAAACTTGCTTCAGAGCTTGCGCAACGAAATGATAAATTAACTTTTGATGGAAAAGAAGTGATTGAGAGAACAGCACAAAATGTAAGGCATATTGCCCAAACAATGCAGGCAAGTTCAGATTTGGTTGTTTCTTTAAATGCACAATCAGATGAAATTAAATCTATCATTCAAACAATTAAAGATATTGCTGATCAGACAAATCTCTTGGCATTAAATGCTGCAATAGAAGCTGCAAGAGCTGGTGAGCATGGAAGAGGTTTTGCAGTTGTAGCTGATGAGGTTAGAAAACTAGCAGAGAGGACAGGTCGATCTATCACTGAAATTACAACAACAATCAATTCTATCAGAGATGTAACTTCACAAGTTGTAGAATCTATTAAAGTATCAATTAGTGAGGTGGAAGATAGCGTAAAACTTGCAAATGATGCAAAAGAGTTTATGGATAAAATTCGTGCAAGTTCTGAGGAAGTTGCAAATGCAATTTCTTTGCAATAAATTAGGTTTTGATTGTGGAAGATAGATTTACTCGCACACGCTTTTTATTCGGAGATAATTTTGAGCACTTTAAAAAAAAGAGTGTTGTTATTTTTGGAGTAGGAGGAGTAGGAGGTTTTGCTATTGATTGCCTCTATAGAGTAGGTATTGGAAATATCACTATTGTGGATAAGGATGTTTTTGATGTTACAAATCAAAATCGTCAGATTGGCTCTCATCAAATTGGAGAAGCAAAAGTCAAGGTTTTAGCTCAGATGTATAAGGGTATTGAGCCTATTCAAGCTTATGTAGATCAAGCATTTATAGAAAATTTTGAATTTGAAAAATATGACTATGTAGTTGATGCAATTGATGATATACCTGCAAAAGTGATGCTAGCAAATCGTTGCAAAGATTTTTCTTATGGGAGATATATCAGTTCTACTGGGAGTGCAAAAAAGATTGATCCTTTGTTTATCAAGGTAGATAATATTTGGAATGTTTATGGGGATAGATTTGGTAGGAAGCTTAAAGAGGAATTGAAGAAAATAAAATTTAGGGGGAAATTTAAGGCAATTTTTAGTCCAGAGGAACCAAAGTGTAAGGTTTTGGGAAGTTTTAGTGCCGTTACTGCAAGTTTTGGTTTGCAAATAGGTAGTGAAGTAATTAAGGATATTTTAAAAAATATTCATAAATAAGATAAGGAGTATAAACTTGAATTTAGCAATAAATGATAATTTTTTCTTTTTGAAGAAACTATGTGATGATTTGCGTATTTTATTATTTGAAGATGATGAATATGATAATCAAGAAGATGTCTTTGAAGATGATGAGGATGAAAATCATGGATATTATAATGGTTATGATGATGATGATTACCAAAACCCAGATTCTGATTATGAAGATGAGTAAATAAGTGAAAGTATCTCTTATACAACATTCTTTTAAGCAATCAAGAGAAGCTACGATGAATTTTATAGCTTCAAAGATTAAAGAAAGTGCTTTAAATGGTGCTAAGCTAGTGATTTTGCAAGAGTTGCATAATACGCAATATTTTTGCCAAGAAGAGCTAGTAGAGACTTTTGATTTGGGTTGTTTTTTTGAAGAAGATATAAAGTTTTATGCAGATTTAGCAAAGCAATTTCAAGTAGTTTTAGTAAGCTCTTTATTTGAAAGGCGTAGTGCTGGTCTTTATCATAATACTGCAGTAGTTTTTGAAAAAGATGGTAGCATCGCAGGAAAATATAGAAAAATGCATATACCTGATGATCCAAATTTTTATGAAAAATTTTATTTTACACCAGGGGATTTGGGATTTGAACCTATTGACACAAGTGTTGGAAGACTTGGAGTTCTGGTGTGCTGGGATCAATGGTATCCAGAGGCTGCGCGTATCATGGCATTAAAAGGTGCTGAGATATTAATTTACCCTACGGCAATAGGGTGGTTTGAGAGTGATAGTACTGAAGAAAAGAATAGACAAAGGGAAGCTTGGATTGCAGTCCAGAGGGGACATGCTATTGCAAATGGTATTCCTGTTGTTGCTGTAAATCGTGTGGGATTTGAGGCAGATAAGATAGGTGGGGGGATTTTATTTTGGGGCTCTTCTTTTGCTTTTGGGGCTCAGGGTGAGATATTAGCACAAGCAAGTAGTGATAAGGAAGAGGTGCTTTATATAGATATTGACAAAAGGCGTAGTGAAGAGGTTAGAAGAATTTGGCCTTTTTTAAGAGATAGGCGTATTGATAGTTATGGTGAGATTTTAAAAAGGTATTGTGATAAATAATATGCTATTGCTTGCAAATCCTGCGGTATTATCAATTTTTGTAATGATAATGCTTTGTTTATTACGTTTTAATGTATTTTTATCCATAGTGGTCGCTTCTCTTGTTGCTGGAGTTGTGGCACAGATAAAAGTGATTGAAAATTGGAGTTTTGAGAATCTTGGTGCAAATTTGCATACTTTAGAAAGCTCTATCATCAATACGATGAAAATGATGATTGAGGGAATGAGTGGGAATTTATCCACGGCTTTAAGCTATGTTTTTTTAGGTATCTTGGCTGTTGCTATTAGTAAAGGTAATTTAACAAAAGTGCTAATTTATAAGATTTCCTTATGGGTCAATAAGAAAAATACTTTGTTTTGTTTTTTAATTGCTTTTGTTGCTTGCTTTTCACAAAATCTTATTCCTATACATATTGCATTTATACCAATCCTAATCCCTCCACTCCTAGGTGTAATGAATCTAATGAAGCTTGATAGGAGGGCTGTGGCTTGTGCTTTGGCTTTTGGACTAGAAGCTCCTTATGTTTGTATTCCTGTTGGTTTTGGATTGATTTATCATACAATCATCAAAGAGCAGATGATAAAAAGAGGTATTGATGTTAGCATAGCAGATATTGCAAGTGTTATGTGGATAGGTGGTCTTGCTATGCTTGTTGGTTTGGTTATTGCGGTTTTAATTTTATATGCAAAACCTAGAGAATATGATAGTAAGCAGATTGAAGAAAAATTTGAAATTTTAGAAAATGTCACATTGCAAACAAAGGATTATTTGGCACTATTTAGCGCAGCAATTGCTTTTGTGGTGCAGATTTTAAGCTCTTCTTTACCACTTGGTGCATTTGTAGGTGTGATGTGTATGATACTTTTTGGCGTCATTAAGTGGAAAAGTATGGATAAGATTGTAGAAGATGGCGTTGTTTCTATGGCATTTATCGCTTTTGTAATGCTTATTGCTTCTGGTTTTGGTGCAGTTTTAGATTCTACAGGCGGAGTTAAGGAGTTTATAGAAACTGTGGCTAGTATGGTAGGAGGGAAATTTGGTGGAGCATTGCTGATGTTAATGGTAGGATTGTTTGTTACGATGGGTATAGGAACTTCATTTGGAACATTGCCTATCATTGCTACATTTTACTGCCCATTGTGTATGGAGCTTGGTTTTGGAATCCCTGCTACAATCTTACTTTTAGGGATTGCTGGGGCTTTAGGAGATGCTGGTTCCCCTGCAGCTGACACTACTATTGGACCTACAATGGGTTTAAATGCAGATGGCAAGCATAATCATATTTGGGATACTTGTGTGCCTACTTTTATTGCTTTTAATATACCTCTTTTGATTTTTGGTCTTATTGGAGCATTGATTTTAGGTTGATTTTCTATGCTTTTCTTGCATAGATTTAATCTGTGCAAATACAATTGCGACTGCTTCAAAAAGACTTCTAGGAATAGGTTCTTCCAAATCCACCTGTTTATAGAGTGCTCTGGCTAATTTTGGATTCTCAATAATTTCTATATTATGTTCTCTTGCAATGCCTTTGATTCTAATAGCAAGATGATCCACTCCTTTGGCAACAACAACAGGAGCGGGATCTTTTTCAGAGAAGCGTAATGCAATTGCATAGTGTGTAGGATTTGTGACTACAACATCTGCAGATGGAATTGCACTCATCATTTTTCCTACAGTATTTTTCATCATAATTTGACGGATTTTTGCTTTGACCTCAGGATTACCTTCTTGTTGTTTATACTCATCTTTTACTTCTTGTTTGCTCATACGCAAAGATTTGATGTATTGATATTTTTTGATAAGAAAATCAGACATTGCCATTACAAAAAATAAAATCAATAAAACTGCAATCAGAATCAAAGCCTTATCTCTCACCCAAATCATTTGTGAAAAAAGATTAAACATAGCTACTTGTGGGATTTGTTGTAAAAATAAAAGTAATAATCCCCCTCCTAAAATAAATGCAATAAAAACTTTAAGTGTAATCAAAATCCCATCTAGAAGTTTTTTTAAAGAAAAAATATTTTTTAATCCTTTAATAGGATTAAGTTTGCTAAGTTTTGGTTTTAATACTTTGGGTGCTAGTAAAAAACCAAATTGGGCAATATTCCCAATAATACCCGCAAGCATAAGTGCAAGAAATATGGGTAAGAGCATAAGTGCTATACGCCATAGCAATATCAAAAAAAGATTGAAAATATTATTAAAAGTAAAGTCGGTATTAAAAAATTGTAAGCAGGTAATATAAATCCCCTCAAAATTATTAAGCCAAAAGGGAAAAAGAGCAAAGATAGTAAAAATCCCTACTATAAATCCTAAAAATGCAACAATCTCAGGACTTTTTGCGACATTTCCCTCTTCTCGCGCTTTTTGTATTTTTCTAGCAGAAGGGGCTTCTTGCTTTTCTTGTTCATCAGCCATTTGTTATTTCCTTTAGTGCCAAGAGATATTGTTCTTGTGTATTGAGATTGAAAAATTCTGATTCTTGGTGATACTCCAAAGAGCTTACTTGGCATTGTTCAAAAAGTTTGGATATTTTGTATTCTTGATTTTGAAGGCACTTTTTAATTAAAGGGATTGTTTTTTTATGCCAAATGGAGGTGAGAAAGTGCTTGTTTTTTGGTGTTTTTGCAAAATGTATCAAAGATTGATTGGGCATAGAATCTATGAGTTTTTGAATATTAGAGAGTGTAATAAATGGCGTATCTACACAAATAAAAAAGATTCTTTCTGTATGTAGTGTTTCAAAGGCATTTAAGATTCCAAAAAGAGGAGAAAAAGAATCCTGGTTTTCTTTGAGTAGGGGGAGGTTTTCATAAGATTTTTTAGCACTGATATAAACTTCTTTAAAAAGTGAAGACATTTTATTGTATTGGTATGTTATAAGAGATTGATTTTTAAAATTTAAAAGTGCTTTATCGCTGCCCATTCTTGAGCTTTTTCCACCGCATAAAATCACACAAGGGAGTTGCAAACTATATCCTTTTTTGATTAAAAAAATAATTGTATGATTATAGGATTTTTAGAGCAATTTTTAGAACTAATAATCGTTATACATATATTTATATAAGGTTGTAAATGTTAAAAGATACTTTTGGAAGAAAGATAGATTATATCAGGGTTTCTGTGACTAAACAGTGCAATTTTCGTTGTCAATATTGTATGCCAAATACTCCTTTTGATGCTTTTGATAAAGATGAATATATTCCATTAGATAATGTATTGGAATTTTTGAAAGTGGCTATAGATAATGGTATTAAAAAAATTCGTATCACCGGAGGGGAACCGCTTTTAAGAAAAGATTTGCCTGATTTTATAGCGGCATTGCGAAACTACTCCAAAGAAGTGCAACTCGTTCTTACAACTAATGGATTTTTGCTCCAAAAGAGTGCCAAGATACTCAAAGAATCTGGCTTAGATCGTATCAATATTTCTTTAGATTCTTTAAAACCTGAACGCATTGTGCAAATTTCTAAAAAAGATGGTCTAGAAAATGTTTTAGCAGGAATACAAGAAGCGCTAAAATATAATTTTGGTTTGAAAATCAATACTGTGGTAATGAAGGGCATCAATAGTGATGAGATTTTAGATTTATTTGATTATGCCAAGCATAGAAATATCACTATTAGATTTATTGAATTTATGGAAAATATTCATGCAAATCACAATCTTTTGGGATTAAAAGAAAAGGAGATTTTAGAGATTATAAAAACAAAATATGATTTTGAAACAGCAAAAGATCAAATCATTGGCCCAGCAAAGCTTTATTCGTGTAAAGATGGATATCAATTTGGTATTATTGCACCTCATAATGATGATTTTTGCCAAACTTGCAATCGCATTAGACTTACTGCTGATGGTATTATTTGTCCATGTCTTTATTATCAAGATAGTGTTGATGCTAAAGAGGCTTTGCTTTCTAAAAATCCACAAAAACTTCAATCTGTTTTAGAGCAAGCAGTCTATAATAAACCAGAAAAAAATCAGTGGGATACAACTATGGAGGCAGATAAGATTTCTGCTAGAGCTTTTTATCATACAGGTGGTTGAGATGGATTTATTACAAAGGGTTTTAAAAAAAGAAAATTTAAATGCTCAAGAGTTAAGCAAGCTTTATGACTATGATATTTTTACTCTAGGGCAAGTTGCAGATGGATTGCGTAGAGAAAAATATGATAACAAGGTATTTTTTAATATGAATCGCCATATAAATCCCACGAATATTTGTGCAGATGTTTGTAAGTTTTGTGCGTTTTCTGCTAGTAGGAAGAATCCTAACCCCTATGAAATGAGTATTGATGAGATTGTTTCTCAAACAATCAATGCTTATAAGAGAGGAGCAAAAGAGGTACATATTGTTTCAGCACATAGCCCTAATTATTCTTATGAATGGTATTTGGATATGTTTAGTGCGGTAAAAAAAGCAGTGCCTCAAATACATCTTAAAGCAATGACAGCAGCGGAAGTGGATTTTTTGGATAGAAAATTTAATAAGGGCTATCAGAAAGTTTTGGAAGATATGGTAAAGGTTGGGGTAGATTCTATGCCTGGTGGAGGTGCAGAAATTTTTGATGAAGAAGTGAGAAAATATATCTGTAAGGGCAAGGTAGATTCAAAAAGATGGCTAGAGATACATCACTATTGGCATCAATTAGGTCGTATGAGTAATTGCACGATGCTATTTGGGCATATAGAAAACAGAGTGCATCGCGTTGATCATATGTTGAGGTTAAGAGATATTCAGCAGGATAAAAATATTGTAGATTCCAAACAAGGAGGCTTTAATGCCTTTATACCCCTTGTGTATCAAAATCAAAACAATTTCTTAAAAATTGAGAATTTCTTAAGTGGGCAAGAAATTTTAAAAACTATTAGCATTGCAAGAATCTTGCTTGATAATATTCCTCATATAAAAGCCTATTGGGCGAGTTTGTCGTTAAATTTGGCATTGGTGGCTCAAGAGTTTGGTGCAGATGATATGGATGGAACAATTGAAAATGAATCAATACAATCAGCTGGCGGTGCAAAAAGTAAAAATGGAGTAAGCAAAGAAGAGATGATTGCACAAATAAAAAATGCAGGTTTTAGGGCTATTGAACGCGATAGTCTTTATAATGAATTGCAAGAATTTTAAGATAAAAGGAGAGGTGATGAAGCATTTTAGAAAAGTAAAAGATTTTGCAATGATTGGTGGTTTGAGTGCGATGGTGGTATTTGCATTGCAGGGGTGCGATAATAATGCAAACAATAATGAAACTCAAATGCAACAAAGTATTAAAAAAGGGGCTTTTGTTTTACTAGAAGAGCAGAGCAATGGAAGTTATAAAATTTTAGAGGAATATCCTAGTAATTCAACTCATATTGTAGTAAGAGATAAACAAGGTAATGAGAGAGTTTTAAAACCTGAAGAAATTGACGCACTTATCAAAGAAGAAGAGAGAAAGATTGAGAATAATACAAGTGAGCTAACTTCTGGTTCTTCTCAAGGATTGGGGCTTGGGGGTGCTTTGCTTGCAAGTGCAGCAGGTGCTATTTTGGGAAGTTATATTGGTAATAAATTATTTAATAATCCTACCTATCAGCAAAATCAACAACGCACTTATAAATCACCTCAAGCTTATGAGCGCAGTCAAAATAGCTTTAAAAATACTAATGCAAATGCTACAAAATCCCCAGCAAGTAATGCAAAAAGTGGCTTTTTTAAAAATAATTCTACTCAAAGTGCAGGGAGCTAAAAATGCAAGTAGAAAAAATCAAACCTTTAAGCAATGAGATTTTAGAAGAAATTGGATTAGAGTGGCATAGTGATTTAGATAATACGCCTTATATTGAAGATGAGCTTGTGGTTGTGAGCAAAGAAGAAGCTGAGAGATTCTATGAGGCAGGTAATGAGCTTTATGACATGTATATTGAGGCAGCAGAATATGTGATAGAAAATGATTTATTTTTTGAGCTAGATATACCTAATTCTATTGTCCCGATGATTAAGCAAAGCTTTGAGGAAGATATTCATTGGCATTTATATGGGAGATTTGATTTTGCTGGAGGACTTGATGGAGCACCGATAAAACTTTTAGAATTTAATGCTGATACCCCTACAATGCTTTATGAAACTGCAGTAGTGCAATGGGCATTGCTTAAGGCAAATAACTTTGAAGAATCTGCACAATTTAATAATCTTTTTGAGAGTATCGGGGAAAATTTCAAAAGAATGATAACGCTTGGAGGAGATACAAGTTCATTTAATGAGCTTTATGAAGGATGGAAGATTTTATTTTCTAGTGTGCGAGGCAATATAGAAGAAGAGAGAACCACAAGATTTTTGCAAGAAATAGCACAATCTGTAGGTTTTAATACAAATTACGCACCTATTGATGCAGTAAATTTCTCTGCTACAGATGGGGTATTTTATGAAAATCAAAATTATGAATTTTTGTTTAAATTGATACCTTGGGAAAATATAGCTATTGATGAGCCAGAGCTTGCCTCTTTGATGCAAGCAATGATGGAAAATAAAAATACCATTTTTCTAAACCCAGCATATACGCTTCTTTTTCAAAGCAAGAGAATGCTAAAGATTCTATGGGATTTGTATCCAAACCATCCATTGCTACTAGAAAGTAGCTTTGAGCCACTAAAAAACAAGAAACAGGTCAAAAAGACAGCATTTGGAAGAGAGGGGGCAAATGTAGAAATATGGGATAAGGATGGAAGTATTATTTGCCAAAATGATGGGATTTATCAAAATCATAAGCCTGTATATCAAGAATTTTGTCCTTTAAATACAAATGGAGATTTTTATTATCAACCTAATGTATTTTTTGCTTATGAATCTTGCGGATTAGGCTTTAGAAAAGGTGGTCTGATAATTGATAATTATTCTAAGTTTGTGAGTCATAGATTAAAATAGGATATTTTATTTGTAAATAAAATGCATTTTAATCCAGATTTTTTAGAAAAGACGCAATACTTTAGCAAAGAAGAAATAAGAGCAATTGATAATCATTGTGATTTTTAATTTATCTTTGATTTTATCTATGCTACTGCAAAGATTGAGGGAAATTCCTATACAAAAATGGAAACCCTCTCATTATTGCAAACAAGAACAACAGCAGGCTATAAACCTCTTAATGATGCCATTGAAATACTCAATATTCAAGAAGCTTTTAATTTTATTGTGGATTATACACCAGAGATAAATAAAACAACAATCAAAGAATTACATCAAATACTCTCTAAAGATTTACTTCCAAAATCAGCACAGGGTAAAGTAAGAGACAAAAAAGTATATATTAGTGGAAGTGATTATATCCCCTTATCAAATGCAGACCAGCTAGAGATACAAATGGACAAAATCTTGCAAAATTATCATCAGATAAAAAATCCTTTTGATAAGGCAATTTATATTCATAATAATGTGGCTTATTTGCAATACTTTCAAGATTGCAATAAAAGATTATCAAGAATTTTACAAAACCTTAGTTTAATCAAAGATAAGAAGATGATTTTAAGTTTTACAGATTTAAATAAAAAGAAAATCGAT
Organism: Helicobacter anseris; assembly: GCF_003364335.1. Lineage (GTDB taxonomy): Bacteria > Campylobacterota > Campylobacteria > Campylobacterales > Helicobacteraceae > Helicobacter_H > Helicobacter_H anseris. The sequence continues at coordinate 78,740 of NZ_NXLX01000005.1, forward strand.
ACTTATAAAAGTGCTTTGATAGCTTATTATGAAAAAAGCGATGAAAAAAGATATAAAAAATTTTTTATTAAAGAACAACAAAAAAATTTTCTTTCTTTTCCCTCTCCAACCACCACTTAAACTAAGGAGTTTTGTTATAAAACTTTAAGATTTGATTTTAAGATTAAAGAGTTTTGTTATTTCTCTTTTATCTTTTAAGCTTAAAGTATTGTTTTATTTCTTTTTGTTTTAGTTTGTTTAAAACAAAAAAATTATAAAGTGAAAAGTAAAAAATAAAATAAAAAATATAAAAATGTTTAAGTGGTGGCAGGAGAAGGAAAAATCTTTGTTTGTTTTCTTCTTCTGCTTAGTTTTAATTAAAAATACTTTTTAATACTTTTAATTAATACTTTTAATTTCTTTTTTAATTATTATTCTTCATACTTCT
>NZ_NXLX01000006.1 GCF_003364335.1 Helicobacter anseris
AAAGATTTTTCCTTCTCCTGCCACCACTTAAACATTTTTATATTTTTTATTTTATTTTTTACTTTTCACTTTATAATTTTTTTGTTTTAAACAAACTAAAACAAAAAGAAATAAAACAATACTTTAAGCTTTAAAGATAAAAGAGAAATAACAAAACTCTTTAATCTTAAAATCAAATCTTAAAGTTTTATGACAAAACTCCTTAGTTTAAGTGGTGGTTGGAGAGGGAAAGAGAATGAAATGTATTTATGGGGTTTTATTGAGGGATTGTATCTCTTTTAATTCTTTGAGTGCTTCATTTAAATCTTTATTTTCTATCTTATACTGATAAGATGGGATTTTATAAACTTTGTCATAATATTTCTCAATTAAAATTTGTGCAATTTTTTCAAGAGCTTGTTTTTCCCATAGCTGCAAAATATCATCAAATGTGTTATTGCTAATGTAGGGTTTGATTCTATGCATTGCACAAAAAAAGAAATCTTGAGTGATAGTTTTATAGAGATTTGTAATTCTTTTTATTCTTTGTTCTATGGGTGCATCGATAAAAATAAATATCCCCTTGTGATAATTATCATAGAGCTCTTTTGGGATAATAATATTTCCTAATTTTTTTGATTCTGCTTCGATAATAAGAGGAGAATGGATTTGTTTTTTTGAGAGCTCAAATTCTAAGAGATTTTCAAACATTTTTTGAGTAGGTTGGGTTCCTAATACAAGGGTGGCTAAATCTCCAAAACTAGAACCATAATGATGTGCTAAGTTTTCTAAATCAATGCTTGATTGTGAGTATGCTTGAATTATTTCACTTTTTCCACAGCCAGTAGGACCACAGAGTGTAAGGAAGTGATGGGGGGTTTTTAGATTGCAAAGTACAAGTTGCCGATATCCTTTATATCCCTCTTGGAGTTTATATACTTGTAAATCAAGATTTTTCAATACTTCATAAAGTGCTTGACTTCGTTTTCCACCTCTTGCACAATAGATAAGAATTTTGTTTTTATGTGAAAAAAGCTGAGCTATTTGTTTTTGTGAAGCAATTTTTTCAAGAAGTAGTGCAATATTTTTACAAGCTATGCTTGCGCCAAGAATTTTTGCTTGTAGAGAATCTTGATGATAGAGTGTGCCAATTTGCTTAAATTCATCATCATTTAAAACGGGGAAATTGTATGCTGTAGGGATATGAGAGTGTTGGTATTCGCTAGGGCTTCTTACATCAATGATTACATCAAATCCCCTATAATCATTTGCATAGCGTATCATTTTTGTGCTTCTTGATTTTTAAAAATAAGATACCAGCTTATAGCTTTGGCTTGATTGAGTTTTTCATAGAGCGTTTGAATGTGTGTGATATTAGCTTGCTTTGTGATGAAAATCGGATTTTCATTTGGAGTATAAAGCATATCTTTATTTCCTATGACAAAGTATCCTAAAGCAAGTTTATTAGGGATCTTAAAGTTTGGATTGGTGCTTGCTAGAGGATTTCCAAAACTAGAATATTTGAAATCTTTGTGAGAGATGAGCTCAATAATTGTTGGAGCAATATCAATATGTGCACCAATATTTGTGGTTTTATGTAAGGAGAGTGTAGGGGCGTAGATGATACAAGGGATTTGCTTTGTAATGGCAATATTTGGGTTATTGGGATAGTTTCTATCGTAGTGATCTCCTGTGATAATAAAAAGAGAATCGGGATATTTTTTTGACATTTTTTCAATAAAGTCAATAAGAATTTTGTCATACCAATAGATATGTCCTAATATTTTTGCAGAAATAGGAAGATGATTTGTGTCTATAAAATCTTGTATTTTTTGCAATGGCACACCATATTTTTCCAAAGGAATATCATAGGGTGGGTGGTTTGATGTTGTCATAATCATATTAAAACTTGGAGTATTTGTTGTATTTTCAAAGATAAAGTCAAATAAAACATTATCACTTACTCCCCAAATATTTTTATATGGAGAGGGATAGTCTTTTTGTTTTGCGAAGTTAAGAAGAAAGCTCTCATCAAAAAGTTTATTGAATCCTTGAGAATGGGTAAAAGTATCTAGTTTTTGCCAATTTCCAGATCCTCCATAATAAAAATAAGTTTGATAATGTAGTTTTTTTACAATATTGGCAATAGAGGTTTCAAAACTAGGGATTTTCCCAATAAGTGTGTGTAGTGGAATATCTAGTTGCAATAATCCACTAATTTGAGAATCTAGGCTTTTTGCAGTAGATGGGGCATTTTCTAAAAAATAATCAATAGAGATAGCGTGAGGGTTTTTGATGAGATTTTTTGTAGCACTCATAAGGTTGATATCATCAAACCTTTCTTCAAAATGCCATTTGCTTAAACTTTCTGAGACAATATAAAAAATATGTCTAATTTTAGCAGAAGCAGTATTTTGTGATGATTGTTCAAGGAGTTTGTAAATATCATAAGGGGGATTTGTATTGATATCAAAATATTCTTGTAGTGTTGTATTGATATCTTTTGGGTAAAAATCACTCATAGAAGATTTTGTAATAACTTTGTAGCCTTTATATACAAAGTAGAGTGCTCTAAAGCTATCGGTAGTGATTTTTTTGAGAAATAGATTCTGTGATGGGGTGATTTGCTGATCTAAGGATTTACCTTTGAAACTAAAAGAAGCATTGATAAAAAATGTAAGCAATAAAAGTAAGAAAATTGCTGCAGATATGGTGTTGATAAGATGGTATTTTTTAAAAGTCAAAGTATTGATAAATGCAATGCTTTTTTGATAAAACCATAAAAAGATAAAGACAATTACAAAAGCACAAAGTATTTTTACGCTAATAAAATATTCCCCACTAAGACCTGTTTGTAAGATCGCAATTCTATCATCAAATATAAGTCCTAGAAGATTGCTATTATAAATATCATGATAGATAAGAAAAAATACCATATTGCCTATGTCTAAAATAACAATGATGGCAATAGAAAAGCTTGTAAAGATTTTTAAGCCCCTATCTTTAAAGATAAAACTAAAGATAAGATATAAGATTGTAAAAAGTGCAACGATTCTGTTGTCATATTGCATTCCATTATAAAGGCACAAAATACTATCTAAGAATAAGGAGATATTCCATTGCTCTATATTCATTTCATTATGTAATATCCCAACATAGACAATAAAAATAATTCTTAAAGTAATAAATAAAACCGCAAGAATTAGGGCAAAAATGAGGGTTTTTAAAAGATTTTTTAGAATCATTTTTTGATTTTCTGAAAGCTTTTAATACAAAGTGCAATAAGGGTTGCAATTAAAATTGGCACATCAAAGAAATAATCAAAAATATTATTGACTTCAAAAAGACCTAGGTTGTAGGCAAAAAGGCAAAATAGATACGCCAAAGAGACAATTTTATCAAAGAAAAAAGATATAAAGATAATACTACTAGCAATAAGAATTGTGTAAGTATGGTCAGTATAATAGATATTAAGTGGAATAATATTTAAAAAACAAAGATAGAAAAATAAGTTAGCAAAGGCAATATAAAGATATCCTTTGTAGGAAATAAAAAAGATTTTTTTCTTTTTAAATTGCAAAATCTCTAAGCATAAGAGTGCGCAAAGTATGAGGGTAAAAAAACTAAGATTGCTCGTAATACTATAGGTTAAATCATTAAGACTTAAGTGATGGTAGAAAGGGATATTGCATAAAATGCCAATGAATAGTATGCAAAAATAATAAGCAAATTGCTTTGCTCTTGTATAAGAGAGTAGCAAGAGAGTGATGGTGATATAAGGAAGAGTTAAGAGATAATGCATTATCATGGTTGTTCCTCCAAATAATGAGTGCTTAACATAAGGTGTCTAATAAACTTTCTATCCACTGTATAAGTAATATGCAAGATTCCATTTGAGATAAAAATATAAGGATAACTTACTTCTCCATTTGGAGTATTTGTTTCATCAATATTAAGTAATTTTGTGAATTGATTATCATAATTAAGTTTTGAGATGACAAGTTCACCTCTAGGGAGATTATCAATTCTTGTATTGTGTAGCAAATAGGCTGTATTATTTATGGCAAAGAGATTAAGAGAGTTATCTTCATTTGGAATATTTGCGGATTGTAGTGGTTGGTATTTAAGATTGTTATCACATTTTTGCGTATAAAGAATGGATCTTGCTTTTTTGTGGGCTCTAAAGGCAATAAGACAGTGTGTAGAATCTAGAGCTGTAATACTTGGTTGTAATAATCCAAATGCATTATTTGGCTTTGAGATTTGTAATTTTTTCCCTGTAGTATCAAAAGTAACCATTAGTGCATATTTATTTGCAAGTTCGTGATAAATAGGAAGAATAAATCCTTTATCTTGAAAATCATTAAAAGTTATTCCAAGAGGTGGAGTGCGAACAAGGTTGCTTAGATTGGCAAATGGGCTTAAATGTAATGCTTTTTGAAAACGAAAATAGATATTTTGAGGGTTTGCTACAGAGGTGTAGTGATAAATTTTGCTTGTTGCCCATCCTCCAATACTCACTCCCACTACAAAAAGATGCAAGGTATTATCAAGATGATAAAGCACAGGATTTCCAATTTTGCTTATATATTCTTTGGCATCTTGCATCAATTGTTTTGGATTGAGAATCTCAAAAGCCTCGCTCCATTGATTGTTGTGAAAAATATTTGCATAGATTGCCACATCTTTTGCACCTTCTCTGCTTCCAGCAAAATATGCACTGATAAGATATTCAGAATCAATAGGAGCAATCGTGCTAGAATGGGCAGATTTTACATTTGGAGGTGGAGGAATATCTTGTTTTTTATAAATTCTTTGAGTTGTAAAATCTGCTGTTTTAGCGATAAAATCAAATTGTCTATCAGGGGGAATTTGATAATAAGCAATGCCTGATAGAATGCAAAGGGTAATAAAGAAAAATGAAAAATATTTCATATCCTAGAAAGTCTTTTTCAATAAGTTTTCAATCTTTAAGATAGTGATAAGTTTGTCGTTTTGTTTTCCCACGCCAAGCATCAAATCTGCCTTTTCATTGATAGTTTCTGGGATAGGGTCAATTTCACTTTGTTTTAACCTTAAGGCTTCAGTAAGTCTATCAATCATAAAACCAGCAATCATATCTTCGTGTTTGATGACAAGATAGCAAGTATCTTTATTTGGCTTTATTGCAGGAAGATTAAATTTTCTTCGTAAATCTATAAGAGGAAAGACATTGCCTCTAAGATTAAAAACTCCTAAAACATAATCTGGGGTTTTGGGAACTCGTGTATAGTCTATAGGTTTTACAATTTCAAGAACATTTAAAATAGGCACAGCAAATTCCTCATTACCCACAACAAAACCAATAACTTGTGTTACATCTTCAATTTCTTCTTTTTTTGTTTTTGTGTAGTTTTGTTTTTGGTTATCAAATATTTCTTTTAATCGTTCTTTATTCATCATGAGTTCCTGTATTTTTAAAATTGATATTTCTTTTTACAATGTTGATAAGATAGTCTTGTGTGCATGGTTTGGTGATGTATTCTGTCATACCAGATTCAATGCCTCGCATTCTATCTGTTTTTTCTCCTTTGCTTGTTAGGGCAATGATTGGAAGGTTTCTGAAACGATTGTATTTTCTTACTTCTGAAGCAAAGGTATAGCCATCCATTTTTGGCATTTCTACATCTACTAATATCGCATCAAAACCTTTTTCACTATTTTTAAGCAACTCTATCCCCTCAAGACCATTATTAGCTTCTATGATTGTAATGCCAAGAGGTTCTAAAAATTTCTTAAATAAGTGCTTATCTGTAGTGCTATCATCAATCATTAAGATTCTATAATCACTTGGAGATTTTTTGATATCAGAGGAGTTTTCTTTTGCGTCATTTACATTAGTTTTGACATCTTTTGCCATTTCCATCATTGCAGGCACATCAACAATAAGAGTAATTTTTCCATCTCCTCTTACTGTGGCACCAGCGATACCAGGAGTTCCTTTGAGGTAATAGCCTAGAGATTTAATAACAATTTCTTCTTGTCCTATGAGATAATCTACAATAATTCCAATTTTTTGTTCAGCTAGTCCTACAATTACAACATAAACTTCATTAGAGTTATCAAATGTTGTTTTGACATCAAAGATGTCTGCAAGACGCACCAAAGAAAGAACTTCATTGCGTAGTCTTAAGACACTTCTTCCATCAATGCTATAAATTTCATTAGGATCAATTCTCACTGTTTCTAATACAGAGGATAGAGGGATTGCGTAGTATTCTTCTTGAATTGCTACAAGTAATGCTTGAATAATAGCTAGTGTAAGAGGGATTTTTAGCTTTAAGGTTGTGCCAACATTTTTTTCAGATTCTATTTCTATGATTCCATTAAGTTTTTCAATATTGGTTTTTACAACATCCATTCCAACGCCACGACCAGAAATATTTGTAATAGAGCTTGCAGTGGAAAAACCAGGTTTAAAAATCAAAGAATAAGCTTCTTTTTCGCTCATATTTTCAGCTTCAAATTGTGTAATTAGTTGTTTTTCAATAGCTTTTTGCTTAAGATATTGGGCATCAAGTCCTTTTCCATCATCACTAATTTTAATAACAATATGATTCCCCTCATTGTAAGCGCTTAGATTGATATTTCCAGTTTCACTTTTATTAAGGGATTTTCTAGTGGTTATATCTTCGATTCCATGGTCACAAGAATTTCGAATGATATGCACAAGAGGATCTCCAATTTCTTCAACAATAGATTTATCTAGCTCTGTTTCTTCCCCACTAATATTTAGTTCAATATCTTTGCTTAGTTCTCTTGATAAATCTCTAATCATTCTTGGAAATTTGTTAAATACCTTGCTAATTGGAAGCATTCTAGTTTTCATTACAGCAAGTTGCAAATCCGTTGTTACTGTAGAAATAGAAGACACAACTTGATTAAATTCCTCTAGGAAATTTTCCCCATCATAGCGTTGTTCGGCATCACTATAGATTCTTAAAAGTCTATTTTTTCCTAAAACAAGTTCTCCGATAAGATTCATTAGATTATCAAGGCGTTTGACATCAACTCTAACAGTTTGCTCTATGGTTTTTTCTTCTACTGCTTTGGTATTTTTTTGAGGTTTGACATCTGGAGTTTTTGGAGAGGATGTTTGAGGAGTTTTCTTTTGCGCTCTCTTTGCCTTATCAATTTGCTGTCTTTCATTAAGCAATCTTTCTATCTCTGCTTCGACTTCATCACTGCTCATTGCACTATAATCCACATCTTTTGTTTCTTCTTGGGGTTGCTTTGTCTTTTCTGCTTTGGATTTTGTTTTCGTGCTTTTTTTACTATTTTTTTCTTTTGTTGGAGTAAAGGTATTGTTTGAGATATCTTGGAGATTTTGGACACATTCTGTGATATCAATGCTACTATCTATATCACTTTTATTTTTTTGTATAGTTTGCAAAAGTGCTTTCATAAGATCAATAGATTCTAAGACGACATCCATAATGCTAGGAGTAATTACCAATTCCTCTTTTCTGGCTTTATTGAGGACATCTTCCATGTTGTGTGTAAGGTTTGTTAAAATATCAAAACCTAGAAAAGAGCTTGAACCTTTTATGGTGTGAGCTACTCTGAAGATGCGATTTAAAAGCTCTAAATCCTTTGGATTGTGTTCTAATTCTATAAGGTCTTGATCCAATTGCTCTACAAGTTCGGAGGCTTCGATTAGAAAATCTTCTATTATTTCTTGCATTTCATCCATTATTGTGCTCTTCCCTTTCAGTTAGTATTTAATAATTATCTTTCTAATTTTACAATTTTAATCTTTAAATTAGGTTATAAAAATGTTTTTTGCTCATCTGCAAGATTTTTTTATGGCAATAAAATGAAGGAATGGCAAGATAATTTTCCTGATACAATATAGTATGAAAGTGTCCCTCAAGTATATAATCAAAGCTTATATGATTTTTTTTTGAAAAATTGTTGTAGTGATCGATTCTCTTTTTTGAAAAATTTGCATTATTATGCAATGGAATAATTTTTTTTAGCATTATCTTTGCGTGAATTTTTTGATAAATTTTTCCAAAACTCAAAGAATCTATAATCCTTAATAGACTAAGAATTATTGGATTATTTATGGTGTTGATATAAAAAGAATACCACGCAGAAATAAAAATATCCCCGTGTGCAAGTAAAATTTTTTTGTTTTCAAAGCTAAAAAGCGCGGGTTGAAGTTTTCTAGGATAGATTTTTACTTTAGGTAAAAGTGATTGTGGCAGTGCAAAGTCGTGATTCCCTTCAAAATAAAAAACTTCACTTTTTAGGCTTAAATCATTGATTTTTTTTAGCAAGGGTAGATGTTTGTTGAGGCTTGAAGGGATGTGCCCAATTAAAAGATGAAAAATATCTCCCATAAAAAATACTTGCGAAGGAGGATTGAGATTTAATCTTTCTATTAATTCAAAAAACCTTGCATCATTATCATGAAAATGTGCATCTGCTATAAACAATGCACCTTCTTTAATCATAGGTAGGTTTTGCATTTTATCCTATCATGGGTATGCCAAGTGTTTCTTCAAAACCAAACATTAAATTTGCATTTACCACTGCTTGGGAGCTAGCACCTCGCATAAGATTATCAATACTTGTATTGATAAAGAGATCATTTCCGCTACATTTTGCATAAATATCACAAAAGTTTGTTCCTCTGACATTTAATACATCTACACTTTGCGTGCGTATGCGTATAAAAGGTTCGTTTTTATAAAAATCAAAAAGAAGCTCTAGTGGATCTAAAGTTTCTTTAAGAGTAGCAAAGATACTAACAAGCATTCCTTGAGTAAGTGGGGTTAAATGCGGAATAAAATTGATTTTTACTTCTTTGCTTCCAATAAGTTGGCATTTTTCTGCAATTTCTATTTGATGACGATGTGCTAAAGGATTGTAAGCAAAAATATTTTCATTGATAAAGGGGTAGTGTGTATTGGAGCTTAGTTTTTTTCCAGCCCCGCTTACTCCACTTTTTGCATCAATAAAAATGCTTGATTGGATATGTGGAAGAAATGGTAATAGTCCAAGCAATGAGGCTGTTGGATAGCAACCAGGATTTGCGATAAGTCTTGCTTGTTTAATTTTTTCTCTTTGATATTCAACAAGACCATAGACTGCATGCTGTAGATTTTTTTCATCAAGATGTTGGCAATAATTAAGCTCATAGTTTTCTTTGCTTAAGCGATAGTCCGCAGAAAGATCTATGATTTTTATTTGAGAATCAAGCTCAAGTAATTCTTTGCAAAAAAGCATAGATTCTTGATGTGGGAGTGCTAAGAAAAGCAGTTGGATTTTATTTGCAATATCTCTTGGATTTGCTTTATAAATCTTAAGATTACTTACTTTGAGAAGACTAGGGTGTATTGTTTCAATGGATTCTTCACCGCTTGAGTTAGCGATGTATTGTATTTCAAATTTTGGATGTTTGGCAAGAATTTTAAAAAGCTCAAGACCTGTGTAACCACTAATACCAACAATACCTACAGAAATTTTACTCATTTTTTACTCTTATAATTTGGGTTTGTTTGTATAAAGAGTAGAACAAATCTTGTAAAAAAACTTAGTGTTAGCATAATGAAAAGAAATTTAAAAACATATTCACTTTGTAAATGTAGTGTTGCAAATTCTGGGGTCGCTGTGGCTGCAGCTCCTTGAGTCTGTGCCTCAATAATTTTTGGGGTAAAATAAAAACTGAAAAGAAAAATTAATAAGACATTTATAATATTGATTGTTAGGGGAAAAAAACTTGTTTTTTTGGAGAGATTAAAAGCAAGTAATTCATAAACAAGTATCAAGATGGCACTTACATTTAGTAGTGTATTGAGTTTAAGAAAAATTTGTGTCATTAAGATGCCAGAATCATATTGAGTGATGCCAAGATCTGGTAAAAAACTATAAGCATTAAAAACAATCGGTGCGACAAAAATTCCGCAGGTTGCAATAGCGCCAATATTGATACCAATAAGCCATAAATAGGCAATGTGTAAAATAAGTTTCAATCCTATCTTATTCAATGTGATTCCTTAAAATTTTTCTTCGCTTTTGATAATATAATGATACCAAAAAGAGGGAGTAATTATGGAAATATTATTTAGTCCAAGTGAAGGGAAGCTTAAGGATTTTCAGGGTATTGGACAACAGATTGATTTTGCTAAAGGCTTTGCGCTGAGTTTTTCAGAGAGAAGCAAAATTATTATGAAATATTTGGAGCTTTTAGAGAGCGGGGATGATAAGGAGATTTGTAAATTATTTGGAGTAAAAAGTCTTGATAAATATTTGGATGAATTAGCGCTTTGTTCTAGTATTCTAAAATCACCCACTATTCAAGCAATTCGCTTGTATGATGGAGTAGCATATAAGGCATTGGCATTTGATATACTAGATGAAAGAAGCAGGGAGTATATCTTGCAAAATGTATGGATTTTTAGCAATCTTTTTGGAGCCATAAAAGCTTGTGATTTAATCCCATTTTATAAGTTCAATCAGAATTATTCTAATAAATTTTTGGGTATAAAGGCGTTGTATCAGTCTATGCAAGAGGTTTTGGATACATATTTTGAAGATAAAAAGCAAATACTAGATTTAAGAGCAGAGGTGTATGTGAAGGCTTATATGTTGAAGCAGCCTCATTGCGTGATTGAATTCTTAAAGTCTGGAAAAAAGGTAAGTCATTACGCAAAATATTATCGTGGAATTTTTTTACAAGAGATGGCTAAGAATCAAATCTCTAATCTATGTGATATAGAACAATTGGTATTTGAAGATATCTATCTAAAAGATATTGTTTCTAAGGGAGAGCAAACACGATTTATTTATGAGATTAAGATGAAATTTTGATGAGTTGTTGGAGTGTTTCATTAAAATTAAGTAATTCATTTTCATCTTGTTTGATAAAACCTTCCATTGCAGATTTTTTGTCAATTGCTTCATCAAGTTCTGCATCAGATCCTTTTTGATAAGAACCAATGCGTATTAAGATTTCATTTTCTTTGAGTAAGGAATAAAGCCGCCTAAATTTTCTCATAGCATCTTTATGTTGAGGTGTGATAATATCATTACTAACCCTAGAAGCAGAATTTAGAATGTTAATTGGCGGATAGATTCCAAAATCTGTTAATTCCCTGCTTAATACAATATGCCCATCTAAAATGCTTCTACTTTGATCAGCAATTGGGTCGCTTAAATCATCACCTTCTACCAATACAGTGAAAAAAGCAGTAATAGAGCCTTTTCCTTCTTCTTTTCCAGCACGCTCCATAAGTTGAGGTAAAAGAGAAAGCACAGATGGCGGATAGCCTTTGCTAGTGGGTGGCTCTCCTAGTGCCAAGCCAATTTCTCTTTGAGCCATTGCAAAACGCGTAACAGAATCCATGATAAATAAAACATCTCTTCCAGTATTTTTAAAGTATTCAGCAACAGCCATAGCAGAAAAGGCTCCATATTTTCTCATTAGTGCAGAATCATCACTTGTAGCAACAATAAGCACGGTATTTTCAAGATTATTATTAAGATTTTTGTGAATAAATTCAGGAACTTCTCTGCCTCTTTCTCCAATAAGTGCAATAACTTTGATGGGAGCCTGAGTGCCTTTGACTATCATACCCATAAGCGTAGATTTACCAACACCAGATCCAGCAAAGATTCCAAGTTTTTGTCCCTTGCCACAAGTTAGGATTCCATCAATTGCCTTGATACCCACGGGAAAAATTTCATCAATTACTCCTCTTTTCATCGCCTTGATGGGGTGTGAAATTATGGGAGTGGTTTGTGTGGTATGTAATTCTCCTTTATCATCAAGAGGATTGCCAAGAGGATCAAGCACTCTACCAAGCAAGGAATCTCCGACAGGAAACAGCAACCCTTCTTTATCTAAGATAGTTTTATCGCCAACTCGAAACCCTTCTACAAAAGAAAATGGAGTAAAGCCAAATTCTTTATTTTGAATGATAGTCACCATTCCTAGTGCAGTTTCTCCATTGCTTTTAAAAATTTTTACAATATCACCCAAAGAAGGAGCTAAACCACTAGCATAGATAATGGTAGGTGTAATTTTTGTAATAAGGCCATATTTTGGTGAAAGCTGAAAATCATTTTTAAGCTTTGCTTTTAGAGTTTGCAGGGACATTTTAAAAACCTTATAGCAATATTGAGGCATTCTTTTGTTATAATCACAAAATTATACTTAATTTTGTTGAAGGAAAGTTATGAATTTATCTACAAAGAAATTAAATAGTGCAAATGCAATTGCTAATGGAGTGATAGCGACTAAAGATTTAGAGGAGAAATTGACAAAAGTTGCTACAAGATTGAGCAAGACAATTAAAGTGGATGGCTTTAGAAAGGGAAAAGTGCCTTTAAATTTAATCAAGGCTCGCTACAAAGATGCAATTAAGCAAGATGCTCAAAAAGAAGCAGTTCAAGAAATGTTGCAAGAAGCTATTAAAGACTTAAAAATTGAAAGCAAGCAGGTAATAGGGGATCCTATCATTACAAAATTTGATGAAAAGAGTGAGGGGATTGATGTTGAGATAAAAATATCTTTAACACCTGAAATAGATTTAAAACTCGTGGATAAATGTATCCCAAGTGTAAAATTTCCAAAGATTGAGAATAAGGCTATTAAAGAAAGATTAGAGGAAGTTGCAAAGAGGGAAGCACCTCTTGTTGAAGCACCTAAGGATAAAAAACTTGAAAAGAATGATTTTGCAGTTTTTGATTTTGAAGGTTTTATAGATGATAAGCCATTTGATGGCGGAAAAGCAGAGAATTTTGAACTTATGATTGGTAGCAATCAGTTTATTGCAGGTTTTGAGGATTCTATGATTGGAATGAAAGCAGGAGATAACAAAGATATCAAAGTGACATTTCCAAAGGACTATCAGGCTGAGAATCTTGCAGGAAAAGATGCTGTTTTTAAGATCAAGCTTCATGGTATAAAAGTTAAAGATTCAATTAAGATTGATGATGCATTAGCAAAGCGTCTTTTGCCTCAAAAAGAAAATGCAAATCTAGAAGATTTGAATGAGCAAATAAAAAACCAGCTTGAAATAGAAGCTAAGACAAAACTCTATAATGAAGAATTGAAAGAAAAATTAGTGGATAATTTATTTGATACTATTAAATTTGATTTACCAGATTTGATTGTGGAGCAAGAGATGGATATGCTTTTTAGAAATTCTCTTGGCACAATTAGTCCAGATGAGTTAAAACAATTGCAATCAGATGCAAACAAAGCAAAAGAAAAAAGAGAGAGCTTTAGGGCTACTGCTCAAAAGAGCGTAACTATAACATTTATCGTTGATGCATTGGCAAAGAGAGATGGTGTTGTTGTAAGTGATAATGAGGTATTTCAAACTATCTATTATGAAGCAATGATGATGGGGCAAAATCCAAAAGAAGTTGTAGAGTATTATAAAAATAACAATCTTTTACCAGCTATTAAGATGGCAATGATTGAAGATAGAGTTTTGCATAAGCTTTTAGATAGTAAAATTGAACAATCTGAAAAAGTAGTAGAAGAAAAAAAGGAAAGCAAAACAAAAAAAGAGAATAAAAGTACAAAAAAGGATAGTAAATAATGAATTACATTCCTTATGTTATAGAGAGAACAGGTAGGGGTGAGAGAAGTTATGATATTTATTCTCGCCTTTTAAAAGATAGAATTATTCTTTTGAGCGGTGAGATAAATGATATGGTTGCTTCATCAATTGTCGCACAACTTTTGTTTTTAGAGGCTGAAGATTCTGAAAAGGATATTTATCTTTATATCAATTCTCCAGGCGGAGTTATCACAAGTGCATTTAGTATTTTTGATACAATGCATTATATTCGTCCAGATGTAGCTACTATTTGTATTGGGCAAGCAGCTTCTGCTGGTGCTTTTTTGTTGAGCTCTGGAGCTAAGGGGAAGCGTTATTCTCTACCACATTCTCGCATTATGATACATCAGCCTTTAGGTGGTGCACAAGGTCAGGCTACGGATATTGAAATTCAAGCAAATGAGATTTTAAGATTAAAGAAGATTCTAAATGAGATTATGGCAAAAAATACAAATCAAAGTTTAAAGAAAATTACTCAAGATACTGAGAGAGATTTCTTTATGAGTGCTCAAGAAGCATTAAAATATGGTCTAATTGATAAGGTATTGCAAAAAAGTTTGAAGTAAGGATAAAAAAGGAAATATGATGCCAAATAGTAAAGATGACAAGGACGAATTAGATTTTACTAGTAACCCTTATTTTGGGGATATCAATTCTGATATTTTAGATATTCATGAAGAACCAATAGAAGATGTTCAAGAGGAATATGTACAAGGGCAGATTGCAGAAAAAGTAGAAAAGCTCGCAGAAGATACGGTTAGAGAGCTTGCTAATGAGTCTTTGCCACCTTTTCCGGCAAATTATCAAATGTATTTTGAACGGCTTCTTGAGAAAGAAGACGCAATATTAAAACAAAAAATACAAGCTGTAATTGATTTGCAAACAATTAGCGAAGATAGAATAATTGCTTTTGAGAGAAGTGTAAAGGATAGCTTTAAAAATATCAAAAAAATTTTAGAGCTTGTGGCTGCTTTATATAAAAATATTCAGGTAACTCAGGGAATTTCAGATAAGTATTCCAAGGAACTGGCAAAGATTGATAATAAGCTAGTATTTAATAATACAATGCAGATTTTTTTAAAAGATTTAAGTCAGATGAAAGTGCAAGCAGATGAGCAACTTTTGCAAATTAAATCTATTTATCAAAGCACAGCACAAATGATCAATAATGTCAATAATAATACTATTTATGACCCTAAATTTGGCGTTTATAATAAGCGTTATTTTATCTCTTTGATTGAAAAAGAAAGAGAGCTTATTGGTGAGTTAAAACACGAAACGACAATATTAACTCTAGGTTTAGCAAAAAACATCACAGCAGATTTAAAAGATAGGGCAATGACATTGGTATTGTTAAAGAGTATTGCAAGATTGTTGTTAAAGACCTCAAGAAGAAGTGATATATTGGCATATATTGGTGATGGTATTTTTGCAATGGGATTGAAAAATTCAGATCTATCAAGTGCAAAAAAAGCTGCTGAGAGATTAGCAGAAGCTGCGAAAACAACAAATGTTTTTTCTGATGGCAAGGATATTGTATTGCATATAGCTATTGGTATTTCAAGGGTTATTCCAAGCAAGAGCGCAGAAAATATTCTTCAATCTTCCCTATCAGCACTTAATAGTGCATTGGAAGAGAGTGTTGATTTTAAAGTTTATGCACAAGATGAAATATAATGGCAGTCTTAGAGGTTGTTAGCTATCCTAATCCCTTATTGAAGCAAAAGTCTAAACAAGTTGAGATTTTTGATGAGGATTTGCATCATTTATTGGATGATATGTTTGATACGATGAGAAGTCGCAATGGAGTTGGTCTTGCTGGTGTTCAAGTAGGAGTTTTAAAAAGGGTATTACTTGTAAATATTCCTAGAGAGGATGGAGAACAATATAAGGAAGATTTGTTAGAAATTATCAATCCTGTGGTGTTAAATAAAGAGGGGGATATTTTGTGGAATGAAGGATGTTTGTCAGTTCCAGATTTTTACGAAGAAGTGAAGCGTTATCATCAAATTACTTTAGGCTATCAGGATCGTTTTGGTAATGAAAAAGTTTTGCAAGCAGAAGATTTTTTGGCTGTAGCATTACAGCATGAGATAGATCATTTAGATGGTATTTTATTTGTTGATAGACTTTCAATTTTAAAGCGCAAGAAGTTTCAAAAGGAGCTTAAGAAAAATCAGAAAGGCTAGCTAAATGGTAAGAAAAATTTTTTGTGCTACAAGATTTGGTCTTCATACTAAAATTGTAGAAGTAGAAGTTTCTTTTACAAGAGGTTTGCCTGCTTTTTTGATTTCTGGGCTTGCGACTAATGCAATTCAAGAATCTAAGCAACGCGTGCATTCTGCACTAAGTGCAAATGGGTTTAATTTTCCTCCCTTAAAAATCACAATCAATCTATCTCCGGCAGATTTGCCTAAATATGGAAGCCATTTTGATTTGCCTATAGCACTTTTGATTGCTATGCAAAAACAAGAAAATACACTGCAAAATAATTGGTTTGCTTTTGGAGAATTAGGACTTGATGGGACATTAAAGCATAGTAATGATATTTTTGCACTTGTCTTAGATGTGATGCTCTTTGATTCAAATGCTTGCATTATTTTGCCAAAAGAGAGTGAGCAGTATTTTTCTTTTGTGCCAAACTTGCGTTGTGTCTATGCCAGTAATCTCAAAGAAGCTATGGAGCAAATTTTACAAGATACCCCACCATATCCAAATTCAAAGCAATTAACATTTCCAAGTATAAAGATACGTAATACAGAATATTTTTATTTGCAAGAGTTTAAAAATGATTTTAAAGAAGTTAGAGGTCAGATTGTTGCAAAAAGAGCGGCATTGATTGCAGCTGCTGGGTTTCATAACCTTATTTTGGAGGGAAGTCCAGGATGTGGAAAGAGTATGATTATTAAGCGTTTGCAGGAGATATTACCCCCAATGAGTCTTGAGGAGATTATGCAAAATGCAAGACTAAATGCACTTAATAATCAAGAAATATCTTTCTTACCACTTAGAAATTTTAAATCCCCGCATCAGAGTGCTTCAAAAGCCAGTATTCTTGGTTCAGCTTCAAATAAGGAACCAAAACCAGGTGAAATTGCCTTAGCACATCAGGGAATTTTATTTTTTGATGAACTGCCTTATTTTAAAAAGGAGGTTTTAGAATCCTTAAGGGAGCCTTTGGAAAATAATTGCCTAGTTGTTTCAAGAGTGCATTCAAAAATAACCTATGAAACCTCTTTTTTATTTGCAGGGGCGCAAAATCCTTGTCCTTGTGGGAATCTGCTAAGTCTTATTAAAGAATGCAGATGCTCTGAAAAAGAAATTAAAACTTACAAAAATAAGCTAAGTCAGCCTTTTTTGGATAGGATAGATTTGTTTGTGCAAATGAAGGAAATAGATGAAGATAAAAGCATAGGTATGGATTCAAAGACTATGCAACAGCAAGTTTTTGATGCTTTTATAATGCAGAAGCAAAGAGGGCAGAAAAATTTTAATGCAAAAATGAGTGAAAAAGAATTGGAAAAATTTTGCACTTTAAGTGATGAGATACAAGATTTATTAGCAAGGGCAGTTCAGAGATTTGGTATTTCAGAGAGGTCTGTAAATAAATTAAGAAAAATTGCTAGAACGATTGCAGATTTGGATAAAAGCGAGGTGATTCAAAAATCACATATGCTAGAAGCTCTGAGCTATCGTCGCATTTAGAGAATTATGAAGCCCAATTAGATAATCAAAATATTTTTATCTTTTTAATATTTAGATATTGTTATAAAATTTTGGGTAAAAGATATTTTTATTTTTTGATTACAAGGATTTTTATGAAACAATATTTTGGTATATCTTGGGGGGGGGGGATTTAATACTTCTTTAAATATTTTTTTCTTTTTAAGTAATTATTTTCAAAGAAATCTTAAAATACTAAAAGTGAGATAATAAATGAAAAGAATCTATTTAAAAAATATTGATTGTCCTAGTTGTGCAGAAAAGATAGAAAATGCACTTAAAAATCTTGATAGTGTAAAAAGTGTGCAATTAAATTTTCCATCGGGTTTATTGATACTTGAAGGTAATGATATGGATATAGTATTTAAAACTATAAAAAATATTGAACCTAAAGTAGAGATTTTGCTTCAAGAAGATGATGGAAAATTTTCTCACAAAAAGATTATATTTGTTATTGTAAGTTTTATTCTTGGTTTTATTTTTGAATATTTAAATTTTTCTTTCTTTTGGGTTTTTTTGTTTTTATCCTTAAGCTATATGTTTGCCATAAAGCCTATTATTCTTGGTGCTTTTTCTAGTCTTAAAAATAAGATTTTTTTTGATGAAAATGTTTTGATGTTAAGTGCGAGTTTAGCTGCCTTTTTTCTACAAGCCTATACAGAATCTGTTGCAATCATAGTTTTTTATGCACTAGGAGAGCATTTACAAGCTTTTGCAATCTTTAGATCTAAGAAATCTTTTTATGCCCTTCTTGATGCGATGCCTCATAAAGTTTGCATTTTAGAAAATAATACAAGAGTGATGAAAGAAATCTCTCAAGTCAAGCAAGGTGAGAGGGCATTGTATAGTGCAGGAGATTTGGTTATCTTAGATGGTGAAGTTTTGCAAGGAGAAGGTAGTGTAGATACCCAAGCTATTACTGGGGAGAGTGTGCCTGTTTTTGTTTCTAAGGGTGATAGGGTTTTGAGTGGTAGCGTGGTTTTAGATTTTCATTTGGAGGTGCTTGTTACTGAAACTTATGAAAATAGTTTTATACTCAAAACTAAAAGAATGCTTGAAGATGCATTAAATCAAAAAACAAAAGCGCAAGGTTTTATCACAAAATTTGCTAGATTCTATGCACCAATGATTTTTTTTATTGCTGTGGCTTTGTGTTGTATTCCTGTTTTGTTAGGATATGGGGATTTTAGAGAATGGCTTTATCGCTCTTTGGTTGTTTTAATGGTTTCTTGTCCTTGCGCACTTGTCTTGGCGATTCCTCTAGGATATTTTAGTGCGATTGGCAAGGCTAGTAAAGATGGTATTTTGATAAAAAACGCTCAAATGCTAGAAAAACTCAATGAAATTGATTTGATAGTTTTTGACAAGACAGGAACTCTCACAACAGGGCATTTCAAAATAAAATCTTTAAATGCTCATAGGGCTGTGAGTGAAGAAATGCTTTTAGAATCTGCTTGTATTGCGATGCAAGATTCAAAGCATCTTATCGCCTTAGCTTTTCAGAGAGACAAAAAGATTCCTGTGATACAAAGCAGAGAGTTATCTGGTAGGGGAATGATGGTGCAATTGCAAGAGGAAGTTATTTTGGCAGGGAATGCTAGATTGATGGAAGAGTTTGCAATAAAGTATCAAGAGGAGCAAGAGAGTGGATTGGTGGTGCATATTGCTAGAGATGGAAAATATCTTGGTTATATTTTATTGCAAGAAGAACTTAGAGAAGAGGCAATGCAAACTATCAATTTGCTAAAAAAGATTCAAAAAGAAGTTGTGATTATAAGCGGTGATCGTCTAAAAAATGTCCAAGAAATAGCACAAAAATTGCAATGCAAATACTATGCTCAAGCCTTGCCACAAGATAAATATGAGATTTTAAAATCTTATCAAAAACATCATAGAGTAATGTTTGTAGGTGATGGGATAAATGATGCCCCTGCTTTAGCTCTTGCAGATATTGGGGTTGCTATGGGGGTGAGGGGAAGTGATATTAGCAAGCAAGGTGCTGATATTTTATTATTAAGGGATAATCTCCTAGGCATTTTTAGAATGTTTGAAATTTCAAGAAAAACAAAAAGTATCCTTTGGCAAAATGTATTCTTATCTTTGGGTATTAAAGTAGTTTTTATTATTCTTGGAATTTTTGGAATGGCAAATATTTGGGAGGCTATTTTTGGAGATGTTGGAGTGAGTTTATTGGCATTGTTAAATGCTTTGAGGATTTTTAAAATAAGATAATTTGCCAATGATTAAAATAATGAAGTAATAATTATTATCTTTAACATTAAAATTATGAGGAAAGAATAATGAAAAAAAGTATTTTAAGCGCGTGTTTATTGGCTTTTTTGGCAAGTGACTATACAAATGCCAATGAAACTTATGATTCCAATCAGATTGCTGATATTTTTTATAAACTCAATGGCGATGTCAATGATCCACATAGAAAAGTAAATCATGCAAAAGGGTTTTGCACAAGTGGTAATTTTGAACCCACAAAGGATATTGTAAAAAGTCTTGATGTGCCTTTTTTAGATCAAAAGTCTATCCCTACACAGGTGCGATATTCTTTAGGTGGAGCGATTATGAGTGATAAAAGCAAGCCTAGAGGTATGGCAATAAAGATGCAAGATGATAAAGGAAGCTGGACGATGGTAATGCTTGGTTCTGAAATCAATTTTGCAAAGAATCCACAAGAATTTGGTCAGTATTTTGAGATGAGAATTCCTGTAGATGGTAAGGTAGATCAAGAAAAAATCAAGAGATTAACTCAAGAGGTAGATTCTTATCGTAATTTTGAAGAATATATGAAAAATGTAGGTATTAGCTCAAGTGTCGCAAATACGGCTTATTATAGTATCCATACTTTTTATTTCAAGGATAAAAAAAGTGGCAAGATGTTGCCTGCAAGATGGAAATTTGTGCCTGTTGAGGGCGTGAAATACCTAAGTGATGAGGAATTAAAAAAGGTAGGTGATAATTATCTATTAGAGAGATTTCAAGAGCATATAAAAAGTAAGCCTATAGAGTATAAGATGTATCTTGTCTATGCAAATAAAGATGATGTTACTAATGATACTACTGCACTATGGAAAGGTAAGCATAAAGAGGTATTGGTAGGAACTTTAAAAGTTTCAAAGTATGATGGAATGGATTGTAATGCTGATGTATATTTCCCATCAGATTTACCAGATGGTGTAGGTGCTCCAAATGATCCGCTTTTCCAAATTCGCAATGAAACTTATGGTGTTACTTTTGGAAGACGCCAATAAATTTTTCACCCTTTTGATAAGGGTGAATCAAACTTTTAGACTATTTTTTAGCTGATTTCTTACTATCTCAATACTCCACATCCACACAATATGTCCAAAAAATTCTGAAAAATGCTCATCAAAAGGTATTTCTCCCAAAGGTGGTGTGTGTTGCATAATAGGCATTAAAAGGACATGTGCAAAGAAATAAACAAAAATACCAAATAAAACCCCTTGATATTTTGTAATCCAGTGATGTTTTTGAGCAACAAAACAATAAAAAAGCGCAAAAAATACAGAAAATCCTATATGCACGATAAAAATACTCAGAGGTAACTCTATCCCAGAAAAAATATAAAACCAATCTGTAGGCAAGCCTAATTGTTCTAAAAATATTTTTGGTGGAGTGGTGCGTTCAAGAGAATCTATAGGGAAAAATACTTCAGGATTTCTTGGTGGGAATGGTATCTCCCATCCCCATTTTACAATCGCTCCAAAAATACCTGCTACAACTCCAATAAAGAAGAGTTTTAAAAAATTTATTTGCCTTTGCATTTTTTATCCTTAAATGTTGTTTAATATTTTTTGTATATCAGAAATTTTATTTTTAATAGATTCTAGGACTTCTTCAGGAGAGGGGAGTGCGTCTTCCTCTTCTTTAATCCAATTGATATCAAGTTTATAGCTATTGCTTTCAATCTCAGAGTAAGAAAATCTTTTAAATCTCTCGCTTTCTACCCTTTTGCTTCTATCTTCCATACAATAACATCGTTTAAAATCTTCCAAATCTTCAATCCTTATAGGATTTTCTACGAGGGTAAATCTTTTCTTGCTTCTTAGATCATAAATCCATACCTCTTTGCTTTGTATTTCCTCACTCATTTCTTTTTTCTCAAAAAACAGCACATTGGCCTTTACTCCTTGAGCATAAAATATTCCTGTAGGAAGTCTCAAAATCGTATGGAGATTAAAATTTGCAAGCAGTCGTTTTCTTATTTTCTCTCCAGCTCCTTCCTCAAATAGCACATTGTCAGGCAAAACTACCCCAGCTCTACCATTAAAAGAAAGAATACTCATAATATGTTGAAGGAAATTTAGTTGTTTGTTGCTTGTAGTGGCAAAAAAGTCATCCCTCTCATAATATTCTTCTTGGGCTTTCGTATCACCCTCATCAGTAATAATCTTAGTGCTACTTTTTTTACCAAAAGGTGGATTAGTAGCGATAATATCAAAATATTTAGAGCCTTTTTCTTTTAAAGAATCAGCACAAGAAATGTTTCCTTCTTCTCCTCCTATATTATGAAGCACCATATTCATTGCACAAAGACTTGCTACAAGAGGGGCTATATCTTGTCCATATAAAGTAGAGGTTTTAAGCTCTCTAAGCTGAGTGCGGTTGAGAGTGTTATGAGATTTGATATATTCATAGGCTGAGAGCAAAAACCCTCCTGTCCCGCAAGCAGGGTCACAAATCTTTTCCCCAAGTGAGGGACTTAAGCATTCAATAATACAATCAATAATCACTCTAGGAGTGAAATATTGTCCAGCCCCTCCTTTGCTATCTTGAGCATTTTTTTCTAACAACCCTTCATAAATATCGCCTTTAACATCACTACTTAATCCCAACCATTCTTCTTTGTCGATGATGCCAATCAATCTTTTGAGATTAGCAGGCTCATTGATTTTATTTTGAGCTTTGGCATAAATGGTGCCAATCACACCACTTTGATGAGAAAGGGTAGAGAGGATATGCGTATAAATTTTTTCTAATTCTTCTCCTGATGAATTTAAAAGGTTGCTCCATTGACAATCTTTTGGGAGAAGTGATGTAGTGGCATTGCTTTTACATTTTTCATCATCCATTTTTAAAAAAAGAAGATAGGTAAATTGTGCGACATAGTCGGTATAAGCCACACCACTATCTCTTAAGATTGTTGCATAATTCCAAACTTTTTTTATCAATGTTGAAGTATTACTCATTTTTTTCTTTACCGCTCCTTTTTGCAACTTTTTGATCAATGAGGATTTTGATTTCCTTAGATTTGAAAAGGTAATTATGAGAGTAGTTATCTTCCAATTCACTTTTTTTGCGTTCAATGATTGTGTTTATCACTCTAAGTGCTTGTATAAATACTTCGCTAAGTTTTTCTTGTTGTTTTTCAAACACAAATTTTTCATCTAAAATATTTGGATTTAGCTTACTCATTGCATAGCATATGCTGAAAATTGCGTGTGGGAAAAATGCCTCATTTGTATTGTTTTGATTAACAAATCTAATAATCTCATAGCTTCTAAAAAGTCTAAAAGCTAGAGTTTTTTCTTCACTCTTATTTTCAAATATCTCATCAAAATATCTTCTTAATACTGCCATTTTGGAAGATTTGGCATCTGAGGGGTTGGATTTGTAAATTGCCACATAGGCTTGAATAAGAAAATCATTTTTCAAAACTTCAATTTTTTGGTCTTTGCTAGGGATTTCTCCTGATTTGATTTCTAGGAATATTTGATGATCTAAAAAATATTTTTGGATAAAACGCTGTTTTTTATGGTTGGCTTTGAGATCACGAAAATTGATAGGATTTTGGCTATTTGCCCCTTCTGTGATTTTTGCAATGATTGAATCTTCGGTGAGAACAAATATTTTAAGCAAGATTCTTGTATTTTCATTGATATTTGAGCGTGCAAGGGTTTCGGTGGTTTGTCCTCCATTGATAATCATCGGATTTTTGATTTTTAGAATCTTATTGCCAAGCCCATCACCGATGGGAGGGGCAAATCCATCGCATACGATAGAGATACCATTGTTGATAAACCAAAAGAATTTGCTTTCTTCCTTTGATTCTGCTGTGGCTTGAATTTTTTTGTTGATTGTGTTTAGTCCTTTGTAGTAGCGAATATTTTTTTCAAGTAGATTTTGCTCTCCGTGTTTTTTATACATATCTATAAATTCTCTAGCATTTACTGTTGCGATATGTCCGCTCACTCCACTGATGAGGTTTTCGGTAATATCTCCTATGGTGGTGAGTGTTACTTCAAAATCTTTTTTGATTGGTTCAAGCGAATATCTTGCTATCTCTTTTGCCCCATAGGTGCA
Source organism: Helicobacter anseris (assembly GCF_003364335.1). Classification (GTDB taxonomy): domain Bacteria; phylum Campylobacterota; class Campylobacteria; order Campylobacterales; family Helicobacteraceae; genus Helicobacter_H; species Helicobacter_H anseris. Next base: position 23,658 of record NZ_NXLX01000006.1, read on the forward strand.
AATCTCATATTCTTTGTATCTTTCTTTGAATATCTCAATATCCTGAGTGGCTTCCCCATTGCTTACAAAATGGATAAAAATATTAGGGAAGCCATTATCAGTGATTGCTTCTTGAATATCTTGTATTCTACTTTTGAGGAGCTCAGAGAGCTTTGCAGGGATTTTGCCTCCAAGAATTCTATGTGTGGATTCTAGTGTGAGTCGGATATCGTTTTCACCGATACTTTTGTCAGGCTTAGAGAAGTATTTGGATTGAAAAAAATGGATAGAAAAGTTTTCTTCAGTGTGAATGTAAATCGCATCAATTTGGGCATCTCCACTTCCATCGGTAATGCAAGGAATAGCTTCTAAAATATCAATATTGCATATCTCACTCATTGCGTAAGCCAAAAATGCATAAGAGTTTTTTCTCTGCAAGATTTCATCTGTATTCTTAGCTTCAAATTCTTTGAGTTTTCTCTCTGGAATAAGTGAAAAAAATCTTGTGATTTTGTTGGCTAAATACTCATAATACATTGCTTACTCCTTAACTTTATTTTCTGTATTTTATCATACAAGCTCACCTTTGAACGCACTCTCAAGCAGAGAGAGGCGATAGGTTTCGCATTCTTTGAGAGAGGATTCCAAAAGGCTTTTGGCTGAAGCGATTTTCTCTAGTTTTGATTCCAAAATCTCCACGATTTCCCTCTGAATCTCAAGGGGTGGGAGGGGGATTGAGAAGTTTTCTAAATCGTGTGAGCGAATAGAGGGAGAATTATCCCCACGCATAAATTGATTTAGCCCATTGACAACTAGAGGAGAAATCATCAAAAAGAATAAATATTTTGGGAGTAGATTTGACTTTGGGCGACAGACATAAAACCCTGTTGAGGCTACACAATGGCTAAACTCCAAATCAACAAAAGCAATATTTTTGAGATAGGGTCTAACCATAGAAAACAAAGTATCTCCCTCTTTGACTTCTCTTTTGGCACGGCTTGGGGCTTTGGAAGTGGGGAGAGTTTTTGGGGTGGTAATCGTTTGGGTTTTGTTGTCAATGCTTTCTATATCAATATAGGAGAAAGTATCTTTATCAAGTTTTGCTGTTGTCATTTTCTCCAAACACTCTCCTAATCTCACCCATTGCCAATCTTTGGAATGAGGGGTGAGGTTGCCATTGAAAGCGTCGTTGAGGAGTGAGAGGCGATAGGTTTCGCATTCTTTTAGAGATGATTCCAAAATGGCTTTGGCTGAAGTGATCTTTTCTAGTTTTGATTCCAAAATCTCCACGATTTCCCTCTGAATCTCAAGAGGTGGGAGGGGGATTTCAATCTGTTCAACTATGCTTTTTGAAATCTCTTTAAATGTCGTTCCTCTCCCCAAAGAATTGAGAAAAGTAGTTTTGCCTTTGAGAAAGTAAAAAAGATAAAGATTGTAGATTTTTTTCTCATCACATACAAGGTTTTTGAAACCTTGATTGCAATACATTTCACTACCTACAATAGCAACCTTGCCAATAGGTGCTCTTGAGCTTAGCAAAATTGTTCCTATGGGGAGAATTTTTAGGCTTTTATCTTTGACTGCTTTTTGTGTAATTTGTCTTTTTGTCTGATAGATAATCTTTGAATCATTGTTGATTTCTGCAGGGGTAATCCACGGACATTCTCCGTCCCAATACTCTGGGTTTGTTGTTGAGGGGGTTGTTCCTCCAATAATTTCAGCAATATCTCCAAGTCTTATCCATTGCCAATGTTGGGGGAGGTTGTGGGGAGTCATTTGGATTCCCATTCTTTTTGTCTTTGGAGCAAAAAGAGCAAGGTTGAGGCTGTGGAATGCATAGCGTAAGTGATAAAAGATTGGTCGATTTTTCTTTTTTCTACTCCTGTTCCGTGTCCTCCATTGTTGTTTCTGATATTTCCTATGGTGTTTAAAACCTTTGCGAGTCCATTGAGAGATTCTGTGCTGTAATTGGGTAGAAAGTTGTTGTTTTTGAGAGTTTCTGTTAGTGAGCTGAGCGTAGAGCTTTTGGGTAGTTCAAATTTGTTGATATCACAAATAATTTTTATTGTTGATTCTGCAGATTTACAAAGATTGACAAACATTTCTTCATAACGCCTATGATTGCAATCATCAAAAGCTTGACGATATTCGACATTGGCATTTTCAAAACGAGAATCTTGTAAAAGTTCAAGAGTGGGTTTGACAACATTTTTATGCATTGGCAAACTATCAATGCGAATTAGCGTGTCGTTTTCAAATTGATATCCAAAACCATTTTCTAGCATTCTTTGATTGAGTTCTTGTAGGATTTTTTGGTCATGGATTCTGAAAAAATGAAATATTATTGTTAATAAGTCTAGAAAAATTTCAAGTTGTTCGTTTTTGAATAGACAAATAAAATTTGCAATATCGCCAAAATAATTCATGGAAAAACTACAAGCGTTTTCTTCTAGTTTATAGAGTTGGAATAGTCCGTGTTCATCACAAATGAGTGTATGAATTTGATGAGAAAAATTTTTAGCATAGCTTTGGTCAAAAAGCCTAACAATTATGTTTCTCAACTTCTGAGAAACTTCATCGTATTGATAAATGTCAGGGTAGAGTGTTCCATTTTCAATTTTTTTTCTACGACTTGGTAGATTATCAAATATCATTCTCTCTCCTTGTTTTTATCGTGTCTATTTTTTTGAGTTTTTTTCTAGTGTATTGTTCTGTTCTTTCAATTTTTATTCCTCTTCATCATGAATGAATTTACAGGTTTGATATGTTGTGTTTTTTGAACAATTTTCATTACTCGTATATTTAATACTGATATTTTTGTCTTTGATTGCCCGATAAACTTCAGGATAAAGAATTCTTGTTTTTTCTCGATTTTTTTCAGAATAAGTTTTATTTTTCCCTGTCCAATCAATCATTCCAAGTATGTAAATTTTATTTTCATCTTCATCTGGATTGTAAAATTTTGCAAAAATTTGTTTTATTTCCGAAGATTGGGTGTATTCTAGTAAGGTGCTTGGAATCTTTTTGTTAAATTCTTTGAAGAATTCTGAGGGTTGAAAGGGATTTTCTCCTTTGGGCATTCTAGGTATCTCTAAAATCTCTTTCAATTTTTCATAGTCTTCTGGTAGCAAAAAAGTCTCAAGGGAAAAACCATATTCTATATCTAGAGATAGCGTAAGGTTTGTTCCTTTTTTGATAATGAGTAATTGAAATGGATTTTTGTCAATATCAAACATTGCAACCAATGCAATACTGTTATGGCGATAGTCAAAAATTGTGTAAGTTAGATCTTTGTCTTTCATTTGTTTATAAAGATTTTTTAATCCACTCATGCAATACATCGTTAATTCTCCTTAAATTTATTTATTTTTTACCCCACCAAAGCCTCATAAAGCTCTTCAAGACAGACTTCTAGCTTGAAGCTATCACCTAACACTCTGTTAGCATAGGCGATTCCTCCCTCATCAGCGAAGTATTCGCCAAAGTCTTTTTGAGAGAAATAACCCTCTGTGATGATACATTCTTTGATGGTATCAAAAAGATTTCTTTGCTCTTTGGTGAGATGGATTCCTTTGTTGATAAGTCGTCCTAGATAAAGCTCATAGAGTTTGTTGGCATTTTCTGCAAAAGAGTGGAGTTCTTTGATTTGTTGATAGCCTAGTCGCACTAAAGAAATGAGGTCTGTGAGATTTTTATAGGCACTTTGTTTGTTTTGCTTTTTTGCATAGCTTTTCCAAAGCTTAGCGATGTCTATTTGAGATTCTTGAAGCTTTTGTTTGAGCTCTTCTAGGGCATTTTGAGTAATATGGATTTTTTTCTTATCATAGAGGATAGAGAGAGCAAGGATAGAATCTTTGTGTTCTATGATAAATCTCTCAAAATCTTCGATTTGATTAGTAGATTCTATGGGTTGAGAGAGTGTAACTTCATCGGTGTTGAGTTCATCGATATAGATATAGAGGATTTTAGCGATATTGATGAGCGAGTTTCTAAATGAAGCGTGATTAAAGGGCGCTGTGATGAAGTTTGCAAGCTGTTCTTTTTGCTCCTCTTGTGTGAGTGGTGTGGGGGTAGATGGGTGTAGCGTGATATCTTCTTCTAAAATATTTGAGAGTGTATAGAGTTGCTTAGATAAGGAGAGAAGAGAATTAGATGGAATAAAGTCATATTCTTCTTTATTTTCTCCGAAATTTCCTTGAAGTGGAGTTTGGATAGGTGGGATAAAAGTCTCTTCCAAAAGTTTTTGAAGATATGCTTCATCTTTCTTGTCAATTTTTTGAGCTATTCTTGAGATTTTGGAAGCAAGGAGGGAAGTGTTTTGTGGTGTAATGATTCCCTTGGCAATATCTTCTATGGCTTTTTTAAGTGTGGGGGTTTGTGCTCTATCACCTTTAATGATAGGAGTAGAGAGGATTTTAGCGCTATCTAGCACCCCAATACAATCGATAATATAGAATTTATTTTTGCTTTTGGCATTTGGGGTAACTTCTCTTAGAGCTTGATCATCTATGGAGCGACATCCACGCCCTTTCATTTGTTCAAAATACCCTGAAGATTTGACATTTCTCATAAAGATTAGCACTTCAAGAGGTTTGATGTCTGTCCCTGTGGCTATCATATCCACTGTGATTGCGATTCTAAAGTTTGGATTAGTTCTAAAATCTCTTATGGCTTCTTTGCTATTTTTGTTGGTATGGGTGATTTTTTGAGCAAAAGTATTGCCTTTGCCAAAAACCTCTCTAGCAATGAGTGTGATTTCCTCGGCGTGATGATCATCTTTAGCAAAAATAAGAGTTTTTGGGATGTAGGCTAAATTTTTGCTTTCATCTTCACTTTTTCTTTCAGAAAAAAGTTGAGAATAGATAAGTTTTTTATACTCTGTGAGGATTGTGCGGATTTGAGAGCGATTGAGCACTTTTGTATCTAAGTCTTTGTTGCTATAGGCTAGCTCTTCATCTAATTCTTCATAGATTATTTTTCTATCGCGTTTGTCTCTTTTGATGATTAGACTTTTAGGAGGGATAACAGATCCATTTTGAGTGATATTAGTCTCAATCCTCCACGCCCAAAAATCTACATTTACTCCATCTAAGACAGATTGCTCATAAGTGTAGGAGTAGATAAGATTGCTTTGGAAAAATCCAAAAGTAAGCTTAGAGGGGGTAGCAGTCAGCCCAATAATAAAGCTATCAAAATAATCTAAAATTGCTCTCCAATTCCCATAAATAGATCGATGACATTCATCCACAATAATAAAATCAAAGAAATCAAAAGGAATGCTTTGGTTATAAGGAATTTTAGAAATTACATTTTGGAGAGTTTGAGAGGATTCTAGCTCTTCATCTTCTTCTGTTAAAGGGGTATTTGTGAGGATAGAATAAAGCCTTTGAATAGTCATAATCACAATTTGACTATCTTCAGGGATAGTATTTTGAGTAATGTGATTGATGATGTAGAGTTCAGAAAAGGAACGATTGGAGATTTTAAAATTTTCATATTCGCTTAGTGTTTGAGAACCTAAATCCTTTCTATCTACTAAAAAAAGAATGCGTTTAGCACGAGCGTATTTCAAAAGTCTGTAAGAAATATTGCAAGCAGTATAGGTTTTTCCGCTACCTGTTGCCATTTGAAGCAAAGAGCGATTGTGGTTTTCTGCAAGAGAAGATTCTAGATTTTTTATAGCATGATATTGACATTCTCTGAGATTATTTTTTTCAAGAAGAGGTATATTTTTAAGAAAATTTCTCAAAGGGTCAGATTTGATGAGATTTAGCAGAGAGCTTGGAGTATGAAAATAGCTTAAGATTCTTGAGCGATAATCTTGCTCTCTTAAGTCGCAAAAATAAATTTCTTCCCCATTGCTTTCATAAATAAAAGCAGGAGCATTTTGAAATATTGGAGCACCTTTTGGGATAAAGTTAGCATAATGAGAGCTTTGAGCAAATACGCCACTTAGGAGGTATCCTGATTTTTTGGCTTCGATGATACCGATGATTTTTCCTTCAACATAAAGCACATAGTCTGCAAATTTTTTATCACTTGTGCAAAATTCGCAATATGCTACACCTTGTGATGCCAAACGATTGAAATTTTCTTTCGTTTGTATTTCCCAGCCTGCAAGCTTTAGTTTTTGATCAATCTGTTCTCGTGCAATCTCTTCAGGTTTTTTCACTTTTTGTTTCCATAATTGATTTAAATAATAGGGTTAATTTTTTTGTTTAGATTATACCAAATACTTTGAGTATGCAGTTTTATGAAAATATGTTGTTTATGATTTTAAGTGTGATAGAATCACTTCTTAGCTTAAAAATTTATGAATAAATGAGGTTTTATGGATATTTTTCAAGCGATTATTATGGGGATAGTGGAGGGATTGACAGAATTTTTACCAGTATCTTCTACGGGGCATATGATTTTAGCAGGGCATTTTTTGGGCATTGATCAAGAGAGTGATTTTGTAAAAACTTTTGAGATAGCAATTCAGCTTGGTTCTATACTAGCGGTGCTGTTTGTTTTACATCAAAAGCTTTTAAGGGGATTTGATATTTGGATAAAGCTAATAGTGGGTTTTGTGCCAACGGGGTTGATAGGATTTTTTGCCTATAAATATATCAAGGCTTTTTTTGTTCCGCAAACAGTTGCATATATGCTTATTTTTGGGGGCATTGTATTTTTGTGGATAGAGTGGAGAAATAAAAAAAGAGATTCTAAAGTTTTTGGTAAAAGTGATTTTAATCAGATAAGCTATAAAGAGGCTTTTATCGTGGGATTGTGTCAGAGTCTTGCGATGATACCTGGAACTTCAAGAAGTGGAGCAACAATCGTTGCGGGGTTGCTTATAGGGTTTTCTAGGACTTTGGCAGCAGAATTTTCTTTTATGCTTGCTATTCCTACAATGTTTGTCGCGACAACTTATGATATCTGTAAAAATCTTGAGATTTTAGATACACAAAATATCACCTTGTTGCTTGTGGGTAGCGTAGTGGCTTTTTTAACAGCACTTGCAAGCATTAAAATCTTTTTGGGCTTTGTGAGTAGATTTAGTTATGTGCCTTTTGGTATTTATAGAATCTTGGCGGGCATTGTGTTTTTATTTTATTTTTGGAAGTTTTATGCGTGATATTGTTCTTGTAAGCTCAAAACCACACGAGGAAATAAAAACCCTTGTTGTAAATGAAATAGAATTTTTAGATATGTTTGACGCTCTAAAAGAAATCAAAAAAGATTTTCAAGCTTTAGTTTTTACCTCAAAAAATGCCATAAAATCTTTGGAGCAAAATATACAAAAATATCCAGAATTTGAGTTTTTAAAAAAAATCCCTTGCTATGTGATAGGGCAAAGTAGTGCAATGGCTTTGGAGAAATACGGCTTTAATGTTGAGTATATTGGAGAAGATTCTCATGGCTTTGGTTTTGCAAGCGAGATTATTCCTATGCTGAAAAAAAAGAAAGTGCTGTATTTTAGGGCAAAAAAAATTGTTTCTGGACTTGATGAGTTGCTTTTGAATGCAAGTGTGAAACTCAAACAAATCATCGCTTATGAAAATAAAAAAAATAGTGTAGATAGAGCATTAAAACCAAGCCCAAAATCTATTTTGATTTTTACTGCCCCAAGTCATTATCTTTCTTTTGTGCAAAATTTTTCTTGGGATGGGAGTTATATTGCTGTTGCCATAGGGATGACTACTTTTGGTATTTTTGATACAAGTATCGAGGCTTTTGTGAGTCCAAGACAGGATTTGCAAAGTTGCATTGATTTTGCAAGAGAAATTGCAAGAAGATTGGCATAGTTTGGATATAAAACTTTTATTTTTTGTGTTTGTTGGAGGGGGATTGGGGAGTATTGCTAGATATTTGTGTGCAATATTTTTGCAAAAATTTTCTTATTTCCCTTTAGGAACACTTTTTGTCAATGTTTTTGGAGCTTTTTTAATGGGGGCGTGTATCTATTTATTTTTTGAAAAAAATTTAAGTAGTGATTGGAAGATTTTTTTGATGAGTGGATTTTTGGGAGGTTTTACTACTTTTTCTAGTTTTGGAATGGAAGTATTCTTTATGATGAAACAAGGGTATTTTTACAAAACATTGCTTTATGTTTGTGCGAGTAATTTTTTGGTATTTTTGTGTGTGTATTTGGGTTTTGTTTTTGCAAAAAAGCTTGTAAATTGAAGTTTTTTTGGTGTGATTTAAGTTTTCATTGTAAAATATTGGCTTATTTCATCATTTATAGGTGATTAGATTTTTACAAGGGAGAACATATACTATGGTATATAATAAGTTAGTAAGCATTGTTGCAGCTGGTTTGATTCTTTCAGGAAGTATCTATGCGAAAGATTTAGCAAATGTTGATGGAGTTGCTATTACGGAAAAGGATTTTGACGCCCTAAAACAACAAGTTCCAAATTTTGATTTTGATAAATTGACAGCAGAGCAAAAAACAAATCTTATCAATCAAAAAATCAATGAAATTTTGATTGAAAATGCTGCAAAAAAAGAAAAAATTGAAGATACTAAAGAGTATAAAGAGGCTTTAGAAAATATCAAAAAACAACTTTTAATCAATGGGTGGCAACAAAAAATTGCACAAGAAGTTAGCAAAATGAAAATACCTGAAAGTGAATTGAAAGAGTTTTATGATAAAAATCCTCGTCAATTTGTTCAACAAGAAGGTCAAGCAAGACACATTTTAGTAAAGACAAAAGAAGATGCAGAAAAGATTATTGCAGAGCTTAAAAAAGCTGGTAAGTCTAGAGTAGAACAAAAGTTTATTGAGCTTGCAAATAAAAATACAATTGATCCAAATGCACAAAAAGCTCAAAATGGTGGTGATTTGGGAACTTTCCAAAAAAATCAAATGGTGCCAGAATTTGCTGATGCTGTATTCAATCTTAAAGAAGGAACATTTACAATGGAGCCTGTAAAAACAGAATATGGCTATCATGTAATTTATCTTATTAAAAAGAGTGACGCAAAGACCATTAGTTTTGCAGATGCTAAGCAAGGTATTGAGAATATGTTTAAAGAAAGAAAATTTCAAGAACTAATTCAGCAAAAAATACAAGATCTTAGAAGTAAGGCAAAGATTACTATCAATCAATAAAAAGGTAAAATTATATGCTAGTAAATGGGAATGAAATTTTACAGAAAGCACATAAAGAGTTTTATGGTGTTGGTGCGTTTAATTTTGTAAATTTTGAGATGCTTCAGGCAATTTTTGCAGCTGCAAATGAAGCTAATTCTCCTGTGATTGTCCAAGCAAGTGAAGGGGCTATCAAATATATGGGGATTGATATGGTCGTAGGAATGGTACAGGTGATGGCTAAGCGTTATGGACATATACCTGTTGCTTTGCATTTAGATCATGGGACAACCTTTGAGAGTTGCAAGAAGGCAATTGAAGCGGGTTTTACATCTGTAATGATTGATGCTTCACATCATCCATTTGAAGAGAATCTTGCTATGACAAAAGAGGTAGTAGATTTTGCACATTCAAAGGGGGTAAGTGTTGAGGCAGAATTAGGTAGATTGATGGGGGTAGAGGACAATATCTCTGTTGATGAAAAAGATGCTGTCTTGGTAAATCCAAAAGAAGCTGAAATATTTGTAAAAGAAACACAAGTAGATTTTCTAGCACCTGCGATTGGAACAAGTCATGGTGCTTTTAAATTTAAAGGAGAACCAAAACTTGATTTTGAGCGTTTACAAGAAGTAAAAAAAATGACAAATATTCCTTTGGTTTTACATGGTGCAAGTGCGATACCAGATTATGTAAGAAATGCTTTTTTAGCAACTGGTGGAGATTTAAAAGGTAGCAAAGGTGTGCCTTTTGAATTTTTGCAAGAAGCTATAAAGGGTGGTATAAATAAAGTTAATACAGATACGGATTTGCGTATAGCCTTTATGGCAGAAGTTAGACGAATTGCAAATGATGATCCTACGCAGTTTGATTTAAGAAAGTTTTTTGCTCCAGCGATGGAATCGATGAAAAAAGTAATAGTTGAGCGTATGCATATTTTAGGCTCAGCAAATAAAATTTAAGGATTTTTTTATGGCTATAGGTATGAGTGAATTAAAAAAAGGTTTAAAGATAGAAATTGATGGAGTTCCGTATAGAATTGTTGAATATCAACACGTAAAACCTGGAAAGGGAGCTGCTTTTGTTCGTGCAAAAATTAAATCATTTTTAGATGGAAAGGTGATTGAAAAAACCTTTCATGCAGGTGATAAATGTGAAGAACCTAATTTGGTTGAAAAAACAATGCAGTATCTTTACCACGATGGCGAGATGTTTCAATTTATGGATACAGAAACTTATGAGCAAATTGCTCTTAGCGATGATCAAGTAGGTGATGTTGCTAAATGGATGCTTGATGGCACAAATGTGCAGATTCTCTTCCATAATAATAAAGCGATTTCAGTAGATGTGCCTCAAATAGTTGAATTAAAAATTATAGAGACTGCACCAAATTTCAAGGGAGATACTTCTAGTGGCGGAAAAAAACCTGCTACATTAGAAACAGGTGCTGTAGTGCAGATACCATTCCATGTATTAGAGGGTGAAGTAATTCGTGTAAATACAGAAACTGCAGAATATGTGGAGAAAGTAAAATAATTTTAATATTAAATTTTTCAATCTAGCTTGAGCTAGATTGTTTAAAGTTTATTAAGGAGTTGTTTATGCTAGGAAATCTGCTTAATAAACTTTATTTTCTATGTGAAAATTTGGTTTTTAATTTTAAAGAGTGATAATGAAAGATATTGTTGAAATTGTAGTTCCAGATGCTAAACATAATGGAAAGCTTTATATTAAAGACAGGTTACAGAGGGGTTTATATAGCTTTATTGGGCATGAGTCTTTTGGAGGTATCTTACTATTTTTTTGTGTAGCAATTGCAATGATTGTTGCAAATACACCATCTTTGTCAGAGCATTATTTTGCATTTTGGGAGACAAAGATCGGTGTTTCTATAAATGCTAGTATTAAAGATATTAGTATTTTGCATATAGTAAATGATGTTTTAATGTCTTTATTTTTTTTAATGGTCGGTTTGGAGATGAAGCGTGAAGTTCTCTATGGGGATTTGGCCGGATTTAAAAAAGTAAGCTTTTCTGTGTTTGGAGCTTTAGGGGGGATATGTATTCCTATTGCATTTTATTTATATTTTAATCACAATGCATTTGGAGCAGATGGTTTTGGTGTGGCGATGAGCACAGATACTGCTTTTGCTCTTGGTGTTATTTTATTGATGGGAAAAAGAATACCATCAGTGATAAAAATCTTTTTGGTTACTTTGGCTGTTGCTGATGATTTGGGAGCAGTGATTGTTATTGCTGTTTTTTACACTCAACATTTAAGTATTTTTTGGTTATGTGTGGCAACAGGCATTATTTTTATTCTTATTTATATCAATTATAGAGACACAAAATTTGTATTTTTATATTTGCTATTAGGAATTTTCCTTTGGATAGCCATTTATAAAAGTGGTGTTCATCCTACTATAGCAGCGGTTTTACTTGCTTTTTGCATTCCTGGTAGAACCAAAGCATCTGGAGTATATTTTGAGAAAATGATGCAAGAATGGGATAAAATTGATTTTGATGAATTAGAGAAAATTAAGCGTAACTATCCTATAAAAAAACATAAAAGCTTATTGCAAGCCTTTAGAGATGGTATTAAGAATTTTATTCAACCTACCAATGAAAAAAAGATTGATATGGAACGTGCTAGCCATTATGTGCATATTTTAGATAGTATTGGTCGTTATTCGCATTATGCAAAAAATCCACTTCTTAGAATTGAGCACGCTCTACAACCGATTTGTGCTTACTTTATTGTTCCTTTATTTGCTTTTGCAAATGGAGGAGTATTGATAAGTGAAAACTTGGATTTAATTTCTAATGATATTTTTTGGGGAACTTTACTTGGATTGATATTGGGAAAACCTATAGGTATTACACTTTTTGCATACTTGAGTGAAAAATGTAATATTTCCATTAGGCCAAGAGGTTTAAGTTATGGACATATTTTGGCGGTTGGCTTTTTAGCTGGTATTGGTTTTACGATGTCTATGTTTGTTGCTACTTTGGCATATGATGATCAAAATTTAGTAGATATCTCAAAGATTTCTGTTTTGATTGCTTCATTTTTGGCTATGATGTTAGGAATGGTAGCACTGTTCTTTAGCACAAGGAATAAGAAAAATGAAAAATAATAATATAGAAACAAATACTAGTTTTAGGAAAATTTTATTGCGTTTTATTCAAAGCGAGTCTTTTAGCGGTTTTTTCTTGTTTATTAGCATGCTTCTAGCGCTGTTAATTGCAAATTCTAGTTTTTCAGATTTATATTTTAAATTTTGGCATTATGAATTTGGTTTTAGCTTTAATGATGTATTTATTGGATTTGATTTGCATCATTGGATCAATGATGTCTTAATGTCATTCTTTTTTTTAATGGTTGGGCTTGAGATAAAAAGAGAATTTTTAGTTGGCGAGCTATCTGGATTTCAGAAGGCTATATTTCCTGTAGTTGCAGCACTTGGTGGTATGATTATTCCTGCTCTGATCTATTATACTCTTAATGTTGGCACAAATTCTATTCATGGCTTTGGAATACCTATGGCAACAGATATCGCCTTTGCATTAGGTATTGTATTGTTACTAGGAAAAAGAGTACCTTTTGCCTTAAAAGTTTTTTTGGTTACTTTAGCAGTAGTAGATGATTTGGGTGCAATTATTGTAATTGCAATTTTTTATACAAATCAAATACTTTGGGAGTATCTGATTGTTGCTAGTGTGCTGATATTGCTATTATTTTTGCTTAATAAGATAGGGGTTAAAAGTTTAATACCTTATTTATTTTTTGGTGTAATTCTTTGGTTTGTAGTTTATAAGAGTGGAATACATGCAACTATATCTGCTGTTATTTTGGCTTTTTGTATTCCTTTACAAGCACGAGAAAATAAAAAGAATTTTTTATCATTTCTGCAAGAAATTATGGATAATTTTTATCAGAAAAATACAGAAATTCATTGGGATAAAGAACAAGAGAAAACACTAAAGTTGCTTTATAAAAAATCAATACACACCCAAAGCCCACTTGAAATATTAGAACATAAATTGCATCCATGGAGTGCATATTTTATTATGCCTTTATTTGCTTTTGCAAATGCTGGTGTAAAGATAGATAGCGGTATTGATTTTGGAATAGATCACATCTTTTTGGGAGTATTATTAGGTTTATTATTGGGAAAACCTATAGGTATCTTTCTTATTACCTACTTATGTTCTAAATTAAAAATTGCTTCTAAACCTGTAGATTTATCTTGGTTTCATATTTTTGGTGCTGGAATGTTGTCTGGTATTGGTTTTACAATGTCTATTTTTGTCTCAAATTTAGCATTTGATAACGAACAATCTGTCGAGATTGCTAAAGTGGCAATTTTGCTAGCATCTTTTTTATCGGCCATTTGTGGTTCCTTAATGTTAATTTTGTTTAATAAATTAAAAACTAAGTAAAAAATCGTTATTATTACAAACTTATTTTAGTTTATTAAAAGGATGGATATGGAAAATTCGCAAAATATTGTTTCAGCTTTACTGCCATTTGTAGTATTAATTTTAATTTTTTATTTTTTTATTATTAGACCTCAGAGAAATCAACAAAAAAAACATAAAGAGATGATTGATACTCTTGCTAAGGGTGATAAGATTGTCACTACTGGTGGCTTGGTATGTGAAGTGATAAAATCAGAAGAAGGGTTTTTTACAGTAAGACTGAATGATGAAACTACAGCAAGAATAGTAAAAGACTATATTGCTTATAAAATTGAAGACAATATTCAAAAATAAATGAAGCAAACTAAGAATTTTAAACTACTTATTTTTATTATTGCTCTAATTTTTGGCATTGCTTTTTCTATTCCTTCTCTATTCCAAACAAAGGGACCAAAGATCAATTTGGGATTAGATTTACAAGGTGGCTTGAATTTGCTTTTGGGTGTAAAAACTGAAGATGCAATTCAGGCGAGATATTCTTCTTTGGCGTCTTCAATCAATTTTGAATTAAAGCAAAAGAAGGTATTGGTAGATTATTTGCGTTCAAATGAAAATGGTATAGAAATTGGATTATTGGATAGTGATGATTCAAAAATCCTTGATGAAATACTAAAAAAGAATAATGGATTATTGATTAGTAAAACCGCTACAAATTATTCTATTGTTTTTAATCAACAGGAAATAGAGCTTATTAAGAAAAATGCCGTAGAACAAGCAATAGCAACGATTAGAAATCGTTTAGATCAGTTCGGGTTATCTGAGCCTAGTATTACACAACAAGGGCAAGATAATATTCTTGTGGGGCTTCCTGGAATTCAGACAACACAAGAAGAGGATAGGGCAAGAAGCTTGATTTCTAAATCTGCGCATTTGCAAATGATGGCAGTTGATGAAGATAGGAATCATCGAGTTGATTCAATGAGTGAGCTTGAGGCACAAAAATATGGCGATGTGATTTTGCCTTATGTAGATTCAAATAGTAATGAAGTTGGAAAAATGTTGCTAAAGGCATTGCCTATTTTAGATGGTGATAGGATTACAGATGCTAGAGTAGCTTATGATGAAAATCATCAGCCTGTCGTAAGTTTTAGTTTAGATTCTTTGGGTGCAAAAATATTTGGAGATTTTTCAGGATCTAATATTGGCAAACGTATGGCTATTGTTCTAGATGGTAAGGTATATTCTGCACCAGTGATACGACAAAGGATTGGTGGAGGTAGTGGACAGATTAGCGGTGGTTTTACTAAAGAGCAGGCTAGTGACTTGGCTATTACCTTAAGGAGTGGTGCATTACCAGCGCCATTAGAAATACTAGAAAAAAGAAGTGTCGGACCAAGTCTAGGTCAAGATAGTATCAAATCTTCCGTAATTGCACTAATTAGCGGATTTGCTTTGGTTGTAGGATTTATGATTATATATTATTCTATGGCAGGTGTGATTGCAAGTATTGCATTGATAATAAATTTATTTTTGATTATTGCAATTATGGCAATTTTTGGAGCTACGCTCACTCTTCCTGGTATGGCCGGTATTGTCTTGACTGTTGGGGTCGCAGTGGATGCTAATATTATTATTAATGAGAGAATTAGAGAAGCCTTGCGTGCAGGAGAAAGTGTTACTAGGGCTATACAGCTAGGCTATATAAATGCTTCCAGGGCAATTTTTGATTCAAACATTACTTCATTGATTGCTTCAGTATTATTGTATGCTTATGGAACTGGAGCTATTAAGGGGTTTGCAATTACTACTGGTATAGGAATTGTTGCTTCTATTATTACAGCTATTATTGGAACACAGGGATTTTATAATGCCATCTTACCAAAGATAGCAAATACAAAATCATTGTATTTTTGGTTTGGAATTCGTGCAAAGGATGCTTAATGGAGATTTTGAGAAAAGTAAAAATTATCGATTTTGTTGATTATTCAAAATATGGTTTGATTTTTTCTATATTTTTAACCATAGGTGCCTTTGTGCTTTTTTTTACAAAAGGTTTTAGTTTAGGGATTGATTTTGCTGGAGGAAGTAGTGCGCAATTGCGTTATGAACAAAATGCTCCTTTGGCACAAATAAGACAGATTTTAGAAAAAACAGAAGGTTTTAAAGGCAGTCAAGTAAGCGAGTATGGTTCCAATCATGAAGTGCTAATTAAAATTCCTTATACTAATTTATTCGCAGGAAAGAATCTTAATGTTATTTTAGAAGAGACATTGCTTTCGACTGGAAAATTTGAAATTAGAAAGCTTGATACCGTTGGACCAAAGGTTGGAAATGAGCTGAAGCAAAAAGGTCTATTATCTTTATTTTTGGCAACATTGGCAATGATGTTATATGTGAGTTTTCGCTATGAATGGCGTTTTGCGTTAGCCAGCATTATTGCGCTTGTGCATGACGTAATTGTTACTGCTGCATCTGTTATTGTATTTAATATAGATTTAAATTTAGAGGTTGTAGCAGCACTTTTGACATTGATTGGATATTCTATTAATGATACGATCATTGTTTTTGATAGAATCAGGGAAAAAATGCTAATTGATAGAGAAAATAATATTACTCAAGTAATCAATGAGGCCATTTCAAATACTCTTACAAGGACACTTTTGACTTCACTGACAGTATTTTTTGTTGTTTTAACACTTTTTTTATTTGGTGGAGAAAATATAGTTGGATTTTCTTTACCAATGCTAGTTGGTGTAGTTTTTGGAACCTATAGTTCAATGTTTGTCGCACCAAAATTAGCAATTATTTTTGGTTTTAATATTCAAGAATATCATCAAAAAGAGATTAAAAAACAAAAAAAGGCACAAGAAAAAGAGCGTTTAAGAAGAATGTATGAAAATGGTGTTGTGTAAGGAGATTGAATGATGGAGTATCAAGCAAAAGACATTGAACAAAAATGGCAGGATTATTGGAAAAAGCAAAATATTCATGAACCAAAGCAGGATTTTAATCTTAAGAAAAAATATATTTTAAGTATGTTCCCTTATCCAAGTGGTGCAATACATATGGGGCATGTTCGAAATTATTGCATTGGAGATGCAATGGCAAGGTATTATCGCAAGCAAGGATATAATGTATTGCATCCTATTGGTTTTGATGCTTTTGGAATGCCAGCAGAAAATGCGGCAATCAAAAATGGCATTCATCCAAAAAAATGGACTTATGCAAATATTGACACTATGGATAAGGAATTAGATTCTTTAGGTTTGTCTTTTTCAAAACAAAGAGAGTTTGCAACTTGTGATGAAGATTATACGAAATGGGAACAAAAATTTTTCCTAGATATGTGGAAAAAAGGTTTGGTGTATCGAAAAAAAGCTTTTTTAAATTGGTGTCCAAATGATAAAACAGTGTTGGCAAATGAACAAGTAAGTGATGGTAAGTGTTGGCGTTGTAGTACTGGCATTGTTCAAAAAGAGATGTATCAATACTACATAAAAATTACAGATTATGCACAAGAATTGCTTGATGATTTAAGGGTATTGCAAGATAAATGGCCTCAAGCTGTTTTAAGCATGCAGGAAAATTGGATTGGAAAATCTCTAGGGTTGCAGTTTGATTTTGCCTTAGAAAAGCAAATTAGTAATTTCAAAGCATTTGAAGTTTTTACTACAAGACCTGATACGATTTTTGGAGTTACTTATTGTGCATTGGCACCAGAACATCCGCTCGTAAAAGAAGTATTGCCAACTTTAGATATTCAAAGTCAGCAAAAAATCATACAAATGCAAAATACACCTGTGAGAAATAGAACAATGGCACAAAAGGAGGGGGTGAATCTTAGAATCTTTGCAATCCATCCCCTTACAAAAGAGAAAGTGCCATTATGGGTGGCGAATTTTGTTTTAATAGATTATGGTAGTGGCGCTGTTATGGGTGTTCCTGCGCATGATGAAAGAGATTATTTATTTGCTAAGGAATATCAAATTCCATTAAAACAAGTAATAGAATCAACAGAATTACCTTTTTTAGATGATGGAATCTTGTGCAATAGTGGCGATTTTAATGGAATTGAGACATCAAAAGCAAAATGGCAGATTATAGAATTTTTTGAGGTAAATAAACTTGGTAAGGGCGTTGTGCATTTTAAATTAAAGGATTGGGGAATCTCAAGACAAAGGTATTGGGGTGCTCCTATACCATTGTTGCATTGCAAGGATTGTGGAATTTTGCCTCAAGATGAAAAGAAGTTGCCCATAACCCTACCTCAGGATGTTGTGATTGATGGAGAAGGAAATCCTTTGGACAAACATCAAAGTTGGAAAGAGGATATATGTCCAAAATGTGGTGGGAAGGCGACAAAAGAAACGGATACAATGGATACTTTTTTTCAATCTAGTTGGTATTTTTTACGCTATGCAACTCCTAGAGATTTATGGATACAAATGCCATTTGATAAGCAAAATACCAAGTATTGGTTGCCAGTAGATGAATATATTGGTGGCATAGAACATGCAATTTTACACCTTTTGTATGCTAGATTTTTTACAAAAGTTCTAAGAGATTTGGGATATATTGATTTTTCTGAACCATTTGAGAATCTTTTAACACAAGGAATGGTATTAAAAGATGGTGCTAAGATGAGTAAATCCATAGGTAATATTGTCGAACCTAATGATATTATCAAAAAATATGGTGCGGATACGGCAAGATTGTTTGTGCTTTTTGCAGCACCTCCTACACGAGAGCTTGAGTGGATTGATTCTGGAGTAGAAGGAGCATATAGATTTATTCGTCGTTTTTATGAAAAATCAGAAAATATACAAAAAACAAAAACTATGCCTATTGTACATAAGCAAGATTTGAGTGAAAAACAAAGGTATGCTAGAAAGAAGATTTATGAAGCTTTAATTAAGTCTAATGAAATTTTTGCAAAAAAACAAACAGGCTATGCTTTTAATACTCTGATTGCTTCTTGTATGGAAGCTTTTAATGCACTAAATGATCAAGATAATTTACAGATTTGGACAGAAGGTTATTATGTCTTAAGTAATATTTTAGAACCTATTATACCTCATATTTGTTGGGAAATTTCTGAGAAATTTTTTGATTTTAGTAATTTTGGATCGATTGAGATTGATGAGAGTGCATTGGAAGAAGACGAAGTGGTTTTGGTTGTTACTGTCAATGGAAAAAAGCGTGCAGATATGAAGGTAAATAAGCAAATGCAACAAGATGAGATTTTATTGCTTGCAAGAGAGAAGGTTCAAAAGTGGATAGATGGTCAAAATATCATAAAAGAAGTGGTTGTGCCAAATAAATTAGTTAACTTTGTGGTTAAATGAAATTTGTTTTTGTAGTTTTTTTGATTCTATTTTCTGGTTGTGGATATAAGCCTGTAGCACATTTTGCAAAAAGAGCGTTAGGAGATAGTATCTATGTGTCTTTAAAGGTGAATGTAGCCAATACAGAGAGTTCTGTTGAGATAAAAGATTTATTAAATAAGCTTATTGCCACAAGGTTTCAGAAAAATCTTGTGGAAAAACAAGAGGCTGATACAATCGTAAATCTTGAGATTTTGAATGTTACTGATACTTCAATTGCTACAAATACTGATGGTTTTACAACGTTTTATCGTGTCAATATTAGGGTAAAATTTGAATTTACAAATCAAAAAAAAGAAACAAAGCTATTTTATAATAGTGCTTATCAAGATTATGCGGTATCTTTGGAGGATCCTTTGATAACCTATAATAATAAGCTTGAGGCAATTAAGGAGGCCTCAAATCAATGTATTGATAGTTTCTTAACTCAAATTGCATATCAAGGAAAGTAGGGATAATGTTAAAAGAAAAGATTGAGGAAATTTTTTATATTTTAGACAATGAAAAGCAATCTGGTATTGAAGTAAAGATTGAGCGATTCTTAGACTTGCTAGCTTATCATAAAATTGAGCTACATCACAAAATAGATGCAATGGAAGAAAAATCTTTAAGATCACAAGATGATTTATTAGAAGATGATTGTAGTGAGATTTTATCAAAACTAGTATTTCTGATAGAAAAAAGCACTAAAGAAAAGCAAGATACTATAGATGCAATAAGACAATTGTGTGTATCCTTATTGCATCTATTAAGAGATACCACTTCTAGAAAAATTATTAGAAATCGCCCCCATTTATTTGATATTGAAACAATAAAAACTGTTCAGGACTATCAACAATTAAAAGAAAGATGGGAAGAGATTTTAAAATCACAAGGACATATTTTATTGCAGAAGCGTATAACTTCTATTATTGTTCGTTTATTATTGATAGCTAACTTTTATGATAGGAAAAAAGTGCAAGAGCTAACAAGCATTTTATTAGAATCTCCAGAATCTATTACGGATATGGACGTTTTAGAGCAGTTAGAAATACTGTGTAAAAATGGAGAGGGAATGCAAGATGGTGATTGTGAGATTGACACTTTGCAAATTGATAGAGTTTTGATGGAGTTGCAAAAAACTTTAGAGTTAAATGCAACAGAGATTAAGCAATTACATGATATAAAAGAACAAATTATTGATAAAAACAGCAGTGTTAGTCAAGATAATTCTATAGATGACATTGATGATGCAATTTACAAAAAGATACATTTTCTTGATCAATCTTTGCAGAAAAAAGAAGAATACATCAAAGAACTTAGCACAAAATTACAGGAATTGACAAGTACTTTAAAAACAATGGAAGAAAAATCGCAACGAGATGGTCTGACAAAACTTTATAATCGCTGTTATATAACCGAAGTAATGAAACATTATGAAACTAGATTTATTCGCAATGGTCTAAATTATTCTGTTTTGTTTTTTGATGTAGATGGCTTTAAGGAAATCAATGATAAGTATGGACACTTATCAGGAGATAAGCTTTTAGAAACTTTTGCACAAATTTTACGACAAAATTCTAGAGTTTCTGATGTTATTGGTAGATATGGGGGAGATGAATTTTTAATTTTAATGCCAAATACCAATGTGAATTTGGCAAAAGATGTTGCATTAAGAATTTGCAGTGCTGTATCAAAACAACAATTTATTGTTAATGGTAAAGAAATGCAGGTTACAACATCAATTGGTGTGGCTCATAGATTGGATCATAAGAGTAGAGAAGATATGCTAGAGAGAGCAGATAAGTTATTGTATAAAGCTAAAAGAGGTGGCAGGAATCAAGTGCAATGGGAATAAAGGATTTTTTGGATCAAAAAGGTCAAGAATATGCTCCATTTGATCCAAAAAGAGCAATTAGAATCTATGCAAGTTTAAAAAAATATCTAAGCCTATCTTGCTATAAAATTCATATTTTAGGAACAAATGGAAAGGGTAGCACAGGAAGGTATCTTGCTTTAGGTTTAATGCAAAATAATGCAAGTGTTTTGCATTTTAGCTCACCCCATATTCTTGATTTTAGAGAGAGGTATTATAAGAATGGAAATAATATTTCTCAAGAGGGTTTAGAGCAGGCGCATTGTTTTTTGCAGCAGTTTGATTTTATACAAGATTGCAGTTATTTTGAATATGCAACTTTTTTGGCGTTAGTATTGGCTAAAGATGTGGATTATCTAATTCTAGAGGCTGGTCTTGGTGGAGAATATGATTCTACAAGTTGCATTGAATGTGATTTGAGTATTTTTACAATGATAGGAAAAGATCATCAAGAATTTTTAGGAAAAGATATTAAGGATATAGCAGGAACAAAACTTAGAGCAATGACTCAACTAAATTTTTTAGCCTTGCAACACTACAATGAAGTGGTTGAGATTGCAGAGCAAATTGCAGAGCAAAAAAAAGTTACTTTAATTAAAATAGGGCAATGGCATCAAGAAAAATATAGGGATATTTTAGATACATTGCCAGAAAATTATTTAAGAGATAATTTGCTAAATGCTCTTGTTGTGTTAGATTTTTTAAAAAAGCAATTGCCACAAAAAGCCTATGAGCTAGATCTTAGGGGTAGGTTTGAAGCATTGTCTCCTAGTATTACTCTTGATGTAGGACATAATATTGATGGTGCTAGTGAGGTAAAAAAAGCTTTAAAAAATCAAAAGGTAAATCTTATTTACAATGCCTATAAAGATAAAGATATTAGAGAGATTCTGACAATTCTAAAGCCAAATATCCAAAAAATTTATATTTTAGATATTAAACATCCAAGAATTATTGATAAGAATCTTTTATGTATGATATTGGAATCTTTGAAGATTGAATATGAGGATTTTAAGACTATAGATACACAAAAAAAATATTTAGTTTTTGGTTCCTTTAGTGTGATTGAAGAGTTTTTAAAGAGGTATGATGCAAAATAAGCTTGTGATTACAATTGCTGATGAAAAAGGAGCAAGACAATTTCAAGTACATAAGCATATAAAAAAAATTATAGTCTGGGCACTGATATTATTTTTTTGTTTTATTGGTGGCATTATTTTATTGATGAAGTTTCTAATGCATACGATGGATGTGATAGCGCTTGAGCAAAACATTGCTATTTCTGAGTATCGTTATATCTATCAGCAAAATGAGATCTTAAAGCATAAGATTCAGCAAAAAAATAATGAATTAAATATGATACATCAAAAAATTGGAGATTTAGAGAGTATTATAGGAACTCAAAAAAATAATCAAAAAATTTATGATAAGGTAAAAGAAATTGATTTAGAGCAATTGGCTTATCAGCACAAAGAAATGATGTTGAATCTTATTCCAAGTGGAGCTCCAATTTTACAGCAAGCAAAAAGACAAAATGCATTACCAAAAGAATATCTTAATAGAAAAAAAGAAGCGTTGGGGGTAAATTTTGATGTTCCTAAACGCACGCCTGTATATGCGACTTCAGACGGTGTTGTTGATACTTTGAGACTAAATTATAAAAAAGGCTATGGAAATTTTATAAAAATCAATCATTCTTTTGGCTTTAGCTCTTTATATGCTCATTTAGATGAGATTTTATTAAAAAAAGGTGATTTTGTAAAAAAGGGTGATTTGATAGGATATAGTGGTAGTAGTGGTGGGGTAAAATCTCCAGTGTTATACTATGAGGTTTTGTTTTTAAATAAGATATTAAATACTGAGATTTATGTGCAGTGGAATATGGAAAATTTTAATTCTTTATTGTTAAATAATAATACCATTGATTGGGAAAGTCTTGTTTGGACAATACAAGATGTTTTAAGGCTTAAAAAATTTCAAAATAATTTAAAAAGCGAAGAAGAATGAAAGATAAAAGATTGGTGATTATGGTTACAGATTCTCATGGAACCTTTCATTTTAATGTAAATATGCTTTTTAAACAAATAAGTTTATATATACTTATAATGATTGTTGCAGTAATTGTTTTTATAGTCTTCTCTATTGGTATAATGCAAAGTGAGATCAGTGCAATTGATACAAAGAAAGATATCTTAGAACAAGAATTTAAAAAGACTTTAAAGATAAATAATTTCCTTACAAGCGAGATTAACCAAAGATTATCAGAAATCAATATCGCTGGCGATAAAATTGATGATTTGGAGGATATTATAGGAGTTTCAAAAGATGAAAATGCTATAATGCAAAATAATCTTTTGAGCAGAATTGATATTGCAAATATTACTGGTGCTCAAAAGGCATTTATTATGAAATTTATTCCAAATGGCTATCCGATGGATCGTTTTTTGAGAATTTCTGCTGGGTTTGGCACAAGAATTCATCCTATTTTACATATTGCTCATAAACATACAGGGATTGATTTTAGTGTGCGACTAAATACACCAATTTATGCCACAGCAGATGGGGTTGTAGATTATGCTGCAATGGGTTGGAATGGAGGGTATGGTGGATTGATAAAAATTACACACTCTTTTGGTTTTAAGACCTATTATGCACATTTAAATTCTCTTGTGGTTAGTAGTGGGCAGTTTGTTAAAAAAGGACAGATTATAGGATATAGTGGAAATACGGGAGTTTCTACAGGACCGCATTTGCATTATGAGGTTCGTTTTTTAAATAATCCTATTAACCCCTATGATTTTGTAAAATGGAATATGAAAAATTTTAATCTTATTTTTGAAAAAGAAAGGATGATACAATGGCAATCTTTACTAGCACTGATCAACAATCTAATGCTCCACTCAAGGGAGGTCCAGCAACAATAATTGCACAAGGAACTAAAATAAAAGGAGAGATACAAATAAGCTGTCATTTGCATATTGATGGTGAATTTGAAGGCAATATTCATTCTAAAAATACAGTAATGATAGGAAAAAGCGGTATTGTCAAAGGTGATATTTATGCTCAAAAATTGATTGTAAGTGGTAAATTTCAAGGAAATACAGAAAGTAATGTTGTTGAAATACAGCCTTTGGGTAGAATCGAAGGTAAGGTTATTACTCCAGAATTTGTAATAGAACGCAAAGGTATTTTTGTTGGAGAGAGTAAAATTATGCAAAAAGATACCCAAGTGGATAAGAAGTGATACAATCTAGTCTTTACGCATTTTTCTTACAGCAAAATAGCACGCGAATTTTAATTGTAGAGAATGACAAAGAAGCTCAAAGTGCTTTTCATCTGGCACAATTTTGCTACCAGCAAGGAATAAGTAAGTTAAAACCTATTGTGCTTCCTGATTTTAGAGCAAGAATGGGCGATGATATTCGATCTTTTTTAGAAGAGTTTATGCAATTGCTTTGTAAGTTGCGAATGTTTTATGAAGATGAAAAAACTTTTTTGATAGCTCCTGTTTCTAGTGTTCTTTATAAGCTTCCTAAAAAAGAACTGCTTCAAGGTTTTTTTATTGCAAAAAATGATTTATTTGAGCTTGGTGAGTTAAAAGAGAAACTTATAAACTTTGGATATGAGGTTGTTGATATTATTGAAATGGAGGGAGAGGTAAGTTTTAGGGGAGATATTATTGATATTAGCATACCTTATGATAAGAACTGCAGGATAAGTTTTTTTGATATTGAGTGTGAGAGTATCAGGGAGTTTGATATTAAAACACAAAAAAGCAATCCTTTAGAGCTTGATAGAATCTTTATACCACCTGCACTTTTTAATTTAAGTGACACAGAATATGAAGATTTAAGACAAAAAGTTTTAGAATCTGAATTTGATACTTTTTCAAAAGATTTGATTTCTCTTGGATTTTGGTTTTTAGATGATTTGGGTATCAAACTTTTGGAATTATATCCATCGATGATAACCCCTCAAGCACAAGGTTATGCAAAAGAAATTTTTGAGTTTGATTTGCATGATGCTTATGGTATTGATTTTTTTATGCAATTGCCATTACTTCAAGAGATAAGTGGCTATGCGGATATTCAAGTAGATGCCAAAAATTTAGATTATTTCTTAGAATTAAATAGTGATAAGGAAATTATAATTTTGGTTCCAACAGAATTACTGCAAGAGCAGTTTTTATTGAAGGGACTTAAGGTGATATGCACAAATCTTGTAGTAAATATCGCTTTGCCAAAGGCTTTTATTATTTCATTAAATACCTATCCAAAACATAAGGGTAGGCAAAGACCAAAAATTGCAATTGATGAGTTAAATATCGGTGAATATGTGGTGCATAAAGATTATGGAGTTGGGATTTTCAGAGGTATAGAACAAGCAAAAATATTAGGCTTTGTGAGGGATTTTATCCGCATCGATTATCAAGGAGAAGATTCTTTATTACTACCTGTGGAAAATTTAAATTTTATTGATCGCTATATTGCAGGCTCAAATACAATACCTTTGATTGATAGACTTGGTAAGGGTAATTTCTTAAGACTAAAGGAAAAAATTAAAAGCAAGTTATTTGAAATTGCAGATTCTATTGTTGCATTAGCAGCAAAAAGAAATCTTATTGAGGGAAAAAAGATTGATACGAGCTTGCCAGAAATAGAGATTTTTCAAAAACAATCAGGTTTTGATTTGACATTAGATCAAGAGAAGTCTATCCAAGAGATTTTCTATGATTTGGGTAGTGGTAAAGTGATGGATAGGCTTTTGAGTGGGGATGTTGGATTTGGTAAAACAGAAGTTGCATTGAATGCTATTTTTGCTGTTTGCAAAAATGGATTTCAAGCCCTTATGGTTGTTCCGACAACTTTATTGGCAATGCAACATTTTAATACATTAAAATCTAGATTAGTAGATTTTAGGGTGGTGAAGTTAGATAGATTTGTAAAATCAAGCCAGAAGCAAGCAATATTGAAAGATTTAGAAAATGGCACAATAGATGTGGTCATCGGTACACATAGTGTATTGCAAGCGACTTTTAAGAATCTTGGATTGATTGTTATAGACGAAGAGCATAAATTTGGAGTGAAGCAAAAAGAGGCAATAAAATCTCTGAGTAAAGATGTGCATTTGTTAAGTATGTCTGCTACTCCCATACCAAGAACTCTGAATATGGCACTTTCTCAAATAAAGGGTATGAGTCAATTGCTTACCCCTCCAAGTCAGAGGATACCTACAAAGACTTTTGTGAAAGAAAAGAGCGATTCTTTAATTAAAGAGGTGATTTTAAGAGAGCTTAGGCGTAATGGTCAAATATTTTATATTCACAATAATATTGCAAATATTCCGGTGATAAAAAGTGAGTTAAATTACTTACTACCTCAATTAAAAATTGCAGTTTTGCATTCTCAAATTGATCCAAAACTTACAGAAGAAATTATGCTAGATTTTGCCCAAAATAAATACCATTTATTACTCTGCACCTCTATTGTAGAATCTGGAATACACTTGCCAAATGCTAATACGATTATTATTGATGGTGCTGATCATTTTGGATTGGCTGATTTGCATCAGTTGAGAGGAAGAGTAGGTAGGGGTGATAAAGAGGGATTTTGCTATTATCTCATTGAGGATAAGACAGAAATTACACAAGAAGCTACAAAACGACTTTTGGCTTTAGAGAAAAATTCATTTTTAGGTAGCGGGGCAATGATCGCTTATCAGGATTTGGAGATTAGGGGAGGAGGTAATTTGCTTGGAGAGGCTCAGAGCGGGCATATTAAAAATATTGGATATAGCCTTTATTTAAAAATGCTTGAAGATGCTATTTATCAACTTAGTGGCAAGCAAAATGAAAATATAGAAAATGATGTGGATTTAAAATTGCAGGTTTCAGCATATCTTAATTCAGATCTTATTAGCAGTGATACTTTAAGATTGGAGCTTTATCGAAGACTTTCGCTTTGCAAAAATACTGATGAGGTCTATGCTATTGAGCTTGAAATCCAAGATAGATTTGGAAAATTAGACATCTATACCAAGAGATTTTTATTGTTAATTTTGATAAAAATTTTAGCTCGAAATAGCGGTATTGTTAGTATTTCTAGCTTCAAGGAAGATATCAGCTTGGTCTTTTTAGATGGGAGTAAAAAATTTATTAAAGCAATAGATGAGGATGAAATGCTTGCAAATATTTTAAGTTTTTTACATAATAAATGTAAGTAATTAAGGGTTTTGTTATACAATCTCACAATGTTTGTTTGAAAAAAAGTATTAGGAATAGTATGAAACATTTTTTGACACTTAAGGATTTTAAAAAAGAAGAAATTTTAGAGATGTTAGCTCTTGCAATTCAAATTAAGAGGGATTTTTTGGATTCTAAAGAGTGTAATTTGATGCACAAAAAAACCTTAGGAATGATTTTTGAAAAAAATTCAACTAGAACTAGAGTGAGTTTTGAAGCAGGAATTTATCAGCTTGGGGGTATGGGTATTTTTCTTTCTAACAAAGAGATACAATTAAGTAGAGGCGAGAGTATCGAGGATACTGCAAGAGTGATAAGCTCAATGCTTGATATGATTATGATTAGAACTTTTGAACACTCTAGGCTTGAAGATTTTGCAAGATATTCCAGTGTTCCTGTAATAAATGGATTGAGTGATTTATATCATCCAGTTCAAGTTATGGCTGATTATCTTACGATGATAGAAAATGGTATTTTTGTAAAAGAAGATATTTTTGACTCAAAGCACCATATGACACCAAAGGTGGCTTATATTGGTGATGGTAATAATATGACACATTCTTGGTTGATGTTGTCTGCAAAAATGGGATTTGATATTAATGTGGCAACACCAAAGGGTTATGAACCAAATGCACATATTCTACAAGAAGCAAGAGAAATGGCAAGGGATACAGGTGCAAAAATCAATCTTTATGAAGATCCTTTGGTTGCAATTAAAAATTGTAATGTTGTAGTTACTGATACTTGGGTTTCTATGGGACAAGAAGAGGAAAAAATGCAGAGACAAAAAATCTTTGCAGATTATAAGGTTGATGAAGTGTTAATGCAAAATGCACATCCAGATGCGATTTTTCTGCACTGCCTTCCAGCTTATCGTGGGCAAGAAGTTGCAAGCAGTGTGATTGATGGAAAACAAAGTAGAGTATTTCAAGAGGCGGAAAATAGATTACATGCACAAAAGGGAATAATGGTATGGCTTTATCAAAACAGCAAAAAATGATTGATTTATTGAGTGTAAAAAATCAAGGTAGGATTCAAAGGCTTACTGAAGATATCTTAGAAATACACTTGCAAAGTGGTGATTTTTCAAGCACAGAGCCTTGTTTTTTAAAAGATGAAAAAGATAGAGAATATGTTGTTTTACCTCAAAAGGCGTTGCAACACATTATAAGTCTTGTAAGGAAGGCTCACGAGGATAAATTGAAGGTAGAATTAGAAAGAGATATTATCAGCCTAACTCCTATTGACTTTGATGATGCAATGAGTGTTGTTATTGCAAAATTAGAATCTTTAAGGGGAAAAGATGGGAGTTTGCCAAATATCAATACCTTGCAATTTACTAAAGAGATAAAAAAAGAATACCCTAATTTATTTTTAGATTTTCATGTTTATTGAGGTTGAAAAATGATTGATTTTAAAAAATTTTCTAGTTATTCAAAAGCTGGTCCTAGATACACAAGCTATCCTACCGCTGTTGAATTTCATTGTAATTTCAATGAAAAAAGTTTTCAAGAAGCTTTGAAAAGAAATGATGAGCAAAAGCATTTACCACTATCAGTTTATGTGCATTTGCCATTTTGTAAAAGTGCTTGTTATTTTTGTGCTTGCAATGTGATTTATACAAATAGTGAAGATAAGAAAGAAAGATATCTCAAATATCTAAAAAAAGAATTAGAGCTTTTAAAAAATGCTATGGATACAAAAAGAGAAGTAGTGCAACTTCATTTTGGTGGAGGAACGCCTACATATTTTAGTGCCAAGCAATTAGATGAAATTATTGGAATGATTAAAGAAACTTTTGTCAATTTTTCTAATAATGCAGAAGTGAGCTGTGAGATAGATCCGCGTCATTTTAATAAGGAGCAAATGCAAGTATTAAAGCATGGAGGATTTAACCGCGTAAGTTTTGGTGTGCAAGATTTTGATGAGAGAGTGCAAAAAGCAATCAATCGGTTTCAAAGTATGGAATTGATGCAAGAGGTAGTAAGCATTGCAAGGGATTATGGTATAGATTCTATAAATTTTGATTTGATTTATGGTCTTCCATTTCAAAATTTACAAAGTTTTAAAGAAACATTGCAAAAATCTCTCAGTCTCTCGCCAGATCGTTTTGCGATTTTCAATTATGCGCATGTTCCTTGGATAAAAAAAACTATGGGTAATATTGATGAAAAAACACTTCCAACACCAGAAGAGAAATTAGAGATTTTGAAATTTACTATCGAATTTTTGGAATCTAATGGCTATAAAATGATTGGTATGGATCATTTTGCAAAAGAAAATGATGAGCTTTATTTGGCAAGTCAAAAAGGAGAATTAAGAAGAAATTTTCAAGGCTATACCACAAAAGGCTTTTCTCAAACTATTGGTATTGGATTGACTTCAATTGGCGAAGGTCTAGATTATTATGTTCAGAATTTTAAAGAGATTAAAAAATATGAAGAAGCACTTGATCGTGGATTTTTACCTATAGAGAGGGGTATTGACTTGAGTTTTGATGATATTTTACGCAAAGAAGTCATTATGCAATTGATGAATAATTTAAGGCTAGAATACAAGATTATTGAAACAAAATTTTCTATTGTCTTTAAAGAATATTTTGCAAAGGAGCTTGAAGCAATCAAAGTTTTTGAGCAAGATTTGTTGCTAGAACTTAGAGAAGATGGTATTTTTGTCAATGAAACAGGCGGAATGTTAATTAGGAATATAGCAATGTGTTTTGATGCATATTTGCAAAAAATCCCAGTGGAACAAAGGCGTTTTAGCAAGACTGTATGAAAGTTTTCAAAAATATTGCCTCTACTTGCATAAAATGTGCAAAATGCATACCTGATTGTTCAAGTTATCAATTTTATAGAGATGAGGTGCATTCTCCTAGAGGTTTTTTAGAGCTTATAAGTCAATATGAAAAAGGCTCTTTAAGGTTAGATTCTAATTTACAAGAGGTGATGGATACTTGTTTATTATGCAATCATTGTGTGAGTAATTGCCCCATTAGTATTCCGATTGATAGCTTGATTCAAGAAATACGCACAAAGCAAAAAATAAGTCTTTCTAAAAGGATTTATTTTTTTCTTTTAAGACATAGTGTGCTTAAAAAATTTGTTTTTAAATTTTTTGCATTTTTGCCACCTTGTGAGATAAAACACAAAGATAGCGCTTTATGGAATTTAAGGTTTTCTAGAAGTTTTTTTTTGGATTCTCACCCTAAAAGTATTGCATCTTCAAAGCAAGGAGGACAAAAAAAAGTCGCGATTTTTGCAGGTTGTTTGATAAATTATAATTACCCACATATAGGAAAATCTTTATTAAAAGTTTTAGATTCTTTTGGTGTAGATGTTTTGCTACCAAAGCAAGAGTGTTGCGGAGCTCCTACATATTTTAGTGGAGATATTCAAACAAGTATTTTTTTGGTAAAAAAGAATTTGCTTTACTTTGAAGAAATTATTGATTTAGTAGATGCTATTTTAATTCCAGAGGCAACTTGTGCATCTGTAATGCTAAAAGACTGGCAAAAGATTTTGAGTTTTGATGAGAAGAATCAAGAATGGATATTGCTCTTAAAAAAGATACAAGACAAAATGTTTATAGCAACAGAGTGGATATATAAATTTTGTGATTTTAGTGGGATAAGAAAAAGTAAAAAAAGGGTAACTTATCACGATTCTTGTCATGCATGCAAGGTATTACAAATCACAAAAGAACCAAGAGAGATTATTAAGAGCGGTTTTGAACTTATTGAGATGTCAGATTCTTCTTCTTGTTGTGGTTTTGGCGGTATTGAGGTGCAAAATAACAATTTTGAATTCTCTAGAGCAATTGGGGTAAAAAAGATAAGAGATATTCAGCAAACAAACGCACAGATTGTCAGTGCAGAATGTAATGCTTGTAAAACCCAAATAGATTATCTTTTAAAAAAAGATCAATCTAATGTGATTTTCTATCATCCTATTGAGTTGCTTGAGCAAATGTTAGAGAGAAAGGATATTGTGCAGTGAGTTTTCATTGAGCCATTGTGTATTGCTATCGCTACTATATTCAAATCCCTCTGCTACTTTTTTACCCTGCTCATTTAAGAGTGTTGTGCTGTAGTCAATAGGGGTTTGAAATTGTATAGTTGGCATCAAAATAAAAAAATCTTCAAATTCCATACAAAGATGCGAATCATCTTTTGGAATCATTACTTCATGTAGTTTTTCTCCAGGTCTAATGCCAATAATCTTGGTTGGGAGATGTGGAGCTAGTGTTTTTGCAAGATCTACAATTTTCATACTAGGTATTTTTGGTATAAAAATTTCTCCACCATGCATTCTTTGCAGATTCTTAATAACAAAATCTACCCCCTGTTCTAAAGTAATCCAAAATCTAGTCATTCGCTCATCTGTGATGGGTAGTTCTTTTGCACCTTCACTAATAAGTTTTTTAAAAAAGGGTACAACACTTCCACGACTTCCTACAACATTTCCATATCGCACGACACTAAATTTGGATTGATTGGCACCTTTGATATTATTAGCAGCAATAAAAAGTTTATCGCTACAAAGCTTTGTGGCTCCATAAAGATTGATAGGATTTGCAGCTTTATCTGTGCTTAGAGCAATAATATGCCCTACATTATTAGCCAATGCTGCATCAATAACATTGCTTGCCCCCTCAATATTAGTTTTGATGCATTCCATAGGATTATATTCAGCTATAGGAACATGTTTGAGTGCTGCTGCATGGATACAAATATCTACACCATTTAACGCTAATTTCAATCTTTCTTTATCTCTTACATCCCCAATAAAATATCGCATACATTTGTGATTGAAATTTTGTGCCATCTCATATTGTTTTAATTCATCGCGACTATAAACAATAATTTTTTTAGGATGGTAATTTTTCAAGATTGTTTCGATAAATTTTTTACCAAAACTTCCAGTCCCTCCAGTGATGAGTATATTTTTGTTATTAAGCATTTTTTCTCCTTACCAATGATATTCTAAGCTTGCGGTTAAGATTCTAAATTGACCTAAATTTGAGGATTGTTGATAAAGACTTTGGCGATTGTCTTTAATAGTAAGAGAATAGGCAACCCCCAATACAAAATCTCTAAATTTATACTTTCCACCTAAGGCAAACATATAGCCATTAGAATCAGGAATTCCTATTTTATCCTGTGGGCTTGGTGCTTCATCATAGGCAATACTTCCCATAAGTCTTAGATTTTTGTGATTAGTATAAGTTACCCCAAGTCTAAAGGTATTAGTGTCTTTCCATCCTCCCCCCATATTACTCACCCCAGAAAAATCAGCCAATCCTACCATGCTTTTTAATTTTTCAGAAGTAAAATGTGTGACCATACCACTAAGCCCGATATAATCTGCATTATCAAAATCTGGAGTTACTAAAAAATTTGGTCCTTTTGCCCAAAAAGTCCTTTCATATACCCCCTCAATACGCAATTTTTTATTAAAAAATTCATGAGCATAGGCAAGGGTGAGAATCTCGGGCATATTTACAGCGATATTGAGATTTGTTTTTGTTAAAACATTTCCCATAGCTCCACCTACATAGCTTGTGGCTTCTAGACTTCCTTGCATATTAAAAGGCACGCTTGAGTTATACACTACAGAAAACATCCCATTATCAAATACCCTTAAACTTGCACTAAGGCGATAGCCTGCTGATAAGTCCTTGCCTTCTGATTTTTGATAAACTTTCGTAGTGCCATACATTGTAGTGGTGGAGGTTTGCACAATATCTGTGAGTCCATCGCATTTGGATAATCCAATGATTCTGCATAGAATAGGATTGTTGAGGAGATTTTTTAACATACTTTTTTGACTTTCACTCATCAATTCACTAGGGATGTTATCAATTCCAATAGCATCTAGATCTGCACCTGTTAGGGCAATGCAGGAATTTTTGGGATCTGTGCAGGTTGCTCCACCAATATTTTCTCCATCTTTCCATTGCATAGGGACATAAACCACATTATTAAAACTTCCCATAGCATACATAATCCTAGGACCAAAACCAAAGGATAATCTATCATTGATGGTATAACTGATAGATGGAGAGAATTCCACCATCATGATAAAAACATCTTGTAAGAATTCTCCCCCTTTATCTTGCCACTGCATTGCAAGACCAGAGCTTGCTACAAAACTTGCCCCAAAAGTAAAGCCATGATTGGTTCTGCTTTTGTAAAAAAACTTTGGAAGAATAAAATTGGTAGTATCTGTATAGCCATCTACAATTTGATTATCGGGATTTGAATGGAGGATATCAATATCAGTTGGAGCAAAGGCTTCTATTAAGGCAGAGGTGTATTTTATTTTGGTATGTGACCTTAATCCTTGATTGGTAGTAGGCACTTGGAAGCTAAATCCAGGGATTTGCAAAAGTGAAGTTGCAAGCTCAAATTCACTTTTATTTTCACCCCAATCATTATTAAAACCCATATTTGCAGGGTTATAATAACTTGCATCAGCACCTCTTGCTCCTGCTACATACGCAGAGTTTAAGGCTGTGCCATTGAGGGATTGCTCTTGGACTTTAAACCCTCCAGCATAGACCAAATGGTAAAAAAATAGAGAAAAAAATAAAAAGATTCTTTTAATAAAAAAACCCACGAAACCTCATATATTTAAATTGAACTATTTTAGCAAAGTAATAATTTTAATATATTTTTATGTATGTTGATTTCAAATAGCTAAAATTTTTAGTAGGTAATAAAAAAATTTAATTTTTTAAAAAAATGTAGTAGAATAATCAACACTTTAAAGTTGGCAGTAATTCTGATTTTAAGTTTATAAAAGCAGGAGTCTTTAAAACTACAAAGAGGCTTGCAAATCAAGGGAGAAAAATGGAAAATAATACAAAGTTGTTTAAGCAAATATCACAAAGATTAGATAATTTGGCAAAGTTGCCTAGTTGCAAAGAGGGGAGGGAGTTGCAAGAAGAGCTCAGTAAAAAGGGATTTGAGAGAAGAGATTTTATGAAATGGGCAGGGATGATGACAGCTACTTTGGCACTTCCTAGCACCTTTGCACCTCTTACTGCAAAAGCTGCAGAAGTTGCAAATCGCCTACCAGTAATTTGGTTGCATATGGCTGAATGTACAGGCTGTAGCGAGAGTTTGCTTAGAACAGAGGATCCAAGCATTGATTCTATAATTTTTGATATGATTAATTTAGAATATCATGAAACCATAATGGCGGCTGCAGGATATCAGGCAGAAGCAAATCTTGAGAGTGCCATGAAAAAACATAAAGGGAATTACATCTTGATGGTTGAGGGAGGTATCCCTACAATTGAGCATTATTTGACAATAGGAGCACATGGAAAGAGTGGGGCTCAAATTTGTAGAGAAGCAGCAGAGGGTGCTGCTGCGATTTTCGCAATCGGAACTTGCTCGTCTTTTGGTGGAGTGCAAGCTGCTGCACCAAATCCTACATCTGCTACTTCACTTGATAAAATTATCAAAAAGCCTGTAATAAACGTTCCTGGTTGTCCTCCAAGTGAGAAAAATATTGTAGGTAATGTATTGTATTTCATTATGTTTGGGGCTCTTCCAGCACTTGATGCATTTAATCGTCCAAAATGGGCTTATGGTTTAAGAATACATGATTTATGTGAGAGAAGAGGAAGATTTGATGCTGGAGAGTTTGTGCAACATTTTGGTGATGAGGGGGCTGAAAAAGGTTTTTGTCTTTACAAGGTAGGATGTAAGGGACCATATACATTTAACAATTGTTCAAAACTAAGATTTAATTCTCATACAAGTTGGCCAATTCAAGCAGGTCATGGTTGTATTGGTTGTAGTGAGCCAAACTTTTGGGATACAATGAGTCCATTTGAAGAGCCTATTGCTAACCGACTTTATGCTACATCATTTAATGGATTTGGTGCAGATAAAACCGCAGATGTTGTAGGAGGAGTTATCTTGGCTACCACAGCTATTGGTATTGCAGCACATGCCATTGCTTCAAGTTTTTTAAAAAATGAAGTAGAGTAATTACAATATAAAAAGGAGAAAACAATGACAAAAAGAATAGTAGTAGATCCAATCACTAGAATTGAGGGGCACTTAAGAATTGAGGTAATTGTAGATGAAAATAATGTTATCACTGATGCTTTTTCTTCATCTACGCTTTTTAGAGGTCTTGAAACAATTGTAAAAGGTAGAGATCCTAGAGATGTGGGATTTTTAATCCAAAGAATCTGTGGAGTTTGTACTTTTAGTCATTATAAGGCAGGTATTGTTGCAGCCGAAGATGCATTGGGAATTAAGCCCCCATTTAATGCTCAAATGATTAGAAGTTTGATGAATATCTCTTTGTTCTTGCATGATCATGTAGTGCATTTTTATACATTACATGGACTTGATTGGTGTGATATTACTTCAGCACTAAAAGCTGATCCTGCAAAAGCAGCTAAAGAAGCATTTAAATATACACAATATCCAATAAATGCTGGAGAAGATGAATTAAAATCTGTTCAAAAGAGAGTGGCTGATTTTGTTAAGCAAGGAGCACTAGGACCATTTAATAATGCTTATTGGGGACATAAGACTTACCACTTTACTCCAGAGCAAAATCTCATTGTATTATCGCATTATCTTAAATTGCTTGAAATCCAAAGAGAAATAGCAAAAATGATGGCAATTTTTGGTGCAAAGCAACCACACCCACAAAGTCTCACTGTAGGTGGTGTTACCTCTATTATGGATGCATTAGATCCTACAAGACTTGGAGAATGGTCATCTAAATTTGATATGGTAAGTGAATTTATTCATCGTGCATATTATGCAGATGTTGTGATGGCTGCAAAAATGTTTGGCAAAGAGCAATCTGTTCTAAAAGGCTGCAATTTAAGAAACTTTATTTCTCATGCTGAGATGCAAATAGGAGCAGATGAATATCTCTTTAGCAGTGGTATTGTAATGAATGGAGATTTATCAAAAGTGTTGCCAATTGATGAAAATCTAATTAAAGAAGAAGTCACAAGCTCTTGGTATAAATATGAAAATACACAAGAAAAAGCACTGCATCCTTATGATGGTCAGACAAATCCAGAATACACAGGATTTGTTGATGGGGAGAGTGTTGGCGCAAGTGGAAAGCAAGAGCATACAAAACTCCTTGATATTAAAGGTAAGTATTCTTGGATTAAATCACCAAGATACAACGATACTCCAATGGAAGTTGGACCATTGGCTACAGTTGTTGTTGGTTTGGCGGCTAAGAATCCTTATATTACACCAGTAGCGACAAAATTTTTAAAAGATAGTGGATTGCCTATTGAGGCACTTTTTAGCACTCTTGGTAGGACTGCTGCAAGATGTATTGAGGCAGTTGTTATTTGCGATCATGGCAAGAAAGCTTTTAATGCATTGGTAGAAAATCTAAAGATAGATAAGGCGACTTGTGCACCTTATGCAATTGATAAAGATAAAGTATATCAAGGTCGCTATATAGGAAATGTTCCTAGAGGTATGTTAAGTCACTGGATTAGAATCAAAGATGGTGTAGTAGAAAATTATCAAGCTGTTGTTCCATCTACTTGGAATGCAGGACCAAGAGATCATAAGGGGCAAAAAGGTCCATATGAAACAAGTTTGATTGGCACAAAGATTGCGGATTTAACACAACCTCTTGAAATTGTAAGAACAATCCATTCTTTTGACCCTTGTATTGCTTGTGCTGTGCATGTAATGGATACGAAAGGTAATGAGCTTAGTCAATATAAGATTGAGCCAAATTATGCAAGAATCTAAGGGGAGAAATGATGAAAAATACAAAATATGCAGCTTTTCAAGAATTCTCTGGCTTGGTATGCGCCTTTCACTGGATTAGGGCATTTTCTATTTTTGCATTGATTGCAACAGGATTTTATATCGCCTATCCTTTTTTGCAACCAAAAATTAGCCCTGAGCCAGTAAATTTTTTGCAAGCTTACATTAGAAGTGCACACCTTATTTGTGGTTTTGCATTGATTGGGGTTTCTTTTTTTAGACTTTATCTTTTTATATTTGATCAAAAAAGTGCATTTGAGCGCGAATCAATTTCTCAGCTAAAAAATCCAAAAGTTTGGCTTTCTTTAATTGGTTCTTATCTTTGGTTAAGTAAGCATCCTCATATTAAAGGTGCTTATAATCCTTTGCAATTTGTCACGTATTTTGGCTTAGCAGTATTGGTTTTATTGATTTCTTTAACAGGCATTTCTCTTTACATAAATGTATATCATGAAGGGCTTGGTGGTATGCTAATGCCATTTTTTAAGTGGGTTGAAGTAGTTTGCGGAGGATTGGCTAATGTTAGAGCAATTCATCATATATTAACTTGGGCATTTGTGATTTTTATTCCTGTGCATATTTATCTTGCTGTTTGGAATTCTATCAAGTATCCAAATGGTGGTGTAGATGGTATTGTCAGTGGTATTAGATACCAAAAGCATTGATTTTTTATGAAAATTTTAGTTTTAGGAGTGGGGAATATTTTATTTGGTGATGAGGGGATTGGTGTTCATCTTTGTAATTATCTAAAAGTGAATTATAAATTTGAAAGCCCCCATAAAATAGATTTTATAGATGGTGGAACTTTGGCTCAGATGCTTATACCCATTATTACTTCCTATGATGAAGTTTTAATTTTAGATTGTGTGGATGTAGATGGAGCAAAAATAGGAGAAGTATATCACTTTCCTTTCTCTAAAGTTCCAAATATTATTACTTGGGCAGGCAGTGCTCATGAAGTTGAAATGTTGCAAACATTACGACTAATAGAAGCAATGGGAGATTTACCTCCGGTAAGTGTGATTGGTATTATCCCTTATATTATTGGTGAAGATACGACTTTTGAGCTTTCAGAATCAGTTAAAGAGGGTGCTAAAGTGATGGAAAAAATAGCTTTAGATTTTTTAGAACAAAGAGGAGTAAAAGCAACAAGAATAAAAAATGTTGATTTGCAGTTTGTTGCGAATCATTCTTTTAAGGGTGTAGATGATCTTTGATTTTACATTTTTTATTTCTGGTGATTTTGATATTTTAAAAAAGATTTTGCGTTATGAGGCAATGCAAAATGCAATAGAGTTTGAAGAAGAGTTTGTTCAACCAAGATATATCTTTAGGCTAGAAACAGATGAGCAAAAAATGCTAGATTTTGCCCAAAAAATTTCTCAACAAATTCCCTTATCTTTATATTTTAAGTTTGAAAATATTCAAGTATCCCAAAAAACAGAGATTGTATATAAGCAGTATGATACACAAGAAGTTTTAGGAGCAAATGATTTTGGTAGTATTATTCAAAATCAAGATATGACATTGCTTCAAAAGTGGATACAAGATGTTGTCTTTTTTGACAAAGAAATAAAAAATGATTTTTCTGTAGCATTTGAGGCTTTGGTGCAAAAATTTATTGCAACTAAAAAATTAGTAATTAAAAATGCTAGAGGAAAATTTTCTTTATCATTAAATCAAAAAACCTCAAAGGCTATTTTTTGGGATGTTGAAGCATTAAAGACTTATTTGCGTATTCAAGATATGCAAATCCAAGCATTAGCAAGTTATGAAAAACCAAGCGTGATAATTACTCCAAAGGAAGTTTTTATTAAAGATTTTGGCACAGACTTGCTAGAGTGTATTTTGCCTTATGATTTATTTTTGGGTATTTTGGGCAAAAAATGTTTAGAAAAAGGGATAGATTATGCGTTTATTGCTTCTGAGGAAGATGTGCTAGATATATCCTATAATCAAGAAGTTTCAAAACAAGAATGTCTTGTCGTTGCCCAAAATGGATATTTATTGTTTCTAGGAGAAAATAAAGCAAAGAATATTTATGACATTATTCATTCTTATGAAGTTTTGATTGATGATAAAAATAAGCAAAATCTTGTAGCTTGTTTAAGCACTAAGAATCCTTGGATTTTTTGGATTGGGAATGATGATAAGTTTCAAAGTGCTATCAATTTTGATTTTGAGTTAAATCCCAAGATTTTATTTTCAATGATAGAAAAATTAGAAAATGGCACTTCTTTAATTAAGAATTTTTCTAAGAATTTTCCAGAATTGGCACAAAGGGTGCAAGATTTTGATTCTGAAAGTAAAAAATCAAAAAATATTTTTGATTTTTTAGCAGTTGTTGCATTTATTCTTGGATATAGTGATGATTTTTCTTCAATCATTATTGATAATGCTAGAAAATATGTGAGGGACAAGGGACCTAGAATTGATTTTAAGCTTGCAAGAAATGAGGATAAGACACTGACTTTGGAGTATATAAAAATCTTGCGTTCAAGTATGAGTTTTAGATTGGCTGGCGTAGATGAAGCAACATTAAGTTATGGTATCTTAGATTCCATGAGTGAATTTTTTTGCAATTTTATACAAGATTTAAGCACTAATTTTGCTCTAGATAGAGTTTTGGTTTTTGGAGATGCTTTGAAAGAAAAGATGATTTTAGATCGTATATTTGGATATAAGCCAAAAAATATAGATTTTCTTTTACCTCAAAAGGGTTATTTAGATTATTGATATTTGTCAAAAAATTTAAAAAGAGGGATTGAAATGCAAGTAGAAATGCTTTATAGTAAAATACATCGTGCTAGAATCACAGATGCAAATCTTAATTATGTAGGTTCTATTACCATTGATAGAAATTTGGCAAGACAAGCCAATTTGTTGGAAGGAATGAAGGTTGATATATTAGATGTCAATAATGGAGAGCGTTTTAGCACCTATGTGATTTTGGGTGACAAAGAGGGGGAGATTTGTATCAATGGTGCTGCTGCTAGAAAGGTGGCAATCGATGATATTGTTATTATTGTGGCTTATGGGAGTTATAGTCTTGAAGAACTTAAAGATTATAGGCCTACCGTAGTAATGGTCGATGAAAACAATAAAATCCAATCTATAAAATATGAGGTATAGTAATGTTTGATATAGAGAATCTTAAAAATGTTTTTGGTGGTATGCAAAAAGAAATGGAAGATTTACAAACTAAGGCAAAAGAGACTATTTTGAGTGCAAAAAGTGGAGGCGGGCTTGTGAGTGTCAGTATCAATGGTGCTGGTGAATTAGTAGATTTAAATATTGATGATTCTTTGCTAGAGGATAAGGAATCTTTGCAAATACTTTTAATGAGTGCTTTAAATGATGCTTATAGAAGTGTTGAGGAGAATAAAAAAAGTATGGCATTAAATTTACTTGGAGGAATAAAACCCTTTGGTTTATAAACATTTTATTTTTACTTTTTTGTGTCTTATATCCCTTAGTTTTGGTATGGATTTTTCCTTTTGCAAAGATCGCTATCAAGAAACGACACTTGCATTTAGGGATACTAGAGCAATTCCTATTGTATTTAAAGATAAGATTTATTATGTAATTTATTCTAAAAGCCCTATTATTGCCAAAGAAGTAATTAAATCAGATCCTTTTGTTGGACTTTATTTGCTTGATGTTAAGCGACCATCAAAGGGTTATACACTTAAAGAAATAGAGGCAATGCCAGATGATATTGAGGTTGCTATCATTGGATCTGAAAAGATACAAAAAACAAAGATTTTGCAAGAGCAAAAAGGTTTCATAAACTATGCAAAAACAAATGATGTAATTGAGCCAAATGAAATAGTGAGTAATATTTGCTATCAGATTTATGGCATAGGAACCAAAGAGGGTTTTGTAGATAAAAAATATCTTGAAAGATTTTTGTCTCAAGATGAAGTGTATTATGGTGATATAGGTGTGAGATTAAAAGATAATAGCAATCAGATTTCACAAATTGATCCATTTTTTGCAAATAATCCCTTTAAGCCAGAGGATGTGATTATCCAAATCAATGGCAAAAAAACTTCTGCAGAAAACTTGCAATGGATAATTGCAAATCTTGATTATCAAAGTAGGGCAAAAATTACTATTTTGCGTTATGAAGATTCCAAAGAAGTGCAAAAAACTTTTGAAGTAGGGGTGGAGAAGCTTTTTGGAGGATTTTTACTTCAAGATACATTTTTTGAAAGTCAAGGTATAAAAATCGATAGAGAATTAGTCATTCGGCGTATTAGTAAAAATTTACACAATGGACTTGAGAATCTGCAAAGAGGTGATCAAATCCTTTGGGTAAATAAACATAATCCAAAAAAAATGCAAGGGGATATTTTTTTCAATCTAAGACAAACACTCTCTGATGCTTATAGTAAAGAGGGTTTTATCGAGTTACTTATCAGTCGCAATGGCTTGCAATTTAGTATAAAAATTTATCCCAATCAAACAAAAGAGTCTCAGTGATGTTTTTAAAAGAATTTGAAGAATTTCTCATCAAGCATAAGCCAGAGATACAAGGATTCCATCCCTATTTAGAGCGAGCATTTTGGGAGATGCTGTTAAATGGTGGCAAGAGGTTTAGGCCCGCACTGCTTTTAAGTGTCGTAGATGCTTTTGCTCCAACAATGTTGCAAAATGCCTTTCTTCCAGCATTGGCATTAGAAAGCTTGCATACTTATTCTCTTATACACGATGATTTGCCAAGTATGGATAATGCAGATTTAAGAAGATCATACCCGACTTTGCATAAAAGCTATGATGAAGTAACCGCGATTTTAGTAGGTGATGCGCTAAATACTTATAGTTTTTATCTACTCTCACAAGCAAGGCTAGATTCTCAAGTCAAAATACAGTTAATAGAGCTTTTATCAAAAGATGGCGGTATTAGTGGAATGGTGTTAGGTCAAGCACTAGATTGTCATTTTGAAAATCAAAAATTACCCTTAGAAAAATTACAATTTATCCACTTGCATAAAACTGCAAAACTCATTGCTACAAGCCTAAAAATGGGTGCATTGATTGCAAATTTATCTTCTAGCAAAGCACAAGAAATTTATGATTTTGGATTAAAAATTGGATTATATTTTCAAATAAGAGATGATATTATTGATTGCACTGCGACTAAAGAAGAGGCAGGCAAAACAACACAAAATGATGCAAATAAAAATAGTTATGTGAATTTGTTGGGGCTTGATGGTGCAAAAGAGCATTTGCAAAGACTACAAGAAGAGATTTTTAATATACTTGATACTTTTGATAAAAAACTAAAAGAAAATCTTTTAAAAGTATTAAAAGATTATTTTGAAGGAAATAAATGAAAAAAATTTTACTTACAAATGATGATGGTTTTGATTCTAAAGGTTTGTTGGTTTTAAAAGAAGCATTGCAAGATATTGCACAGGTTTTGGTTGTTGCCCCAGCAAGTGAGAAGTCTGCTTGTGGTCATGGACTTTGCTTAACTAAGCCTTTGCGATTTATCAAAGTAGATGATGATTTTTATAAGTTAGATGATGGAAGCCCTACAGATTGTATTTATTTGGCACTCAATGCAATTTATAAAGATGGTCAGAAACCTGATTTGATTATCTCAGGTATCAATCTTGGTTCTAATATGGGTGAGGATGTTACATATTCTGGGACAGCTGCTGGTGCTATTGAAGGGGTAATACAAGGGATACCATCTATTGCAATCTCACAAATGCTAAAAGATAAGAATCTCTCAAATGATTTTGACTTTGCGCTTGCAAAAAAAGTAATTAGAGAAATTGTGTTAAAAATCTTTGATAAGAGTTTTCCTTTAGGTGAAAGAAAGTTTTTAAATATCAATGTCCCACAAATATCTATCAAGGATTTTAAAGGATATAAAATTGCACAAAAAGGTTATCGCCTCTATGCAAACAATGCCCATCTCAATAGAGATCCGAGAGGTAACGAATATTATTGGCTAGGATTGCAACCATTAGCATGGAAAGAAAGAGAGGGAATAATTTCTGATTTTAGTGCTACAAAGCAAGGATATGTTTCTATCACCCCAATTACTATCAATATGACAAGCTATGAGGATATGGATTTAGTGCAAAAGTGGCTAGAGTGCTAAAAATATTTTTTTATCTTTTAAGTTTTTGTTATGCATTTGCAAGCTCTTCTATTGCACTAGAAGGAACTCCTAAGTATAAAAATCTAAAGTATTTTGATTATGTAGATATCAATGCAAAAAAAGGTGGGACCTTTAAAACTCATGTAATTGGTAGTTTTGATAGCCTAAATCCTTTTATGTTGCAAGGCAATCCTGCACAAGGTTTAGAACTTCTCTATGATACATTGATGGTGCAAAGTCTTGATGAACCTTATAGTCAATATGGATTGATTGCAGATGATATTCAAATTGCTAAAGATAATTTTTCTGTAATTTTTCATATCAACCCACTAGCTAGATTTAATGATGGGGTAAAAGTGAGTGCAGAAGATGTGAAGTTTAGTTTTGATACCTTAAGGCAAAAAGGATCAATCATTTTTGCACAATACTATGCTGATGTAAAAGAAGCTAAAGTGCTAGATTCTCAAAATATCCAGTTTATTTTT
The DNA here is from genome assembly GCF_003364335.1 of Helicobacter anseris. Classification (GTDB taxonomy): domain Bacteria; phylum Campylobacterota; class Campylobacteria; order Campylobacterales; family Helicobacteraceae; genus Helicobacter_H; species Helicobacter_H anseris. The sequence goes on from NZ_NXLX01000006.1 coordinate 67,001, forward strand.
AAAACAAATAAAAATAGAGAATTACCTCTTATTTTAGGACAATTGCAAATACTACCAAAGCATTTTTATTTACAAAACAATAAAAATACCTTTGGTGAAAATGTCTTGCAAAAACCATTAGGAAGTGGTCCTTATAGTATTGAGAGTTTTGATCTTGGTAAAAGGATAGTTTTTGTAAAAAATCAAAATTATTGGGCAAATGACTTAGCTGTAGTAAAAGGATTTTTTAATTTTCATAAGGTGGTGTTTGAGTATTATAAAGATGATAGTGTTGCTCTCAAAGCCTTTTTAAAAGGGGATTATGATTGGCGGTTTGAGAGTGTGGCAAAAGTTTGGGCAAGGGGCTATACAGGCAAGGCTATGCAAGAGGGTAAAATCCATAAAACAATGATAAAAAATGCTCTTCCTAGCGGTATGCAAGGATTTTTTATGAATACAAGAAAAGAGATTTTTAAAAATCCTCTTGTGAGAGAAGCGCTCTTATATGCTTTTGATGCACAATGGAGTAATAAAAATTTATTTTTTTCTCAATATGAACGCACTTTGAGTTTTTTTAATAATTCCATTTATGCGATGCCAAAACTACCTAGCAAAGAAGAATTGCAAATATTACAACCCTATAAAAAAATCATTGAGGAAAAATATCCGAGGTTATTAACAGAACCTTTTATTATTCCACGCACTGATGGAGGGCAAAAAATAGGAGAGGATAATAGAGAAAATCTTAAATACGCACAACAGCTATTGCAAAAAGCAGGATTTGTGATAGAAGATTTTAGGCTTGTAGATAAGCAGACAAAAACCCCCTTTGTCTTTACTCTTACTCTTGATAATCCAGCCTTTGAGAGATTGGCACTTGCTTATGCAAAAAATTTAGAAATTTTAGGAATCAAGATGCAAATAGAAGTTGTAGATTCCTCACGATATAGTGCTTTAGTGCGTAATTTTGATTACGATATGATTGTAGGAGTGATTGGGCAATCTTTATTTCCAGGTAATGAGCAGTTTTATTATTGGAGCTCACAAAGTGCCAGTACCAAAGGTAGCAGAAATTATGCAGGCATTAGTGATGCAATTATAGATGATCTTATCAAAAGACTAACCCAAGCAAAAAATAAACAAGAGCAAATTGCCATCACTCAAGCACTAGATAGAATCCTATCTTGGGGTTTTTATGTCATTCCTCATTTTAATTTACCTTATTATCGCATTGCCTATTGGGATAAAGTTAAAATGCCAAAAAATCCTCCACTCTATGGATTTGATCCTTACACTTGGTGGATAGAAGAATAATGTATCATTATATTTTAAAGCGTCTTTTATTGATAATACCCACGCTAATTGGAATTATTACTATCAATTTTTTCATTATCCAGCTTGCTCCAGGTGGGCCAGTGGAGCAGATGATTCACAAGCTTCAAACACTCCAAGCAAGCACTGAAACAGGAAATATAAGTGCGAAAATAGGCACATATAAAACCGATAATAATCTTGATGAAAAAGCCATAGAAGAGATTAAAAAGCTCTATGGCTTTGACAAGGGAATTTTTGAGCGTTATTATCTTATGCTTTCACAATATCTAAAATTTGAATTTGGTGAGAGCTATTATCGCAAAATTAGTGTTTTAGACCTCATAAAAGAGAAAATGCCAACTTCCATATCCTTAGGATTGTTTAGCACTCTACTTATCTATCTTATCGCAATCCCTCTTGGAATCTATAAAGCAAGAAATGACGGCAGTTCTTTAGATGTGATAAGTAGCATTATTATTGTTATGGCAAATGCACTCCCAGCCTTTTTGTTTGGTATCTTATTGATTGTTATCTTTGCAGGAGGGTATTATGATGTCTTTCCGCTCAAAGGATTAGTAAGTGATGATTTTAATTCTCTAAGCCTTTATGGGAAAATAAAAGATTATCTTTGGCACATTACGCTACCTGTGATATGCCTTAGCATAGGGGGTTTTGCTACATTAAGCCTTTTGGTAAAGAATTCTTTTTTAGATGAAATGCAAAAATATTATGTAACCTATGCAAGGATTAAGGGTGTGAGTGAGCGTAGAATCTTTTATTTTCATATTTTTAGAAACGCGATGCTACTTGTTATTTCCTCATTCCCAGCAGTATTTTTAGGAATGTTTTTTTCAGGTTCTTTGTTGATTGAAATTATTTTTAGCCTTGATGGGTTGGGACTTTTAGGATATGATAGCCTTTTGCATAGAGACTACCCAGTGGTATTTGGGACTTTGTATATTTTTACTTTACTAGGGCTTTTGGCAAGCTTGATTAGTGATTTGTTGTATGTAGCGATAGATCCACGCATACATTTTGATAAAAAAGGATAGAAATTGAGAGAGATTAAAGTAGGGGTTATTGGTGCAGGTGTAGTAGGTAGTAGCGTTATTAAAATCTTACAAGAAAATCAAGAACTTATTAGCAATAGAATCGGTGCAAGACTTATTCCCACAAAAGCAGTAGTAAAAGATCTTACTAAAAAACGCGATATAAATATTGCCTTAAGTGATGATATCAATTTTATTTTAGAAGATGAGAGTATTGAAATTGTAATCGAGCTTATGGGCGGAGTAGAGCAAGCTTTTGAAGTTGCAAAAAAAGTATTAGAAAAAAACAAAAGCCTTGTAACTGCAAATAAGGCAATGTTAGCCTACCATCGCTACGATTTACAAAAAATCAAAAAAAATCATCCCATTGGTTTTGAGGCAAGTGTTTGCGGTGGAATCCCTATCATCAAAGCCCTAAAAGATGGACTAGCGGCAAATCACATTCTCTCTTTAAGAGGCATTCTTAATGGCACAAGTAACTATATCTTAACTCAAATGATACAAAATGCTATGAGTTTTGATGACGCTCTCAAACAAGCTCAGATTCTAGGCTATGCCGAAGCAGATCCCACTTTAGATATTGATGGTAGTGATGCAGGACATAAACTTTTAATCCTTGCTTCTTTGGCTTATGGTATTGATGCAAAACCACAAGATATTATCATTGAGGGTATAGAAAAAATCAATGCAAGTGATATCGCCTTTGCTAATGAATTTGGATTTGTCATCAAGCTTTTGGGTATTGCAAAAAAAATTGATAATGAAATAGAATTACGCGTGCATCCTGTGCTAATTGACAAAGACAAAATGATTGCTAAAGTAGATGGTGTAATGAATGGTATTAGTGTTGTGGGAGATAGGGTAGGAGAGACATTATACTATGGTGCTGGTGCTGGTGGAGATGCTACGGCAAGTGCTGTGATTAGTGATTTGATAGAAATTGCTAGGGGCAAAAATTCTGCAATGCTTGGTTTTGAAAAAAGTGACAATTCCTTAAAGCTTCGCGATAAAGGGAAAATTCAAAGTCGCTATTATATACGCCTTAGTGCTTATGACAAGACAGGTGTTCTAGCAAAAATCTCAAGCATTTTAAGCAAGAATAATATTTCAATTCAAGCCTTTTTGCAAAAACAAGCAAAAGACGGGATTGCAAAGCTTTTATTTACCACACATATAAGCCAAGAATCTAGCATACACAATGCCCTATCAGAGATAGATTCTCAAGATTTCATTGAAAGTAAATCTTTCTTTATTCGCATAGATGAGTAGGCAAAAGGGTTTTTTAGCAGAGCAAAAAGCAAAAGAATATCTGCAAGCCTTAGGTTTTGAGATTATTCAGCAGAATTTTTACTGCAGATTTGGAGAGATTGATATCATCGCACTTAAAGATGATATTTTGCATTTTATAGAAGTTAAAAGCAATCAAAACAATAATCCCATTTATGCCATCACGCCAAAAAAGCTAGCAAAGATTCAAAAAACTTTGCAATTTTTTATAATGCAAAATCATTGCACAAATGCTTATTGTATCAGTGCTATTTGTATCCAAAATGACAAAATAGACTTCTTAGAAAATATTATCCTTTAGTTAAAAAACTTGAGTATAATCCCACTTCATATATAATTTTTAAGGAGAAAAAATGGGAAAATATATTGAATTAGATATGCAAAATTTTGATAGTGTAACAAAGTCAGGCTTGGCTGTTGTAGATTTTTGGGCGCCTTGGTGTGGTCCTTGTAGAATGCTTGCTCCAGTAATCGATGAGCTTGCAAATGATTATGAAGGAAAAGTTGCAATTTGCAAGGTAAATACAGATGAGCAAGATGAGCTTTCTGCAAGATATGGTATCAGAAGTATTCCTACAATTTTATTTATGAAAGATGGTCAAGTGGTAGATCAAATGGTAGGTGCGACTTCAAAACAAGCTCTCAAAGATAAAATTGACTCATTGATGTAAAATTTTAGGAATCTTTTATAAAGATTCCTAACGATTGATATTTCCATAATACTATACAAATTATCTCAAAGAATAAAAATTATTATTTAAAGGACAAAAGATGATAGATTTAGCGATTATTGGAGGTGGTCCTGCGGGTCTTTCTGCTGGGCTTTATGCTACTAGAGGTGGTATAAAAAATGTTGTCTTATTTGAAAAAGGTATGCCAGGTGGGCAAATCACAGGAAGTAGTGAGATAGAAAATTATCCAGGTGTTAAGGAAATATTAAGCGGATTGGATTTTATGCAACCTTGGCAAGAGCAATGCTTTAGATTTGGGTTAAAGCATGAAATGGTAGAGGTGCAAAGAGTTAGTAAAAAGGGAGATTTTTTTGAGATTTATCAAAATGATGGCAAGGTGGTAGAAGCAAAAGCAGTGATTATTACGACAGGAGGTCGTCCAAAAAAGACAGGCATCAAAGGAGAAGCTGAGTTTTGGGGCAAGGGTGTTAGCACTTGTGCAACTTGTGATGGATTTTTTTATAAAAACAAAGAAGTCGCAGTGCTTGGCGGTGGAGATACAGCATTAGAAGAAGCCATTTATCTTACAAAGATGTGCAAAAAAGTATATCTTATCCACAGAAGAGATGCCTTTAGAGCAGCTCCAGTAACCGTAGAGCACGCAAAGCAAAATGAAAAGATAGAGTTCCTCACCCCTTATGCCATCGAAGAAATCAAAGGTGATAATATGGGAGTAACAGGACTTTTGCTAAAAAACCTACAAACAAACCAAACCAAACAGCTAGATCTCCCAGGTATCTTCATCTTTGTGGGCTATGATGTCAATAATCAAATATTAAAGCAAGAAGATGGCAGTATGCTTTGTGATGTTGATGAATATGGAAATGTGATTGTAGATTTATCAATGAGAACAAATATAGCAGGCTTATTTGCCGCAGGAGATATTAGAATCCAGGCTCCAAAACAAGTAGTTTGTGCCGCAGGAGATGGTGCAAATGCAGCACTTCAAGCTATAGCATATTTAGATTCTTTGCATAAGTAGGTGTATCGTGGTAAAAATAGGTGTTTTTGGTGCAAGTGGTAGAGTAGGAAGATTGCTTATTGAGCTTATTAGCACGCATACACAATGCAAACTAGGTGCTATTTTTGTTCGCAAAACCCTAGATTTCGCCATTCCAGAAGATACTTTAGTGACCAATGATTTAGAATGTTTTATAAAAAATGCTGATGTCATCATAGATTTTTCACTCCCTCAAGCCACTATCACACTTTTAGAGGCTTTGCAAAAAGAGCCAAAGCCTTTAGTTTGTGGCACTACGGGCTTAAGTGATACGACACTTCAAAAGCTCTCTTCCCTCTCTGCTCAAATGCCAATTCTCTATGCTACAAATATGTCCAAAGGCATAGCGATTTTAAATAAAGCCTTAGCATTAGTGGCAAAAAATTTTAAAGATTCAGATATTGAGATTTGCGAAATCCACCATCGCAACAAAAAAGACGCTCCAAGTGGCACTGCACTTACACTAGCTCAAACTTGTGCAAAAGCAAGAGATTTGGATCTAAAAAAAGTCCGCATAAGTGGTAGAGATGGAGAGATAGGAGCAAGAAGCAAAGATGAAATAGCAGTAATGAGTCTTAGAGGTGGAGATATCGCAGGTAGGCACACTGTAGGATTTTATGCAGATGGAGAATATCTAGAGTTTTTGCACAATGCCACCTCAAGACTTACCTTTGCAAAAGGTGCGCTAGATGCAGCCTTATGGCTAAAAGATAAGCCAAATAAGCTTTATGATATTCAAGATATCTTTGAGTTTTAAATGCTAGAGATAGACAATCAAACCTCCATAGATATAAAGACAGATTTTTTACAAGATATCGCTAAAGAGATGAGTTTTAAGGATATTGAGCTTTTGATAGTGCAAAAAGACTTTATCCAAGAGCTCAATAAAACCTATCGTAATCAAGACAAGCCCACAGATGTTTTGAGCTTCCCCTTGCAAGATATGGGAGCAGATACCTTGCTTGGAAGTATTGTGATTTGCATAGAGATTGCACAGCAACAAGCACAGACATATCATCACACCTTGCAAGAAGAAATCGCACTTTTGCTCATTCATGGAATCTTACACCTCCTAGGCTTTGATCATGAAAAAGACAATGGAGAGCATCGAGAAGTAGAGCAAAAATGGATACACCACTTCAAGCTACCAGAAAGCCTTATAGTTAGAAATCAATAATCTAAAATACTTTTTTTCATTAACTTTAGTAAATAAGTTTTAAAAAAAATTCAAAAAAAGCAATTTTTAATATATAATTTTTGTCTTACTTTAAAAATAAAGGGCTTTAATACTTTTAAAGTAATTAAAAATAAAATCTTAAAAAAGGAGTTTTTGTCATGGAACAAAAATTTGATGTAATGAGGGGGGGGGGTATAACAATTCTTTAAATGCTTCTTTCTCTTCAAACAATAATTCAAAAAAATTCTTCAAACCTTTAGTTGCTAGTTCTTTAGCTTTATTTTTAACTGCAAATATTGCAAGTGCAAGTACAATTGATCCTAGTGCTAATTGTACAGATAGTAATAATTGCACCCCAATTACTAGTAATATTACCTTTAAATGGAATGATAGTGCTACAAGCAGTTCTTATGATTCTGTTACAAATACTGTAACTTTTGGAAAAGATATTCCACAAGCTTCAATCAGTGATACAGAATTTACTGGAGGTAAATTTGATTTTGCTGGAAAAACAATGACTATCAATCTTGGTAATAATGTAACTGGTAGAAGCTTTACACTTAATGCCACACAGGATTTTGCTGGAAATATAACAGTAATAGGTGGAAATAGCAATAGTCAATTTATTGGAAGTTTTGAGAAAAATTTTAATGGCAGTATACAGTTTAACAATACTGGTGGCTTTGCTGCAGCAAAAACAACCTTGACTTTTAAAGGGGATGTAACTGGTAATATTGACTTTACTTCAGGGACACACACTATTACATTTGGAGATACTAATAATGGTAGTACAAACTTCACAGGAAATATTGTAGGAGGGTTTTCTACTTATTCAGCTCTAGTTCCAAAAATGGATATTGAGTTTAAAAGTCAAACAAATACAGTAAAAGGAAATGTCTCAGTTCAATATGGAACCACTACCATTACTTTTGGTGGCAATACCACAACTTTAACAGGTAATATTTTATCAAAAGCAACTTATTCTGGAAAAACAGGAGAGAATATTATTAAGTTTAATTCCACTAATACCAATACTATATCTGGAAATATTGAAAGTGTTGCTGGAAAAAATACCATCACTTTTGGAGCAACTAGTACTTCTGGTGGAGTTCAAAGTAGGGCAAATCCTACCAACTCTATCACTGGTTCAGTTATTGCAGGTGGTGGAAGTAATGATATTACAGTAAATTCTAGCGGATTAAGTATAGAAAAAGGCTTGATAGCAAAAACTTATGGTTCTTCTACGAATGCTATTAAAGTAACTTCTGGGAATTTGATAATCAATGAGGGTGAAGCTGATGGCATAAAAGGTTCTATTATTGCTAGAAATGGAGGAGGTAATAAAAATGAAATTACTATTGCTTCTGGTAATTTAACTACACAAAGCGGTATTTCAAATTCCTCAGGAACAAATACTATTACTTTAAATAATGGAACAGCAAGTATAGGTGGTAATATTTCAAACTCATCTGGAACAAATACTATTAATGTTAGTGGAACACTAACTATAACTGGCAATGTTTCAAATTCCTCAGGAACAAATACTATTACCATCGGAACAGCTAGTGCTTCTAGCTCTAAAACTGGTTCTACTAACACGATTTCTGGTTCTGTGACCTTAGCTACTTCTGGAACAAATGCTATCACAGTAAATTCCGGAGGTTTAAGTATAGGCAAGGGTATTTCTGTTACTGGTTATAGTAGTGCAGCTGGAAAAAATACTATTGAAGTAAAAGGTAGTGACTTCACATTAGGTGCTTCAGATTCTGGTTATGCAATCTATGCTTGGAATGGTGGAAACTCTAATAGTATTACTGTTGATGGAACATCAAACATTACAGGAAATATTGAAATAGGTGGAGGTGCAACATCTAATACTTTAATGTTGAATGGTGGGGGTAGTATTACTGGTAATATCACAGCTGGAGGTGGAACTAACAACATTCTTATCAAGAATGCCGCTACTTCAACCCCATCAACTCCTAGTGGTGGAGCTTATACTACTTTAGATTTAAGTGCAACAGATTTAATCACGGCTCTAAAATCTCTATCAAGTCTCACAGGTAACATCACAACCAATGGTGGAACTAACAATATTGTCTTTGAAAATAAAATCTGGATGCCAAGTCAAGTAAAAGTAAGTAATAATATTATGAATTTAGAAGGTATTTCTTCAGGAACTCTTACAACAAATGGTGGAACTACAAACTTAGTGTTAAGATTAGATTCTGCAACTAATTCAGGAGTAATTCCAGTTTATACTGTTAAGACAACAGGCGGAACAGCTAATCTTGTAATGCAAGGACCTGTAAATGTAGAAGCTGATATTGATTATGGCACTAGTGGAATTACAAACCTTATTTTTGCAAGTAATAATGATGGAAAAACAGCTGATGAATTTAAAAATGGAGTGGCGGGT
>NZ_NXLX01000050.1 GCF_003364335.1 Helicobacter anseris
TCCTAGATTAAAGATAGTGGTTGCAGTATTTGTGGTTTCAACATTACCACTGAGTGTTGCATTAGTTCCATTAAAGTTAATAGCAGAAGTTCCACTATTTGTAGTAAGGGTTTTTGCAGTGCTATTATCAGCAAGTGTTAGAGATTTATCATTTCCAATATTGATAATATTTCCACCATCTCCACTTACACCGCTTCCTTCAAAAACTAAATCATTGCTAATAGTTGCACTCTTAGTTGATAAATCAAAGATGTTTTGTCCTTCTCCTTGAGTAGAGAGCGTTCCAGTGATACTATAAGTTCCATT
>NZ_NXLX01000007.1 GCF_003364335.1 Helicobacter anseris
ACTCTAGGGACTTTACCCCTCCTAGCAGAGCTGAAGTATTTCCCAAAAGATAAAGAAGAATTGATTGCCCTTGTGGCTGATGAGAGTATCAAACTAGATGAGATTGATGTCAGCAAGATTACAGATATGAGTTTTCTGTTTTGTCAAGTAGATCTGAGCGAATGTAAAAACTCAGCAAAAAAAAGAAAAAACTTTAAAGGCATTGAGAAGTGGAACACCTCTAATGTAGAGAATATGAAAGGAATGTTTTATGGAAATGAAAGTTTTAATGAGCCTATTGGGGATTGGGATGTGAGTAATGTGAAAGATATGAGCAATATGTTTGATGAAGCAAAAGCTTTTAATCAACCCTTAGACAGATGGAATGTAAGCAATGTAGAGAATATGAGCTATATGTTTTACAACGCAATCTCTTTTAATCAGCCCCTAAACTCTTGGAATGTAAGTAGGGTTAAAAATATGTGGTATATGTTCTATAAAGCCACTTCATTCAACCAACCCTTAGATAAATGGAATGTAAGCAATGTAGAGGATGTCTATCATATGTTTTCAAAAGCAGAGAGTTTCAATCCTCAATCTATCAAGAATTGGGATTTACGCAAAGCAAGAAATGTGGATTATATGTTTTGATAATGGAGTAGGTGATAAAAAAACAAGAAATCGCTAAAGAAAGGAATCCTATGAAAACCAAACTCTTGCTCCCTCTACTCTCCATTACTCTAGGGACTTTACCCCTCCTAGCAGAGCTGAAGTATTTCCCAAAAGATAAAGAAGAATTGATTGCCCTTGTGGCTGATGAGAGTATCAAACTAGATGAGATTGATGTCAGCAAGATTAAGGATATGAGTTATTTGTTTTGCAGAAGTGATTGGGATGAGTGTAAAAACTCAGCTAAAAAAAGAAAAAACTTTAAGGGTATTGAGAAGTGGGATACTTCTAATGTAGAAAATATGGCAGGAATGTTTTATGACAATAAAAAGTTTAATGAGCCCATTGTGAATTGGGATGTAGGTAGAGTCAAAGATATGAGCTATATGTTTGATGAGGCAAGATCTTTCAACCAACCTCTTAAAAAGCGGGATGTGAGCAATGTGAAAAATATGAAAGCAGTATTTAATAGAACGGATGCTTTCAACCAACCCCTAGATAAATGGAATGTGCGTAATGTAGAGAATATGGAGGAAATGTTTAAAGGTGCAAAGGCATTCAATCAACCTTTAGGCTCTTGGAAACTCAATCCTAAAGCCAATATCAAGGGTATGTTTGCAGAAAATAAGGCATTCAAACAAGATTTGAGTTCTTGGGGAGATATAAATCCCTTTAGAAAATTCAAACCCAAAAATAGAAAAGAGCTTTTAGAGATATTAAGAGATGAGAGTGTGCCACTTAAAAACATTGATGTAAGTCAAGTTACAGACATGAGCTTTTTGTTTTGTCGTGCGATGGATACTTCTACCACAATGGCAGATTTTTTTCCAGAGTGTCAAGATTCTGTGGGAAGAGTTGATTTTAGTGGAATAGAAACTTGGGATGTCAGCAATGTAAAAACTATGGAAGGGATGTTTTAGGACAATGGGCGGTTTAATGAACCTATTGGGAATTGGGATGTTTCAAATGTGACAAATATGAACAATATGTTTTTAAATGCCAAAAAATTTAATCAAGATTTAAGAAAATGGAATGTTTCAAATGTAGTGAAATTTGGCTGTATGTTTTGTGGTTCTCCAATGATAGTTAATTGGGAAAAGCAGTTTAAGACAAGTGAAAATAGGGATTGAAAAATGAATAAAACTAAAATAATTTCCAAGATTGCAGAAAAAACCATTCCCAAAAATGAGCAAGAAAATCACAACCAAGAGATGTTTCCTTTGCTTGTTCAATTATTTATATTTTTTTCAAACAATTGGAAAAAATGGGAGCAGATACAGAAGAGGATGCTTTTGTCCAAAATGCAAGAGTATTTATTGAGCAATATGAGGGTTTCTCTTCTGATATATATTACGATTCTGAAAAAATTCCTCACATTGGTTTTGGTTTTAATCTAAGTGATAAATCCACCTTTTTTCTTGTCAAACCAAAAATACAAGAAGAGGGATTGCTATTTGAAAAAATTGAGGCTTTTACCTTCAAAAAAGAGGATGGAAAATATAAGCTGAAGAAAAATGATAAAAATTCAGAAGTATTTGGGGAATTAAAAGACAAGTTTGATATTCAAGGCAAAAAACAACTCAATGATTTTCTCATCACAACCAAAGAAAAGCTTGCAGATGGGGCTAATGACAAATACCTAAAATCCATTCTAAAAGAGAATTTGCCTTTCCATATAAACAAGCAAGAAGCACAAAAAATTCTAAAACTCTTGATTGATAAAAAGAAATTGGATTTAGCAAAAAAATTATATGGGATTTGCCAAAAGATTCAAACAAACACACACAAGAGCAATACAAGAAGCTTATTAATAGTGTCAAACCAAGATTTGTCGAAGCTATAATTAAGGGGCAATGATGAAAAAAACTTTTTTATTCTTTTCTTTAATGTTCGCCAACGAACTTGCAAATCCTACACGCTTATTTTTTTCCCAAGGAATCAACACACAATCTCCAAGTATCCAACAATGTGTTGCGATCTTTATAGAACTTGCAAAAAGCAGTGATTATGGTTTCAAGCAATGGAGCAATGACAAAGAAGATGAAGAATACGTCAAAGACCACACATCTTTTCTGATAGACCAGTGGAGAAATGACAAAATTACTGCCAAGCTTTTTTTTGATTGGAAAGACCCTCAAGATGGGAGTGGATTGATGACTTGGCTAGAATACAATCCCACAACAGGAGAACTTAAAAATGTGATTTCTAAAGAGAAGCTAGAATATAATGAAGATATTGAAAAAAAAACTACAAACCTGCATTATTGATACTGAGGAAAGAAAATGAGCACAAAAATTAGTAAGAGGGTTGGGATAGTTGAGGATTCATTGCGTGTAACTCTCCCCAAAGAATATGCCAAATTTATAGAAGAGATTGGAGTATATCGTGGTGAGTATTTTGATGTGTATGGATATGATGAGAGCATAGAGGATATTGAGGACTATCCTTGTGTGATTGGTGCGACAAAACGCAATCGCAAATTTTATCCACTTTTTCCACAAGAGATTATGATCCATCACGATGAGTTCCTCAATAGCATTGTAGCTTTGGATTGTGAGAGTGGTGTGGTGTATAACATAGATTTTGAAGAACGAAAAGAGATTGCTAAGAGTTTTGAAGAATGGTTTGAGTGGTTAAAAGATATAGAAAAAAAGGCTGGAGAGGAGGGGTGATTATATGTTCCTTATCTCATTTCAATACCTCCGTTAAGTTTAAATTTGCTTTTTTATCAATTTAAAAATAGAGTTGATATAATTAAAAACTAAATTTAATAAAAAAATCCTTAATACTCATATTACGGGAAAATAACATGCTTGATACTTTATCACAATACCAAAATGCAATTGGTAGCATTTTAACCATTTGGATTCTAGCAGTGATTATGCCAGGACCTGATATGTTTTTGGTCATTCGCACTGCTATCAAAGGAAAAGCACAAGCAGTGATGTGTGCATTTGGAATTGTTGCTGGAACTTTTGTATGGTTAATCGTAGGATTTTTTCTCATCAATCTTTTAAATAAAACTTCTTTTTTTGATTATATGCAATTAGCTGGGGGTTGCTATCTTATCTATATGTCAATAAAAATATTTTTATCTCTAAAAAATACTAGCAACTCCTCATATCAAGAAACACCATCAATACAAGATAAATTTAAAAGTTTTTTATCAGGTATTATCACAAACCTCTCAAATCCAAAACCACCTATTTTTGTGAGCATTATCCTTGCAAAACTTCCACCTAATACACCCTATCTTATAGATATTTTTCTATTAAGTGCAATGCTTCTTATCCCAACCTTTTGGTTTTGTTTTGTTGTAAAAATCTTTACAATTAAAAAATTTCTCAATGCTTTTTTGAAATATGCAAAGCTTATAGATGTCATTGCAGGTATTGTTTTTGGCTTATTTGGATTAAATTTAATATATGGAGTAATAGAAAAAGTGCTTTAAGACTTTAAGTCTTAAAGCAGATGGAAAGGAATTAGAAAAGAGATAAAGATTATCCTTTTCTCTTTTCAATAATTTCTTTTGCAATATTTGCAGGAACTTCACCATAATGATCAAATTCCATAGAATAAGTTCCTCTACCTTGAGTTGCTGAACGCAAATCTGTAGAATAACCAAACATTTCTGCTAATGGAACAAATGCATTAACAATTTTTAATCCCATTCTATCGTCCATAGAGTTGATTTGACCTCTTCTACGATTTAAATCTCCGATTACATCACCCATATACTCTTCTGGAACTTCTACTTCTACTTTCATCATTGGCTCAAGTAAAACTGCTCCAGCTTCTCTACACGCATCTTTAAATGCCATAGAACCAGCAATTTTAAATGCCATTTCCGAACTATCTACATCATGATAACTTCCATCATAAAGCGTTACTTTAAAATCTACTACTGGATAACCTGCCAAAACTCCACTTTGCATAGCTTCTTGAATACCTTTATCAACAGCAGGGATATATTCTTTAGGAATTACACCACCACTAATTTCATTAACAAATTCATATCCACTACCAGCTTCTTTTGGCTCAAGCTTGATAAATACATGCCCATATTGCCCTCTACCACCAGATTGTTTTGCATATTTACATTCTTTATTTACAGACTTTCTTACAGTCTCTCTAAATGCAACTTGAGGTTGTCCAACTTCAGCTTCTACTTTAAATTCTCTTTTTAATCTATCAACAATAATCTCTAAGTGAAGCTCTCCCATACCACCAATAAGAGTTTGTCCTGTCTCTTCTTGTGTGCTTACTCTAAAGCTTGGATCTTCTTCTGCAAGCTTACCTAGTGCTATACCCATTTTCTCTTGATCTGCTTTTGTTTTAGGCTCAACAGCGATATGAATAACAGGTTCTGGGAATTCCATCCTCTCCAAAATTACTGGAGCTTTTTCATCACAAAGTGTATCACCTGTTAGTGTCTCTTTAAGACCTACAAATGCACAAATCTCACCTGCATAAACTTCTTTAATATCTTCTCTCTTATTTGAGTGCATTTTCAAGAGTCTTCCTACTCTCTCTTTTTTGCCTTTAGTAGAATTCAATACATAACTACCAGATTCCAACATTCCTCTATACGCTCTAACAAAAGTTAGCTGACCTACAAAAGGATCTGTCATAATTTTAAATGCAAGACCAGCAAAAGGACCATTATCAGAAGATTCTACATGGATTTCTTCTTCTGTCTTAGGATCAATCCCTTTAATATCTGCAACTTCTGTTGGTGCAGGTAAAAAATCCACAACAGCATCTAGCAATGTCTGCACACCTTTGTTTTTAAAGGAAGAACCACACAACATAGGAATAAGTGTCATATTATGACATCCAATCTTAATACCTTTTTTTATTTCTTCAACACTTAGTTCTTCTCCGCCAAGATATTTTTCCATCAAAACTTCATCTTGCTCTGCCGCTGATTCTAGAAGTTTTTCTCTATATTCTTTTGCTTTGTCTAACAAATCTGCTGGTATTTCTTCTATATCATACTTAGCACCCATAGATTCATTATTCCAAATCAAAGCTTTCATTTGTATCAAATCAATAACACCTTTAAAGCTATCTTCTGCTCCTACTGGTATATTGATAGGTACTGGATTTGCCTTTAATCTTGCTTTAATTTGCTCTTCTACATTATAGAAGTTTGCACCGATTCTGTCCATCTTATTAACAAAAACCATTCTTGGAACACCATATTTATTTGCTTGTCTCCAAACAGTTTCACTTTGAGGTTGCACACCTCCAACTGAACAAAATACTGCAACAGCACCATCTAAAACCCTCATAGATCTTTCAACTTCAATTGTAAAATCCACGTGTCCGGGAGTGTCTATAAGATTGATTTGGTGATTATTCCAAAAACAAGTAGTAGCAGCAGAAGTAATTGTAATTCCGCGTTCCTTTTCTTGCTCCATCCAGTCCATTGTAGCAGCACCATCATGAACCTCACCAATCTTATGGCTTACACCTGTATAAAATAAGATTCTTTCTGATGTTGTTGTTTTACCAGCATCAATATGTGCTGCAATACCTATATTTCTAATTCTATTTAAAGGAGTCGTTCTTGCCATCTTTTAATCCCCTTATAATTACCATCTATAATGTGCAAATGCTTTATTAGCTTCTGCCATCTTATGCACATCTTCTCTTTTCTTAAATGCAGCTCCCTTATCACTTGCTGCATCCATCAACTCATTTGCAAGTCTATCTACCATTGTTCTTTCATTTCTTTTTCTTGTAGCTTCTAAAATCCATCTTATAGATAAGGATTGTTGTCTTACAGGTCTTACTTCAACTGGCACCTGATAAGTTGCTCCACCAACTCTTCTACTTCTAACTTCAACGAGAGGTTTTACTTTTTCTAAAGCTTTTTCAAAAACTTCAATACCCTTCTCTCCACTCTTTTCCTCAATTTTCTCAAATGCCGCATAAATGATTTTTTCAGCAATACTCTTCTTGCCATCATACATCATTTTATTGATAAACTTTGTCACAACCTTGTTATTATAAATAGGATCACCTAAAATTTCTCTAACTGGAGCCTTTCTTCTTCTCATTGTCTTCCTTTCTTATTTTTTATCAGCACCTTGCTTTGCTTTTTTAGCACCATACTTACTTCTAGAAACAGTTCTTTTTGCTACACCAGAAGTATCCAAAGCCCCTCTTATAATATGATACTTCACACCAGGTAAGTCTTTAACCCTTCCTCCTCTAACTAATACAATAGAGTGCTCTTGCAAGTTATGTCCTTCACCAGGAATATAACTAATAACCTCAATCTTACTTGTAAGTTTTACTTTAGCTACTTTTCTTAACGCTGAGTTTGGCTTTTTTGGAGTTGTTGTATAAACACGAGTACAAACTCCTCTTCTTTGAGGACACTCAACCAATGCTGGTGATTTTGTCTTTTTTATAACTTTTTTTCTTTCCTTGCGGATTAACTGATTTATAGTTGGCACGAATTTTTCCTTTCTTAAATAGTTTTTGTTTAAAAAATGTTAGATTCTACAAAAAAAAATCTTTTATTATGCTTAGAAACACAAATTATTCTTGTGTTTCTAATTTTAAAGAGATTTTCTTATTCTTGTATAAACCTGTTCCTACTGGTATCATTCTACCCAATACCACATTCTCCTTAAGATCTTCTAAGAAATCTTTTTTACCAGCAACACTTGCTTCTGTTAGAACCTTTGTAGTCTCTTGGAAAGAAGCAGCAGAAATAATACTATCACTTCCAACAGCAGCTCTTGTGATACCTAATAAGACTGGTTCAGCTACAGCTGGCTCTCCTCCAAGACTTAAGATTCTTTCATTTTCTTCTCTAAAGTAACGCTTACTTACAAGATCTCCATCAATAAATTTTGTATCTCCGCTATCTATAATGCGCACTTGTCGCAACATTTGAGATACAATGATTTCAATATGTTTATCAGCGATACTCACCCCTTGTCTGCGATAAACCTGTTGCACTTCACTGATAATATACTTATGCAACTCTTTTTCGCCACTTATTCTTAAAATATCATGACTTGAAATAATACCATCAGTCATCGCTTCTCCAGCATGAACAAATTCTTCTGGATGCACTAATATTTGGCGATTCTTATCAACAAGATACTCAACACTATTACCATCCTTAGAAGTAACAATGATTTTTTCTTTATTTCTTATACTCTTACCAAAACTTACGATACCATCAATCTCAGAAAGTATTGCAGAATCTTTTGGCTTTCTTGCCTCAAAGAGTTCAGATACTCTTGGAAGACCTCCTGTAATATCTCTTGATTTTACAGTAGCCTTTGGTGTTCTAGCTAATATCTCAGCAACTCCAACTTTAGCTCCATCTGCAACAGAAATAGCTGTCTTTGGATCCAATGGGTAACGAATGCTTTCTTTTTTATCAATCTCTACCACAATAGTTGGCTTGCAACCCGCAGGCAAATACTCATTAACTACAAGATTTGTAATACCCGTATTCTCATCTTGCTTTTCAGCTACGCTTACACCAGGTATAATATCCTCAAATCTCACAATACCCGCTTTATCTGCAATCACTAATGTATTATAAGGATCCCAAGTCGCAATTACTGTTTTTTGATTTACCATTGGCTCTGCAATCAAAGTCTTTGAATCTACCTCTTGATTATCACTAACTAATAATTTTGATCCGCGAGCAATATAATGTCTGATCGCTTCTCTATCATTTTCATCAGCAATAACTGCAAATAATCCTTTTTCCTTAACTTCCTGTCCTGCTTTAATATCTCTAACTCTCTCTAGATGGTCTGCCACAAGATTATAATATTTCACAATACCATTTTCTTTTGCATAGATACTTTGAGCAATAGGCGTATTATCTTCTACAAGTATTTCACTTGCATAAGGTATACGATTTGGAACATTCCATCCATCTTTAATAATATCAACAATGCTGTCTCCAGACTTTACTTCATATCCTGTTTGATATGCAATATAAAGCTTACCTTCTATCTTACCACCAACACCAGCAAGTTCATTTGGTTTTGCAACATCACTCTTTCTTAAATGATATTTAACCTCTTCTTTACTTCCTTGAATATGGATAATAATCTCATCATGCACTGTCTCAACTTTTAATTTACCATCAAAAGGAGCTTTAATTTTTGGCTCTACCACAAAGACTGCTGCATTTCTTCTATTTGCAACAATATTCTTGCCTTCTTTGTTTTTATAAGTCTTGATATTGTAATAACGTATAAATCCTTCTTTTTCAGCAAGTATTTCTCTTTCTTCTTGGCTTCTTGAAGCTGTTCCACCCACGTGGAATGTTCTAAGAGTAAGCTGTGTTCCAGGCTCACCAATTGATTGAGCAGCAATAACACCAACAGCCTCACCTGGCTTACTCATCTTTCCTTCACCAAGATTTAATCCATAGCACTTAGCACATACACCTTTTTCTGCCTTACAAGTAACAGGTGTCCTAATAATCACAGATTTAATTCCTACTTCAACAATATGCTTGGCTATATTTTCATTGATTAAAATACCAGCACTATAGAGCACTTCATTTGTAATTGGATCAATAATATCTTCAGCTAATACCCTACCAAAAATTCTTTCTTCAAGAGATTCAATAAGCTCACTACCAATAGAAATATCTGTAATCTCAACACCCTCATGCGTTCCACAATCATTTGTTACAATCTTAACATTTTGAGATACATCAATAAGTTTTCTTGTCAAATAACCAGCATTAGCTGTTTTTAAAGCCGTATCTGCAAGACCTTTTCTTGCACCGTGTGTCGATGTAAAATACTCTAGAACATTTAGCCCTTCTTTAAAGTTTGAAACAATCGGTGTTTCAATAATAGTCCCATCTGGCTTTGCCATCAAACCACGCATTGCTGATAATTGTCTAATCTGCGCTGCACTACCTCTAGCACCAGAATCTGCCATCATATAAATAGAGTTAAATCCACCTTTATCTGCCTCTACAAGCTCCATCATTTCCTTAGACATTTTATTGTTTGTATCTGTCCAAATATCAATAATCTTGTTATATCTCTCTTGCTCTGTCAATAAGCCTTGATCATATTGCATCTGGATTTTCTTAACTTCAGATTTAGCTAGATCAATCGCCTCTTGCTTATTTTCAGGAACAATAATATCTGCAGCAGAGATAGAAATACCAGCTTTTGTTGCATACTTAAATCCTAGGTTCTTTAAGTTATCAAGGAAAGTAGCTGTAATTCCTATACCACCATTTTTATAAACATAATCAATCAATGTTCCTATATCTTTCTTTTTCAATGTCTTATTCCACAATGAAACTGGAACAAAATCTGGCAAGATAGACTTTAATATCATTCTTCCAACTGTTGTTTGTAATATTCTTCTATCCACCACTGTTCTTATCTTAGCATTGATATCCAAGTCTCCAGAATCTAAAGCAATCATAATCTCATCAATATTACCAAAAAGCTTATGTTCTCCTACAACCTGACTTTTTTCTAAAGAGAGATAATAAAGTCCCAAAACCATATCTTGGCTTGGCACTGCTACTGCCTTACCGCTAGCTGGCAAGAGAATATTCATAGAGCTTAACATTAAAATCTTACATTCTGTAATCGCCTCTTCTGATAACGGAACATGTACAGCCATTTGGTCACCATCAAAGTCCGCGTTAAATGCTGAACATACCAAAGGATGCAACTGGATTGCTTTACCATCAATAAGTTTTGGATGGAATGCTTGAATAGATTGCTTATGCAACGTTGGTGCACGGTTAAGCAATACAGGATAATTCTCAACAACTTCTTGCAAGCACTCCCACACTTCATTTGTTTTTTGCTCAATCATTTTTCTTGCTTGCTTCATAGTTGTAGCATAACCTTTTTCTTCAAGTTTTGCCAACAAATGAGGCTTAAACAACTCTAGAGCCATATTCTTTGGTAATCCACATTGATCCATTCTCAAGTTAGGTCCAACAACAATTACACTTCTTCCAGAGAAATCCACACGCTTACCAAGTAAATTTTGTCTAAATCTTCCTTGTTTTCCTTTGATAATCTCAGATAAAGACTTAAGTGGTCTCTTATTAGCACCTTTTACAGCATTTGCATTTCTTCCATTATCAAAAAGTGCATCTACTGCCTCTTGCAACATTCTTTTTTCATTACGTACAATAATTTCTGGCGCATCAAGTTCTAGCAATCTTTTTAATCTCTGATTTCTATTGATCACTCTTCTGTAAAGATCATTTACATCACTTACTGCAAATTTTCCACCATCAAGAGCAACCAAAGGTCTTAAATCTGGTGGTAAAACTGGCAATACTGTTAGCATCATCCATTCTGGTCTATTACCGGAATTTACAAAACTTTCAACAACCTTTAAACGCTTAATAATTGTCTTTTTCTTTGACTCTGCATTAGTATTTTTAATCTCTTCTTTTAAAGACTTCAAAAGCACTACTAAGTCAAGCTCTTCAAGCAGTTCCTTTACTACTTCTCCACCCATCTTAGCAACAAAGCCTTTATCATCAAAACGCTTGCTTATTTCTTGATATTGCTCCTCATTAAGCACATCATATTTCATCACAGGCTTTGTAGATTCATTGTCATAAAATGCCTCTCCAGGATCTTTAACAATATATGCCTCATAATAAAGCACCCTTTCTAAATCTTTTACCTTGACACCAAGCAATGTTCCAATTCTACTTGGCAATGAGCTTACATACCAAATATGTGCCACAGGAGTTACAAGCTCAATATGACCCATTCTGGATCTTCTCACCTTTGCACTTGTAACTTCAACTCCACACTTCTCACACACAATACCCTTATATCTTGGCTTTTTATATTTACCACAAAGGCATTCATAATCCCTTACTGGTCCAAAAATTTTGGTACAGAATAAGCCATCTCTCTCTGGTTTAAGTGTTCTATAGTTAATAGTCTCAGGTTTTTTAACTTCACCCTTACTCCAAGACCTAATTCTCTCTGGACTTGCTAAAACAAGTTGTAGAGTATTAAAATCTTTTGGCCTATTATCTTCTTCTACCACAATTGGTTTTGGCTGGCCATCTTCATCTACTTCTTCACCAAAAATATTCACATCAAGACCTAAAGACTGCAATTCTTTTGTTAAAACATAGAATGTTTCTGGAATCTCAGATTCTCCAACAGCCTCACCTCTAGTAATTGCTTTGTAAGCATTTTCTCTACCCTTGACATCATCAGATTTTACAGTAAGCATCTCTTTAAGGGTATGTGCAGCACCATAAGCCTCCAAAGCCCAAACTTCCATCTCACCAAATCTCTGTCCACCAAATAATGCCTTACCACCGACTGGCTGTTGTGTAACAAGACTATAAGGTCCAGTACTTCTAGCATGCACCTTTTCATCAACAAGGTGATGAAGCTTTAGCATATACATATAGCCCACATTGACTCTTTCTCGAATCTTCTCTCCAGTCTTTCCATCATAAAGATCTGTCTTACCATCCATAGCAATTTTTGCCATTTCAAATAATTTATTAAATCGCTCTTGAGAAATACCTTCAAAAACTGGGATGGCAAATTTTACACCATTACTCCAATCTTTAGCATAACTCAATAAGTCTTCATCGCTCGCTTTTTTAATAAAGTCTTGCAAAGAAGTATCTTTGTGATTTACTACGCTAGCAATTTCAAGCATTTTTTCTCTTAATTCTTTAGCAAATACCTTTGTTTTAGTCTCTAAAATATCAGCTATTTGTTCCCCAAATCTTTTACCCACTAATCCTAAATGAACTTCTAGAATCTGACCAATATTCATACGACTAGGAACGCCCAGAGGATTTAATACAATATCAACAGGCTCACCATCTGCTGTATATGGCATATCAACAGCTGGAACAATATTAGAAACTATACCTTTGTTTCCATGTCTTCCTGCCATCTTATCGCCAACTTTTAGCTTACGCTTTGTTGCAACATAAATTTTTACACGCTTTACAACACCGCTTGGCAAAATATCATCTTTTTCTAGAATAGAAAGCTTCTCAGAATGCTCTTCTCCTAATGTTTTCTTTTGCTCTAAGAAATTCGTTTTAATCTGATTATATTTTTGCTGCACTTGTTTTGGATAACTTTTTATAAGTGTATTAAGAGCAAATCTACTAATACTTGCGATTTCTTCTTGCGGAATAATATCTCCCTTCTTGTATTTTTTCTGCTCAATTGAAGCATCACTGCCTAAAGCCTCTTTTGCAAGCATAAGATTTATTCTCAATCTCTCTTCTTTATCCAGCATAGTTAAGCGGTCATGATGTTCGATATCCAAAACGGACTTTTCTTGCTCATAAGCACTCAAAGCTCTCTCGTCTTTTTCATAACCTTTTTTGGTCAATATCTTAACATCAACAACAGTTCCCTCTAATGAAGGTGGGCAATAAAGAGATTTATTAACCACGTGACCTGCTTTTTCTCCAAAAATTGCTCTTAGCAATCTTTCTTCTGGTGTAGATTTTACTTCACCTTTTGGACTTACCTTTCCTACAAGTATCATCCCAGCATTTACATAAGTTCCAATCTTTACAATCCCGCTTTCATCAAGATGCGCAATATCATCTTCTCTTACATTAGGAATATCTCTTGTAATTTCTTCAACACCATGCTTTAACTCTCTAGCTTCTACTTCTTTTTCGTAGATATGCACAGAAGTAAAATAATCCTCTTTAATAAGACGCTCACTTACAACAATCGCATCCTCAAAGTTGTAACCATTCCAAGGCATAAATGCAACTCTAACATTTTTTCCAAGAGCTAATTCACCGCAATCCATACTAGGACCATCTGCAATAATTTGATTTGCTTCAACCTTTTCGCCAACTTTTACAATTGGTCTTTGAGTAAAACTAGTATTTTGATTAGTGCGAAGATTTTTTTGTAATGGATAACTATCAATATATGCTCCATTTTCATCTTCACCTAAAATATAAATATTTTTTGCATCAACTTTTTCAACAACACCAGCCCTTGAAGCCTTAATAGCCTCCCAAGCATCTCTAGCAATAACTTTTTCTATACCTGTTCCAACAATAGGAGCATCAGGTATCAACAAAGGAACCGCTTGTCTTTGCATGTTAGAACCCATTAATGCACGGTTTGCATCATCATGCTCTAAGAATGGAATCAAAGAAGCAGCAACTCCCACTAGCATTCTTGGACTTAAGTCAATTAAAGTTACTTTACTCTTCTCACTAAGTGTAATTTCACCGCCAACTCTAGCATCTATAAGGTCCTCTACAATATTTCCTTTATCATCTATTTTTGTACTAGCTGGTGCAATTACCTGCCCATCTTCTTGAGTTGCTGTTAGATATACAATCTCATCAGTAACCTTACCATTAACAACTTTCTTATAAGGAGCTTCAATAAAACCTAAATCATTCACACGAGTAAAAGTAGAAAGTGTATTGATCAATCCAATATTTTGACCTTCTGGAGTTTCAATTGGACAAATTCTTCCATAATGCGTTGGATGCACATCTCTTGCTTCAAATCCAACTCTCTCTTTTACCAATCCCCCTTCTCCAAGAGCTGAAAGTCTTCTTTTATGCGTTACTTCTGAAAGTGGATTTGTTTGATCCATAAATTGTGATAATTGCCCTCCAGTAAAGAACTCAAGAATAGTTGAAGTAATCATCTTAGAATTAATCAAATCTAAAGGCATTAAAGTATCAAGACTAAGATTAGAAGCTGTAAGCTTATCTTTAATAGCTTTTTGCATTTTAATCAATCCTGTATGCAATTCATTTGCTAAAAGCTCGCCAATAGCTCTAATTCTCCTATTACCTAAATGATCTCTATCATCAATTCTACCTTGTCCATTCTTTACTTTCACAAGATACTTAATACTCTCAAGAATGTCTTCATGTGTCAACACTGTAATATAATCTGGTATATTTAGCCCCAATTTATGATTCATTTTCATACGACCAACACGCGTAAGATCGTAACGCTCTGGATCAAAGAAAAGTTGTTTTACAAAATGCTTAGCTACTTCTTTTGTAACAGGCTCTCCTGGTCTCATAACCTTATAAATTCTAATTGCAGCCAAATCATTTTCATCTTCTATTTTTTCTGTTTGTTTTAAAATCTTAAGAGGATCTGCATCTGCAACAAAAGATTTTAAAATACCATCATCATGCCCTAATGCCAAATCATTTGCAATGACAAATTCTTTAATCTTTAAATCAAAAAGTTTTTTAATTTTTGTTTCATCTAATTGTGTGAGTGTATCAAAAATTACCTCTCCAGTTTTTGCATCAATTACAGGTTCTGCTAAATATCTATCCAAAAGAGTTGGATACTCTATCCATCTCAATCCTTTATCAAACAACTCTTGAGCTTTTTTCTGCGTCAAACGTTTTCCAGATTCAACAACAACTTCTCCTTGAGTATTTTTTATATCATATTCTACTCTTCCTTCAAAACTAGATGGATTAAACTCAATAAAGTGTTTATCTTTTTCAATTTTTACCCTTAAGAGTGGGTAGAAGATTTTTAAAATTTCTTGTTTACTATACCCCATAGCACGCAATAATATTGTGATAGGAACTTTTCTTCTTTTATTGATGCGAACAAATAATGTGTCTTTTGCATCATATTCAAAATAAAGCCAAGATCCTCTATCTGGAATAATCTGTCCAGTATATACCAATTTATTTGAAGCAGTAGCAGACTCTTCTTCTTTAAAAATAACACCAGGGCTTCTGTGAAGCTGATTTACAACAACTCTTTCTACACCATTAATAATAAAAGAGATTCTATCAGTCATTAAAGGAATCTCTCTAATAAAAATACTTTGTTCTTTTATATCTTTAATACTTGTCTTTTCAGTTTTTTCATCTTTATCAAGTAAAACTAATCTTATTTTAATTTTTAAAGGAATGGAATAAGTAATACCTCTTTCCATAGCTTCCCTAACGGTATATTTTGGTTTTCCAAACTCACAACCATCATATTCTAATATCAATCTATTCTGAGAATCTTGAATAGGAAAAACAGAACGAAAAACTTTTTCAATACCGCTCTCTTTACCATCTTTTGACATCAAAAAAGAGTTATAACTATCTCTTTGTAATAATAATAAATTTGGGATATCTAATTTTTGTGATGATTGAGTAAAATCAACGCGAAGTCTATTTTTTGTATTCATTTCTGCTAGCATTATGTAACCTTCATTATATTGATTTAAAAGAGCAAACACTCTAAATAAAATTATTCAAACAAACTTACTTAAAATGTTTAACGTAAAAAACCCAAAGTCCAAAAGAACTTTGGGCTAAACTAAATATTTTAATTTAAAAACATTTATTTGATTTCTACTTTTGCACCAGCTTCTTCTAACTTCTTTTTAAAGTTTTCAGCATCTTCTTTACTTACACCTTCTTTTAATACACTTGGTGTAGCCTCTGTAGCTTCTTTAGCTTCTTTCAATCCTAAACCAGTGATTTCTCTTACCACCTTAATAACATTAATCTTATTAGCACCAGCATCAGCAAGTACTACGTTAAATTCTGTTTTTTCCTCAGCGGCAGCTGCACCACCAGCAGCCACAGCACCAGCAACAACAGTAGGTGCAGCTGAAACTCCAAATTTCTCTTCAAAAGCTTTTACTAATTCAGAAAGCTCTAAAACAGATAAACCACCAATATAATCTAAAATTTCTTCTTTTGTTATAGCCATAATAAACTCCTTTAGTTATTTTCTTTTTGTTTCTTTAAATTATCTAAACCTGTAACAAAATATCTTGCTGGGGCAGTCCAAACAGAAAGCAACATACCAATAAGCTCATCACGACTTGGTAATTTAGAAATTGCTGTAATATGCTGTTCATCAACTACTTGACCATCAAAACATCCCATCTTAACACTGAATAATTCTTTATTTTCATCAACAAACTTCATTACTAATTTAGAAAGAGAAATTTGCTCATTACCCCAAATAAAGATATTAGTATCCTTAATTTCAAATTCAGGGTAACCTGCTTCTTTTAATGCAATAGAAGCAAGCGTATTTTTAATAACTTGCACTTTTGCATCTAACTTTCTAGCAGAATTTCTCAAAGCTTCTAACTTTCTTACACTTAAACCCTTGTAATCACAAATAATTAAAGAATTAGAAGCCTTAAAATCTGAAACTAAATTCTGTATCAGTACTTGTTTTTCCTGTCTTGTCATTTTTCCTCCTTTCTAGACTTAAACCATATATAAGGTAGATTCCTCCATTAAGCTAAGCCCTTATAGTCTTCAGTCTAAAGATAAAGATTATTTAATATCTAAAAGTTCTTGTGCCTCAAGCTTCACCGATGGAGACATTGTTAAAGATAGAGCTGCTCCTCTAATATATTTTCCCTTTGCAGATGCAGGCTTTAACCTATTGATAGTTTTTAAAAATTCAATCAAATTCTCTCGAATTTTTTCTTCAGTAAAACTAACTTTTCCAAGAGGCGCATGGATATTTCCCTTTTTATCTACTCTAAAATTCACCTGACCACTTTTAGCATTTTCAATAGCCTTTCCAACCTCCATAGTCACGGTGCCAGTCTTAGGATTTGGCATCAAACCTTTTGGACCCAAAATCCTACCAACCTTACCAACTAAAGCCATCATATCTGGAGTAGCTATCACCATATCAAAGTTTAAATTACCATTCTTAATTTCTTCAACCAAATCATCATCACCAACAACATCAGCACCAGCATTTTTAGCTTCATCTGCCTTCAAGCCTTTAGCAAAAACAGCCACTCTGACTTTCTTGCCAGTACCATGAGGCAATACTACAGCTCCTCTTATCATCTGATCGGCATGTCGTGGGTCAACGCCAAGTTTTAAAGAAATTTCAACAGTTTCATCAAACTTAGCAGAGGCAAGTGTTTTAACTGTCTTAACTCCTTCCTCTAAACTGAAAAAATTTGTATTATCAAATTTAGATAATAAATTTTGTAATCTTTTGGCTACCTTTTTTCCCATACCTTAAATCTCCATTCGTTAATTTTTTATTAATCTACAATCTCAATTCCCATACTTCTAGCACTTCCTGCAACAATACTCTTAGCTGCTTCCATACTATTTGCATTCAAATCTTCCATTTTTATACTCGCAATCTCTTCTAATTGCTTTTGAGTAAGCTTACCAATCTTATTTTTTAAAGGATTATCAGATCCTTTAGTAATATTGGCTGCTTTTTTAATCAAATCAGTCACTGGAGGCTTTTTTGTAATAAAGCTAAAACTTTTATCCTGATAAACTGTAATAATAACAGGAATATTAAAATTCCCCATATCTTTTGTTTTTTCATTAAAAGCCTTACAAAACTCCATAATATTTACCCCTCTTTGACCTAAAGCAGGACCTACAGGAGGAGAAGGGTTTGCCTTACCAGCAGGGATTTGAAGTTTTAATTCACCAACAATTTTTTTTGCCATTTTTCATCCTTCTTATACTATTTTTTCTACTTGTGAATACAGTATTTCTATAGGAGTATTTCTACCAAAAATAGAAACATTCAGTTTTAACTTTTCATGTTCAACATCATATTCCTCAACCACAGCCGTAAAATTAACAAAAGGCCCATTGATAATTCTAACAACCTCACCTTTTCCAAAAAATATTTTTGGTTTAGGTTCTGATCTTTTTTCAATCTTTTCTAAAATTGACATAACATCCTCTTGGCTTAATGGTGTAGGTTTTTTATCTTCACCAATAAACTTAGAAACTTTAGGCAATTTTTGTATCATATGCCAAATTGAAGTAGTTAAATCAACTTGAATAAAGACATATCCAGGATATATACTTCTTTGCTTAGTAATCTTTTTACCATTCTTATATTCAAATACATCTTCTGTAGGAACAATAATTCTACACTCTATCTTAGCATTATCTAAAAGATTTTTTACAGCTTTTTCAACAGATTGCTCACTACCAGAATAAGTTTGTATCGCATACCAATCTAATGACATAAATCTCTCCTATAATCACAGAATACTAGATACAGAAGCAGATAAAATAAAATCTACCAAAGCCAAAAAAATAGAAATAGCACTAACAACAATTAAAACAGATATAAAGGCATTTCTTCTCTGTTCTTTTGTAGGAAAAATAACTTTGTTAAGTTCTTCTCTTGCTAATCTATAATATGTAATCAACTTATTCATTGTTTCACTTCCATTTTTTATACTACAAATGGCAGGCCAGGAGGGACTCGAACCCCCAACACTCGGTTTTGGAGACCGACGCTCTACCATTGGAGCTACTGACCTAAAAAAGCTAGGGAGTTCCCCTAACTTTTTAATTTGACTTCTTTATGCAGTGTATGCTTATTAAGTCTTGGGCAAAATTTTTTGAGCTCCAGTTTCTCTGTATTTGTCTTAGCATTCTTCGTGGTACTATAATTGATATCACCACATTCAGAACACTTTAATCCAATTTTTACCTTCATTATTACACCCTATTATTCAATAATTTTTGTAACAACACCAGCACCAACAGTTCTACCACCTTCTCTAATAGCAAACTTTGTACCAAGTTCAAGAGCAATTGGAGTAATCAACTCAACATTGATTTTAATATTATCTCCAGGCATAACCATTTCTACACCTTCTGGCAATTTAATAGAACCAGTAACATCTGTTGTTCTTACATAGAATTGTGGTCTATAGCCATCAAAAAATGGAGTATGTCTACCACCTTCTTCTTTAGAAAGAACATAAATTTCACCTTCGAATTTCTTATGAGGAGTAATTGAACCTGGCTTACATAATACCATACCTCTGATTACTTCTTCTTTTTTTGTTCCTCTTAAAAGAATACCAACATTGTCACCAGCCTCACCCTTATCAAGTTCTTTTCTAAACATTTCAACACCAGTTACAGTAGTTTTTTGAGTGTCTCTGATACCAACAATTTCTACTTCATCTCCTACCTTTACAACACCCCTATCAATTCTTCCAGTAACAACTGTTCCACGTCCAGCAATAGAGAATACATCTTCAACTGGCATCAAGAAAGTTTTATCAGTATCTCTCTCAGGTGTTGGAATATAAGCATCAACTTCAGCCATTAACTTTAATACTTTCTCTCCCCACTCACCAACATTTCCAGATTTAGCTTCTTCTAAAGCCTTAAGAGCAGAACCAGCAACGATTGGAGTATCATCTCCAGGGAACTCATATGCACTCAATAATTCTCTTACTTCCATTTCAACAAGATCTAACAATTCTTGATCATCAACCATATCTTGTTTATTTAAGAAAACTACAATATATGGAACTCCAACCTGTCTTGAAAGAAGAATATGCTCTCTAGTTTGTGGCATAGGACCATCAGCTGCAGAAACTACAAGTATAGCTCCATCCATCTGCGCAGCACCTGTAATCATATTTTTTACATAGTCTGCGTGCCCAGGACAGTCAACATGAGCATAATGCCTATTTTCTGTTTCATATTCAATATGAGAAGTTGCAATAGTAATACCTCTCTCTTTTTCTTCTGGAGCATTATCAATATTATCATAATCTCTCATTTCAGCTAAACCTTTAAGCGATAAAACAGCAGAAATAGCTGCACTTAATGTAGTTTTACCATGGTCAACATGCCCAATTGTTCCAATATTAACATGCGGTTTTGTTTTGACAAATTTTTCTTTAGCCATCTTGTTCTCCTAATATTTAAAGTTTGAGTTAAAAATGAAGCATACCAAAACTTAAGTATCAATCAAAGTCCTAACTCTGAATTTTACAACAAAATAAAACTGGAGCCCATAAGCGGGATTGAACCGCCGACCTCTTCCTTACCAAGGAAGTGCTCTGCCACTGAGCTATATGGGCAAAAACCTAAATTATAATAAAATATATTAGAATAATACTTTAGATGTAATAAAAATAAATATGATATCTCAATTTTTTACAAATTGAGCGGAGCTACAAAAAACTTTGCATAATTTCAGCTCCCAGTATATTAATGGAGCGGGAAACGGGGCTCGAACCCGCGACCCTCAGCTTGGAAGGCTGATGCTCTAGCCAACTGAGCTATTCCCGCATCACTTAAAAACCCTAACTTAAGTGGTGGTGAGACGTGGATTCGAACCACGGAAGACAAAGTCAGCAGATTTACAGTCTGCCCTCGTTGGCCACTTGAGTATCTCACCAATATTCTTCGATAATTTAAACATCTTAAGGTAACTGGTCAAACACTGAAACAGATAAAGTCTGTAAAGAGTTTGATGGAGCTGGTTAAGGGACTTGAACCCCCGACCTGCTGCTTACAAGGCAGCTGCTCTACCAACTGAGCTAAACCAGCAAACACAAAATATTAAATTCTGTGAGGGCGAATTCTATAATAAAAAACTTTATTTGTCAAGAAAAATTCTAAAAAATCTTAAGTTTTATATACTTTGAAGTGATTTTTGATATCATTATAAAAAGGCAGGTTTTAACAACAGAAATATAAAAATCAGGATAATCTAAAGCTATGTTGAAAATTGTAATTTTATGTGGTGGCAACGGAACAAGACTTTGGCCAATTTCAAGAGAAGATATGCCAAAACAATTTAATAAAATTTTTGGCACATCTTCACTATTTCAAGAAACATTATTACGCAATCAAAAATTATTTGAAATATCAGAAGCAATTTTTGAGGTTGTTTCAAATCAAAATTACCTTTTTCTCTTAAAGGATCAAGCGCAAGAGATACAACAAAATATATCAAGCTTTATTTTAGAGAGCTGTCCAAAGAATACTGCTCCAGCAATTACCCTTAGTGCATTAAATTCAAAGCCTGATGATATATTATTGGTGCTACCAAGTGATCATCTTATTAAAAATCACCAAGAATACATCACAGATGTTATAAAAGCTATTGATATGGCAAAAAAAGACTTCTTAGTAACTTTTGGAATCAAACCACTAAGCCCCCATACTGGATATGGTTATATCCAATCCTCTAATGGTATAGTAAAAAAATTTATCGAAAAGCCTGATTTAAAAACCGCGAAAGATTTTTTACATTCTGGCAATTATTACTGGAATAGTGGAATGTTTTGCTTCAAAGCAAAAACTTTTTTAAGTGAGCTACAACACTATACTCCTGAGGTATTTAATAATATTTCTGAAATTTTTAAAAATACCCCAAAAGAAAAGGATTATCTTAGATTATCTGAGCAACAAAGCAAAACCATCCCATCAATCAGTATTGATTATGCACTTATGGAAAAAAGCAAAAAAGTTTTTTGTGTCGAATCTACATTTGATTGGAATGATATTGGGAGTTTTGATTCTCTTAGTGAGGAATTTATCAAGCCAAATTCCTGCTATACAAATCCAACCAAAACTATTCAATATGAAAGCAATAATAACTTTATTTTATCTGAAAAAATGGTAGCCACTATAGGGATACACGACCTAATAGTGATTGATACGATAGATTCTCTCTTACTTACAAAAAGAGGAGAAAGTCAAAAAGTTAAAGATATTATTCCATTGATTAAAAAAGATTTCCCGCAACTCACACAACAACACAACATTACTCATAGACCTTGGGGGACTTACAGCATATTACTTGAAAGCAAAAATTATAAAATTAAAAAAATTGTCGTAAAACCCAATGCTAGATTAAGCTTACAAAAACATTTTCACCGCAATGAGCACTGGATAGTTGTAAGTGGAACAGCTCACATTACCCTTGAAAATCAAAATTTTGAGCTTCACACCAATGAATCTACCTATATTCCTATGGGAAAAATCCACAGGTTGGCAAATGAAGGAAAGATTGATTTAGTTATGATTGAGATACAGATGGGAGAATATCTTGGTGAGGATGATATTGTCCGTATTGAGGATGATTTTAAAAGATGTTAAGATTTCTCTTTTTACTCATTTTTAGTTTTTATGCTCAAGCCATAGAACTCATTTATCCCATAATCCTTAAAGATCTTAATACAATCAATATACAAGATTATCTTGTCAGTGAAAAACTTGATGGCATAAGAGCTTATTGGGATGGCAAGCAATTGCTCTCAAAAAGTGGCAAAAATCTCAATCCTCCACAATGGTTTATTAAAAACTTTCCACCATTTGCATTAGATGGCGAGCTTTTTACAAAACAAGGAGACTTTGAGAATATTGTCTCAATTATAAAAAACCAACAAGACAAAGAACAATGGAAAAATATAACTTACCACATCTTTGAAGTGCCAAACCAGCAAGGAAATCTTATAGAAAGACTCCAGGTGCTAGAGAACTTTCTCAAGCAAAACCAAAATTTACCAATAAAAATTATTCCACAATACCAATTTATCCAACTAGAATCTCTAAAACATTTCATAAAAGAAATTCAAAACTCCAATGGAGAAGGAGTAATTTTACGCAATAAACTCTCAACTTATGAAACAGGAAGAAAACCTAGCGCATTAAAATATAAGTTTTTCCTTGATTCTGAGTGTGAAATTATTGATTATAAAAAAGGCAGGGGAAAATACGCCAACCAAGTTGGTTCGATTATTTGCAAAGAAGGGGATAAAATATTTAAAATTGGAAGTGGATTAAGTGAAGATTTTAGAAAAAATCCACCAAAAATTGGAACAATTATTACCTATAAATTCTACAAAACAACCACAAATAACCTTCCTAGACATCCTGTATTTTTAAGGCTCTACAGAGATTTTTAATGTTATAATTTTTATTCCGCACATTAAAGGAGAATAAATGAAATCTGCGCTTATTACTGGTATTACGGGGCAAGATGGTGCGTATCTTGCAGAATTTTTATTAAAAAAAGGCTATGAGGTTCATGGTATCAAAAGAAGATCCTCTTTGTTCAATACAGACAGAATCGATCATCTCTATCAAGATCCTCACTTAGATAATAGGAACTTTTTTCTCCATTATGGAGATATGACAGATTCTATGAATCTTACTCGCATTATTCAAGAAGTGCAACCTGATGAAATCTATAATCTTGCTGCAATGAGTCACGTAGCCGTATCATTTGAAACGCCAGAATATACAGCCAATGCAGATGGCATTGGAACCCTTAGAATACTTGAAGCTGTAAGATTGTTAAATCTTGTCCAAAAAACAAAGATTTATCAAGCATCAACAAGTGAGCTATATGGACTTGTCCAAGAGGTTCCTCAAAATGAAAAAACTCCTTTTTACCCTAGATCACCCTATGCTGTAGCAAAACTTTATGCCTACTGGATTACGATTAATTATCGTGAGG
The DNA here is from genome assembly GCF_003364335.1 of Helicobacter anseris. GTDB lineage: Bacteria > Campylobacterota > Campylobacteria > Campylobacterales > Helicobacteraceae > Helicobacter_H > Helicobacter_H anseris. Next base: position 23,904 of record NZ_NXLX01000007.1, read on the forward strand.
CTTATAATATCTTTGCAAGCAATGGAATCTTATTTAATCACGAAAGTCCTATCCGCGGTGAAACATTTGTTACAAGAAAAATTACAAGAGCTGTTGCAAAAATTGCTCTTGGACTTCAAGATACGCTTTATCTAGGCAATCTCTCAGCAAAAAGAGATTGGGGACATGCGAAAGATTATGTCAGAATGATGTGGATGATATTACAAGCAGATAAAGCTGAAGATTGGGTAATTGCAACTGGCATTACCACAGAAGTTAGAGAATTTGTATATTTAGCATTTAAAGAACTAGGAATTGAAGTAGAATTTGTTGGTGAGGGAATCTCAGAAGTTGGTATAGTGAAATCTTGCAATGGGGATTATCAACTGCCTATAGGAAAACAAGTAGTAGCTGTAGATTCTAGATATTTTAGACCCACTGAAGTAGAGCTACTTATAGGAGATGCCACAAAAGCAAAGACAAAATTGGGATGGATACCAGAATACAATCTTGCCTCTCTTATCAAGGAAATGGTAGCAAGTGATTTAAAACTAATGCAAAAAGACAGATATCTACAAGAAGGTGGATACAATACTTTGAGATATTTTGAATGATGCCAATCAAAATAAAAATCGTTGATTGGTGGAATAACGATTTTTATAACAATTATTTTATTCAGTTTTTATCTAAACGCTACACAATTATTCAAAGTGATACGCCAGATTTTTTATTATGCAGTGTATTTGGAAATCAACACCTTCAATTTGATTGCATAAAAATATTTTTCACAGGAGAAGCAATCACTCCTGATTTTAATTTTTATGATTATGCACTTGGATTTGATCATTTAAAATTTGGAGATAGATATTTACGCTTTCCCTTATTTTTTATCAAACAATATCAAAAAGCACTTAAACTAGCTCAAAATAAACACTTATTTCAAGATACCAAAAAATTATTACAAAGAGGATTTTGCAGTTTTGTTGTAAGCAATGCTAATGCGGATTCTATCAGGGAGGAATTTTTCCACCTGCTTTCAGAGATTGATTTTGTTGCAAGCGGTGGCAGATACAAAAATAACATTGGAGAGCCTATTTCTGACAAACTTAAATTTCTCCAATCATATAAATTTAATATAGCTTTTGAAAATTCTAGCTATCATGGCTATTGCACAGAAAAACTTATCGAGGCACTTGGAGCGCAAACAGTGCCAATATATTGGGGAGATCCTATGCTAAAAGAGGGGGGGGGGGATACGATAATAAATCCCAAGTCCTTTATCAATATTCAAAATTTTAGAACACCAAATCAAGCGGTAAGCTTCATCAAAGAAGTGCATAGGAACGATGATTTATACCTGCATATCCTAAAAGAAAAAGCCTTTTTGACAGAAAATCTCATAGAACACTATGAAAACAAATTAGAGAAATTTTTTGAAAATATTTTTTCACAAAATTATAAGGATGCAAAAAGAGCAGTGCTTACTCAAAGGCAAAAATCACTCTTTCACACACATAAAAGCTACATTCCCCCCCCCCATTTCAAAATATTTAAGAAAAATAAAACAAATTATTTTTCCTCGATACTAAAAATAGGCAACCCTAATTTATAGTAGATTCCTATCAATCGCAATGCAGTTCCACAAATCAATGTCACTATACTAGCAATACCAACACTTATATCAAAAAAAACAATCAAAACATAATAAAGCCCTGAGGCAAAGATCGCAACACTTGCATAAATCTCTTTTTGAAAAATCAAAGGAATGCGATTACAAAGCATATCTCTTAAAATTCCCCCAAAAACTCCTGTAATCACCCCTCCACAAATTGCCAAAGTCATATTGTTATGATTTTGCATCACTATTTCTGTTCCAACAATGCTAAAAACCACCAAACCTAAAGCATCTAAAATCAAAAAAACTCTCTCAAACTTCACAATAATCATCGGAATCCTTGTGGCTACCAAAGCTGCTATTAAAATGATCCAAATATATTCTGGATGTTTTATCCAAGTTAAAGGATGATGATCAAATAGCATATCTCTAACAGACCCCCCTCCAATAGCTGTAACCAATGCCACAAACATTACTCCCATCAAATCCATTTTAAATTTTCCAGCAGCCAAAGCACCTGTCATAGATTCCACAATAATTCCGATAAAAAACAAGATATGCATCAATAAGCCAGCTTCCATATATTTATACTCCATTGCTAAAATCTCACCATTTTAGTAAAATACTTCTTAAAATTCTCAAAAATATCTCAAACAACTTTAAAAAGGTTTTTTATGTCAAAGGTTATCACTCGTTTTGCTCCATCTCCCACAGGACATCTTCATATAGGCGGTCTTCGCACTGCGCTTTTTAGCTATTTACACGCAAAATCAAAAAATGGAAAATTTTGTTTAAGAATAGAAGATACAGATATGGCCAGAAACTCACAAGAAGCAACAAAAGCAATAATTGAGGCTTTTGATTGGGTGGGATTACAATATGATGGTGAAGTAATCTATCAATCCCAAAGATTTGATATTTATAAAAAATATATCCAACAATTACTTGATGAAAACAAGGCATATTACTGCTATATGAGCAAAGAAGAATTAGATAGCTTAAGAAAAGAACAAGAAGCAAAAAAACAAACCCCAAGATACGACAATCGCTATCGAGATTTTCAGGGCACTCCTCCTTCAAATATCTCTCCTGTTGTACGTATCAAAGCACCATTAAATGGTATTATTGAGTTTGAAGATGGCGTAAAAGGCAAAATGGTCTTTCAAGCAAGCGAGGTTGATGATTTTATTATCGCAAGAAGTGATGGCAGTCCCACTTATAATTTTGTTGTTGCCATAGATGATGCCCTAATGGGGATAACTGATGTTATTAGAGGTGATGATCATCTAAGCAATACTCCTAAGCAGATTGTTGTTTATAATGCATTAGGTTTTAAAATTCCAAAGTTTTATCACGTTCCAATGATTTTAGGTCCTGATGGTACCAAACTAAGCAAAAGACACGGCGCTATGGGAGTTATGGAATACAAAGATGCAGGCTATCTTCCACAAGCAATTTTAAATTTCCTTGTAAGACTTGGCTGGAGCTACCAAAATGAGGAAATTTTTGATCTTAAAGATATGCTAGAAAAATTTGATGCCAATGATCTAAATAGCTCACCTAGCTCCTATAATCAAGAAAAATTTCTATGGCTTAATCAACACTATATCAAACAAACTCCAAATGAAGAACTTGAAATATTGCTAAAAGATTTTGGCATACATCATTTTCAAAAAGATACAAGAGATGTGCTATTTAATGAAATCAAAAATCGATCACAAACACTCCTAGAATTTTCCAATCAAATAAAAGCTATCTTTGAAGCACCCAAGGAATTTGATAGTAAAATGTTTGCAAAATGCGATCTACAAACAAAAGAAATCTTGAAAGATTTTTTATGTTTTATAGAATCTCACAATCTTGATTCTCTAAAAACAATCCAAGAGACATTATATTCTTTTACAGAGAACAAAAATATTAAGATAGGTACTTTAATGCAAAATCTTCGTCTTGCCTTACTTGGAAAGCCTGGAGGCATAGGGATAGCTGAGACCCTTTTTGTTTTAGAAAAACAAGAAAGTGCAAATCGCATAAAAAAATTGATTGATTCTATCCATTAACTTTTCATTTTTACAATGTTATCTTTAACTTTAAAAATAAGGATTTAAAATGACTAAAAGAATTATCTTGACGCTTTGTTTATTTGGCGCAATAGCTTTTGCAAAACCATATGATATTGATTTGGCCCACTCTTCAGTAGATTTTGAAGTGAAGCACTTAAGTCTAAGTAAGGTAAATGGGAATTTTGATGAGTTTAGTGGAAAAGTTGATGTAGATCCGCAAACAAAAACAATAAATGCTCTTGAGGGAGAAATATCCATTGCTTCCATAAATACAAAAAATCAAAAAAGAGATGCACATCTTAATGCAAATGATTTTTTTGATTCTAAAAAATTCCCAAAAGCAAAGTTTGTAATGACAAAACATGAGGGTAATAAAATCTATGGAAACTTGACTTTCAAAAATATCACAAAACCTGTAGTTTTTGATATAGAAGTCAATGGTCCTGCACAAAATCCTATGAATAAAAAAGAATTTATGGCTTTAGATATTCAAGGAGTAATTTTACGCAAAGATTTTGATATTGGTTCAAGCACTGGAGATATGATTGTGAGCAATGAAGTAAAAATTTCTATCCAATTAGAAGTTTATGCGAAATAATTTTTATCTAAGCAATTTTTGTTTTGCTTGGCTTATCTTTTTTAGCTTAGTGTTTTCACAAGAAGAAAACACTAAGATTTCTACACCAACTCCCTTAAAATTTATTTATGATTTTGATTTTAATTTCCTACTTGATAATACAGAAGAATCACAAAATATTTGGCCCACAAGAACGCTTTTTGCTGCAAGCTTATTTCCAGAAATTGGTATCAATTTTTATAATCAAAATTTAAAGATAGGTGGGTATTTTATCAATAATATGGGAGAATCTTATCCTACAAAATCTGCCCTCACCCTCTCTTATGATTTCACCCACGACAATATAAAAGGATATTTTGGAATCTTTTCTAAAAAATATTGGATTGGAGAATATTCAAATTTATTCTTTAGAAAAGATTTTTTATTTTACAACCCTCTTACTAATGGTATTATGTTTCAATACGCACCAAAAACAATGGATTTGCAGGCAGAGTTTATTTTTGACTGGTATGGAGGCAATATACAAAAGCGCATTGATGAGTTCTTAACACAAGGGTATGTTAATAAGAATTTTTTAGACAAGAAGCTTTTTGTAGGAGGTTCTTTCTTGCTCTATCATTTTAAAAATGATGAGTTCTTAAATCTAGATGGAAACAATTTTGACACCTATCTGCTAGATAGATTCTATTATCAGATTTTTATAGGAACCAATCTAGCCTCTCTAGCTCCTCAATTTGAAAAATTACAAATTAAATTTAGTAACCTATCTTCAATGGAAAGAAAAAGACGCCTTTCTAGTGGATTAGATCCCTTTAGCAATCAAATTGGGTGGCAATTAGATACACAATTGCAATACAAAGGCTTTGGAATAGACAATGCCATATATTTTGGAGATAAACAATTTAAATATTTTAATCAATATGGTGAAAATTTCTATGCAGGTATTCCATTTTATCAATCCAATCTTTACGATCGATCTGAGATATATTATGAATACAAAAATAAATATCTAACAAGTCGTTTTAGCTTTATCTTCCATTTTACCAAAGAAGGCTTTTACCATCAACAAATGCTAACTCTCAATCTAGATACACACAAACTACTAAATACACTCCAAGTAAAATGATTTTTTAAGGTTTAAAGTTCTATAATTATATTTTTTAAAGGGGTCTTATGAAAGGTTTTAAGATTTTTAGCGGAACAGCTCACATAGATTTTAGCAAGGAATTAGCAAAACATCTTGATGGTGTGGTATCAAAAGCAAATGTAAATCGCTTTAGCGATGGTGAAATTAGCGTGCAAATTTCAGAATCTGTGCGTGGCAAGGATATCTTTATCATTCAACCTACTTGTGCTCCAACAAATGATAATCTTATGGAATTGCTTATTATGGCAGATGCCTTTAAAAGAAGCTCTGCAAACTCAATCAATGCGGTCATTCCATATTTTGGTTATGCTAGACAGGATAGAAAAGCCGCTCCAAGAGTTCCAATCACTGCAAAACTTGTTGCAAATCTTATTCAAAGCGCAGGAATCAATCGTATCATCACTATGGATTTACACGCTGGTCAAATCCAGGGATTTTTTGACATTCCTGTTGACAATCTTTATGGCTCTATTATTTTTAGAGACTATGTTAGATCAAAAAATCTTAAAAATCCTATTATAGCTAGCCCTGATATTGGGGGAGTTTCAAGAGCAAGATATTTTGCCGATCAACTGCATCTAGATTTAGTAATCGTTGATAAAAAAAGAGAAAAGGCAAATGAAAGCGAAGTAATGAATATCATTGGTGATGTAGAAGGTAAAGATGTAATTTTAGTAGATGATATGATTGACACAGCTGGCACAATGTGCAAAGCTGCAAATGTCTTAAAATCAAAAGGTGCCAACTCTGTTATGGCACTTGGAACACATCCTGTATTAAGCGGACCTGCGATTCAAAGAATCCAAGAAAGTGCATTAGATGAAGTTGTAGTAAGCAATTCCATACCTCTCAAAAATTCTTGCTCTAAAATCACTGTCTTAAGTGTTGCTCCATTATTTGCTGAAGTTATCCGTAGAATTCACTATAATGAAAGCGTAAATTCTTTATTTATCTAGGATAGCAATGATATTAGAACATGAAATACCTCAGGGTGGGAAAGTATATTTTGGTAAAAGCGCAAAACTAAAAAGAGAGTTTGAAAACAATATCTGCAAGATATTTTATAACAATGGTTTTGAGGAGATACTCACTCCAGCCTTTTCTTTTTTACAGCATCAAAGAGATTTTTCAGATAGAAAAATTATCAGAATTACCTCACAAAATAATCAACAAATTGCACTTAGGTGTGATAGCACTATAGATACAATTAGAATCATTACAAAAAGACTTGCTAGAAGTACTGGGGCAAAAAAATGGTTTTATATTCAACCAGTTTTTAGCTACCCTAGCAATGAAATCCATCAAATTGGTGCAGAATGCCTAAGTATTAAAGAATTTGATAATCTTCTCACAATTGGCATTGAATGTATAACACAACTACAGATTCCATCTATCTTGCAACTCTCCAATATAAAAATCCCAATGCTATGTGCAAAGGAATTAAAGATTGATATCAAAAACCTCCTCTCTGAAGAGATAAATACTTTGTTGCAATATGAATTTTTAGCAAAACTCATAGCAATCCAAACAATTGATGATTTAAAACATTTCATCCCACAAGCACCGGCTTTTCTAAAAAATGAGCTTGAAAAACTTCTTGCTATTGCTCAAAAATGCAATCATAACAATATTATTATCACAACTATTCAAGAAGCACCTGTTAATTATTACAATGATATTATCTTTAGAATCTTTATCAATAACTCCACTTTACTACTCGGTGGCAAGTATAAAATTACAAATGAAGCATCTTGTGGTTTTGGTATTTATACAGATAACATTATAGATATACTACAAAATAAGGAATAAAATGGCTGATTTAATCGTTGGAATCCAATGGGGTGATGAAGGAAAAGGAAAGATTGTAGATAAACTTGCAAGCAACTATGACTATGTAGTCAGATATCAGGGTGGTCATAATGCTGGACACACTATTGTTGTAAATAATCAAAAATATGCCCTACACCTTATGCCCTCTGGTATTTTATATTCTCAATGCAAAAATATTATTGGCAATGGGGTTGTCATATCCCTAGAAGCACTTGTTAAAGAAATGCAACAATACACTAATCTCACTGGAAGATTTTTTATTAGTGACCGCGCACATATTATTACTCCCTACCACCAATTATTAGATTCTGCAAGAGAAAATGCATCTAAAGAAGCGATAGGCACAACAAAAAAAGGTATTGGGCCTGCCTATAGCGATAAGGTTTCAAGAACTGGTTTTAGAATGGGCGAACTCAAGAATCTTGATTTATTTTATGAAAAACTTAAAAACTATTACCAAGAAATCCAATTTATGGAAGATTTATATAAGATAAAGCTTCCTCACCCACATGAAGTTTTTGAACAAATTCAATCTCTTTGCCCCTTAGTATTACCATTTATCACCGATACAACAAAACTCCTTTGGGATGCGATTGATAACCATGCCAAGATTCTCCTAGAAGGTGCGCAAGGAAGCATGCTAGATATTGACCATGGAACTTATCCATTTGTCACTAGTTCTACTACCATATCTGCTGGCGCTAGTAGTGGAACTGGAATAGCCCCAAGGGAAATCAAACAAGTCATAGGTGTTGCAAAGGCCTACTGCACAAGAGTTGGCAATGGCCCATTTCCCACAGAAGAAAAAGGGGTTATTGGAGAAAATATCTGTGAAAAAGGACATGAATTTGGAACTACCACAGGCAGAAAAAGAAGATGTGGCTGGATTGATGCACTTGCTTTAAAATATGCTTGCAGACTTAATGGATGCACAGATTTAGCTCTCATGAAACTTGATGTATTAGATGATTTTGATGAAATTAAAGTTTGCACACATTATGAACTGAACGGAAAAATTCTTGATTATATTCCAAGTGATATGCAAAATGTTAAGCCAATTTATCAAAGTTTTAAGGGCTGGAAAAGCACTCTTGGGATTAGAGAATTTGACAAACTACCAATACAAGCACAAGAATATATTTTAGGATTAGAAAAAATTATTGGTATTAAAATCTCCATCATCTCAACCTCGCCAGAAAGAGATGATATTATTTTGTTATGAAGACGCAATTTTATTCCTTGCTTCAAGTAAAAAAACAAGAATTGGAAAAAAAAGAAATGGAAATTGCGCACATCAATCTCAAAATTTCTCAAAAACTTGATGAAATTACACAATTTCAAATACAAATGAAAGAATTTCTAACACCATCTTCTGGAACATTTCAAGATTTCAAGATGCTTCAAGAACATAAAAATGCCTTCTTATTTCAAATAGATTCTATGCATCTTGAAATCTCCCACCTCAAGCAAGAAAGAAGCCAGTTAGAAAAACTCTACCAAGAAGCTTTTATAGAATATGAAAAAATCAATTATTTACACAATACAGAACAAAAAAAACAACTAGAAAAACTAAAAAAGAATCAAGAAAAACAACTTGATGAAATTGCTCTTACTTTATTTGAACTCAATAAGGAAAAAATATGAAAGGTTATAGCAAAATACTATATATAGCATTATGTTTATCTTATCTAGGTGCCAATACAGCAACTCAAGAAAAGACTTCTGAACTCATCCAATGTAATGCAATTTTTGAGGCAAAAAAAGAGGAAATCACTAGACAAATTCAAGAGTTTGAAGAAAAAAAACAATCTTTAGAGATCTTGCAAAAAGCTTCAGAAGATCTTTTTAATCAAAGAGAAAAACAAATCAAAACAAAAGAAGAGCAAGTCAAACAACAATTACAAGAATTGCAAGAAAAAGAAACAGCAATGCAAAAGATGCAAGCAGAATCTGAAGAAAAAGTAAAAAAAATACTTGCTAAAAATGAAAATATTTTAAGACAAATACGAGAAGAAACAGAAAGTAAAGTTGCGCAAACTTATGCAAAAATGAAAGATTCCAAAGCTGCTGCAATCCTTAGTGATTTAGATTTAAATGAAGCCGCCAATATTTTATTTTTTCTTAAACCTCAAGAAATAGGAAAAATTCTTGCAAAGATGGAACCAAAGAAAGCAGCCCTTTTAACAGAAACACTAAAAAAAGGTCCTCCTTTCCAAAAAGAAAAACAAGAAATAAAAAAAGAGGAGTCTCAAGAACAAGAAGAGCATATTCCTAGCATTCCAAACGACAACAAAACAAAACCATTGATTTAAATTTTAATTAAAAAATTAGTTATTTTATTATATAGTAACACAAATAAAATGAAAGGGATTAGCCATGAAAATATTAGTAATACAAGGACCAAACCTAAATATTTTAGGACATCGAGACCCTAGAATCTACGGACCAATCACATTAGATCAAATTCATTCCAATATGCAAGAATTTGCAAAACAAAATAATGTTGAAATTGATTTCTTTCAAAGTAATTTTGAAGGAGAAATCATTGATAAGATTCAAGAGTGTATAGGTGGGGAATATCAAGGTGTAATCATCAATCCTGGTGCCTATTCACATACCTCAATAGCCATTGCAGATGCTATTGCTTCTGCTGGTGTTCCTGTTGTAGAAGTCCATCTTAGCAATATTTTTGCACGAGAAGAATTTAGAAGAACAAGCTATACTGGGGCTGCTAGTGCTGGCGTTATCACAGGTTTTGGGGCTTTTGGATATCATCTTGCTCTAATTTCTGTATTACAAATTCTCAATGAAATTCAAGCAGTAAAAGACGCTCAAGCAAAAAATCAATAATGTTTGATTTTCTTACCCAAAATCAAAATGCTCAGTTTTATGAGTGTGGTTATAGTTGCGATAATGCTTGGTTACTAAAAATTTCTCAAGAGTGTTTTTTTATCACAGATCCAAGATACACTCTTGAAGCACAAGAGAATTGCAATAGCAATACTCGTGTTCTTGAAAGTAGTGATATTACCACTGCACTCATAAATCTTATAAATGAGCTAAAACCTCATAAATTGATATTTGATAGCAAACAAATCAGTCTTGATTCTTGTCAAAAAATTAGCTCTCTTACTAAAACTACTTTAGAACCAAAAATAAATTTTCACCAAAAACTAAGAATCATAAAATCTGAAAATGAAATACAAAAAATACAGCAATCACAAAAACTCAATCAAAAAGCTTATGATGATTTTGCCTCTTTTTTATGCAAACAACAAACTCCATTGAGTGAAAAAACGCTGCATTTTTATGCAAAAAATTTTTTACAAGATTTTGGAAATTTTGAGTTAAGTTTTGATCCCATCATTGGAATCAATCAAAACGCTGCAAAACCACATGCTCTACCATCTGATACAATCTTAAAAAAAGAGGATTTGATTCTTTTTGATGCGGGTATTAAATTTGAGAGATATTGTTCTGATAGAACAAGAACAGCTTTTTTTGATCATTCTTTTAATTTTGATAAGACCCAAAAATTCAAAGACCCAAAAATTCAAAAAATTTATGATGTAGTCTTACAAGCTCAAGAACACACTATAAAAAATATTAAAAGTGGTATGAGTGGAAAAGAAATTGATGCTTTAGCTAGGGAAATAATAGAGCAAAAGGGATTTGGAAAATTCTTCAATCACAGCACAGGACATGGAATTGGTTTAGACATACACGAATTACCCTTTATTTCTCCAAGAAGTGAAGATATTATTGAAGATGGGATGGTTTTTTCTATCGAACCTGGTATTTACATACCAAATGAATTTGGAATACGCATTGAAGATCTTGTTGTAATAAAAGATGGCAAAGCTCAAATCCTCTAACAACAAAGATTGATGCGTAAAATACTATTTACTCCATATTTTCCAATCACTCAACGCTCTAAAAAAGCATATCAAAACCTAATTACTTTGGGTATCGGTGGAAATATTGGAGATTGCTTACAAACTTTTAAGAATCTATTTTTATGGTTTAATAGGCATAAAAAATTCCATATCATTGCCTCAAGTCCAATCTATAAAAATCCAGCATTTGGATATAACAATCAAAATGACTTTTACAATGCAACCATAACACTGCAAACCTCACTTTGTTTAAGAGAAATATTTAGCACAATCTTTTATCTAGAAAGGAAGTTTAAGCGCTCAAGAATTAGAATTTTTAAAAATGCACCAAGAACACTTGATATTGATATCTTATTTTTTAATCAATTAAAACTAAATTATCCACATTTAAAAATCCCCCACCCTTATTGGAAACAACGAGAATCTGTTATAATACCACTAATGCTACAAAATCTACAAAAGGACAAATAATGAAACTCTATACTTATGGAGGAGAGACTGCTGCCCAAGCATTGAAAATTGCTCAAGAAAAGCATGGGGAAGATGCATTAGTAGTAAAAACTAGAGAAGTTCGAAAAAAAACAATCAATCAGGCCGGATTGTATGAAATTATCGTTGCTGTAGAAGAAGAAACAGCACCTCAAACCCCAAATCTTCCAAAAAATAGTATTCAAAGACGCCTTGATGAAGTGTATCAAAAAAATTCTCAAAGAGATTATTTTAAAGATTTTAAAGAAAATATAAATGAAGATGATGCAGTAAGCATTCAATTATCAAGTGCTGTTAAAGAAATCAATCAAACTCTTGAAAACCCTAAAAAAGCAAATGACTTGAATCTAAGATTCCAAGACAAAATGATAAAAAATGAAGAAGAAAAAATCAAAAAAGAACAAATTGAAAACAAAGAGTTCAAAGCAATAAAAAGCGAACTTGACAAAATGAACGACAAGATGAAGCTAATACAAAATATGCTTTGGGAAGAAAAATCTCCTAGCAATATCCAAATTCCTCAAGAATTTGCAGAAATCTATCGTATTGCAAAAAATAGTGGAATGTATTCAGCACATCTTGATGAAATTATGCAATTAAGTCTTGAGCTTATGCCCTTAAAAATGAGAGAAAATTCTCTTACCATCAAACGATATTTTAGAGAAATCTTGAGAAAAATGCTTTATTGTCGCAATGAAAATCTAGACATGGGCAATAAAAAAATTATTATGCTTATTGGTCCAACAGGTGTTGGAAAAACCACCACTCTTGCAAAACTTGCTGCAAGATATTCCAAACTTCTAGATAAAAAATACCGCGTAGGAATTATTACTCTAGACACATATAGAATTGGTGCATTAGAACAGCTTACTTGGTATGCAAGAAAAATGAAAATAAGCATTGAAACAGTCATTGAACCTGAGGACTTCTTAAAAGAAATTGATACGCTTAGATACTGCGATATTATCCTAGTAGATACTGCTGGACACTCTCAACATGACAAACAAAAAATCAATCAATTAAAAAGATTTACCCAAAACAACTATAAAATCGATATTGCTCTTGTTTTATCAGCAACAACAAAATATGAAGATCTAAAAGATATTTATCAATCTTTCAGTGAGCTTGAGATAGATTCTTTTATCTTTAGCAAGCTAGATGAGAGTAGAGGATTGGGAAATTTATTTTCTCTTGCGTATGAAACAAAAAAAACAATTAGTTATCTTTCTGTAGGACAAGAAGTTCCTACAGATTTATGTGTAGCATCAAATGATTATCTTGCCGATTGTCTTCTTGATGGTTTTTACAATCCAAATAAAGGTAGAAAATGAGCGAAAATCAAGCAACAAAACTCGAAGAAATGCTTCATGGAGAAAAAAAACTACATTCCACAAAATTCATTGCCATAACAAGTGGTAAAGGTGGTGTTGGAAAATCAACTATTAGTGCAAATCTTGCCTATACTCTTGCAAAAATGGGATATAGGATTGGTGTATTTGATGCTGATATAGGATTAGCGAATTTGGATTTAATCTTTGGGGTTCGCACCAAACAAAATATTCTACATGTATTAAAGGGAGAAGCAAGTTTTGATGATATCATCTGCCCTATTGATAAAAATCTTTTTTTAATCCCTGGTGATAGTGGAGAAGAGATATTAAAATTTGCTGATAAGTTTAATATTTTAGATAGTTTTGCAAATGAGAGTGTGGTATTTGAAGCTTTTGATTATGTCATTGTAGATACTGGGGCTGGGATTGGTTCAACTACACAGGCTTTTTTAAATGCATCAGATCATATTGTTGTCATTACCACTCCTGATCCCTCAGCAATTACTGACGCCTATGCAACTATCAAAATAAACTCAAAGAATAAAGATGAGATTTTAATGATTATCAATATGGCTTCAAGAAATCAAGAAGCGTTAAATATCTTCCAAAAAATCCAAAATGTTGCCTCAAAAAATATGCCACATCTCAAGCTTTTTTATTTAGGAAATTTCCTTGTAAATAACACCGTTAGAGGTTCCACAAAATATAGGGAACTCATCACAAAAACCGAACCTTATAACGCCTTTAGCCTTAATATGGAAGAGGTCGCAAAACAACTCATAGCAAAAGTGGAACGCAATATGCTTGATACTCCAAAAGCAAACTTTGGTAGTTTCTTAAAAAGGATGCTTAGTTATCTTTAAATCAAGGAAATGAGATGAAACCAACAAATTATCTCAATCTCTCTGTGTCATTTGGTTTCTTTCTAGGATTAGCCCTAGCAGTTGCAAAGTTTAATGAGCCAGAGATTATGCTATTTTGGACAGTTGTTTCCACTCTTGGATTCTATCTGATTACAATGCTTATTGTTGCATTTTATACTTGGTCACTAGATTTTAGCTTTAGTATTTTTGATAAAAAGAGTCTAGAAAAACGCCTAGAAAATTTTGACAAAGAATTTGATTTACAAGAAAAAGAAGTGCAAAATATTAGACTTTATCTAAAAAGTCTTGATTACAATGGCAAAGCAAGATGAATATCTACAATCAAAATATCAAACATTCTCAAGATGAGCTAGCAGTGCAGTATCTACCTGCTGTTAGAGCTATGGCATATCGCATAAAAGAGAGAGTTCCAAGCTCTATTGATGTAAATGATCTCATCTCCATAGGGACAGAAGAGCTCATTAAGCTTGCTAGAAAATATGACAGCACGATTAATGATTCTTTTTGGGGATATGCAAAAACTCGTGTTAATGGTGCGTTGCTAGATTATCTTCGCTCTCTTGATATTATTTCACGCTCAAATCGAAAACTTATCAAAAGTATTGATTTGGAGATTACGCGTTACTATAACGAATATCAAGAAGAGCCAAGTGATGAATATCTTGCAAAAATCTTAAATGAAAATATTGAAAAAATTAGAGAAGCTCGTATCGCCTCAGATATCTATCTTTTGGTGCCAATTGATGAGCAATATAATGTTATTGAAAATAACAATATCATCGAAAAACTCGAACAAGAAGAGCTGATAAATAAAATAAAAACCATTCTCTCTGAACTCACACAAAGAGAACAGCTTGTTATTCAAATGTATTTTTTTGAAGAAATGAGTTTAAATGAAATCAAAGAAGTCTTAGATATCACAGAATCTAGAATTTCTCAAATCACAAAAGAAGTTATAAAAAAAATCAGAAGATCTATAGGAGAAAACAATGGCTGATATATTAAGTCAAGAAGAGATTGATGCTCTTTTAGAAGTCGTAGATAACCAAGACACACAAGATCTTGAAAAAAGTAATGTGCTATCCAATAAACAAGTAATGCTGTATGACTTTAAAAGACCCAATCGTGTAAGCAAGGAGCAATTAAGAGCCTTTAGAGGAATTCATGATAAAATGGCTAGAAACCTCTCAAGCCAAATATCTGCGATTATGAGAAGCATAGTAGAAATACAACTACATAGTGTAGATCAAATGACCTATGGAGAATTCTTAATGAGCTTACCAAGTCCAACAAGCTTCAATGTTTTCTCAATGAAACCTATGGATGGAACAGGGGTTTTAGAGATAAATCCTAGTATTGTATTTTCAATGATTGATCGTTTGCTTGGAGGAAAAGGAGAAACCTATGATAGTCAAAGAGAATTTAGCGATATTGAGTTAAATCTCTTAGATAGTATCCTAAGACAAATTATGCAAACTCTAAAAGATGCGTGGGGACCTGTGGCTGAAATTTTTCCAAGCATTGATGCAAAAGAATCTAGTCCTAATGTTGTCCAAATTGTTGCTCAAAACGAAGTTGTCATTATGGTGGTAATGGAAATTATCATAGGGCATAGTAGTGGAATGATCAATCTATGCTATCCTGTTATCTCTCTTGAAACAGTTTTATCAAGACTTGGGAGCAGAGATTTGGTGCTTTCTGAAACAAGTTCTAAAAAAAGTAGAAACAAGGAATTGCAAGCACTAATAGGTGGTGCTAATATCAATATCAGTGCTTCTATTGGAAATGCAAATCTCTCCTTAAAAGAAGTGCTAGACTTGCAAATAGGAGATATTATCAGACTAGATAGAAAGGCTGATGATACAGTTTTAGTTGCCATTGATGGTAAAGATAAATTCCTAGCAGAGATAGGCTTGCAACGCTATCGCAAAACTATAAAAATCAAAGAAACACTAAAAACTGAAAAAGATAAAGTAAAAGAGGTTCTAGAAATGCTTGAAATGCAAAGAAAAAATAGAATCAGCGAAATAGAAACAGAGGAGGAAGAGAGCTATGAATAGTGATTTTATCAAACTTTTTACGCAAGAGGCTATATCTACCATTGAAGGCTTAATGGGCACAACTCCAAACATTAGAGAATCTAGCACTATCAATCTTGCACAAGAAGATATTAGCATACCTTATGCCATTACACATATAGAAGTAAGTGGGGATTTTAATGCTTCTTTGGCAATCGCTACTCCAGTAGATCTTGCAACAGCACTTGCAGATACAATGGTAGGTGGTGAAGGAAATTCAAAAGAGAGTATGAATGATGATGATTTAGATGCGATAAAAGAAATCAATTCTAATATTTTTGGAGCAATCTCTACAAGCCTAAATTCTCAAAAAAAATTACCAAAACTTACTTTTTCTTGCAAAAGTATTGATTTTGTATCTGAAGAATCCAAAACCAAAGACTATGCCACTGCTTATGATTTTTCATTTGAACTTAATAATATACACTCACATTTTTGGCTTCTCATCACATCTGATTTTGAGAAAAATCTTGCCCAACCAGTAGAAAAACCTATCGAAACATCTCCTCAAGAAAAAACAGCTAGCAATAGCAATCTCTCAAGCGATGAGATAAAAAATATCGGTATGCTACTAGATGTCAAACTCAATGTAAAAGTTCGTATTGGCCAAAAAAGAATGCTCTTAAAAGATGTAGTTTCTATGGATATTGGAAGCGTTATTGAGCTCAATCAATTAGCAAATGATCCTCTAGAGATTCTTATTGATGATAAAGTAATTGCAAAAGGCGAAGTAGTCATTGTAGATGGAAACTTTGGAATCCAAGTCACAGAGATTGGTTCAAAACGCCAAAGATTGGAGCAACTAAAAGGCAATTAACACTCTTTGAGCAATTGCCTCAAAACCTCTCTATCATCAAATACAATCACCCTATCTCCAAGGATTTGCTCTCTCTCATCCCCCTTCCCTAAAACCAAAAGCACCCCCCCATCACCTTGCAAATCCCTCAATGCTTGACGCATTGCCTGTTTTCTATCAGGCTCAATCACAACCTTATCTTTATGTTCAATACCCTCTAAAATGTCTTGAATAATATCTTGAGGATTCTCACTTCTTGGATTATCGCTTGTAAGATATATCCTTTGGGCATAAAGATCTGCCACTCTACCCATTAGAGGCCTCTTTGTCCTATCTCTATCACCACCAGCACCAAATAAGACGATAATTTTTTTATCAGAAAAACTCTCAAAAATCTTCTCCATACCATCGTGTGTGTGTGCAAAATCAACAATTACTAAAGGATTTTTTGAAATCACCTCCATACGACCACTCACCCCTTCAAATTTTTTTATACTTTGCAAGATATCTTCCATAGTAGCTGAAGTATTATTTTTTACACACAATAAGGCTGCAAGCATATTATAGAGATTATGCAATCCATAGAGATTAGAATCTAAAACATAAGACTTTGTATCAAACACAAGCTCTGCTTTTATCGCCCCTGAGATATCATAATTTTTTACATACAAGTCTGCTAGATTGGAATCTATACTATATGAAAATGCATTGATGGGGTTAAAGTTGATATTTTTATCATCAAGATTGATAATTTTTTGTATCTCATCTTTTAAAAAATCATTCTTAATTGCTCTATATGCTTCTATGGTTTTATGATAATCAAGATGATCGCTTGTGATATTACTAATCACTTTTGAGCTAAAATCAACCCCGTAGATTCTCTGCTGTTCTATCGCGTGCGAACTCACTTCCATAACCAAAAATTCACATCCAAGCCCTGCAAGCAAATCCATATTTTCATACAGCTCTAAAATAGTCGGTGTAGTCAATCCCTTAGGCTTAAGTTGCTTGTGATTAAAAAACAACCCTTGCGTCCCTAGCATTGCGCAAGAATATCCCCTATCCAAAAGGATAAAATAAATCAAATTAGCAATTGTAGTTTTACCATTTGTCCCTGTGATTCCTATAATCTTTGGAGGGAATCTAAAGTATTTTTTTAAATCAGTAAAATGCAATATTTCAAGACCTTTTGATTTTACCTTAGGCACAAAATCTGCATTTCTTGTCGTTTGAACAAACAAAGTATTTTTATCTTCACAATCCTTAGAGTTATCACTCAAATACTGATAATTCCTATCTTTATAAAAAATATCAAACTTAATTTTCATAGTTTTTGCACAGCCCTTTGTAAAATATCTTTGATTCTCAAATCATAAAGACTTGCTTCTTTCATATTCTCAATATACTGCAAGCAAAAATCCACAAAATTATTCTCAAGCAATGTTTCTAAAAAATCATAAAAATCTTCTTTTTTGGTAAAAATGATTTTTGTGCTAAAAATCAAATTTTCAAAAACTTCTTTAAAGCTAGAATTCTCACACATCTGCTTAAAATCACTATATAAGATTCCATTAATTTCATCAATCTTTTGTTCATTATCCTCACAAAATACCGCAGAAATTTTCTCAATCCCCTGATCAAAAGCTATGATACTATCTAAAATACTCTGTTGGATTTTTTTTCTCAACGAACGCGGATTATTTGCAATCATCGTTTTATACAACTCATAAAAACCTTGTGTTTCTTTGGGAAAATCATTTATCATATCTGATAATAACAAGCCAATCTTTGCTTCCAAATCTTCTGCATCAAGACGCAAGGCATCTGAAAAAAACTGCATTGCTTTTGAGTATTCTTCAATCTCAAAAGCCTTAAATCCCTTTTGTATTAAGATTCTTTTTTTTGGATGATTATTCAAAGACAATTATTTCTTAGCCTCAGATAGCTCTTGCCAATCTTGATTACCCAAAACCTCAACAACTTGTAAGTCTGGATGTATATCTCTTTTTAGCTGTCTCTCTACACCATTTTTTAAAGTCAAATGCGCACTAGAGCAACCTCTACAAGCCCCTTCCAATCTCACATAAACCCTTGCATCTTTTATGCCCAAGATGGTAATATCACCTCCATCTGTAAGAAGCATTGGACGCACCTTATCCACCGATATTTTTACTGGATCATACAACTCTTCATCACTAAAAGGAAACATTATCTATCCTTAAATTCATCTACTCTATTTTTCTTTTAAATTTTATCAAAAAATAATCCTATCAATTTAGTCATTGATATATTATTTTTGGCTTTATACTTAAGAAAAATAAACATCTTAAAAACAAAATTTATTTTTTAGGATTAAAAAGTTTTCACCAAACAGGAGGCACAAAGCCTCCAAAAACTCTTAAATTAGAATCTATAAGCATAACTCAAAGAGAATGTGTAAAAGTAGTTTGGTTTGGTGGTGATAGTATCTTTATATTCAGTAGTTCCAGTCATAGCAGTATTAATATTCATACTCTCACCTAATGCCTTATCAAAGCTAAAACCTAATTCTACCTGATGTTTGCCATAGTAGTAATGCAGTGCAATCCTTGGAGAAATTAAAGAATAATAGATGTTTTTATCAGCAAAATATTTATCAAAAAGTTCTTTGCTCTCTGGCTGATTCACCATATACATCTCTGTATTTATTCCATATACAAAGCTATATCCAAGTCCAATACTTGCTCCTAAAACCTGCTCTCCTTTTTCCCAAAAATCATATAAGAAGTTTGCTTCAATTCCAAAGGATAGTGGGACATAAGATGTTCTTAGTTTTTCAGCATTTTCATTAAGATGTTCTCTATCTATATTCAAATATCCAGCGCCTAAACTAACTTTAGCGTTGTATCCCATTTTATTATCTTGAGAAAAGTATCTTTGATAACCTGCAAAGATTTTTCCATTAAAGTTAAGAGGTTTATCATAAAAATTTGCCTTTCCAAGTATCTTTATAGGAGTTTCTTCTTTAACACTACCTTCAATACTTCCTCCACCAAGTCCTAATTCTACTCCTACTAAAATTCCATTTTTAGAAATTTGCAAGAGGGGGGGGGGGTGTATTTTCAAACTCACCTATTTGTTTTTGATTGACATCTTGAGCCAACAAAATAGAAGTTAAGATCAAGCTTGCTGAAAATATCTTTTTCATTGTTTTTCCTTTTAT
This sequence comes from Helicobacter anseris, assembly GCF_003364335.1. GTDB lineage: Bacteria > Campylobacterota > Campylobacteria > Campylobacterales > Helicobacteraceae > Helicobacter_H > Helicobacter_H anseris. The sequence continues at coordinate 43,791 of NZ_NXLX01000007.1, forward strand.
TTGAAATTTAAGAACAAATATTATATAAGAGCATTTTTGTTTTTGCAATATCCCTCAATCCTAAACCCCTAAAATCATCCACACTCTCAAGTAAATTAAAGTTTTTAGATATACTTCAAATAATACTTTAAGAAATATTTATGCGAGGGTTTAAAATGGATGTGCGCTCAAAATTTTTAGATTTTTTTCAAAAAAAAGGTCATCAAGTTTATGCTAGTATGCCATTGGTGCCTGATGATTCTAGTTTGCTTTTTACAAATGCTGGTATGGTGCAATTCAAAGATATTTTTACAGGAAAGATTCCCTCTCCACAAACCCCAAGGGCAACATCTGCGCAACTCTGTATCCGTGCTGGTGGAAAACATAATGATTTAGAAAATGTCGGCTTTACAAGAAGACATCATACACTCTTTGAAATGCTAGGAAACTTTTCTTTTGGTGATTATTTTAAAGAACAAGCAATCGCATATGCGTGGGAATTTGTCACAGAGGTTTTGGGTTTTGATAAGGCTGTGTTGTATGTAACTATCCACGAGAGCGATGATGAGGCATTTGAGATTTGGAGCAAGCATATAAATCCTGATAGAATCAAAAGAATGGGAGATAAAGATAATTTTTGGCAGATGGGAGATACTGGTCCTTGTGGTCCTTGCAGTGAAATTTTTGTGGATCAAGGAGAAAGTTTTGATACAGAGGAAGATTATTTTGGAGGAGATGGGGATCGTTTTTTAGAAATTTGGAATCTTGTCTTTATGCAATATGAAAGACATAGCGATGGCACACTCACACCACTACCAAAACCTAGTATCGACACAGGAATGGGACTTGAGAGAGTATGTGCATTACTTGAGAATAAAAGAAGCAATTTTGATTCTTCTTTATTTATGCCTCTTATCAAAGAAGTGGAACTTATCACACAAAAAACTTATGTTTATGAGCAAGGTGCTAGTTTTAGAGTTATCGCAGATCACGCAAGAGCAATAGCCTTTTTACTTGCACAGGGAGTAAATTTTGATAAAGAAGGTAGAGGTTATGTATTGCGAAGAATCTTAAGGAGAGCTGTAAGACACGGATACCTTTTAGGTTTAAATGAACCATTTTTATACAAGGTGGTAAAAAAAGTATGTGATGAAATGGGAGGTTTTTACACTTACCTTGTAGAAAAAAAAGATTTTATTCAAGAGCAATGCAAAAATGAGGAAATAAGATTTTTTGAGACAATCGAACAAGGTATCAATCTTTTCAAAAAAGAATTAGAACGCCTCAAGCAAACAAAACAAAATATTTTTGATGGTGTCATAGCTTTCAAACTTTATGATACTTTTGGTTTTCCATTGGATCTCACACAAGATATGCTAAAAGAGGAAAATCTTTTATTAGATATACAAGGGTTTGAGCTTTGTATGCAAAAACAAAGAGAATTAGCTAAAGCATCTTGGAAGGGAAGCGGGGATATTGCTCTTGATGTAGATTTTAAAGATATTTTGCAAAGATTCAAAGAAAATACTTTTGTGGGTTATGACACCCATCAAACCACAAGCACCATTCTTGCTCTTTTTGATTCTTCTTTTAAAGAAGTAGAAACTTTGCAAGAAACAGGCTTTGTCCTTTTGGATAAAACACCATTTTATGCAGAAGGTGGGGGTGCTATTGGTGATAAAGGTTTTATTTTTGAAAATGATAAAAAAATTGCAAATATTCTAGATACAAAAAAATATTTTAATCTTAATATTAGTCAAATACAACCACTTCAACCTCTACATACCCACCAAAATATCATAGCTTGTAGCGATATTTCACTCCAAACAGAAGTAGCAAAACATCACTCAGCAACACACCTACTCCAAGCTATCTTAAAAGAAAAATTAGGTGATCAAATATCACAAGCAGGAAGTCTTGTAGAGGCAAACCGCCTAAGATTTGATTTTAATTTTCATCGTGCATTAAGCCATCAAGAACTTCAAGACATTCAAGATGCCATCAACGCTCTTATTGCCAAAGGCATACCAGCACAGATTGAAACCCTATCTCTACAAGAGGCTAAAAACAAAGGAGCTCTTGCACTATTTGGTGAAAAATATGGTGATTTTGTTAGGGTTGTAACTTTTGGGGATTCTTCTTGTGAGCTCTGTGGTGGAATCCATGTAAAAAATACCGCTTTTATTGGCAATTTTATCATCACAAAAGAAAGTGGTGTATCTAGTGGAGTAAGACGCATAGAGGCTGTTTGCGGACTAAGTGCCTATAATTTTACAAAAAATATTATTACTCAGCTAAATGATGCAAAATCTCTAGTTAAAAACAATGATATTCAATTGGGTATCCATAAATTAAAAGAAAAAATCAAGGAACTTGAAAATCAACTCACTCATCAGCAAAAAGATTTGGATTTGCAAATACAAACTATCGGTGATACAACCCTAATTATCCAAGAAGCTAACAATTTGGATCTCAAAAGAATCATTGATGAACAAAAAAATCGCTATAACAAAATTGCTATATTGCTTATTGATTCTCAGAAATTACAAATTGTTGCAGGATGTAAAAATGTATCATTAAAAGCCAATCTATGGGTAAAATCTGTCGCACAGATTCTTGGGGGTAATGGTGGAGGCAGAGAAGATTTTGCAACTGCTGGTGGCAAAGAATCATCACAGATTCCAAATGCACTTAAAGAAGCTAGAGATTTTGCTCTCAAAAACCTATGATAATACTTGCTTCAAGCTCACTAGCTCGTAAGAAAATTTTGCAGGATTTTCGTATAGAATTTACTCAAAAGCAAGTAGATTTTGATGAAGATTCTCTAAAAGAGATAAATCCAAAATCATTTGCTTATAAGGCCTGTATAGGAAAACTTGAGGTTGCTATAAAAACCTTAGGATTAGATATACCAATATTAGTTGCAGATAGTGTTGTTTGTGTCAATAATCAATTGCAAAGAAAACCAAAGAATCTTTCTGAAATTAAAAATATGCTAGATACGCAAAACAACAATACTATCCATATTATCACTGCGCAAATCTTAAAATCCCATCACATTGAATTATGCGATATCTCGCAAACAAGTTTTGTGCTTAAAACATTTGATCCAAAAGATATGCAAGATTATATAGATTCTAATCTTTGGAGAGATAAAGCTGGAGGAATTATGACAGAAGGTTTTCATAGTAAATATTTTGTTAAACAAATTGGACTTTCATCAACTGCGATGGGGTTAAGTATAGAAAAATTTTTACCTTTTTTTGAGATAATATGAATACAACACTTTTAATTGTAATGCTATTTACATCTATTCTAATTGGATTATTTGGTTTGATTGCCTTTTTGTGGGGATTAAAAACTGGACAATTTGATGATGAAAAGAAATTTACTCAAGGTGTTTTATTTGACAGCACTGATGATCTCAATCAGGCAATAGCACAACAAGAAAAATACAAATTACTAAAAAAGGAGTTACAAAATGGAAAAGATTTATGATATAGCAATTATTGGTGCAGGACCTGCTGGCATAAGTAGTGCGATAGAGAGCAAAATTGCAGGCATTCAAAATATCATACTCTTTGAAAAAGCATCAGAGCATTCTATGACTATTAGAAAATTTTACAAAGATGGCAAGCGTGTAGATAAAGACTACAAGGGTCAAGTGGTAGATCTTAAAGGTAATATTGATTTTACAGATGGGGATAAGGAAGGCTCTTTGGAATTTTTTGATAAGCTCTTGCAACAATATGACATTGCACCACAATACAATACAGACATTGAAAAGGTAATACAAAAAGATAGTATTTTTGAGATACATAGCACTAATAATGAAATCTTTCAAGCAAAATTTGTCATCATTGCAATAGGCAAGATGGGGCAACCTAACAAACCTGATTATAAAATTCCACCTACATTGCTAAAAAAAGTGGCTTATAATATCAATGATATTCAAGCTGGTGAAAAAGTCCTTGTTGTTGGTGGTGGAAACTCTGCGGTGGAATATGCCACATATCTCGCTGAAATTACAGATACAACACTAAATTACAGACGCAAGGAATTTGCAAGAATCAATGAAATCAATGCAAAAAATCTTCAAGAATCTATGCAAAAAAACCTTAAAACAAAACTTGGAGTAAATATTGAAAAACTAGAGGATAACAACTCTAAACCACAGGCATTTTTTGATGATGGGAGCAATGAAACATTTGATAAAGTAGTTTATGCAATTGGTGGTGCTGTGCCTCTTGATTTTCTTAAAAAATGTGGATTACAACTTGATGAATCAGGATTACCTATAACAAACAACCTAGAAAGCTCTGTAAAAAATATTTATGTAGTTGGGGATATTCTTTCAAAAAATGGTGCTTCAATTGCAATTGGCATCAATCAAGGATATGATGCAATCAATCAAATAAAATCTAAGCTTTAAAAAAAGGCGAGAGGGCAGAAGAATCGAACTCCTCAACAGCTAGACACCTAGCCATTCTTTGGGTTTGAAGCCCAAGGCACACACCAGTGCACTTGCCCTCCTTTTTTAAGGGTTGAGGGGTATTATACAAAATTTTTTTATTAAAGGGATAAATATGCAAGAATCTCTTCGCTCCTTGCCAAAGATAGACAAGATTCTAGAAAACAAAGAATTTGAAAATCTCAATAAAAACCTAGTAAAAAAAATCGCTCAAAAAACTTTACAAAACCTAAGAAACCAAATATTAGAAAATAAAATTACCCAAACCCCAAATACAAATGACATACTACAAGAAATAAAAAAGCATTATAATCACATAGTCTCTCCAAGTATAAAACCTCTTATCAACGCAACAGGAGTGGTATTGCAGACAAACTTTGGGCGTAGTATTTTTAATGAAGAAATGCTTGATAAAATAAAACCTCTTTTAACAAATTACAATAATCTTGAATATGACATTACCGAAGGAAAAAGGGGGGAGAGATACCAACATCTAACGGATATTATCTGTGCTTTATTTGATTGTGAAGATGCTCTCATTGTCAATAATAACGCAGCTGCAGTTATGCTTATTATCAATACTTTTAGCAAAAATAAAGAAGTAATTTTATCTAGAGGAGAATTGGTAGAAATTGGCGGGAGTTTTAGAATCCCTGAAGTCATCACACAATCTGGCGGTATATTACGCGAAGTTGGCTCCACCAACAAAACCCATCTTAAAGACTATCAAAATGCCATCAATGAAAATACCACTATGATTATGAAGGTTCATCAGAGCAATTTTGCTCAAATTGGTTTTGTTCAAAGTGTTGATTATCAAGATCTAAGTCATTTGGCAAAAACCAATAATCTTATTGATTATTATGATGTAGGAAGTGGATATATTGATGACATTAACTGCGATGAACCCTCTTTACTAGAAATTGCAAAAACCAAACCTTCTTTAGTTAGTTTTAGCGGAGATAAGCTTTTAGGTGGCCCTCAAGCTGGTATTATTTTTGGCAAAAAAGATCTTATCCAATCTCTTAAACAAAACCATCTATTACGCGCCATTAGGATTGATAAAATCAATCTTATATTACTCCAAGAAATTTTCCTTGCATACTTACTTGGAAATCAATCTCAAATTCCCACTATAAAAATGCTCAATCAACCTTTTGAAGAATTACTTCATAAAGCTCAAGAGCTTCAAAATATCTTAGAAAAATACTCATCTTTACGCACAAAAATTATCACAACAGAATCTAAAGCTGGAGGAGGAAGCCTACCGCATTTAGATTTTCCTTCCTATGCAATCCAAATCAAACACAACAAGCTTCATACACAAGATTTGCATCTTTTGCTAAGAAAAAATGGAATTGTTGCTCGTGCTTTCCAAGATACAATTTTGCTAGATGTAAGATGCATAGACATTAAACATTTTAAACAAATTGGGATTATTTTTGAGTCTTTAGAAGAATAGTGGCCGGGAGAGAGGGATTCGAACCCCCGGAGGTGTTACCCTCAACGGTTTTCAAGACCGCCGCTTTCGACCACTCAGCCATCTCCCGATGGAGGCGACACTCGGATTTGAACCGAGGAATCAAGGCTTTGCAGGCCCATGCCTTACCGCTTGGCTATGTCGCCATTAAAGTGGTGCCCGGGGCCGGACTTGAACCGGCACGGAAGCAATATCCGAGGGATTTTAAGTCCCTTGTGTCTACCAATTCCACCACCCGGGCAAAAAAATACTAAAACCTTGATTAAAAAATGGAGCGGGAAACGAGGATCGAACTCGCGGCCCCAACCTTGGCAAGGTTGTGCTCTACCACTGAGCTATTCCCGCATGAATTTGTGTTTTTAAAAATGTAATTCTAGCAATGCTTTTTAAAAAAAGCAAGAATAACTAAGAAAAAGATACATAAAATTATATAATTATGAGAAAATATTTTATTTTTATAATTCAGCTATGCGGAGTATTGATTTTGTTATTTCAGCCCTATCCATTTGAAAAACTGCAAGAACTTATTAAAGACATACGACCAAATAAACCTCTTTTTAAATTGACCATAGGAGAACCACAATTCCCCACTCCTCAAAATATTCAAGATGCCTTTAAAGAATCTAGTGAATTATTGCGATTTTATCCATCAACAAAAGGCGAATCCTATCTTTATGAATCCATTCAAGACTTCTTATCCTATCGCTATAACCTTAATCTTGATTCTAAACAAATCATTCCTACACTCGGCACTAGAGAAGTTTTGTTTAACTTTCCACAATTTTTACTTTCTGAAATAACACACCCTACTATGGCATATCCCAATCCCTTTTATCAAGTCTATGAAGGCGCAAGCATTGCAAGCAAATCCAAAGTCTTTTTGATGGAATTAAATCAGGACAATAACTTCAAACCATCATTAAGCATAGAACAAATGAAACAAGTAAATCTTGTTATTCTAAACTCTCCAAATAATCCCACAGGCGCAACATTAAGCAAAGAAGAATTAAAACAATGGGTGCAATATGCTCTAGAATATGATTTTGTTTTACTCAATGATGAATGCTATAGTGAAATTTATCAAGATACTCCACCTGCTGGAATCCTTGAAGCCTCATATGAACTAGGAAACAAAGATTTTAAAAATATTCTTAGCATTAACTCAATCTCTAAAAGATTATCCGCCCCTAGTCTTCGTAGTGGCTTTATCGCTGGAGATGCAGAAATTCTAAAAAATTACTTAACATATCGCACATATCTAGGTGTGGCAATGCCTACACCTTTGCAAAAAACAGCAAGCATCGCTTGGAAATCTCATAAAATTGCCCAAGAAATTAGAAAAAAATACGCAGATAATTTAAAATTAGCACAACAAATTTTTACAACAACTCCTATTTACCCCTTTAGCTTTTATGTATGGCTTTATGTAAGAGATGAATTGAGTTTTTGTAAGAAACTCTATGAAAAAGAAGGGATTTTAGTCTTACCTGGAAGCTTCTTAGGACGCAATAATGCTGGAAAGGGATATGTAAGAATAGCTCTAGTCTATGACACACCGACTCTTAAACCTATTTTAGAAACAATTGCAACATTTTTACAAAAAGGAGAATTTTGAAAACAATAAAAAATCTAAAGATACACTTTATTGGTATTGGAGGGATAGGCATTTCTGGACTTGCAAAATATCTCAAATCCCAAGGAGCAATCATTAGTGGTAGTGATATAGCTGCCAATAAGCTTGTCAATTCTCTAAAATCACAAGGAGTTGCAATACATATACCACACTGCCCTTCTGCAATACAAGATCAAGATTTAGTTATTCACTCTGCTATTATAAAAGATGACAATATAGAAATTATTGAAGCAAAAAAGAAAAATATTCCTATTTTTTCACGCAAAGATGCTTTAGAATTTATCTTGGGGCAAAAAAAAGTAATTAGCGTATGTGGAGCTCATGGCAAAAGCACCACAAGTGCAATGCTAAGTAGTATTTTCAATCATTTTGGGGCAATCATAGGTGCAGAGAGTAAAGAATTTGGCTCAAATGTGCGTGAAAATATGAGCGAAGGCATTGTTTTTGAGGCTGATGAATCAGATAAAAGTTTTTTAAACTCAAATCCATATTGTGCTGTCGTAACAAACGCAGAACCAGAACATATGGAAAGCTATGGTTATAATCTAGAAACCTTTCATCAAGCTTATAGAGACTTTTTAGATTCTGCAAAAGTTGCTTGCATCAATATCGATGATCCATTCCTCTACACTTTAAAAGACAAATACATTACCCTTTCTCCAAAACAAGATATAAAAAATATACAATATTTCTTAAGAGATGATGAGCCTTTTTGTCGCTTTGAGCTAAAGAATCTTGGCACATTTGAAGTATGGGGTTTTGGGGAGCATACCGCTTCAAATGCAAGTCTTGCTATCTTAATAGCCCACACTCAAATGGATATAGAAACCATAAGAAAGAATTTAAAAAATTTTATAGGAATCAAAAAACGCTTTGATATTATCCAAAAAACAGGATTGTATATTATTGATGATTATGCACACCATCCAACAGAAATTGTCGCCACACTCAAAGCAACAAAAACCTATGCAAAACTCAAACAGATACAAAAAATTACAGCAATCTGGCAACCCCACAAATTCTCTAGACTGCGTGATAATCTAGAGGCTTTTCAAGAGAGTTTTCATGATTGTGATGAATTAATCATTCTACCTACTTGGAAAGCAGGAGAAAAAGAGATTTTCTTTGATATGCCAAAATTATTTGCAAAATATTCCCCAATTATTGCAACTCACATAAAAAATAATCAAGGAATTATTGAAATATATCATCAAGATAAATTATTAAAATCCATTGATAAGAATCTTGTCATAGGACTTGGAGCTGGAGATATTACCTATCAAATTAGAGGAGAAAAATAATGGCTCTACTTCCAATTACTCTAGTAATTCTCATTGCAATCACTTTACTTTTTTTTGTCTTAAAAGACCTTGGTATGATCAATACCAAACAAAAAATTGTTGGTGGCATTGTGCTTCTTATCCTTGCAATTGCAACTGGATTTTATAGTTACAACAAAAGCCAAACAGACAAACAAATATTCTTGCTACAAATGGCCTTCTTAAGAGGAGAAACCATAATATGCAAAAACCAAGAAGTCAATGCTAAAAATTTTAATTTTGTTAGTGGGACTCTTAGCCTTGTAGGCAAGAAAGAAACTCCATTTTACAATCTTATGTTCTCTCTTGAGGATTGCAAACAACAAGAAAATAAAGCAAATCAAAACCCTATTGAAGAACAACTTGAAAAAGACTGATGAAAGCCTATAAGAATCTTATCAAACAACTTGATTTAAATCATTTTATAGATACACTTGAAACTTTCTTTGCTAGAAAAAAAGAAATTATTTTTGATGGGGATAAAAAAGTATTCTTTACACTCATTGAAGAAATGGATAAAATCATTTTTACTCCTCCAAAAGAAGTGAAAAATCTAGATACCTCATTGCAAAGTATCCAAAAATTTGGCGTCTTAAAGCTTGAAGAAATTTATGAATTTACAAAAATCATCCATTATTTCAACTACCTCAAACATCACAAACAAATTACTCCAGAATCTCATCTCTATGCTTACTTACAAAAAATACAGATACCAGAAAATTTACTCCAACTACTAAACTATTTCAATGAAGAAGGTAGAATTAAAGAAGGGATTTTTGAAAATCTAGATAGTATCAATACAGCCATTATGCGTCAAAATAAAAACATTCAAGAAGCATTTTATACTATCCTGCACTCTAAAAGCATACAGCCTTATCTTGTAGATCATCAAATCCACTATATCAACCAAAAACAAACCTTGCTTTTAAAATCTGGTTATCAAAGTGTAATTCAAGGCATTATTCTTCAACGATCTCATAGTGGTTTTTTCTATCTTTTGCCCGATACAATAAAAAATATTTATCAAAAAATCCAAGAAATGGAAAATGAGCTTCAACAGATAATATATGAAATCTGTAAAGAACTCTCTGGAATCCTTACAAAACATTTTCATTTTTTAAATTTTATCAACAAAGAATTTGATAGATTCGATCACCTACAAGCTCGAGTTTTTTTTGCCAAACACTATAATTTAAGTTTTATCCTGCCTCAATACAAAGATCAACAAATTCTCTTAAAAGATTTTGCACATCCTATCTTAAATAATCCCAAACTCATAAATTTAGATTTTTCCAAGCAACTTTTATTGATTACAGGAGTTAATGCAGGTGGAAAGACTATGCTTTTAAAATCCATCTTAAGTGCAGTCTTCCTGAGTAAATATCTTATACCTTTTAAAATCAATGCACAAAAATCAAAAATTCCACACTTTAAAAATATTTTTACCATCATCTCAGATCCTCAAAATAGTAAAAATGATATCTCTACTTTTGCTGGCAGGATGCTAGATTTTTCTCATATCCTACAAGAAAAAGAAATGATTTTAGGGATTGATGAGATTGAGCTTGGAACCGATGCTGATGAAGCAGCAAGTCTTTATAAAATCCTACTTGAAAATCTCTTGGAAAAGCAAGCAAAAATCATAGTCACTACACATCATAAAAGACTAGCCTCAATTATGGCTAATGATTCTAGAATTGAGCTTTGTGCTGCAATTTATGATGAAAAAAAACAACAACCTACATTTGATTTTTTGCTTGGAAGTATTGGCAAAAGTTATGCTTTTGAAACTGCTCAACGATACAAAATTCCCCCAAATCTCATATCACTTGCTAAAAAAAATTATGGGGAAGACAAAGAAAAACTCAATATTCTTATTGAAAAAGGTGTTCAACTTGAAATTGAACTTAGAGAAAAAATTCAAACCCTAGAAAAGCAAATAGAGGAATATCAAAAAAAACAACAAACACTTAATGATTTAAAAGAACAGCATTTGCTAGAGTATCAACAAAAAGAAAGACATTTACAAGGGATTTATCACGATGCAATTCAAGCTTTAAAAAATGATCTTAAAGACAAGCAAACGCAAGATATTCATCGCTCTTTTAACAATGCCAATAAAATCCTATCAAAATTACAAAATCAACAACAGCAAACTCCACAAAAAAAAGAGTTTAAAATCAATGATCGTGTTAAATATAAACAAAACAAAGCCACAATTCTTGCAATACAAAATGAAAAATATCTCATAGAACTTGATACAGGAATGCGTCTTAAGGTAGATTCTTCTAATCTCAAAAAGATTGGAAGAAACAAAACTCCTCAAATCCAGCAAAAAATCCTACGACCAAACAATGCCTTTGTGCATTTGGATTTGCATGGATTAAGGGCACAAGAGGCTTTAGAAAAACTTGATAAATTTATTTCAGATAGTCTTATTAGTGGTTTTGATGAAGTATTAGTTTATCACGGGATTGGTGGAGGCACTTTAGCCAAAATCACTAAAGAATTTCTAACTTCACATCCCAAAGTTGTATCCTTTGAAGATGCTCCGCCAAACCTTGGAGGCTTTGGTGCTAAAATCATTAAACTTTAGTTTTTCTGATATAATGCAGTAATTTTTTTACCTAGGAACATCAATGCTAAAATTCTATACTCAGCAAGATTGTGACATTGAGATTATACGCGCAAAAAAAGTTGCGATGCTTGGTTTTGGTTCTCAAGGAAAAGCACACGCTCAGAATCTAAGAGATAGTGGTGTGAAAGTTTTAGTGGGACTTTATCCTGAAAGCAAAAGTTGGGATATTGCAAAACAATTAGGATTTGAAGTTTTTGAAGTTAAAGAAGTCGTGCAAAAGTGCGATGTTATTATGTTTATGCTTCCTGATGAGCTACACGCAGATATTTTTGAACAAGAAGTTAAACCTTTTTTAAAACCCCATCACACTCTTGCATTTTGTCATGGGTTTAGCGTTCATTTCAATCAAATACAAACTCCTAAGGACATTGGTATTATTATGATTGCGCCAAAGGGTCCTGGCAAGAGCGTTAGAGATGAATTTATCCAAGGTAGAGGAGTGCCAAATCTTATTGCTATCCAACAAGAAAATCAAGAAAAAAATGCAAAAGAATTAGCCTTAAGCTATGCTGCTGGTATTGGCGGGGCAAGATCTTTTATCATTGAAACTACATTTAAAAATGAAGCTATAACAGATTTATTTGGTGAGCAAGCCGTATTATGTGGTGGTATAAAATCCTTAGTAATTAACGCATTTGAAACACTTGTAGAATCTGGATATCCAAAAGAATTGGCTTATTTTGAATGTCTGCATGAACTTAAACTTGTCACAGATCTCATCTATCAAGGCGGAATCTCAAATATGCATCATAGCATTTCAAATACCGCTGAATATGGAATGATAGTAAGTGGAGAAAAACTCATTAACCAAGAGAGCAAAAAGATAATGCAACAAATTTTAAAAGATATTGAAAATGGAAGCTTTGCAAAAGATTTTGTTTTAGAAAAACAAAGTAGATATACCCGTTTGCATTGCGAGAGAAATAATATAGAAGAACACCCTATTGAAGAAGTAGGGCAAAAATTACGCAAACTTATTTTTAAAAATTCATCTCAATCATAGGAAGGAAAATGGCAGAAGTTATAACAATCACATCAGGAAAAGGTGGTGTTGGGAAATCTACTTGCACGGCAAATATTGCAGTAGGATTAGCACAAACAGGTAAAAAAGTAGTAGCTGTAGATTTTGATATTGGTCTTAGAAATTTGGATATGATTCTAGGGCTTGAAAATCGTATCGTTTATGATGTTATTGATGTGATGGAGGGAAAATGCAATCTCAATCAAGCACTCATTAATGACAAAAAAACAAAAACTCTTTATTTTCTCCCAGCTTCTCAAAGCAAGGATAAAAATATTCTTGATAAAGAAAAGGTAAAAAATCTTATTGAGGCATTAAAAAAAGATTTTGATTACATTCTCTTAGATTCTCCTGCGGGCATTGAAAGTGGTTTTGAGCATGCTATCTTTTGGGCAGATCGAGCATTAGTAGTAGTAACGCCAGAGGTAAGCTCTGTAAGAGATAGTGACAGGGTGATTGGTATTATTGATGCTAAGTCAGATAAAGCAAGAAATAATCAAGAAGTGCAAAAACACATCATTATCAATCGTATCAAACCAGAACTTGTTGCAAAAGGAGAAATGCTTAGCACTGATGATGTATTAAGCATTTTGGCACTTCCGTTAATTGGACTTGTTCCAGAAGATAGTCGCGTGGTTTCTGCAACTAACACAGGTGAGCCTGTAATTTATACAAACAGCCCAAGTGCGACAAGCTACAAAAATATCACACAAAGAATTCTTGGAAATAATGTGCCATTTGAAGATTTACACCAAAAAGGCATTTTAAATAGTCTTAAAAGGTTGTTTAGATGAGTTTGTTTGATAAATTTTTTGGTAGAAACAACAGTGCCTCTAAGGCAAAAAATCGCTTAAGTTTAATGTTGGCTCATGAAAGAAGTGTAAATATCCCCCATATGCAAGAAATGCAACAAGAGCTTCTTGAAGTAGTGCAAAAATATATGAAAAATTCTAGAATCAATATCAAAACAGATTCTAATCAAAATATCAATATGCTTGAAATTGAAATACTTTTTGGAGAGAATCCAAAAATTTGAATCTAAGCTCATTTTGCATTAAAAAACTTGATCAGATTCCACAAAAACTTCTAGAGCTTAAAAAACCTCCAGAAGCCCTCTTTTATACAGGTGACATTGGACTTTTAGATTCTCAAGTAAATGTTGCCATTATTGGCACAAGAAAACCCAATCCCTATACAAAAGCGCTAACCTCAACTCTAGCAAAAGAACTTAGCAAATGTGGTGCAAATATTATTAGTGGCGGAGCATTGGGAGTTGATATTATTGCTCATCAAAATAGCCTACCAAAAACTATTATGATTGCTCCAAGCAGTTTGGATTATATCTATCCTAGTGCAAATGCACACATTATCAAAGAAATTGCACAAAAAAGCTTAATTATTAGCGAATATGAAAAAAACTTTTTGCCAAAAAAATACTCTTTTTTGCAACGCAATCGTCTTGTTATAGGTTTAAGCGATATTGTTATTATTCCACAAGCCGATCTTAATAGTGGCAGTATGCAAAGTGCCAAAATGGCTTTAGATTGCAATAAACCATTATATGTATTACCCCATAGAATAAATGAAAGTCTAGGCACCAATAGTCTTTTGCAAAAAAATCTTGCAAAAGCAATTTATGATATCTATGATTTTATTGCCTCCTTAAAATTGGCCACACCTCAATATGATGCAATCTTAGATTTTTGCTCAAAAAATAATGATTTTGAAGAAGCATATCTAAAATTTGGGGATCAACTATTAGAATATGAGCTTGATGGAAAAATCAAAAGAGAAAACAATAAGGTGATTATTTTATGATTCTTGCTTGTGATATCGGGCTAAAACGCATAGGAATTGCTATTTATCTCAATAACATTATATTGCCTCTAGAGCCCATACTGCGAAAAAATCGTAATCAAGCAGCAAGGGATTTGGATTTGCTTTTGATAGAAAAAAAAATTACCACTCTTGTTATAGGAATACCAGAATCTCAAAGCATAGCCTGTCAAGAAACCAAAAAAAGAATTTTGTTTTTTTGCAATCTCTTAGAAACAAAAGCGGATAAAATCTTTATTGATGAAGATTATAGTAGTGTTGAAGCTAGCAAAGATCTCAACCATCTCACGGGCACAAAAAAACATCTAGCACACAAAGATGGAAAGCTTGATTCTTTAGCTGCTTGCAAAATCCTAGAGCGCTACTTAAGCAGTCTTAATGCCTCTTTGATTACTTCTTGAGTATTTATTGATGAAATATCTTTTAGCACCTTGTCAATTGCACTAACTTTAAAGCCAAGACTTTCTAATGCCATACGAGCCTCAATATGTGATTTTTGCTCTATTTTAACCTCTTGTGATTGCACATAAAAACCTGAGAGATCTACCATAATTTTTCCAGCACTCTTTGCACCAATCCCAGAGACTTTTTGCAAAGACGCAACATCTTTGTTGTAAATAATATCTAAAAAATCTTTTGTTTGGTAAGTCGATAAAATTGCAAGAGCCACCTTTGGACCCACACCATTGATTTTTATCAATCTATCAAAAAGACTTTTTTCTAGCTCTTCGCTAAAACCAAACAAAAGATATGCATCTTCTCTAATTACTTCAGAAAGAAAAACAAAAACCTCATCTTTATTACTCAAAGCACTATATGTAGTTAGCGAAATGGCAATTTCATAAATTACTCCAGAATTATCTAACAACAATCTTGTTGGCTCTATGGCAAAAACTTTCCCTCTGATAGCAAAAAACACATATTCTCCTAAATTTGAACTATCTCTTTGGTTTCTCTATCAATTTTATATCCCCCTTTATAATCCTTAGTTACTTCAAGGCTTCTAATCTCTTTTTTAGGAAATTCTCTTTGATAAATAATTTTTGTATTCTCCCCCCAAGAATCATCACAATAAATTTGTGCATTTGTTACTTCTTCATCAACTTGTGTAAGTTTATGGATTGTATTTTGCACAAAATGTTGATAATCAAGCAACTCTTGCTTTAAAATTCTTAATTCTTTTGTCATCTTATCATGCCTATCATAAATATCTGTAACTTTCTTATCTTGCATCATTCTTTTTTTAACTGCCTCATTCAAAGCACCAATTCCATCAATAATTTCTTTATTTTTCTTAACAACGCTTAAAATTTTATGATATTTCGCATATACCTTTTTTGCACTGCCAATCAAAAAGTCCTTTTTCTTTACCAAGTTTTCAATAATATCTTTAGTTTTTGTATAAGCAAGGGATGAGAGTGTAATAACATTATCACTACCCTCGATATTCCCAATATACAACCGATGACTTACAGTGATTTTATTATTACTTGCAATTTTTGCAATTTTTGCATCCTTAGAAAGCACACTACCGCCCAAACAATTATCAATCACCAAGTTTTCTGCCTGAACAAATCCAGATTCTAAGCTTTTGATATTTACTTCCTGTGCCACAAGATTACCTTTATGCACACCTATATTGGCTTTTGTGGCAATGATTTCTGTATCCTGATGCGTATGTCCATCAATTACAAGCTCACTTGCATGCAATTTTACATTAGGACCGATATTTCCAATAATATTGATTTTTGAAGCCTCTAAGATTACTCCGGAATTGATTGCATCTTTTGTAGAATCTGTAGCTGTTATATGTAATTCAATTCCTTTTGAATAACCCCCTAGTAATGGTGGTGTATTGAGTGCATCTACATCACGAAATTCATTTTGAGTAAAAAATAATATTTCATTATCTTTGACTTTAACATATGCATCCAACTTTGATTGAAATAAAACCTCATCTTTAAACTTTAAAACATCTACTTCCTGTGGATTATACTTTGGCAATGTTTCATCATCTGTTAGGCTAATTTGAGTTGCTAGGATATACTCTCCATAAAGATTTCTTCCACTCTTACTCTTTTTTGACTTAAAATACTTAAGAATCTCTTCACCCTTATTGACAGCATAAAATGCATTATCAATCTTTTTATTTTCCCTCTCCCATTCCATCTGAGGCAAAAAATCATAATATGCTTCTTGGTGCGGGTGGTATTGCTCACTTTTTAAAATAACAAATTCATAAGGAAATGCTATTTTTTCATCAATAATCTTTTTTATATGTGATTTAATAAGATCTTTATAAAAATCTTTTCTTCTAATAAAAATCCCTTCATAAACCAAAAGCGTTTCAATGTAAGTGATAAATTCCTTATAAAATACTTCATTATCTATCAAATTGCAACCATCATATAAACATAATGCAACCTTATCACCAAATGGAGAAATCCTTAAGGCTATATTGATATTTTCTTTTTTTGGAATAATGCGTATATCATAAACTTGTTTAAACTTTATTTTTTCTTTGTTGTAAAAAATTTCATTATCAAGCCTCTTTAAATCCTCAACCCCCGCTACTTTAAAGCCTGTATTTTGCTCATCAATAAGTGTTTGTATATCTAAAATTTCAAACCACACAAATTTCAAATCAATCTTAAAATTTTTAGAAAATCTCTCTAACTCGCTTCTTACATCTTGGCAATGCTTAACTATTTGTGGGGTAAATTTTACTTCTAACATGTCTTTCTCTTCTCTTTTTTATATTTTCTAAAATCAAAGCAGATTCAAATAACTTAAAACTTTTTATCTAAAACGGATAAATAACTTGGTTATTTTAGTATAAAATTAACTTTGTTTCCAAAAATTTATTAAAAAGGCGCATAGAAGTGTTTAAAGCATTTTTTACTAATAGCAGCGGTATTCTTTTTTCAAGAATCTTTGGATTTTTTCGAGATTTGTATATGGCAAATATCCTTGGCGCTGGTATCTTGAGTGACATTTTTTTTGCAGCCTTTAAATTTCCAAATCTTTTTAGAAGAGTTTTTGGAGAAGGTGCTTTTTCACAAAGTTTTCTACCAAGCCTTATCTCGACAAGAAGAAAAGGGGTTTTTATCGCTGGAACTTTTCTTATTTTTGTAAGCATTATTTTTATTTTAACGCTGCTTGTTTGGTATTTTTCTGGCTTTTTTACAAAAATACTTGCCTATGGATTTGATGACGAAAAAATCAAACTCACCCAACCCATTGTAGTCATTAACTTTTGGTATCTTGAACTTATTTTTATCACTACATTCTTAAGCTCACTTTTACAATATAAAAATATTTTTTGGGTGAGTGCTTATAACACTGCTCTTTTAAATATCTTTATGATTTTAAGTCTTTTTATAGCTAGGGAATCTCAAGGAATGCAAATTATCTACCTTTTAAGTTATGGGGTATTGTGCGGAGGTATTGCACAAATATTGATACATTTTTACCCACTTTATCAAAAAAGATTTTTTAGATTATTTCTAATTGGTTTTAAAGATTTGTATCGCATTCTTACAAAAAAAGCTAAAACACATATTAAAAATGCCTATCAAAAAAGCATTAAAGATTTTTTTAGACAATTTTTTCCCGCTATGCTAGGAAGCTCCACTGCGCAGATTGCAGCATTTTTAGATACAATGCTTGCTTCATTTTTGGCCACAGGTAGTATCTCTTACCTTTATTATGCCAACAGAATCTTTCAACTTCCACTAGCAATTTTTGCTATCGCAGTTTCCACTGCCCTATTCCCCACTATTGCTAGAGCAATTAAAAACACCCAAGAAGACAAAGCAAAAAAACTTTTAAAAAAGGCTTTTTGGTTTTTGTTTATTGCCCTATCTGTGTGTGTATGCGGTGGCATTTTGCTAAAAAATGAGATTATTTTTATACTTTTTGAACGAGGAAGTTTTGTGCGAGAAGACACTCTCATCACAGCCAATGTATTTGCCTTGTATCTTTTAGGGCTTTTACCATTTGGATTGGCAAAAATTTTTTCACTTTGGCTTTATGCGCACAAAAGACAAGGGAAAGCAGCAATAATCTCTGCGATATCATTAGGCATTGGCACGCTAGCTTCTTTAATTTTAATGCAATTTTTTGCTGTATATGGGCTAGCTCTTGCATCAAGCATTGGAGGCTTTGTGCTATTTATACTAACAATCAAGCAATTTGGTTTTACTACTTTCAAAGAGATACTCTTTTATAAAAAAGCATGGTTTATTTTATTTGTGCTTTTGATATGTGAAATTGCAATTTTAGAAATCTTATTGCACTTTATCAGACTATAAAAAGACAAAATGCAAATACAACATCCCTTCAGACATTTAAAGAAAAAATATCTTAATAGCAATTTTCAATACAAAATTTTGATTCTAGGCTCATTTCCATCAGAAAAATCAAAACAAGAGGGATTTTTTTATGGAAATAAAAGAAATACTTTTTGGAAAATATTAGGAGAAATTTTTCATCAAGATTTATCGCAATTATCCGCTCTAGAAAAAGAAAAATGGCTTGATACAAAAGGTATAGCACTTTATGACATTATAGAAAGCTATGAAGGCAAGAAGTGGTATTGCAATGATAAAGAACTATTCAATGAAGGTAAAAACCACCAATACTGTAAAGATTTTTTAAAATGTTTATTAACAAAGCACCCTACTATTAAAATCTTTGGCACATCACGAAAAGTAGAATCTATCTTTAATAAAAATTTTAAAAAAACTACAAATAGCTACATCCATTATCTCCCAAGCCCAAGCCCGCTAAATAGAGTTTCTAGCAAAGAAAAAAGATTGGCAATATGGAGAGATTCTCTATTTGGCAATATCTGTTAAAGTTTTCAAAACTCTTGCGGGATTCCCTCCGACAATACAATTTTTTGGCACATCTTTAGTTACTACTGCTCCTGCCCCTACAATCGAATTTTCTCCCACTCTAACACCTGCTAAAATTATTGCTCCAATACCTATCCATACTCTATCCTCAATATATACAGGCTTACAATAAGTAATCGTGCGTTTATAGGGGTTTAAATCATGATTAATAGTAATAATATTGACTTTTGGAGCAATATATACATCATTTCCAATAAAAATTCCACCTCTATCCATAAAGGTGCAACCCTGATTGATAAAGACATTTTTTCCAAGCGTAATATTTCTCCCATAATCTGTATAAAATGGAGGCAAGACCCACAATGAAGAATCAAGCTTTTTATGCATCAATTCTTCCAAAATCTCTCGTGTTTGCTTCTCATCATGATAACCATTATTAAGCTTAGCAAGAATCTTTTGAGCTTCTTTGATGCGTGGAAGCATCTCTGTAGCAAATTCCTCTTCCCTTGCATCCACTCCCAATCCTGCTAAATCCCTTTGAAAAATATCCATATTTGTTTTTCCTTATAAATCTTTTGGAATCTTACCATAATAGCATTTCAAGGGCTCATACAATGAACCGATGACACAAAAATTACACTGAATGCACCTTGATCTCTCAGCCCTACCTTCTTGAAGCTTTTTTACAAAATTTGGTTCAATAATCAATGGACGAGCAAGAGAGATAAAATCCGCCATATTGTTATCAATGATTTCTTGCATATCTTTTAAATCTGTAATACCACCTACTACAATCACGGGTATTTTTATATGATCTTTAATCATCTTGGCACTAGAGAGATTAAAATTTTGCGTAGGCTTTGGCTGAGGGATAAAAAACTTAACAACCCTTGCTAAAAATGGTTTCAAAAATCTTGGAATCTTTGCAAATTTTGGATCAAGTGCTAATAATATTTCTGAGGGAACATTGCCCCTAACAGTCGCCATACCTGCCTTAAGCATTCCATTAGAAACCTCAATACCATCAAATCCATACTCTTTTAGCTTTTTTGCTACCCTAACCCCCTCTTTTAAATCAATTCCTCCTTTGAGTGTCTCATATCCATTGATTTTGGCAAGAATAGGAAAATCTCCTACCAAATCTCTTGCTTTTTGAATGATATGCAATGCAATACGCGTGCGATTTATTGTATCTCCTCCCCATTGATCCTTTCTTTTATTTGTTCTTGGAGAGAAAAAAGCAGAGAGTAAAAAACCATGGGAGCAATGTAATTGCACTCCATCAAAACCAGATTTCTTAGCCCTCAAAATAGCTTGGGCAAAATCATCAATCACTTGAAAAATCTCCTCTTCGCTCATCTCTCTTGCCTTATAATCAGAGACTTTTGATGGAGCAATCGCATCATCTCTTTCGCCCTGTCCCCCACAATGTGTAAGCTGTGCAATAATAGGAGTATTCAAAGAATGTATATGTTGGGTAAGTGCTTGGAAATAAGGTATCTTATCATCACTATCAAGCACAAGGATATGAGGCTCTTTCATAGGCTTTGCACTCTGAGTAATTGCGATATTTCCTGTGATAATCCCTCCTATATTCCCCTTAGCCAAAAGCTCATATTTTTTGATAAGCTCTTTGTTTGGTCGTCCAAAATCATCTGCCATATTTTCTGCAGTTGCAGACCTTATAATGTGATTTTTAAAAGCAATATTTGCAATCTTATTTGCAGAAAAAAGTTTCATCATCTCTCCTTATAGCAAAAATATAAAAGAGAATTATATCCCCCCCCCCCATCGCTTTGTCAAGCTCAAAATTCTAATAAATCTTTTATCTTTTTATAAATCTTGGGATAATTCCGATATTCCCTCCCTTCTAATTTTGCCCCATTTTCTTTTTTGCTTCTTCTTTTTCCATCACTTCCATAAGCTCCCCATTGCTTGAAAAAGAAAGCAACTTTTTGCTCTTGACATTGTTTTTGAATATTTAATACCCACTGCTCTTGCATTACCCTTGCATTGCTTCCACTCTCTCCTCCCACAATCACCCAATCAATACCACTTAAATCTAAAACCCCCAAATCATCTAGGAGTGGCTCACACGAAAGCCATTTTATTTTTGCGGGTAAATCTGAAATTTCTTTAATCCTGTGTTTTACCCTGCTTGACTCTACTGTGGTTCCAAGCCAAGCATTTTGTGGAATAGGATGAGTTAGAAAATATTCTCTCATTCTTTTTGGACGTTTGGTAAGGATTTGGTATTGGTGTTGCGGAGTTTCTGTAATGACTTGCATTATTTGATTCAAAAAAGCAATATCCATTTTTTCGTGAAATAAATCACTCATTGAATTAACAAAATATAAAGTTCATTTTTCAAGATCGTTTAGACAATGCAGAAAAGAAAACAATAAAAAATTATACTTATTTTCTATAATAAATAAAGAAAAAATGTGTATAAAGAAGTGCTGTTAAAACATTAAAATTTCACTTTTAAGCAAGTGGCTCCTCTTGATAATAAAAACTAAAAATAAAGCAAATATTGCCTATCTACAGATAGGCAATATTACAAATAGATCTTACTTAGAAATATTTTTTTCTCCAAAACTATATCTCACACCAACATTGATTTGATAGTTTGTATTGATTCTTCCACCAACACTCTTCTCAAAATCAATATAAAGTCTTGCAGTATCTTTAATATTAATATTAGAACCAATGTTAAAAACAAATCTTCCATCTGATTTCATTGAACTTGCAAGTGTTTCTGAAGAGATAGAAGTCTTATAAGTTGTATCTCCACCACTGATATAATCATAAGCATAAGATCCTTTTGCATAAAATGAAGCATTGAACTTATTATCACTATCTATCAGCTTATAAGATGCTTGGAGTCCAAATCTATTTCTCCAATCACTAATTGCATCCTGAGTGCTTTTCATACTATTACCATTAAGCACAGTAGTCATTTCAGAACCACCAAGATATGCAAAAGTCGTCTCAAATTGAGGTGTCAAATAAAACCCAGAATTTCCAATTTTTGCCTGATAGCCAATTTCCTGAGAGAGAACAATAGAAGTAACACTAGTATCTGTAAGACTATATCCCTTACTATTGATGCCACTATTATTATTACTAATATAAGCAACCTTAACAATGCTATCTGTATACAACCCATTATCTTTAACATAAGCAAAGTATGCGCCAACCTCTACGCCATTTCCTGTAGTATCACTGATGGCATTATCAGTCTTACTATTAAGATAAGCGAGTGCAATACCAAGATAACTATTAGCATCAGTGTTCTTGCTGAGATTATAGTCGTAACCAGCCTGAATTGTTGTATAGTTCAAAGTACTTCCAGATCCAAAATCGGATGACACCTCACCATTAAATACTCTTGTCCATACACCTTGGGAATTTGGATTTTCTCTTAATTCACCCATACGCTTATTAAGATTGTTAAAATTTGCCAACACAATAGTAGCCGAAGAATTTTGAGCTTCACCAACCCCTCTTGCTTTTTGTTGATTAAGTCTAAATGATGCTTTATCAGGAATTTTTCCTACATAGTAAGCTTTATCTACTGTATCATATCTAGCAATCTCAATTGTTCCTTGATCAAATCCAACCTCAGTTTGTATTGTTGTACGACTCTTATCACTATTAAGCCCATTAAATACAACGCTATTTTTAGCATTTCCTCCCACTTCAGCCAATATTACATACTTTACTGGGTTATCTACTGTATCAAGCGCAACTTTTAATGTATTATTTTGGGTGCTGGATGTATTTGTGCCATTAATAACGATTCTATCACTTCCGCCATACCATGCCATCTCTTTACTAGGCTTATATGCCCTTCCATCAAAACTACTTGTGTTAATTGTTGCTGTTCCATTTGCATATAACAATACATTTGCTCCACTACCATTCCAAGATTCAACAGTAATTTTTCGAAGTTGTAAATTATTAGAATTTCTCGAACTTAATCCAATTAAATTAATATTTGATCCATTTGCTACATCAAGCCTTTGAATATTTCCGCTTCCAGAATCAAATACCAAACTTGAATTTGCTCCCTTAAGAGCAAAATTTACCTTCCCATCAATTGCCATTGTCTCTATATTGCCATTTTTAGCTGAGAGTGTCATTGTCTTTCCAGACTGAAGTTCAATTGTTGTATTTGATGCTCCATAAATAGCTACAGCATTTTGACCTTGGACGCTAATATTTGCATCACCAAAAGTATGCTTTAGATCGTTAATGCCACTATAAATACCATACTTATTTGAAGTATTTGTTTTGCCAAAAATAAGGCTTGTATTAGTGAGTGTAAATTTTGAACTCCATGCACGAATTCCTAATTTATTGCCCTTCGAAGAAATATCTCTAAATTCAATTTTTCCTCCTCCGCTAATATTAACAGTGCTTCCATCATTGATCCATATCCCAGCAGATTGATTTCCAGAAGAAATATTAATAAAGCGAATAGAACTACTACTATCTACATTAAGTTGCATTGATCTTGTTCTAAAACCATAAGCACTTCCATGAGTGGAAGCAATAGAATCAAACCAGAGATGATTTCCATTAATTACACTGAGATTAAGATTACTTCCATCAGAAACAATCCCACTAGCAAAATTTGAAGTTGAAGCTCCCTGATGAGCTATATTCTTGAATGCTGCATTACTTCCAGAACCTTTAAAGGTAATACTTGCACCATTTGGAGCATAAATTCCTAAAGCATTTCCATTTTGTGCAACAATGCTCTTAAAAACAAGACTATCCGCTACTGATGCCTTTGAAAGATCGACATCTAATTTACTTCCAACACGAATACCATTAACTCCAGCACCAGAAGAAACTCTTTCAAAGACAATGCCTCCATTTCCGGTCACTGAAATCGCCATACTATTCCCCTCAATCCCACCAGCTTTTGCTCTAGTTGAATAGACATTCTGGAACACAAGCTTTCCACCACCAAGAGCTTGCAACTGGAGTTGATTCTGAGCATAAATACCAGTAGCCTCACCATTTGCAGTAACTGTTCCAACTTGAAGTAGACTTCCTCCTCCATTAACTTGAAGATTTAATGATGAAGTTTTTAAACCAAAAGCAACATTAGATGATGCAATATTATTAAATCTAACCTCATGTCCCTTTTCAATAGCAACTGATGTCAAATTAGAATCTACAATTAATCCTGCAGCAGTATATGCATTTGAACCTTCATAGGTAATATTTTCAAAAGTTGTTCTACCTCCTCCATAAAAACCTAAAACTGCCCCTCTTGAAGCATATATACCAATTGCATTGTGACCTTCTGATGAAATATTTTTAAAGATTGTTGCTGCCGCTTTTCCACTTTGATAAGGATCTTTTGTATGATCAATACGTAATGATGAGGCAACACGAATACCATTTGCTTCAGATTTTGAAGAAATATTTTCAAAAATTAAACTCCCACCAATCTCTGGAGAGATTTGAATTGTTGATCCAGAATCAATACCAACAGCTCTAGCACCGTTACTTCCTTCTGCACGAATTGTTTTGAAGGTTATTTGTCCATTACCTTGTGGTTTTAAAATTACATCGTAATTAGATTGAATACCATAAGCATTTTGCCCCTTAATTGTTTCAAAAATAATCTTTCCACCATTAAGAGCGTTAAGCTCGGAAGAATTGGCTTTAATACCATAAGCATTACCTTGTGATGACAAAATTGTTCCGAATTTAATGGCAGAGGTATCTTGATATGCTTGCAACTGGAGTTGATTCTGAGCATAAATACCAGTAGCCTCACCATTTGCAGTAACTGTTCCAACTTGAAGTAGACTTCCTCCTCCATTAACTTGAAGATTTAATGATGAAGTTTTTAAACCAAAAGCAACATTAGATGATGCAATATTATTAAATCTAACCTCATGTCCCTTTTCAATAGCAACTGATGTCAAATTAGAATCTACAATTAATCCTGCAGCAGTATATGCATTTGAACCTTCATAGGTAATATTTTCAAAAGTTGTTCTACCTCCTCCATAAAAACCTAAAACTGCCCCTCTTGAAGCATATATACCAATTGCATTGTGACCTTCTGATGAAATATTTTTAAAGATTGTTGCTGCCGCTTTTCCACTTTGATAAGGATCTTTTGTATGATCAATACGTAATGATGAGGCAACACGAATACCATTTGCTTCAGATTTTGAAGAAATATTTTCAAAAATTAAACTCCCACCAATCTCTGGAGAGATTTGAATTGTTGATCCAGAATCAATACCAACAGCTCTAGCACCGTTACTTCCTTCTGCACGAATTGTTTTGAAGGTTATTTGTCCATTACCTTGTGGTTTTAAAATTACATCGTAATTAGATTGAATACCATAAGCATTTTGCCCCTTAATTGTTTCAAAAATAATCTTTCCACCATTAAGAGC
>NZ_NXLX01000008.1 GCF_003364335.1 Helicobacter anseris
AATCCGATCATTTTGTAAAGGAAAAATAGAAAATTACAAAATACCCTCAAAAGTAGTTGTAGTAGAATCTCTTGAAATTAGTGAGAGATTTAAGAAAAAGCGGTTATAATTCACCAAATCATTTAAATCAGAGGTTTAAAAAATGCAACAAATAAAAATCCCTGATAAGCATCTAAAAATCTTTGCTAAATTAAGTGGGGATTTCAATCCTATTCATCTTGATAAGACTTATGCTTCAAAATCAATTTTTAAAACTAAAATTATTTATGGTATTTTTCAAGTTTTTCTTGCTCTTGAAAAATTTCTAACAACAAACAAATCTCCTATACATCTATTAAAAATTTCAGCAAATTTTTTAACCCCCATACTTCATGGAGATAAATTTTATATACAAATAGATCAATCTCATAATAATGTAACATGCAACATATATCTTTCCAATCAGAACAAACCTGTCAGTAATATACATTTTTATTTTAAAAATAGTAAAAAACTGTTGGGATATAGAAAAAATTCTCATTTTCTTAATAAACAACCAATGGAGATAAATGAACTTTTACAGGGGGGGGGGGGGCTACAGAACTATTTTTCAATCCAGAGTTACTAAGAATAATTTTTCCAAATTGCCATAGAAAACTTGATAATTTTAGCACTGCAACCCTCCTAGCAATAACTAGAATAGTTGGTATGCAATGTCCTGGGCTAAATAGCATTTTTTCTTCTATGGAATTAGAATTTCCTCCATCCTATCCAAAGCCTATAAAGACATTATTTTATGATTTTAAAATACATCCTATTTTAAATTGCGCAAATATTTCAATCAACAACTTGCTAAAAGGAAAAATCAAAGCCTTTATTAGGCCAAAACCTATTGAAAATATAAAAACCAACACTCTACTCTTTAAATACCCATCCTTAAAAAAAGAGTTGCCATTCAAACATCAGCGCGCATTAGTCATTGGCGCAAGTAATGGGCTAGGTAATACTTGTTCAAAACTTTTGTCTATAGGTGGTGCAAGTGTTTTAGCAAGCTTTAACAATACTAAAGTTTTAGAAAGAGACTCTAATATCCATTTTTTTCAATACAATGCACTTAACCCAACAAAAGAGATGCTAACAACAATTGTAAATTTTTCACCAACGCATCTTTATTATTTTTCAACACCTAAAATTCAATCCATAAAAAACCCATATATCCAAGAAGAAAATTTACAAGATTTTATAAATCATTATATCTTTGGTT
This sequence comes from Helicobacter anseris, assembly GCF_003364335.1. Taxonomy (GTDB): domain Bacteria; phylum Campylobacterota; class Campylobacteria; order Campylobacterales; family Helicobacteraceae; genus Helicobacter_H; species Helicobacter_H anseris. The sequence continues at coordinate 1,244 of NZ_NXLX01000008.1, forward strand.
TAAACAAAATTTTAAAATTAAATATCATATCCCTAACAACAATCTTTTGTCCCTCTACTGCTTTTATAGAAACTCGTCCTCAAGACTTTAAAGAATACATCTTAGCAAAAAGCCTTTTAGAATCTTTTCTCTCCTTTTTATCACAACAATACATATGCATATATCCAAGAATAGAAAAAACCCTTACAAATCAAACTTTAGAAATCACAAAACAAAATCTACCGACCACAGATGAAGTCATCCTAAAAGAAATTCTTACCTTAAAAGCTAAAAATATGTGATAACATTCTAATTTCAATAGCATAAAAAGGATGTTAAAATTATGAAACAAAAGGTATATGAGATACTCAGTAAGATTTTAAAAACCAAAGTTGATGATACTACTTCAGTCTCTATGCAAAATTCTCAAGAATGGTCTTCAATTGTGCATATAGATATCATTATGAGTTTAGAAGAAGAATTTGATATTTTGTTTGCTGAAAATGATTTGGCTTCCCTAACATCGCAAGAATCCATCATAGCAAAAGTAGAAGAACTTGCTAAAGCTCAATAATCCCATCCATCATATCGGTGTTGCAACACAAAGTATTGACGTTGAATTTCCATTGTTTCAAAAACTTGGTTTTACATTAGAAGATGAGTTTATTGATGAAAATCAAGGAGTTAGAGGCTTATTTATCAAAAACCAATCCTATCGTCTAGAACTCCTAGAAAATCTCGATGACAAAGGACCTCTTTGCAACTATTTAAAAAATAATACAAAAATGTATCATATTGCCTATGAAACACAAGATATTTATAAGGATTTAGAAATACTAAGAAAGCGTGACATTCAGGGGGGGGGGGCATTATTGTGAAACCGGTTATGCCTGCTACATATTTCAAAAGACTTTGTTTTGTTATGATGAAAAATTATATGCTAATTGAACTTGTGGAGAAAAAATGAACATATTTTCAAATAACCTTAAGCGTACAGAAATATTAGATGCTAAAGATAAAATAAATCCATCTATTTTAAAACAAATTAAAATAAATATACATAGAAATCATGCCTTTGAACCCATAGAGAGTATTATTGCTCCTTTTTTAGCCTTTAGTAAAATATGGGCAAGATTCTTAATTGGATCTTATGATGATAGTCTTAGTTTTGACAATTTTCAAAAAAGTGATTTAGAAATTATATGGCTTGATCTTTCACGCTATAAAAACAACCCTACAGAGCATATCAACAAACAACTAAAATACCTAAAAAATCTAACAACAGATCCTATACTCATAATATTTATGGACTTAGAAATCAAACATCTAGTAGAGTTATCAGAATCAAACTTGAAAGTCATTAAACTTTCTGATTTTTTAACATCAAATGATCTTGATGATTCAAAATCAAGCATTACAGGAACCAGACTTAGCAATAAAGCTTGCATAAAAATAGCCCAAATGCTTGGATTAAAACATATTCCATCTTTACTTCTTCCTACACTAAAAGCCATTGTGCTAGATCTAGATAACACGCTATATCAAGGTATAATTGGCGAAGATGGTATAGAAAATATCAAGCTTACACAAGAGCATATAAAATTGCAAGAAAAAATTTTGGAATATAAAAAGCAAGGCTTTCTTTTGGCAATTGCCTCAAAAAATGAAGAAGAGGATGCTAAAAAACTTTTTGAAACAAGAAAGGATTTTATTCTTAAATGGGATGATTTTGATATCAAAAAAATCAATTGGGATCCAAAAGCCGAGAATATTAAATCCATAGCACAAATTTTTAACATAGGATTAGATTCTATACTTTTTATCGATGATAATATCGCAGAAATAGAATCTGTTAAAATCTTAGATATAAAAACAATCCTTGCCACATCTCCAAAAGAAGTTCTAGAGATTTTAAATCTTTTCCCACAAATGCAAAAAAACAATATCTTAAAAGAAGATCTTATCCGTTCACAAGATATCCAAGCAAACCAAATTCGAAAAAGTATTAAAAATCTCTCTCAGGAAGAATATTTTAAAAATTTAAAAATTACTTTGGACTTTTCTATCGACAATAAAGAACATATACAAAGAATTACAGAGCTACTTAATAAAACCAATCAATTTATTTCAAACTATACACGCCCAAGTCCTGAACAAGTCAATCAATGGTTTATTGATAAAACCATAGCAATAGTGACCATATCTATGGGTGATAAATTAAGTGATAGTGGCATTATTGCTATTTTTATTGGAAAACAGCATAAAGAAAAAATTGAAATTATAGATTTATGTATCAGTTGCAGAGCACTAGGCAGAAAACTTGAAGAAATCATGTTTTTTTATGCTATCAAACTAATAAGCAAAAAACTATCACTCCCATATGATGAATTTGATGTCTTTTTTCAAAATGGTGAAAGAAATGGTCCATTTTTAGAATTTTTGAGTAAAATAAGCCATCAGAAAAATATCAATCCTCCTTTTGTCACAATCAAGCCTAAAGAAATAAAGCTTGAGGGATTATGTATCAAGGAAAATGCATGAGAACTTCTTTTGAAAATGTCCAAATTAGTGGTATATCTGTCGTAGTGCCTTCTCATAAAATTAATATAGACGATGAACTTCATACAATCTATAATGGAGATATCCAAGCCCTTAAGAGAATTAAAAAAGTTATTGGTTTGCAAAGTCGCCATATTGCGAAAGACAATACAACTGCTAGCGATTTGGCTATTATGGCTATTTCTAGCTTGTTGCGCGATATGCATATTGATGTTAAAAATATAGATGCAATCATCATGGTTACACAAACTCCAGATTATTTCTTGCCAGCCACTGCGTGTTATATCCATGGAAAACTAAACTTTCCTGTCTCCACAATCGCTATGGATATCAATCAAGCCTGTGCTGGATATCTCTATGGACTATATATTGCTCATTCCTTAATAGAAAATGGTGGATGTAAAAAAGTTCTTTTAATCTGTGGAGATACCCTGAGTAAATATATAAATCCTCTAGATTCTAATCTCGCCCCTATTATTGGCGATGGTGTTAGTGCAACTCTTTTAGAATCACAAGAAAAAAAGCAAGAAAAAAGTTTTTTTGACTTAGGAACAGAAGGAAAAAAATTCTATCAACTTATTATTCCAGAAGGTGCATCAAGAATACCTGATCCACAAATCATACCAGAACCAAAAATATGGGAAACTTCAGAAAAAAGAAATCTAAGACAACTTTATATGGATGGATCAGAAATTTTTAATTTTGCAATCATGCAAGAACCAAAAGCTTTTTTAGAAATGCTTGATTATGCACAACAAGATAAAGATTCTTTAGATTTTGCTTTCTTTCATCAAGCAAATAAATATATCGTTGATAATATAACAAGACGCTTAAAGTTAGATCCTACTAAAGTACCTAACGCCACAACAAATAAATATGGAAATCTCAGTGGATGCTCAATTCCTGCAACAATCTGTGATACACTCAATACACAAGAAAACTCTTTAACAAAAAATCTAAGAGTTTCTCTTGCTGGTTTTGGAGCTGGTTTAAGTTGGGGGAATGCTATAATAACTCTCAATCAAAATTTTTATTGCAGAAATGTTCAATTCTATTAAAGGAGTTTATATGACACAACAAGAATTATTACTTCAAATCCAAGATGCATTACAAAGAGATGAGGCACTGGAACTTTCCACAAAGTTAAATGAAATTGAAGAATGGGATAGCCTTGCTATCGTATCAATGATTAGTTTATATGATACACTTTTTCATTTAAGCGTAACTGGAAATGAACTTAGAAACTGTAAAAGTGTTCAAGATTTAGTAGATATAGTAAAAGACAAACTTTCAAAATGAAAATAGATTTTTTTTCCAAACGATTTCTTATTACTGGTGCTAGCAGTGGAATGGGAGCACATATTGCTCTCACATTAAATACTCTTGGTGCAGAAATCATTGCTATAGCTAGAGATGAGCAAAAACTTTTAAAACAAAAATCATTTGCAAAGAATAAAGACCTTTTTCATATCTTACAAAAAGATATTTCAGAAATAAATAGTTTGGATAAATGGGCTCTAGAAATTACCAAACAATATGGCAGTTTTGATGGGGCGGTGCTATCTGCTGGTATCCAGCAGATAGCACCGATTTCATCGGTGCTGTCTGTAGAATCCGCGATCCCACTTTTTAATACAAACTATTTTGGGAATCTGCAAATTATTAAGGGATTAATTGATAGAAGAGCAAAAAGCAATAAAAATGCTAGCTTTGTATTTTTGAGCTCAAACTCAAGTGTCAAAGCACAAAAAGGCTTAACAAACTATGCCGCCACAAAAGGTGCAATAAATACGGCTATTAAATCTATAGCATTGGAGATTGCTCCATTATCATATCGTATCAATGCCATCTCTCCAGGTTTTGTCATGACAGAAATGATAGAAGATTGGAGCAAAGTCTATGACTCTACATATATTGAAAATATTAAAAAAGAATATCCTCTAGGAATAGGAAAAGTTGAAGATATTACTCCACTGATATGCTTTCTACTCTCTGAATATTCACATTGGATTACAGGACAAAATATAGTCATAGATGGTGGAGCAAGCCTGTGAAAGACTTTTTTCTCTCACAATACAATGAAGGGTTTTATACTCAAGATGAATTGAAACAAATTGGATTTGCATCTATTGGGAAAAATGTCCTTATTTCTAGGCTAGCTAGAATCTATGGAGCTTCAAATATCTCTATTGGAAACAATGTAAGAATTGATGATTTTGTAATTTTAAGTGGCAAAATAGAAATAGGAAGTTTTGTGCATATTGGAGCTTCTAGCAATATAACAGGTTCAGATGCTGGGATAGTAATTAAAGATTTTTGTGGAATTAGCAATCATGTCAAAGTACTAGCCATAACAGATGATTATAGCGGAGTAAGTATGACAAACCCATGTATTCCAGAGCAATATAAAAATAATTATAAGAAAAAAATTATTCTAGAAAAGCACTGTATCATTGGCTCTAGTAGTCTTATCTTGCCAGATGCTTATCTTGCAGAAGGGGTTGCTATCGGTGCTATGAGTATGGTAATAAGAAAAACAAACCCTTGGGGTATTTACTTTGGTATCCCAGCAAAAAGAATCAAAGAAAGACAAAAAGAGATACTCAAACTCGAGAAAGATTTTCTAGAAAACTTTATAAATAATCAGGGGGGGGGGATAAGCGCAAAATAATCTCCATAATCCCACAAAGGATTGCATCGTGAATACCCTAATGCAATCTCAATACAATGAAGGATTTTATACTCAAGAAGAGTTAAAAAATCTAGGTTTTGCCTCAATTGGTAAAGGGGTGCTAATATCAAAACTGACGAGAATCTATGGAGCTTCAAATATCTCTATTGGAAACAATGTGAGAATTGATGATTTTGTAATTTTAAGTGGCAAAATAGAAATAGGAAGTTTTGTGCATATTGGAGCTTTTGCTTCAATCACAGGAGGAAAAGCAGGAGTAAAAATTGGAGATTTTTGTGGAATGAGCTCGCAATCCAAAATATTTGCCGTAAGTGATGACTTTATCAATGGTTATCTTGTAGGACCTTGTGTGCCGATGCAATTCAGAAATGTGATAGAAAAACCAGTAATACTTACAAAACACTGCCACATTGGTAGTCACAGTTTGGTATTGCCTGGAAGTATCTTTTTGTTAGGTGCTTGTCTTGGACCAATGAGTCTAAATATGGGAAGAAAATTAAAAGAATGGAGTTACTATATAGGAAATCCTGCAAAAAAAGTGTATGATATCGATAAAAAAAAGATTACTGATCTGGAAATAAAACTAGAATATTAGATTTCTTAAGGATTATTAAAATGCAAAGAACCCTTATTATAGCTGAAGCTGGTGTTAATCATAACGGAGATTTAAATCTAGCAAAAAGACTTATAGAAGTTGCAAAAGAATCTGGTGCTGATATCATAAAGTTTCAAACAGGAAAGCCAGAAAATGTCATTAGTCGGTTTGCTCCAAAAGCTCAATATCAGATAGAAAATACAAAAAATTCTCAAGAAAATCAATTAGAAATGGTTAAAAAACTTGCTCTTAGAGATGATGATTGGACAACGCTCATTCAGCACTGCAAAAAAGTAGGAATCGAATTTCTCTCTACACCATTTGATTTTGAAAGCATTGAGCTGCTTGACAAACTTGGAATACAAACTTTCAAAATCCCAAGTGGAGAGATTACAAATCTCCCCTATCTTAGAAAAATTGGAAAGTTTAATAAAAACATCATCCTCTCCACAGGGATGTCAAACCTTGGAGAGATAGAGACGGCAATCTCTATCCTCACTGATGCAGGGACAAAACGAGAAAATATCACTATCTTGCATTGCAATACAGAATACCCTACCCCTATGCAAGATGTCAATCTCAAAGCTATGCAAACCATTGCCAATGCCTTTCATCTCCCTGTGGGTTATTCTGATCACACTCAAGGGATTCATATCCCCATCGCAGCCGTGGCAATGGGTGCAAAAGTGATAGAAAAGCACTTCACACTTGATAAAAATATGGATGGACCAGATCACAAGGCAAGTCTCGAACCTCATGAGCTCAAAGAGATGATTCGATGCATCAGAGAGATTGAGGTCGCACTTGGCAATGGTATCAAGCAAGAGAGTGAAAGTGAGAAAAAAAATAAACCAATCGCAAGAAAATCCATTGTCGCAAATAGAGTCATCAAAGCAGGTGAAGTTTTTAGCGAAGAAAATCTCTATGTCAAGCGTCCAGCAAATGGACTTTCTCCAATGGAATGGGATAATGTCATTGGAAAAATTGCAAAAAGAGATTTTGTTGAAGATGAAATTATTATATTGTAAAAATAAGGAGTAAAAATGGAAGACATTAAAAAACAATATTGGGAAGAGAGTTATAAAAGGCAAGAGAATTATATGTTTTACCCAAAAGAAGAGACTGTAAAATTTCTCAATCGCTTTATCCGCAAAAAAATAGGTTTTAATTCATATGGAGAATTCCTTATAGGGGGGGGGGGGCAGATAAAATTAGAGGTCTTGATTTCGGATGTGGAATAGGAAGAATCACGGCTTTGATGTGTGAATTTGGAATAGATGCCCATGGGATTGATATATCAGAAAATGCAATTTCTGAAGCAAAAAATGTGCTAGAACTTGCAGGTTTCAATACTTCAATAGTATCTATATACGATGGACAAAACATTCCTTTTAATAATAATTTTTTTGATTTTACCATCAGTGAGGGGGTAATAGATTCTCTACCATTTTCATTGGCCAAAAAACTATTAAAAGAAATAGAAAGAGTTACTAAGAAATTTTTCTATTTTAGTCTAATTAGTTCTTCTAGCGTTTCTCTTTTTAATTCTAATTCTTATCAAAAAGATGGAGAATTTAATGGAGAATTTGTAGTACAAGAAAAGCACGAGTTTGGCACAATACAGAGCTTTTATAATATGAAAAAAATAAAAGAATTAATCAAAGAAACAAAATTTCAAATAGTTTGGGGAGAGCTTATAGAAAATCATGATATTTTTACAAAGTATTCTCATGGAAGATATCATTTAGTATTGGAGAAAATAACTTAATGCAAACTATCCTTGTTACGGGTGCTACAGGTTTTTTAGGGACAGAGGTATGCAAACACCTTCTCTCCCTTGGATATCAAGTTATAGGAGTAGGAAGAAAAAAATATGGTTTTCTCCCACAAGAGGTTATTAATCATCCAAGCTTTTATTTTAAGCAACTTGAACTTAAAAATTTAGATGAAAAAACTTTTCAAAATTTTGACATAGACTCTTGCATTCATCTCGCTTCTATGGTAGAATACGCAAGTCATGATTATCATGATTATCATGATTACACGATTACACCAACTCTCAATCTCTTAAAATTAGCAAAGAGTAACAAACTACAGAAGATTATCTACTCCTCAACCTTTAGTGTTTTAGCAAACTCTCCTTCACTCATCACAAGCGAAGAAACTCCTGTCAATCCAAACACCAACTATGGATTAAGTAAATATATTTGTGAAAAATTATTAGAAATCGAATGTCTCAAAAACCCTTCCCTTTCTTGTATTGTTTTAAGATTCCCAGCAATCTATGGTGTAAATCATTTAGGAGGAATTATTCATACTCTCAAAGAGGAAATCATCAATAACAATCCTATTGAACTTTATGGGGAAGGTAAATACAAAAGAAATGTTCTTTATGTTCAAGATGCTGTAAATGCCATTATCTCTACTCTTCATTATGAAAAAAAAGGCTATGAGCTTTTTGGAATTGGGGCAAAAGAAAGCCTATCAGTTTTAGAAATTGCACAAAAACTCAAAGCATTACTAGATTCTCAATCAGAAATTATCCTAAGTCCAAAAAAATCCCCCAACAACTTTGACACGCAAATTGACACAACAAAGGCTCAAAAAATGCTAAACTTTACCCCACAAGATATTGTTGAGGGATTAAAAAAATATACGCAAGAGATTAAGGAGATTAGATGAGATATACCACAGCCTTTCCCCATTTCCCTCAAGAAGAAATCGATTGGATTTTGGAAGAAACTCGGCTTATTTTAAATGGAGAGAAGATGCTCTCTATGGGAGAAAATGTCAAGAAGTTTGAGCAGGATTTTGCCAAGTATTGTGGCAGATTATACGGTATCGCTACCAATTCTTGCACTTCTGCTCTTGATACCGTATTGCGCTCTCTTAATCTATCAGAATCTGATGAAGTGATTGTCCCTACGCAAACCTTTTTTGCCAATCTCTCTAGCATTGTCAATTCTAGGGCAAAACCAATTTTTTGCGATACTGATGAAAATTTTTTAATGAGCCTTGATGATCTAAAGAATAAAATCACACCACAAACCAAAGCCGTAGTGATTGTGCATTTCTCAGGAGCAATCTCTCAAGATATTTTCAAAATCAAAGAACTTTGTCTTCAACACAAGATTAAACTTATTGAAGATTGTGCCCACGCCCATGGTGCATATGCCATAGATTCTAGTGGAAAAATTTTCAAGGCTGGTTCTATTGGTGATTTTGCTTGTTTTTCTTTTTTTTCAACAAAAATTATAACAACAGGAGAGGGTGGGATGATTGTCTGTGATGATGAAGCACAGGCTCTTATTTTTCGCTCTATTGCAAATCGTGGATTAAATCCTCTTAAAAAAGTCGAAGAGTTTAACCACTATGGCGAAAATTTTCGTTTATCAGAGTTTAATGCCACGCTTGGATTAAGCCAATTACGTTGTCTTGAAGATTTTGTTACACATCGCAACCATATCGCCCAAATCTACAAAACAGAATTAGAGCCCTTAAAAGAATTATTACGCTTTCAAGATGTTGCTGAGGGTTATCGACACTCTTATTGGAGATTTATTGTCTTTCTTAAAAAACACAAACCTCAAGAGGTTGTCAAAAAACTAGCCCAAAAAGGAATTTGTGCTGATGCCCCCTACTCTCCCTTGCTTCATCAGCAACCAATTCTAGCTTATCAAGCGCTATGTCCAAAAGCCGAAGAGCTATCAAAAACTCACATCTCCCTGCCAATGCACTTAAAAATTACATCGCAAGATGCAAAAGTGATAGCAAATCATCTCAAAACCATATTACAGGAGAACTAGTAGTGAAAAAATTAAGAATTTTAATCACAACAATTGGTGGATTAACAAGTTCAGATCTTATCTATGCTCTTAGAAAAAACAAAGAGCGTGAAGTAGAGCTTTTTGGATTAGATGCGTTTGAATGGGCAGTATGCAAAACTATGGTAGATCATTTTTGTATATGCCCTAATAGCACTGAAGATGAAGAGATTTTTGCTAATTTTGTAAATAACTATGCTAGACAAAATGCTATTGACATCATCATTCCTTGTGGTAATGAGGATAATCTCGCTCTTGCAAAATATAAAGAAAAGTTCCAAACTCCTATTTTAGTGGGAAGCTATAATTCACTCATCAAAGCATACGACAAAGGTGCCGTGTATGATTTTTTAAGAGATCGCCTACCCCAACATGCCCCTAAGTTTAAAATAGTGAAAAACCTTCAAGAGTTTCAAGAAGCTCTTGCTTTTTTAAATTTTCCTCAAAATAAAATTGTCATTAAACCTCGTTTTGGTAGAGGAGGAAGAGGGGTTTATATCATTGGAAATTGTTTTAATTTTGATAATTTTTTCCATAAAAAGCCCGAGAATGAAGTCGATATCAAGACAATAGAGGCAATACTCAAACAACAAGAAAATTTTGAAGAGCTCATTGTAATGGAATATCTTACTTCACCCTTTCTCAGTGCATACTCCCTCTGTTATCAAGGCAAAAATATTCTTACACTTAAACACATTAGAGAATGGGGGAATGCTTCGCAAACTTACAGAGGGCTTGTATCTTACGACGAAGATATGGAAAAACTCTGCTCTAAAGTAATAGAAATTTTCAATCTAACTTATACCAACAATATGGAACTTGCCTTTAATCAGAATGGAAATATTGTATTATTTGATCTTAATCCACGCATTGGTGCAAGCAGTGCAATTGACACAGACATTGGCTTCAATTTCCCTTATCTTGCCATCAAACTTCTTCTTCAAGAAGAAATTAAGATTAACAAAGAACTTCTGCCAACCCAATCAAGATTCTTACGATATTTTTCATACTTATGGCTAAAATAATGGGCATAAAAGGTTTTATCCTTGATTTAGACAATACACTCTATGATGAAAATCAATATCTTTATAATGTTTTTTTGGATTTTTGGACAAAATACTTCTTTACTCAAGAAAATTTTGAAGATATTTGCACTCAAACTCTCAGTGATGAAACTCGTCTGCACTCCAAAGATATTTTTAGAACCTTTCTTGAACTCACACCTCTTGGATACGCTCAAAATTATCATGATGAGCTTTTTTCTATTTACGCAAGTATTCAATGTAAGCTTAGTCTTTATGAGGATGCACAAGAATTTTTAGATTTTTTAAAACAGCAAGACTATCAAATAGCCATTCTCACAAATGGTCCAATCCAAGCTCAAAAAAATAAAATAAATAATTTAAAAATCACAGGTATTCCTATTTTTTATGCTCGAGAAGATGGGATAGAATACGAAAAACCTCATCCAAAAGCTTTTTTAAAAGTTTTAAATCATTTTAGACTTTCTCCAAAAGACTGTTGTATGATAGGAGATAATCCATATACTGATATAGAAGGAGCAGATAAAGCAAGAATTCTGCCAATTCTTTTAAAAAGAGGCTACGCAAAAAATGTACAAAATCACATTCAATGTGATACCATTTCAAATTTTAAAGTATTAAAGGATTTAATAAAATGAGAAAAGTTTTAGCAGTTACAGGAATTAGAAGTGAATATGATATACTTTATCCCATTCTTAAAGAGTTTGAGAAACAAGGATTTGAAGTATGCGTTGCCGTTTGTAATGCACACTTAAGTGATGCTCAAAATAATACTTACAAGAAGATTGAAAAAGATGGCTTTAGGATTGCGGATAAGATTGATTGTCTGCTTAGCACAGATCGCCTAACTCAAAGAAGCAAGGGGGTAGGGTTGCTTATTGCAGGATTGACGCAAACCGCAGAAAGAGAAAAACCTGATTTTTTACTTGTTGTGGGAGATAGAGAAGAGAGCATTGCAACATGCGTAGTGGGAAATTATATGGATATTCTAACTATTCACCTAGGTGGTGGGGATCCTGTGTACGGAAATTCTGATGATCCTATCCGATTTGCTTGCTCTAAACTTGCTCATATTCATTGTGCAACAGCTGATGAATATGCAAAAAATCTCCTTAAAATTGGTGAAGATAATTGGAGAATTCTCAATTCTGGCAATCCTTCTTATGTCAATATTGCTAATATTCCACAAAAGACAAGAGAAGAATTATCAGGATTTTTAAATTTTGATATTGTTTCAAAAGATTACATAACTCTACTCAAACATCCACTAAGCTCTGAAGTTGAAGAATCTGGAGAGCAAATGCGTCTTGCAATCCAATCTTGCACAGAATTTGCCCAAACACATAATCTTCAAGTGGTAGGAATTTATCCAAATACAGATCCAGGAAGCTACAAAATTATTGAAGAAATAAAAAAAGGGGAGGAACTTTATCCAAATCTCAAGTTTTTCAAAACACTTCCTAGAGAAGTCTTTATCAACATCATTAGAAACACTCTTACCCTTGCAGGAAACTCAAGCATGGGAATCTTAGAGGCTCCTTTTTATAAGCTTCCTGTTGTCAATATCGGAAACCGACAAAAAGGTAGGCTTAATGCAGGAAATGTTGAATTTGTGGATTACAATAAATCTCATATCATCCAAGCATTACAAAAAGCTTGTTTTAATCAAAACTATCGTGCAAAGATCCAAGAACTTAAGAATCCTTATGGCGATGAAACCTCTTGCAAAAAAATCGTTGATTTTATAAAACAAATTGATACACAAGATAGGAGATGGTATGTCAAAACAAAATTGTGTTAAGCGAGTTATAGTTATTTCCACTCATCCTGATGATGAAACCCTAGGTGCAGGTGGAACACTACTCAAACATATTGCCAATGGTGATGAAGTGCATTGTGTCTTTTGCACTGATATCTTAGAAGAAGAAGGATTTTCCAAAGAAGCAATCGCTACAAGAGAAGAGGAAATCAAGCAAGTTACTAACTCCTATGGTTTTACCTCTACTCATCGTTTAGGATTAAAGACAATGAGGGTTGATGAATATACCAAAAGTAATTTAGTAACAAGATTCTCAAAAATTTTTCAACAAATACAGCCAAATATCCTCTATCTTCCTTTCTGTGATGATGCCCATAGTGATCATCGATATATCTTTGAAGCTGTATTTTCTTGCACCAAATCCTTTCGATATCCAAGCATTGAAAGAGTGCTAATGATGGAAACTTTAAGTGAAACAGAATTTGCTCCAAGTCTTCCTCACAAAAGCTTTATCCCCAATGTTTTTGTAGATATCACAGATTTTATAGACAAAAAATGTAAAATTATGCAAATCTACAAAAGCGAGGTTGCTCCACCACCCTTCCCTAGATCACTAGAAAATATCAAAGCTCTAGCACTCTATCGTGGAAGCACTATGGGATGTACCACATTAAATGGGGGGGGGGGTATAGATGATGTTTCTCCAAAATACGCCGAAAGTTTTATGCTCCTCAAGGAAAAATGGTAGAAAAATCTGTATTATCACAGGCACAAGAGCAGAATGGGGATTACTCTGTCACCTTGCCAAAGAAATTAGCTCTGACCCCCTACTAGAACTACAGATTATTGCAACAGGAATGCATCTTAGTCCTGAGTTTGGGCTTACCTACAAAGAAATTGAAAAAGAATTTGCAATCAATAAAAAAATAGAAATTATTCTTAGTGCTGATACTCCCACCTCAATTTGTAAGAGTATGGGATTAGCTCAGATTCTTATTGCTGATGCATATGAAGAACTTTCTCCTGATATTGTCGTAGTGCTAGGAGATAGATATGAGATTTTTGCTTGTGTAGCAAGTGCAATGATATGCAGAATCCCTGTGGCACATATCGCAGGGGGAGAGAAGACTGAGGGAGCATTTGATGATTCTCTTAGACATTGTATAAGCAAAATGAGTGTTTTGCACTTCACTGGGACTCAAGAATACGCCAATCGTGTCATACAACTCGGAGAGAATCCCTCAAGAGTATTTAATGTGGGAGGTTTTGGAATTGATAACATAAAAAACCTTCCCCTACTCTCTAAAAGTAATTTAGAGAAAGAATTAAATTTTGGTTTTAGAGATTACAATTTCTTAATTACCTTTCATCCTGTGACGCTAGAGAATTGCACAGCAAAAGCACAATTTGGAGCATTACTTGAAGCATTGCTAGAATTTGCTCAAGATAAAAATGTAGGAATGATTTTTACAAAAGCAAATTCTGATACTGATGGAAGAATTATCAATTCAATGATTGATGATTTTGTTGCAAATCATCATAATGCAATTGCTTTTACTTCTATGGGACAATTACGATATTTAAGCACTATGCAATATGTCGATGGAGCAGTAGGAAATAGCTCGAGTGGATTAGCAGAAGCACCAAGCTTTAAGATAGGGACAATCAACATTGGAGATAGACAAAAAGGAAGAAACAAAGCTTCAAGCGTGATTGACTGCTTACCACAAAAAGAAGATATCCTTAAAGCTTTTAAAAAGCTTTTCTCACCTAGTTTTCAAGCCAAACTTCCTAGCACTATCAATCCCTATGGAGAGGGAGGAAGCGCTAAGAAAACAAAAGAAATACTCAAAGAGATTGATTTAAATCAAATTATAAAGAAAGAATTTTGGGATATAAAGAAATAATAAATTTGTAAAAATTACAAATTTATTATTATAATTAGGTACAGATTATCTAGAAGGACAATGCCTTTGCAAGTTTTAAAAAAGATTACGATAACACAAGATTTTTCCATACTAGAAACACTAAAAATTTTTGGCACATATGACGGACTAAGACTCTTAATAGTAAATGATCTTAACAATAATTTTATTGGAATTATTACTGAACCAGATATTCGAAGAGGATTACTTAGTGGCTTAAAACTCGATGATAATATTTCTTCCATTATCAATAAAAATCCCATTATTGCAAATATTAAAGACTCTAAAGAATATCTACTTTCACTTGCAAGCCAGCACAATATTCACGAAATACCTCTTATGGATAATAACGGCAAAATTACTCAAATTATCTCCATTTCTTCATTATTAAAAACAAAACATTACCAAAATAATATTGTTATTATGGCAGGAGGATTAGGTACAAGACTTAAACCTCTCACAGACACACTTCCCAAGCCTATGTTAAAAGTGGGAAGCAAACCCATCTTACAAATCATCCTTGAACGGTTCAAGCAACAAGGTTTTAGAAATATCACTCTTTGTGTAAATTATAAATCTCATATTATTGAAGAATATTTTGAAGATGGTTCAAAGTTTGGCTTAAATATCAATTATGTTAAAGAAGAAAAAAGAATGGGGACAGCAGGAGCCTTAAGCCTTATAAAAAATATAGGGGAACATCCTTTTTTTGTAATGAATGGAGACATATTAACAGAAATTGATTTTTCAAAGATGCTAGAGTATCACCAAGATCAAAAATCTGATATTACAATGGGAATCAGAGAGTTTCACTATCAAGTCCCTTATGGCGTTGTTCAAACAGACAAGAAGGGTGGTATTGTTTCCATTACAGAAAAACCTAACTTGAATTTTAATGTAAGTGCTGGTATTTATCTTTTAAATCCATCAGTAATACATCTAATACCACAAGATACTTTTTTTGATATGCCAAATCTTTTTAACAAGATTTTATGTGAAAAAAGATATAATACCTCAACATATTTGGTCACGGACTATTGGATTGATATAGGAAGACATGAAGAATATAATAAAGCAAACAGTGATATAGAGGAGTAGGATTGTATCAAAATAAAACTTTTTTAGCCATTATACCTGCAAGAAGTGGAAGCAAGGGATTGCCGAACAAGAATATTAAAAATCTATGTGGAAAGCCACTTATGGCTTGGTCAATAGAAGCAGGTTTGCAATCAAAATATATTGATGAGGTAGTTGTAAGTACAGACTCTGAAGAATATGCAAAAATTGCGAGAGAACATGGGGCGCAAGTCCCATTTTTACGTCCTATGGAATTAAGTTTAGACACTAGCACCACCTTTGATAGCATTAAACACACCATCGATTTTTATAAAAACCAATTAAACAAAACCTTTGACTATATTGTTTTACTTGAACCAACAAGCCCATTAAGAGAGGTAAAGGATATTGATCAAGCAATTGAAATACTATTTTTAAATCAAAATACTGAAGCAATCGTTGGTATCTGCAAAACAGAATCACAAAATCCTGCTTTCTTAATCAATCTAACGCATACAAATACCATAGAGGGATATACTAATAAAAATTTTAAACCAATACGAAGACAAGAAATTGAAGATGTGTATTTTTTTGAGGGTACAATATATATCAGCAAAACAGAAATACTTCTTCAAAAACAAAATTTTTATCATCATAAAACCATGGGGTATATAGTTCCAAAATGGAAGAGTCTAGAAGTTGACGATGAAGATGATTTTCTCATGATTGAGACAATGATGAAAAAGCATATTCTAAAAAACTAAGGAGAATAAATGACATATCAAGACAGACTACTAAAAGCCATTCCTGGTGGTGCACATACATATTCTAGAGGATATGATCAATATCCAGATAATGCCCCTCAAATTCTCAAAAGAGGTGAAGGTGCATATGTATATGATCCTGATGAAAACGAATATCTAGATTATGGAATGGCTCTTCGTGCCGTGTGTTTAGGGTATTCTAATAAGGAGGTAAATCAAGCAGCTATACAGCAGATTGAATATGGAGATAATCTCACACGCCCATCGCTTATCGAATTAGAAGCCGCAGAAACTTTAATCAAAGCAATAGATTCTGTTGATATGGTTAAATTTACAAAAAATGGCTCCACTGCTACTAGTGCTGCTGTGAAACTATCTAGAGCCTACACAGGTAGAACACTGGTAGCAAGATGTTTAGAACATCCATTCTTTAGCTATGATGACTGGTTTATTGGAAGTACTGTAGTCACTAGAGGTGTTCCTCAAAATATCCAAAACGATACTCTAACTTTTAACTATAACAACATCCAATCCTTAGAAGAGCTATTTGAAAAATACCCCAATCAAATCGCCTGTGTTATTTTAGAACCAGCGAATTTTGAACATCCGAAAGATAATTTTTTGCACAATGTTAGGGATCTATGTACTAAAAATGGTGCAATAATGATACTTGATGAAATGATCACTGGTTTTAGATGGCATATTAAGGGGGCTCAACATTATTATGGCATTACTCCTGATCTTTGTACTTTTGGAAAAGCAATGGCAAATGGATTTTCCGTAGCAGCAGTTGCAGGAAAAAGAGAAATTATGGAATTAGGTAGCATAGAGTTTGAGGGAAGGGAAAGAGTTTTCTTGCTTTCAACAACGCATGGAGCAGAAATGGGACCCCTTGGTGCTTTTGTAAAAACATATGAAATTCTAAAGCGCGAAAATGTAGTAGATTATTGCTGGGAATATGGAAAAAAACTTAAAAATTCTATCAATCAAATATCAAAAGATTTAGGGCTAGAAAAAAACTTTATTATAGATGGTATAGATTGCCAACCCTTCTTCCTTACTTTTGATTCTCAAGGTAAAAGTAGCATGGAATTCAGAACCCTCTTTTTACAAGAAATGCTTAGGCATAAGGTTTTATTTCCTTGTATTTGCATGTCATATGCACATCAAGAAAAAGAATTTCAAAGAACACTTGATGCTACAGCAAAAAGTTTGGAAATTTACAAAAAAGCTCTAAATCGGGGTATAAATCAGTATTTACATGGAAATATTGTCAAACCTGTTTTTAGAAAATATAATTAAGGAATTTCATGGAACTTGACATTTTTATCGAGGGTGAAACCATTGATCTAAGAATTCCTACATTGGAGTTTGCAGAAAAATCAGATTGGTATAAATGGTTTAATAATCCTCATACCACTCGATATCTAGAACATGGAATACTTCCTAACACAAGAGAGAAACAGGTAAATTTTTTCTTACAAGAACGAAATAGACGACTTCTCCTAATCATAACAAACAAACAAGGAATGGCAATTGGTACAACAACTATAACAAATATTGATTATAAGAACTCTTCTGCGGGATTAGCAATTGTAACATCCAATATTTTTAGAACAAATCCTTTAGAACCCCTTGAGGCTATTGCAAGAATTACAGAACATACATTTGTTAACATAGGTGTTAAAAGAATTATTGCTAATCAGCATATTGGGCTTATTCCTTGGAGTCATAGAATGTCTCTATTAGGATATAAATTGGAAGGTATTAGAAAAAATGCCTTTATTAAAGGAAATGAAATTGCTGATATTCTCGAAATTACTTGTCACTATGAAAATTATCTAAGAATTATAGAAAATCGTGGGGGTGGTCTATGGGATTCTCAAGAAAAAATGCTTCAAAGAGTAAAAGCATTACCAAAAACCCCTATCCATAAAAAACTTCAGGATTTTTTCAAGGAAAATGAAAAATATTATAATGACATTTTTTCGTTATAATTTTTGAAATTTTTTTTAAGGAAAAAGAGTGTTAAAAGACAAAGTGGTTATAGTTACTGGTGGAGCTGGTCTAATTGGAAAAAAGTTTTGTCAAGAGATTATAAGACAAAATGGTATTGCTGTGATAGCTGATATCTCTGAAGAAATGGCAGGTAATGTTATACAAAAGATAGATTCAAAAGGTTTGAACTCGTTTTTTGTAAAATTGGATGTTACTTCAAAAGATAGTATTCAAGAGGCTATCAAAATTATTCATGAAAAATATGGCAAAATTGATGCTCTTGTCAATAATGCCTACCCTAGAACTAAAAAATGGGGAAAAAATAACTTTTATAACTTTGATTTTGAAGATTTTTGTGAAAATATGAAATTGCAACTTGGTGGATATGTCCTCACAAGTCAGCAATTTGCACTTTATTTCAAAAATCAAGGATTTGGCAATATTATTTCTATATCTTCCATTATGGGGGTTTATGCTCCAAAATTTGAAAATTATGAGGGAACAGAAATGCACAGCCCACTAGAATACTCTGTCATCAAGGCTGGTGTAAATCATATGACAAGATGGATGGCAAAATATCTTGCTAATACAGGCATAAGGACAAATACCATAGCTCCTGGTGGTATTTTTGATAATCAACCTCAAAGCTTCCTAGAAAAATATCGCAAATGTTGCACAAGTAAAGGAATGCTAGATTCTGAGGATATTAGCGGAACTTTGATTTATCTACTAAGTGATATGAGCAAATATGTCAATGGACAAACTATTATTGTCGATGATGGATGGGGATTGTGAAAAAAAATATTTTCATACTCGATTGCTCTGAAAACGGTATTTTTAAGAATTTTATCAAAAATGCCCATTTCAATGTCATTGGCTGCATTGTTTTTAACAAAAATGAGAAAGAATATTGTTTGCAACATGGAATTAAATATGTTTTTACCTCAGAAGAAATAGATTTTTTATCAGAGCTTGATTTATTTAATTTTTCTCTAATTGAAGATTACCGTCCCACGCAAAGAAAAGTTGAATTTGGTATGATGAGAAGCCTTAATAGTAATATGCTTATTGCAAATAAATACTACAATGCACTCTGCTTATTTGAAAAAATTTTTAAAGATAATAAAATAGATTGCATTTTTACCAATTGCATACCTCATGGATATATACCAGAAACGATTCTTTTAGATATGGGAAGAAAGTATCAAATTCCCACATATTGCATTTTTCCAGTCACCATGCAATATTCTTGTATTATTAGGTATGACACAAAAAAGAATGTCCAAGTATCCAATCCTATAGCCAAAGAAGAAGTCACACAAGATGTTTTTAATAAAAATAAAAATTCATATCAAGTCGAAAATATCAACCATAAACTTCCTAAAAGAATTCAAAAGATTTTTCACAATATTGGTGGTCAAATCACAATCGATATCTTATCTTGTCTCAAGCGTTTAAACCCTCGTATCCAAATGGGATTTTATCAAACACGACTCATAGAAAAAATATACTCATTATACAGACTTGGAGAGATGAAAAGATTTTATAAAAAAAACTCTGTTATTCCTGATTATACTCAAAAATATATTTTTTATGCTATACATTTTGAACCAGAAGCCGCAACTGGTGTAATCTGTGATTTACAAAATCAATTAACCATTATTCAGTTATTGGCAAAAAGTCTTCCTGATGGATGGTTACTCTATATCAAGGATCATCCACATCAGTATAATATCAACAACATTCTTGATCATTATTATCTAACTAATATTCATTTTTTTAAAGATAGGGATTTTTATGAAGAAGTATTAAAAATAAAAAATGTTCGCCTTATTACACTGCAAACACAATCTGAAGATCTATTACAACATGCACAAGCTGTTGCTACTATCAATGGTAGCATTATTCTAGAAAGTGTTACAAAAAATAAGGCTTGCATTACTTTTGATAATTATCTTATGCCCATCACTCAATCCAAACTATTTTCAAATATACATGTCTTTCAAAATCTCCAAAGATTAAAGGAATATTTTACATCAAGCAAATACCAACAAAAAATGTCTAATGAAGAGATTGACAGCGGCATTGAAAAGTTAAGATATTACTATTTCAATCACCATATTATGGGGGGGGGGGATTTAACTATAATGGAAACCATAATCAAAGATCTTAAAAATGAAAGCAATGCATAAAAACATCATCCTTTTGGATAGAGATGGAAAATCTCTTGAATATATTCTTAAAAACAGAAATGATCAAATCATAGTTTTAGTATGCGAGCAAAAAGAAAATATCAAACTCCTTATTGAAAAATATTCAGATAGAATACAGCATATTATTGATTATGAAAAGCTTTTAGATATTCAAAATGTTGAAAACATCGATTATGAAATCATACAAAAAATGAAATTTGCTCAAATAGATGTAGAAACCATGCTTCATCGTATTATGTTAAATAATCCTTTAGCAAAAGACATCTACCATCAACATTTGTCTTTTTTTATAGAAATTTTTAAGAAAAATAAGATTGATTTACTAATTTCATCCGAACCAAATCTCACCTCTCCCAATCACCATATCCCATTCTCTCTATGTACATTCTTAGGAATTCCATGCTATTCTATTGGCAATTACCACTATACAGCCACTGCTTTAGCAAATCATAACTATCCAGAAAAAAGACTTCACATACCCTATATACAAGGCACAGCATGCACAAATGCACAAGATATTATTTTTTATAATCTAAAAACATCAAATAAAACCAAGAAAAAAACTCTAAAAAGAATAATTAAAGATATGTGTCTCAAAATAGGAGGAGAAATGCTTACTCAATTTTTGGTATGCATTTCAAGATTTAGCTTTTTACAAAATAGGCTAGGTATTCCTTATTCTTACTGGGATAAATTTTATTATTTTTTAAAATACAAACAACTTAAAAAATTTTATGACAAACACTCAATACAACCAGATCTACAGGAAAAATACATCTACTATAGTATTCATTTTGAACCAGAAGCTGCAATCATTGGAAAGACAATTTTAGAAAGTCAGATTACTATCGTAAAAATGTTATCAAGAGCACTCCCAAAGGGCTGGAAACTCTATGTCAAGGAACACCCTCATCAATTCATGCTAAATAATGAAATAATGCATTATTTCATCAATAATTTAGATTTTTTTAAAAATATTAGCTTTTACAAGGAGATTATGAAACTAGAAAATGTTACCTTAGTATCTCTTAAAGTTTCATCAAAAGAACTCCTCCAAAATGCTGAAGCTATAGCTACTTTTGGAGGAACCATTAGCCTAGAATCTGCTTGTTATAATATTCCTGCAATCTTATTTAATCCGCTTGTAAGTGTTTATGGGGTTCTTGATAATACACTTCATGTAACTTCCTATGACCAACTTCAAGAAGCAATAAAAAAAATAAGTGTCAATTTCCTAAAAGATAAAAAGGTTGATATTTCAAAAATAAATCAATATCTTGCTAACCCCAATGATAAAAATTTCTATTCAAATCTCCTTGCTACAATTGAAGAACATGCAAAAACTATCCAGCCAACAGGCGAAAAACTCTAGATGAATTCTTTAGCTCCAATTATTTTATTTGTCTATAATCGCCCCTCTCATACACAACAAACCATCGAGGCATTGCTCAAAAATCCCCTAGCTAAAGAAAGTGAGTTTTTTATCTATTCTGATGCACCCAAAAGTCAAGAAGCTCAAGAAAAAGTCCAAGGGGTTAGAGAATATATCCGTAGCATTACTGGATTTAAAAATATCACAATCATCGAGCGTGAGAGAAATTTTGGATTAGCAGACAATATCATTGATGGAGTAACCACAATTATCAACCAATACAATAAGGTCATCGTGTTAGAAGATGATATCGTAGTCTCTCCTGTCTTTCTAAACTACATGAATGATGCACTCAATAAATATGAAAGCGAAAAAAAAGTATGGAATATTTCTGCATGGAATTATCCATTAGATCCAAATCCCATAAAAGACGATACTTTTTTTTGGAGAATTCCACATTGCTGGGGATGGGCAACCTGGAAGGATCGTTGGCAATACTTCAAAAGAGATATTGCATGGGTTGAAAATAATTTTTCTAAAGATGATATTTATGAAATCAGCTTGCATCATACTTCAGATTATTGGGAACATTTTCTTTTTAATAAAAAACAAAAGAAAAAAACTTGGGCTATTTTTTGGTATCTGATAGCTTATAAACACCAAGCATTGACGCTAATGCCAAAAATTTCTTTTATCAAACAAATCGGTTTTGATTCTAGTGGAACAAACTGTTCTTCAGATGACCCCTTGCAAAGTGATGTAGTATCAAATATCCTACCATCAAATTATCCTTCTGAAATTATTGAGAGTATGGAAGCCCTTCATGGTATTATGGACTTTCATAAAAAACATCGCAGAAATATCTTTCAAAAAATAACCTCACGGCTCAAAAGGTTCTTTTCTTGAAAATCTTACATCTTGTAAGTCAAGATAATGGTGGTGCTGGTAGGGCTGCTATCAGATTACATCTAGCATTATTAAAACAAGGTATTGATTCTCAAGTAATGGTTCAAAACAAAACCCAAGACCTCCCCACAATTCATAGCCTAACACAAACAAAAACACAAAAGTTTTTTATTCCTTTTAAAAAAGCCTTAGATCAGCTTCCATCAATGCTGTATAAAAATAGACATAATGATATTTTTTCATCAACCTTCTTTCCAAGCAATAAAAATCTTTTAAGAAAAATCAATGAGATTAACCCTGATATTATCCATTTACACTGGATAAATTCTGGCTTTATCTATCCAAGCGACTTAACACATTTTAATAGACCGATCATTTGGAGTCTTCATGATGCAAATCCTTATACTGGAGGATGTCATGTTGTTTATAATAATTGTGATAAATTTAAAACCCTATGCTACTCTTGCCCTTTTCTTGCGTCAAACTTTAAATATGATATTAGTTTTTTAAATTTCAAAAAGAAGCAAAAAGCTTACAATGCTTTAAAGCTCACTGTGAATGGACTTTCTTCTTGGATTGCCTCTGAAGCAAAAGCCTCGGCACTCTTTAAAAACAAAAACATTATCAATATTCCAAATCCCATCGACACAGATATTTTTCGACCTATAAAAAAAGATATTGCTAGAAAAATTCTAAACCTAAATTGTAAAGACAAAATATTGATAGGTTTTGGAGCAATTTCTGGAACACAAATAAAACGCAAAGGCTATTTACAATTAAAAGAAGCCTTAGAAATGCTTCCAAACAAACATCTTTATACACTTATAGTTTTTGGCTCAAGTGATGGGGAAAAAATTGCTGGTATTGATACAATATTTATGGGGCATTTATATGACGATACTACACTTACCCTACTCTATAATTCTCTTGATATTTTCATCACACCAAGTCTTGCAGAAAACCTGAGCAATACTATCATGGAATCCCTCTCATGTGGGGTACCTGTGGTTGCATTTGATATAGGAGGGAATGTAGATATGATTATCCATAAAACAAATGGTTATCTTGCAAGAGATGTATCAGATTTATCCTATGGTATATGCTGGGCACTAAAAAATCTACCTTATTTATCCCAAAATGCAAGAGAAATGGTTATAGAAAGATTTAGCTATAATGTAGTTGCCAAAAGATACATCGCACAATACCAATATATTTTGGAGAATCTATGAAAATTAAGAAAATAATCAAAAAAATAATATTTTTCTTTAAAAGGCTATTCCTACCAACATTACAGAGACAGATTGATTCAAAATCCCTTACACCGATTTCATCAAAATTTGGATTTGATTTTGGAACTCCTATAGATCGTGTTTATACAAATGACTTCCTTGCCAAAAATTCTCATCATATTAAAGGTATTGTGTGTGAAATCGCAGAGAATACCTATACTAGAGAGTTTGGTAAAAATGTTGTAAAATCAGAAATTCTTCATGTGGATCCCAATTTCTCAACAGCAACCATTATCGGAGACCTAACAAATCACAAAATCCTACCTAAAAATTATCTAGACTGCTTTATTGCTACTGTAACATTAAATTTTATTTATGATTATAAAAAAGCAATACAAGGTATTCATCAAATGCTTAAGGGGGGGGGGGTTGCATTGATTAGTGTTGCTGGATTACTACAAATAAGTCGTTATGATTATGAACGATGGGGAGACTACTGGAGATTTACAGATATGGGGATAAAACAAGTTTTTGAAGAAATCTTTGGGAATGAAGTTGAGTGCCATACTTATGGTAATATTTATTCGGCGATGGCAAGCCTTCAAGGAATGCCAGCAGAAAAACTTACAAATGAAGAATTATTTTTTCATGATCCAGACTATCAAATACTCATTACACTTGTTGCCAAAAAACAATGAAACAAACAATTAAAAATATTCTCTCAAACCTGCCTTATATCAAATCCTACTTTCATGGTGATGCAATCATTTTAATGCTACATCGCATTGCACCTCTTGATAATAAAAAGTTACCAGAAAACGAAAAGTTAAAAGTAGATCCCAAAGCCCTTGAAAACTTTATCATTGAAGCAAAAAACAATGGCTATAACTTCTTATCACTTGATGAACTGTATCAAAAACTTATAGATGGCACATTTTTAAACAAAAAAAATTTAGTTATTACCATAGATGATGGATATAAAGATAATTACACATATGGTTTTCCTATTTTTAAAAAATACCAGATTCCATTTTGCATCTATTTATGCACAGGTTTTCTTGAGAATCCAAATATGTGGTGGTTTTCAATAGAAGATTTTTTGCTAAAAAATTCTAGTATTTCACTCCATACAAAAAAAATTGATATTTCCAATATAAAGCAAAAATCCGAAGTTTTTTTAAATATTAGAAATGAAGTTTTAAATAAACTTGATAATCTACATAACGCAAAAGAAATTTTAAATATTTTTGGCATAAAACATTGTGAAAAGGACTATAAAAGCCTAGCATTAACAATAGAGGAAATACAAGAAATGTGCCAGTATAAAGGCTTTACATTAGGCTGTCATACACACACACACCCTGTTTTTAATAATCTTTCTTTTGAAGAGCTAAGAGATGACATAAAAAAATCACTAAATATCATTCATGAAACTTTTGGAAAAACACCCAAACATTTTTGTTTCCCATTTGGAGGAAAAGGAGAAATCAATAAAACATATTGTGATTTTATCAAAGAGTTTAATTTCAAAACAGCAGTTACTACACGAAATGGCACAATATACAAAACACATAAAAATTATATGCATGTTTTACCAAGAATCTTTGTACATAGTGATTTTAAACTCAAAGACTTAATAAAAATTCGCAAGAAAAAAATAATATCTTATTAAATAAGGAGTAATTATGAAATGCCCTTTATGTCATACAAATGCAAAACAAACTATATCTATTAATACTAAAAGTATTAATAATCTCTACAATACACTATATAAAATTGACACAAGCAAGCTTATTAATCAAAATATGTATTTTTCACATTGTCCAAGTTGTGATTTTAAATTTTTCTTTTTAGAGGATGAAAGTATTCCTACTGGGGATGATAACTTCTACAATGCTTTAAATAAAATTCCATGGTATTACTTCAGTGAAAAGCACGAGTATGATTTTGCCAAGCAATATATTCATAATGGAGATAGAGTTCTAGAGGTAGGTTGTGGCAAAGGTGCATTTGCCAAATACATTCCTCAAGCTCAGTATTTAGGACTTGAATTTAGCACAGATGCCAAAAAAATGGCTGAAGAAAATGGTGTAAATGTTCAAAATATCTCAATACAAGATTATGCAAAAAATCATAATGGTGAAGCTGATATGGTTTGTAGTTTCCAAGTCCTTGAGCATGTAAGTGACCCACACTCTTTTATCCAAGCAAAAGTTGATGCTTGTAGGGGGGGGGGGGTAATTCTAATTGCTGTTCCTAGCGAAGAGAGCTTTATTCAGTATGCTGTTAATGGTATTTTAAATATGCCTCCACATCATGTTGGACGATTTAGTGACAAGTGTCTTCATAATATTGCTCAAATCTTCAATCTCAAACTCATTGACCTTTATCACGAAAAAGTTCAGCCCGAGCATATCAATTTTTACAAATCTGTAATGTTTTCAAAAAGATTCTTTACTCCAAAGTTTTTGGATTCTAATCCTTTGAGAAAAATAACAAATTATCTTGGAAGATTTTTTGAAAAAATCCCAAATGAAGCTTATGGACATACCGTTGTCGCAGTTTATCAAAAACCATAATTTTTGATATAATCCTCTCTTTACACAGAGGGTTATGATGAAAATTACAATCGTAGGTTCAGGATATGTCGGACTAGTCAGCGGAGCATGTTTTGCTCAGATGGGAAATGAGGTAACTTGCTTTGATGTAGATGAGAGAAAAATCTCTATGCTTCAAAATGGCGAGATTCCCATCTATGAAAAAGGCTTAAAAGAGATTGTAGATGAAACTACCCAAAAGGGCAATCTCACCTTTACTACCTCTCCCAAAGAAGCTTACAGCAATACTTTGCTTATCTTTATCGCTGTAGGCACGCCTATGGGAGAAGATGGAAGTGCGGATTTGAGCTATGTGCTAAGTGCAGCCAAAGAGATAGGCAAGCACCTCACCTCCTATGCAATCATTGTGGATAAATCTACTGTTCCTATTGGCACCGCAAATCTTGTAAAAAACACTATTGCAGAAGAATTGCGCAGAAGAAATATAAAAATAGATTTTGATGTAGTGAGTAACCCCGAGTTCCTTAAAGAAGGAGTAGCTATCAAAGACTTTATGAGCCCTGATCGTGTCGTGATAGGCTCAGATTCTCCCAAAGCTATCAAAATCCTTCAAGAGCTCTACTCTCCATTCACTCTCAAAAAAGAGCGACTTTTGATAATGGATATCAAATCAGCTGAAATGACAAAATACGCAGCCAATGCAATGTTAGCTACAAAAATTAGCTTTATCAATGAGATGGCAAGGATTTGTGAGGCTGTGGGTGCAGATATCAACTCAGTGCGTCAAGGTATAGGCTCTGATCCAAGGATAGGTTATGACTTCATCTACCCAGGGTGTGGGTATGGAGGCAGTTGCTTTCCAAAAGATGTCAAAGCACTACAAAAAATTGCAAACTCCCATGGTGTGCAAACCCCAATGCTAGAAGCTACAGAATCTATCAATGCTTCTCAAAAGCTCATCTTAGTAAAAAAAATCAGAAAACTCTTTGGAGAGAACTTGAATGATAAAACTTTTGGTATGTGGGGATTGAGCTTTAAGCCAGAAACTGATGATATGCGTGAAGCTCCCTCACTTGTGATGATTCAAGCTCTCACGCAAATGGGTGCAAAAATAAAAGCCTATGACCCAAAAGCAAGTGAAAATGCACGATTTTATATCAGAGAAAATCCATTGCTAGAGTATTGTGAAGATAAATATTTAGCCTTGAGAGATTGTGATGCACTCATCATCTGCACTGAGTGGAAAGAATTTCGCTCACCAGATTTTGAAAAAATCACTTCTCTTTTAAAAGAAAAAATTATCTTTGATGGACGCAATATCTATCATCATCTCAACCTCTCTCATTTTGGATTAAAACATATTATGATTGGGAAGGCATAGATGACAAGTTTTTCTATCGTTACTATTGTTTATAATGATGTCACTCACATCAAAGAGACGATGGAAAGTGTCATCAATCAAAGCTATAAAAATATCGAGTATATTCTAGTTGATGGAAAAAGTAACGATGGGACAAAAGAAGCAATTTTGGAGCTTATTACCTCTTGTGCTACTATTACCTTAGAGGATCAAAAAGAAGATAGATTTTATCTTGAAGCCACACACAATACCTACCCTACCCTTACCTTTAAATTTTTGAGCGAAAAAGATAAGGGAATCTATGATGCAATGAATAAGGGCATAGCTTTAACTACCAAAGAATGGATCAATTTTATGAATTGTGGGGATAGATTCTACAATCTTAATGTCATTAGAGAAATTTCAAAAGATAATATAAAAAAATATGATGTAATATACGGTGATACAGAGATTATTTACAATAGTCAAAATAAAAAAATTATTAAAAAAACAACAAATCCAAAATATAGAATGCCTTTCTCACATCAAAGTGTTTTTACAAAAACCCAGATTCAAAAACTCCATCCCTTTGATCTAAGTTTTAAAATATGTTCAGATAATGATTTTTTTACCAAAATATATAACAATAAAAAAGTATTTCATAAAATCCCTATTGTAATTGCTTCTTGTCTATCTGGTGGTATTTCTTCAGTTTCCACATTTAGGTACATTTATGAAGAATATAAAATAGGATTAAAATATAATAAATTTTTTATTTTTTACTTTATTCCAACTCTTGCAACAGAACTACTAAAATTTATTGTAAAAAAAATACTTCCAAATTGCTTTTTACATTCAATTCAAGCGAGATATAATGCAAAATAATATTAAAATCCTACAATTTGGAAAATTTTATCCTCCAGATATTGGCGGAATCGAAGTTGTGATGGAAGACATTTGCGATGGTATCAATGCAAAACATATACAATGTGATGTTTTATGCTCAAATTCAAAAAATTATTATCAAGAGGATATCACTGCATTAAATGCAAAAATTTTTAGAACTGCTAGTTTTGGAAAAATTGCCTCTACTTCAATATCTCCACAAATGATTTTTAAACTTAGAGAGTTAATTTCTCAATATGATATTATACATGTGCATCTACCAGATCCCATGGCAACTCTTGCACTATTTTTATCTCCACACAAAACAAAAAAAATTATTCTTCATTGGCACTCAGATATCATCAATCAAAAATTTTTACTAAATTTTTTCTTGCCATTACAAAACTGGATTCTAAAGCGTGCAAATAAAATTATTGCAACAAGTGAGAAATATATCCTAGAATCTCCTTATCTTTCAAAATATAAAGAAAAATGTATCTGTATTCCCATTGGTATCAATATGCCAACCCCATCAAAAAAACCTTCAAAACAATCAAATATTATCCTATCAGTTGGCAGGCTTGTGACTTGGAAAGGATTTGAATATTTGATTGAAAGCCTAAAGTTTTTGCCTCAAAACTTTCAAGTGCAAATCATAGGAGAAGGGAATCAAGACTACAAAAAAAGACTTTTAGACCTCATCTATACACAAAAACTAGAAGATAGAGTTTTTTTACTTGGAAAAAAGAATAAAGAAGAATTAGCAAAACTTTATGAAAATGCCAATTGCTTTGTATTGCCATCATATCAAGAATCTTTTGGTATTGTCTTGCTTGAAGCAATGCATTATAGCTTGCCATTAGTCTGTGCTAAATTTGCCCCATCTGGGAGTGATTGGATCAATCAAGATAATATCACTGGCTTTGTAGTTTCACCAAAAGATTCCAAAGCCATTGCTCAAGCTATACTTAAAATCCAAGAAAATTATGATTTTTTAAGCAATAATGCCCATCAAAGATTTCAAGCACTTTTCACTAAAGAAAAGATGATTGAAAAAGTAGCCCAACTCTATCTTAATCTATCAAAATAATGAAAATTTTAACCATACTTGGTGCAAGACCACAATTTATCAAATCAGCTCCACTAAGTCTAGCTTTTAAAAAAAATCAGATTCAAGAAGTTGTAATTCACACAGGGCAACATTATGATTTTTCAATGAGTGAAATTTTTTTTAAAACTCTAAAGCTCAAAAAACCTCTCTATCAACTTAACCACGGATCAAAATCTCACGCACAAATGACTGCTGATATCCTCAAAGACACAGAAGCGATTTTATTGCAAGAAAAACCTGATTTTACACTTGTATATGGGGACACAAACTCTACTCTTGCTGGGGCTTTAGCAAGTATCAAACTACAAATTCCTATTATCCATATAGAATCTGGATTAAGAAGTTTTGATCATACAATGCCAGAAGAAATCAACCGTATTCTTACAGATAAAATCTCTAAAATTTTATTTTGTCCTACAAAAAATGCACTCTCAAATCTCAAAAAAGAAGGTTTTAAAGCCCCTCAATACCTTATAAAAAATGTTGGGGATATTATGTTTGATGCTAGCAAACTCTTTGCAACTTATGCAACAAAACCAAATCTTTCTATACAATCACATTTTTGTATATGCACCTTGCATCGTGCAGAAAATACTGATGATTCTAAAAAATTGCACACCATCTTAAAAGCAATTGATAAAATAGCTTCTAAACAACAGGTTATTTTTCCCATACATCCAAGAATTCAAACACTTTTTTCTACAAAGGATTATCCTCATATTACTTTTTGCCCGCCATTAGGATATTTAGAAATGCTTTGGTTATTGCAAAAAACCCAAATAGTCTTAACAGATTCTGGAGGGTTGCAAAAAGAAGCTTATTTTTTTAAAAAGCATTGCATTGTTTTAAGGGAAAATAGCGAGTGGATGGAACTTATAGAAAATAATTACAATTTTTTAACAGGAAGTGATGAAGAAAAAATCCTCACAACTTTTGATAATATTTCACAAATTTCTAATTCTTCTTTTTGTGAAAAATTTTATGGGAATGGAAAAAGTGCTCAAAAAATCATTAGTGTGCTAAAAGGGTTTGAATGAAAAATTTTGCAATCATTGGAGTGGGTGGCTATGTCGCACCAAAACACTTACAAGCCATAAAAGATACAAACAATCAATTACTCTGTGCCCTAGATCCTAGAGATTCTGTTGGGATTTTGGATTCTTATTTTCCCAAAACACATTTTTTTACAGAATTTGAAAGATTTGATAGACATATCAGCAAATTAGAATCAAAAAATATTTCTATAGATTTTGTTAGCATTTGTTCTCCAAACTATCTACACGATAGTCATATCCGTTTTGCACTTAAAAACAATGCACACGCAATTTGCGAAAAGCCACTAGTCTTAAATCCTTGGAATCTTGATACCCTTGAAGAATTAGAAAAGAAAAGTCAAAAAAAAGTCTATAACATTTTACAACTCAGACACCACTCAAGCATCATTGCACTCAAGCAAAAAATTCAAAATGAACTCAAAAACAACCCCTCAAAAAAATATTGCGTTGAGCTAACTTATATTACTTCAAGAGGAAATTGGTATTTTGCTTCTTGGAAAGGTGATATAAGCAAAAGTGGGGGAATTGCGACAAATATTGGGGTGCACTTTTTTGATATGTTGCAATACTTATTTGGCACTCCTAAAGAATCTAAACTTAACATTAGCACAAAAGATACAGCTAGTGGGATTTTGGAATTGGAAAATGCAAATATCTCCTGGTTTTTATCTATCAATGCAAATTATTTACCCAATACCTCTAAACGCACCTATCGTTCAATCAAAATTGAGGGAGAAGAGATTGAATTTAGTGATGGTTTTGAAAATCTACATACAAAAAGCTATGAGGCTATCTTAAATCATCAAGGTTTTACAATCAAAGATGTAAGACCTTGTATCGAGATGGTATATCACATCAGAAATGCTAATCCCATTGGACTACAAGGAGAATACCACCCCTTATGCAAAAAAATAATCTAATAGAATATTTTATCCACCCTACAAGTATCATAGATACAAATGTAACTATAGGAAAAAATACTAAGATTTGGCATTTTTGTCATATTTTACAAAATAGTCTTATCGGAGAATCTTGCTCTTTTGGGCAAAATTGTGTAATAGGTCCAAATGTAAAAATAGGCAATCAATGCAAAGTGCAAAATAATGTCAGTATATATGAAGGCGTAGAATGTCAAGATGATGTCTTTATAGGTCCTTCTGTGGTTTT
This sequence comes from Helicobacter anseris, assembly GCF_003364335.1. Classification (GTDB taxonomy): domain Bacteria; phylum Campylobacterota; class Campylobacteria; order Campylobacterales; family Helicobacteraceae; genus Helicobacter_H; species Helicobacter_H anseris. The sequence continues at coordinate 33,273 of NZ_NXLX01000008.1, forward strand.
TAGCAATGTGCTTAATCCACGAGCATTTATTATTAGAAAAAATGAATACAAAAAAACATTGCTAAAAAGAGGTTGCTCCATAGGCGCAAATGCCACCATAATCTGTGGAAATACAATTGGTAAATATGCACTTATTGGCGCTGGATCTGTTATTACAAAAGATGTTGAGGATTATGCATTAGTAGTAGGAAATCCTGCAAGAATTATTGGTTGGGTGGATAAAAGTGCTAAAAAATTAGTTTTTAAAGACAATAAGGCTTATAGTGAAAATGAAGCGTGTTTTTATTATCTAGAACATGGGCGAGTAATTTGTGAAAATGATTGATTTTGCAAACTTAAAACAAGAATATTTGGCACATCGCAAAGAAATTGATCAAGCAATCAAAGATACCTTAGAATCTGCTCATTTTATTATGGGTGATGGGATAGAAAAATTTGAAAGAGAATTGGAAGATTTTGTAGGTTGCAAATATGCCATAACTTGCTCTAGTGGAACTTCAGCTCTTATTTTAGCCCTAATGGCACTAGATATTAAACCTAATGATGAAATTATTACCACAAGTTTTAGTTTTTTTGCAAGTGCGGAAGCCATTGCCTTAGTTGGAGCAAAACCTATCTTTGTTGATATCAATCCACAAACTTTCAATCTTGATGAAAAATATATCACCCAAGCAATCACACCAAAAACTAGAGCCATTATAGCCGTAAGTCTTTTTGGACAAATACCTAATATCAACATCATCAATGATATTGCAAAAAAATACCATCTAAGTGTGATTGAAGATGGAGCTCAAAGCTTTGGTGCTAGTTTTTGTGGCAAAAAAAGTGGGAATCTCTGCACTATTGGCACCACAAGTTTCTTTCCAGCAAAACCTTTAGGGTGTTTTGGAGATGGGGGCGCACTCTTTTGTAATGATGATTTTTTAAGTGAAAAAATCAAAGCCCTAAGAATCCACGGACAAACAAAAAGATATACTCATAAATATATTGGCATTGGTGCAAGAATGGATACATTACAAGCAAATATTCTTAGGGTTAAACTCAAATATTTTCAAGAAAAAATACTCAAACGCCAAGAAATAGCAAAACTTTATTTTCATCTTTTACAAAATCTACCTCTACAACTACCCACAATTACATCAGAATGCTCAAGCACTTTTGCACAATTTAGCATTTTGAGCAAACAAAGAGATGCTTTACAAGAATTCTTGAAACAAAAAAATATTCCAACTGCCATACACTACCCTATTCCTTTGCCTTTACAAGAGGCTTTTTCTTATCTCATTTATTCAAAAGATGATTTTCCTTGTGCTCAAAAATGTGCTAATGAGATTTTAAGTCTCCCTATCAATCCATATTTAAAGAAAGAAGAAATAGAATACATTAGCGATAGCATAAAGGAATTTTATGGATAAAATTGCAATCATTGGACTAGGTTATGTCGGGCTTCCTCTTGCAATAGAGTTTGGAAAAAAATATCCCACTATAGGCTTTGATATAAACAAACAGCGTATTCAATCACTCAAAGAATCTAAAGATTTTAATAATGAAATTAAAGATTTTTCAGAATCTTCAATGCTTTGTTTTACTTCAGAACAAGAGGACTTAAGAGAGGCAAATATCTATATCATCACAGTTCCAACCCCTGTGGATTCTTATAAAAAACCAGATATTTCACTTCTATTAGAGGCAACAAAATGTGTGGGAAAATTTTTGCAAAAAGATGATATTGTCATTTATGAATCTACCACCTATCCTACCTGCACAAAAAAAGAATGTGTTCCACTACTAGAAAAAACTAGTAATTTGGTCTTTAATAAGGATTTTTTTGTAGGTTACTCTCCAGAGAGAATCAACCCTGGAGATAAAAATCACACACTAACAAATATCACAAAAATCACTTCTGGTAGCACAGAAAAAAGTGCTCAAAAAATTGATATGCTTTATAAAAGTATTATTAAAAATACTTACCTTGCCCCAAGTATTGAAGTGGCAGAAGCAGCAAAAGCCATAGAAAATGCTCAAAGGGATTTGAATATTGCCTTTGTCAATGAACTAAGTATTATTTTTGATAGATTAGGCATTGAAACACAAGAAGTCTTAAAAGCAGCTCAAACAAAATGGAATTTCCTATCCTTCACCCCTGGTCTTGTTGGAGGTCATTGCATCAGCGTAGATCCTTATTACCTTACCCATATTTCAAATGAGTATGGATATCACCCTAAAGTTATTTCTTCAGGAAGATTTATCAATGATATGATGCCAAGTTTTATTGTACAAAAAATTATCAAACTCCTAGCAAAGCACCAAATCAATCCTATTGGTGCAAAGATTGCTATATTTGGTGCAAGTTTTAAAGAAAATTGCAAGGATATCCGTAATGCCAAAGTGTTTGAGGTTTTAAAAGAATTACAAGAATATGGCTGTATTGTTAAAATTTTTGATTCTTTAGTGGATAGTGATGAGGTTTTCAAAACCTATCACATCCATCTCTCCAAATTAGAAGAATTACAAGATCTTTTTGATGTATGTCTTGTTGCAATTGCTCATGATTATTTTTTGGATTTCAACTATGAAAAAATCCTTCAACCACATGGTTTTATTTTTGATCTTAAGGGTTTTTTGCCAAAACAAACAAAAAAAGTCTATAAACTCTAAAAAAAATCTTGACTTTGATATTTTTTTTATCTATAATTGCATTCTTTAAAATTTAACTCTACATTCCGGATTAGCTCAGCGGTAGAGTAGGCGGCTGTTAACCGCTTGGTCGTAGGTTCGAATCCTACATCCGGAGCCACTTTATTATTTCAATCTTAAATTTTTATTTTTTCCCTAATCGTTATACAAATAATTTAATAATTCTTGCTTTCTGAATGATATGCTTCTTTGCAGGCTACCTCATCACCAAAAAGACATTTTTTTTGCAAATCTAAAAATTGCTGTTTTTCCACTTGCTTTTTTACCTCAGCCTTGTGCTCTTGATATTTATTTACCCCCCACATAGCCACACACACAAAAACAATCCAAAAAAAATCATATTTTTTTATTTTTGGACAAATCCTACAAGCCAATTTTCTTCCTTTGAATAATTCATTAAAATCATCATTTATTTGTTGTTGTATAATAACAAACTTAAAAAAACAAAATTAAAGAGGAAATAAAATGGGTGTTTCAAGACGTGGTATATTGAAATTTGCTGCAAGTAGCACATTAGGCTTACAACTACAACCACTTGGAGCTGTAGGAGTATTTAAAAAAATTGAAAAAATACCACATGCAACCCATTTTGGTCCATTTTATGCAAAAGTTGAAGATGGCATTATCAAAGATATTGAACCCCAAAAAAGTGATGCAAACCCATCAGTTATGATAAAAGCAATTATTGATAGAACATATTCTGATACAAGAATCAAATACCCCTGTATTAGAAAAAGCTATCTTGAAGGCAAGGAAAATCACAAAGAATTACGAGGAAGAGAGGAATTTGTAAGAGTTAGCTGGGATGAAGCACTTAATCTCTTAGTAGAAAAGCTAAAAGCAACTCCTAGAGACAATATATACAATGCTAGTTATGGTGGATGGGGGCATGTTGGAAGATTGCACAATTCAAATATTGTTGCTGGTAGATTTTTTAATACTGTGTTTGGAGGCGCTGTTGGAACAGATGGTGAATATAGCAATGGTGCTGCTGGTAGAGTAAATCCTGGAATTATGGGGGATATGGAAGTATATTCCCTACAAACCACCCATGAAGAAATGATTGAAAATTGCAAGGTTTATGTGCTTTGGGGCACAGATCTCTTTAAATGTAATCGTATAGACTATGTCGTTCCAAATCATCTAAATGATATTTACTATCCAAAATATAAAAAAGCTGGTATTAAATTTATTTCCATAGATCCTATTTACACAGAAACAGCTCAAATGTTTGATGCACAATGGATTAAAATTCGTCCAAATACAGATGTCGCACTAATGCTTGGTATGATGCACTATCTCTATACTTCAAAAAAATACAATAAAACCTTTATTGCCAAATATACCGATGGGTTTGATAAATTTTTACCCTACTTGCTAGGAAAAACAGATAAGATTCCAAAAACCCCCGAGTGGGCTGAAAAAATCACAGAAGTTCCAGCCAAAAAAATTAAAGAACTAGCTGATCTTTTTGTATCAACTAGAACTTTTTTAGCCGGAAACTGGGCAATGCAAAGAGCCCATTACGGTGAACAAGCAGATTGGGCACTTATTACTCTTGCTTGCATGATTGGTCAAATCGGATTATCTGGAGGTGGGTTTGGTTTTTCAATGCATTATGCAGGAGGTGGTCAAGCAAATTCTGGATATAGAACTACACCAGGCTTAGCACAAGGTCGCAATCGTGTAAAATATACAATTCCAGCATCAAGAGTATCTGAAGCAATTTTAAATCCCAATAAAGAAATCAACTTTAAAGGCAAAAAAATTACTTACCCAAAAATTGATATGGTATATGTCTGTGGTGCTTCGTTACTTGGTCATGAGCCAGATACCAATGAACTTATCCAAGCACTCAGAAGTGTAGATACAGTAGTTGTGCATGAACCTTGGTGGACACCTACTGCAAAAATGGCTGATATTATACTACCCTCAACTACAACTCTTGAGCGTGATGATATTACCTCAGGTGGCTCTTACTCAAGAAATGTAATTTATGCAATGAGAAAAGCAATTGAGCCTCTTTATGAATCAAAAGATGATTTTGAGATTTTTAAGACATTGGCAAGAAAAATAGGTGGAGAGCAATTAGAAAGAAGATATAGCGGTGGCAAAACTTATATGCAATGGATAGAAAGTTTTTATGAAAAAAGCGATGGTCCTTCTTTTAAAGATTTTGCACAATTTTGGAAAGATGGTTTTGTGGAGTTTGAGATTCCAAAAGAAGCATATCAATATGTAAGACACTCTGATTTTAGAAAAGATCCAATTGCCAATAAACTTGCTACAGAAAGTGGAAAAATACAGATTTTTTCTGAAAAATTTGCCTCTTATAATCTACCAGATTTCAAAGGACATGCAACATGGTTTGAACCTGCTGAATGGCTTGGTGCAAAAGAAGCTAAAACTTATCCATTCCATCTACTTTCTCCACATCCGCGCTATCGTGTGCATTCTCAATTGGATAATACTTGGATTAGAAATCTCTATAAAATTCAAGGAAGGGAGCCAGTGATGATTCATCCAAAAGATGCAAATAAGCTTAACATTAAACATGGAGAAATTGTCGAGGTATTTAATGCTAGAGGAAGAATTCTAGCTGGTGCTTATATCACAGAAAATATCAGAGAAGGAGTTGTTGCTATTCAAGAAGGCGCTTGGTATGACCCTGAAAACCCATCTGAAGAAAAACCTAGATGTAATGCTGGGCATGTCAATGTTTTAACCTCTTCTCGTCCAACAAGTCAAATGGCACAAGCCACATCTGTAAATTCAACATTAGTAAATATTAGAAAACTAGAATCTGATGAAATCATAAAACCCTACAAATCAACACTACCCCCAAGTGTTATAGGAGCTTAGTAATGAAAAAAATATTATTAGGTTTTATTTTTTTAAAGACTTTTATGTTTGCAGAAACACTTTATGTTATCAATGATGATGTCATAGCCTTTAATCCAAAAAATCATTCAAGGATTGGCATTTTATCTAGAGGCATTAGTGGGGAAAAGATTGGTGAGAATAGCAAAGAGATTATTATAAAAATTCAAGGTTATTTAAAAAAAGATGACAATAAAGTGCTTTATGCCACAAAAAATATAACATTACCGCTCTTGACTTTTGACAAAGACAACAAACTTAATACTCTTGAGATTGCGGTTCCAAAAGAACAACTTTCCACTTCCCAATCTGAGGCTTGGGCTGATGCAGAATTCCTTTACTATGATACTTGTTCTATGTGCCATGCCGCACATTCTCCAAAAGAGCATACGATGTTAGAATGGGACGGTATTTTTAATACTATGAGAACTTTTGCAATGCCAACTGACACAGAAGCTAAAACTATTATCCAATATCTAAGAGCACACGCCAATGATGGATATGCCACAGATGATGAAGATGAGGGCGCAGAATGAAAATTTGTATTATGTGCGAATCAACCTTATTGCAAAAATCACTTGAATATTACCTTCAAGAATATCTCACTTCCTATACAGAATCTGAATTTGTAATTTCTGATATTGCCCTACAGATTGAAAAGCCAGTATGTCTTTTAGATTCAACAAGCAATACACACATCAAAAAACCCTTTACACCAGTAAGCTTGTTTAAAGATTTGCAAAGTTTTTACCACACGCGCATCAAAAAAAATACTATTTCTCATATAATCCCTAGCGAGCTAGATTTGCAAGATCCAAAAATACAAACTAAAATTGATCATCTCTTACAAGAATTTTCAAAGCAAATCTACAATACTTTGCAAAATGATAAAAAATAAAAGCACTATAAAAATTATAGGAGGGCTACTTAAACATCATAAGCTTCATATGGTAGATTCTGAAGCCACAAGATCAAGTAAGGCTATCTTAAAAGAATCTTTGTTTAATACTTTAGCTCCTCTAATTTCTCATGTTAATTTTATCGAGGTTTTTGCAGGAACAGGTTCTATAGGCATAGAAGCACTCAGCAGAGGAGCACAAAAAGCAATTTTTATTGAAAAAAATCCAAAAAGCTTCAACATACTTAATCAAAACCTCAATGAAATCAAACAAAAAATTCCTACTTTAAATTTTCAAAGTTTTCTTGGAGATAGTTTTGAATTATTACCAGATATTCTTAAGCAACAAGATGAGAATTCAAAAAATATACTTTTTTTTGATCCTCCCTTTCCAATAAGAGAAAATTTTGCCGATATTTATTCTAGGTGTTTTAAAGTTATAGAAAAAATACAAAACAAAAATAACTTACTTGTTATTTTTGAATGCTATACATCCCATGAAATGCCACAAAACATAAAAGATTTTAGTATAATAAAGGCTAAAAAATTTGGAAAAAGCAGTTTAGTCTATTATGCCAATAAGGAGTTCTAAAGATGGCTGAAGAAAAAGTCGAACAAGAAGAAAAAAAGAGTAAAGCTCTACTTTTTATCGTTATAGGAGCTGTTGTCTTTTTAGTCATCATTATAATACTAGTTGCCTTTTTGCTCATTGGTAGTGGAGGAGAAAAACATTCTGATGCATCTCAACAATCAGAAGCCCAGCAAGCACAGCAAAAACAACCAGCAATTTCTTCAAAAGATGCAAATCTACTAAACATTGGTCCATTGTATGCCATAAATCCTTCTTTTGTTGTAAATCTTGTAACACAAAATGGAAGAAGGTATCTTAAAACTTCAATCACTCTAGAGCTTAGCAATCCAAAACTTGAAGTAGAAATTGATCAAAAAAGCAACTGTTGTGAAAGACATTATCATTGATATTCTTTCATCCAAATCCATCGAAGAAATCGTTACTACTAAAGGCAAAGAGCGTATAAAAGATGAGATATTACAAAGAGTAAATCAGATTCTTGCTGATGGGGTTATAAAAAATGTTTTCTTTACTGAGTTTGTTGTGCAATAATAGATGGAAATAGGGGTTGATATCGTTTCAATTTTCAGAATAAAAAAAATTCTTGATAAACATGCAGATGCATTTTTAAAAAAATTTCTCTCCTTAGAAGAAATTGCTCTCACAAAATATAATCCACAGACAATTGCAGGTTTTTGGGCAGCAAAAGAAGCTTGCTCAAAAGCCTTAGGCGTTGGAATTGGAAAGCATTTAAGCTTTTTAGATATTCAACTTACAAAAAATCACAATAATGCTCCGCTTATAACACTTATAAACAATAAAATGGAATATTTTGAAATTAAAAACCTCAAAGTTAGCATAACTCACGAAACTGAATTTGCAATAGCTGTTGTAATTGCTCAATAATTTTTATTTTTTTATGGGTTATTATCACATTTTCACTATAATATGCGCGCTCTAAAAGAGCATAATAAATAATTAAAAACTAATTTATATTTAGAATTAACATTAGGAGACAATGATGCAAAAACGCATTTATTTAGATAATAATGCCACTACAATGGTGGATCCAAAAGTAGAAAAAATAATGCAACCTTTTTTCTGCGAACACTACGGAAATCCAAATTCTCTACACAAATTTGGAACAGAAATTCATCCAGCCCTACACGATGCATTTAATAAACTCTATGAGGGTATCAATGCATCAGAAGAAGATGATATCATTATCACTTCTTGTGCCACAGAATCTAATAACTGGGTTTTAAAAGGGGTATATTTTGATCTTATTGCTAAAGGTGAAAAAAATCATATTATCACCACTGATGTAGAGCATCCTGCTATAGGTGCTACTTGCAGATTTTTAGAATCACTTGGTGTCAAAGTAACTTATCTTAGCATCAATAAAGATGGAAATATCTCAGCAAATCAAGTTAGAGAAGCAATCACAGAGCAAACTGCTTTAGTAAGTATTATGTGGGCAAATAATGAAACAGGGCTTATCTTTCCTATAGAAGAGATAGGAGCGATTTGTAAGGAAAAAGGTGTTTTATTTCACACAGATGCAGTTCAAGCAATTGGAAAGATTCCAGTGGATGTGCAAAAAGCAAATGTAGATTTTTTATCTTTCTCTGCTCATAAATTCCATGGACCAAAGGGAATAGGAGCTCTATATATCAAAAAAGGTAGACAACTCACTCCTCTTTTGCATGGTGGAGAACATATGAGAGGTAGAAGAAGTGGGACATTAAATGTGCCTTATATTATTGGTATGGGCGAGGCAATGAGTCTAGCACAAAGCTATCTTGATTATGAAAATTCTACGATTTTAGAATTACGCAATTATCTTGAAGATGCTTTATTGAAAATCCCTGATGTTTTTGTAATTGGTGATAGAAAACATCGTGTACCAAATACTACACTCATTAGTATCAGGGGTATTGAAGGAGAAGCGATGCTTTGGGATTTAAATAAAGCTGGTATTGCTTGCTCTACAGGAAGTGCTTGTGCAAGTGAAGATTTGGAAGCAAATCCCGTTATGGTGGCAATTGGTGCTGATAAGGAACTCGCACATACTGCGGTAAGAATCTCACTATCTAGATTTAATACAAAAGAAGAAATTGACTATACAATCGAGGTATTCAACAAGGCGGTTGAAAGACTTAGAAAAATTTCAAGTTCATATGAAGGAAAAATATAATGGCAAAGAATGATTTAATTGGTGGCGCACTTTGGGATGCTTACTCAAAAAAAGTAAGTGAAAGAATGGATAATCCGACACATTTGGGAGTATTGACCCAAAAAGATGCGGATGCAAAAAATGCAAAGTTAATAGTTGCAGACTATGGAGCAGAATCTTGTGGTGATGCTGTGAGACTTTATTGGCTTGTGGATAAAGATGACATTATTATTGATGCAAAGTTTAAGAGCTTTGGTTGTGGAACCGCTATTGCTAGTAGTGATATGATGGTAGAACTTTGTCTAGGAAAAAAAGTGCAAGATGCAGTAAAAATTACCAATCTTGATGTAGAAAATGCCCTAAGAGATGATCCAGACACTCCTGCTGTACCAGGTCAAAAAATGCACTGCTCGGTAATGGCATATGATGTAATTAAAAAAGCTGCGGGACTTTATCTTGGGAAAAATATGGAAGATTTTGAAGATGAAATCATCGTATGTGAGTGTGCAAGAGTAAGTCTTTCTACTATAAAAGAAGTTATTAGATTAAATGATCTAAAAAGTGTTGAAGAAATCACACAATATACAAAAGCTGGGGCTTTTTGCAAGAGCTGTATTAAGCCTGGTGGTCATGAAAAACGAGATTATTATCTTGTAGATATCTTACGAGATGTTAGAACAGAAATGGAAGCAGAAAAGCTTAAAGAAAATGCTCAAAAAGTAAATCTTGGAGAACTTGATTTTGTGGATATGACAATGGTTCAAAAAATCAAGGCGGTAGATAAAACCATTGATGAAACAATACGTCCTATGTTAATGATGGATGGCGGCGATATGGAAATATTAGATATTAAAGACAGCACTGATGGATATATTGATATTTATATACGCTATATGGGTGCTTGCAATGGTTGTGCTAGTGCTTCTACTGGAACACTATATGCAATTGAAAATGTATTGCAAGAGAGATTGCATCCAAAAATAAGAGTTCTACCTATTTAATTTTGTTACAATGCAAAAAAATTATAAAGGTTGCTGATTGAAAAGAATATGTTTTGCATTATTATGTTGCTATTCTTTTCTTTTAGCACAAATGCCAACTTCTAATATCAGCCCTACATATATTCAAGATCTCATACAAGGCAAAAACAAAAGTGGAATTATTCTTGGTATTGGTGTTGGCATTCCTTCTACTGGGATTCAATTTCTGAGTGGTGAAAAATTTGAAAACACTACATCTTATGGATATCATTTTTTAATTGGTTATCAAGATTTTTCAAGATTTCTCACACCCTTTCCACAAAATATATTTGGTGCAAGAGCAACTCTAGAATTTATTGATACCTATCATATTGATTTTTCTTCTTCAAAAAGCATCAATTCAAGTAGTTTTCTAATAAATTATGATTTATTGTTTGATATTTTTGCTAGAAAAAAGAGAAATACTGCTGGATTTATCGTTGGTCTTAATACAGGTCTTACAAAAATTGAAACTTTTCAAAGTTTTTCTTTTAGTATTGGTTTAAATCTTGGTGTTAGTTTAGCATTTGATACAGATAATAGATTAGACATAACTTATAAGATATCTGCTTCTGGACCACTTCAGGGAGACAGATTGCACTTTTATAGCCCCTATACCATCAATCTTACCTATACCCATAGATTTAGTATTCCAACAAAACCTCAAAAAATAGAAGATTCAAACAATACATTTGACAATACAAAATTTCTAATAAAATAAAAACTATTTTTGCTTATTATCTAAATCACTAAGGATATTTTCACCTTTAGCAAAACTCTCTCTTTCAAATTCACTGAAAGAAATATAAACACTTTCTTTTGGCTTTTTGGCTATACGCTCTAGGGTTTCTGAGACTTCTTTTGCTATCTCTCTCTTTTGCTCAATATTTAATTTACCCGCAACTCTTATATCTACATAAGGCATTTATCTTACTCCTTTTACCAACTAAAGCCCCCACCTACTTTTATGCTAAAATGATTGGGTATCTTATATTTATCATAAGTGATAGTCTTTAATCCACTTTGCACTGCTATATCTAAAAATCCAAATAAATTGATACCTCCAGTTAAAATCACTCCCTCATCTGTTGTATTTCTAATATCATACATAGCACCAACCCTAAAATCAAAATACTTGAAATCAAACATTACTCCACCACCAATCATTTGATTTTTTGGTGATGTATATGAAAGTGTATTATTTGGCAATAAATCTGCATCAAATGCTAAATTTAAAATACCCCACTCATAAGCTACCCCTGCTCTCACCTGAGGATCTAAATAAAATGTCCTATCACTGCTAATCTTAAAGCTTGGGTTGTTGATATTTTTTGCAACAATACCTGTGCTAAAACCACCAATAGTGTATAAAGCACCAATATCTAGACCAAAATTTTGTGAAAAAATTGGAGTATTAGGAATCTTAATCTTTGAGATACTATCTATCGCCACATTTTGAGAAATGCTATATCCTATACCTTGCAGATATTTTATTGTCGCTCCTATACTTAAAGCTCCAGCACCCACATCAAAGCTATGACCATAGCCTACAGGAACCTCAACGATAGCCAATCCAGCAGCATTAATATGATGTTTGGCATCTGGGCTAAAAATTGACGAACTTTTATAGTTATTCTCATCTGACTTACTCAAGGTAATATCTCCATTACCAATTCCAAGCTCCACATAATTGCTACCTGATTGCACAATAATCTTATTATGATTTTCATCAAAACTTGCAGAACCACTTGCAAATGCATTCAAGAAGATTCCCATACCAAAGCCACCTACATTATCTCTAGGAGCAAGTTGTAAAACAATACCATTCTGAGACATTAAAGAGAAATCATTGCGCTTTAAAGTATCTTGAATAGTAGAAATATCTTTAATTGCACGATTCAAATCTGCATTATCTGATAGAGAAATTTTTACACCACCAAGTTTATCTAATACCTTATCTACATCAATATTGCCCCCATTGGTAGTGCCATCTTTTACTAAATCTACCAATCCTTTTACATTTTCTGGCGTAAGATTACCAAGTATAGAATCAAAGATTGCATTTCCTCCAGCAGCTTCACTCGCACTTTCAAGCTTGTCTTTAAATTTTTCAATAAGCTGATCACCTGTTTTCTCGTCATTTATCTGTTTTTTAAATTCCTCTATAGTCGCACTTAAATCACCGCTACTACCTCCATTATTCCCCATCAAATCTTTTAAAAAAGTATTAAGACTATCATCTGTGGGTTTTGTTCCATTTGTTGTGCCCAAAAGATTATTTAACACATCTCCAAAATATCCACCCATATTTATATCATTAGCCTTAGTGGTAGCACCAGAAAGAGAAATAGGATTTGCTAATGTAGTTTTAGTTTTTGTGTTAGAAAATAAAGAGCCAATTTGACTTGGAAGTTTCTGTAAATTTTTAAAATCTACCTTTGTAAGGCTTAATATATTTTCCTCTTTCACAGAAACACCAAAACTATATGCAAAACGACTTTTTTTACTTACTCCAAGTAATGCAGGATTGTAATATAATGCCCATTGAGAATTCTTCAAAGCTACTCCAGCTCCACCCATACCAGCAGATACATTACCCAATCCACCAAACTCTAGAGCAGATACTTCAGAGCAAGAAAAAAATACCCCAGCAAGCGCCAAACTAAGATACTTATAATGATATTTTTTTGAAGTATTCATAACACAATCCTTTTGCTACGATTATTCTACTATTATAACCTCTTTTTCCAGTTTTATACCAAAAGCATCAAAAACTTTTTTTTGTGCCAAAGCAATTACTTCTAGCGCAGAATCAAAATCTGCTCTTTGCTTATCAATATTAACTAAAAAATTTGCATGCTTATCAGAAAAACCCACCCCATTGATATAATACCCTTTCATACCAACAGCTTCAATCAACCTACCCGCGTAATCTCCTTTAGGATTTTTAAAGCAACTTCCACAACTAGGAACGCTAGGATGACTTTTTCTAAGAATTTGAAATTGCTCTAACAAATTATGATTAAATCCAGAGTTTTTTTTAAATCTTGCTGCAAAAATAATCCCTTTAATATCAGTGCTGCGATAAGAAAAATTAAGTTCTTTTATATTAACCCATTCTCCATCTATACACACAGATTCTAAAGTATCTTTCATCTCATATGCCTTCATACCTGCATTCATTTTCACCAATCCACCAATGCTACCAGGAAGAGAGCGTAAAAATTCCAAACCCCTCAAATCATTTTCAAAAAAGAATCTAAATAACTTTGAGCTTCTTGTGCTAGCCCCCACCTCAATAAATTCTCCAATATCCCTAATATAATCAAAACAATCATCCAAAATTGCTAATTTTTCTGCTTTTGGCGAAACCAAAAGATTATAACCAAAGCCTAAGATTCTTAAATCCTTATTGTATTCAAAGCCATCAATAATCTCAACAGGTAAAATTGTCCCTATCTTTAAACTCAAATACTTAGAAAAATCAATATTTTTAATCAAAATCTATCCAATAAAACTTGGGATCATATCTATCAAACGCCTTGTATAATCTAAAAGCATATTCAACATCCAAGGCATTGTAAAGATAATCACTACTATAACTGCTAAAATTTTTGGAACAAAAGAGAGTGTCATTTCATTTATTTGAGTAGTAGCTTGAAAAATACTCACCAAAAGCCCCACTACAAGACCCACCAATAATACAGGCAAAGAAATAATCAGAGTAATTTTGTATGTTTCAATAGCTAAAGCCATAAGTTGGGATTCCAAAAGACACTTCCTTAAGAATTTATTTTATGTAAAGTATTCAAAATAATACCCTAAAAGTGTGTATTTTGTGTATTATTTGAAAACCAATACGATCCCCAAGGAATAGGTGTGCAAAAAAATCTAAAAACACTTCTATCAGAAAGAAGCAATGAAATCTTAAAAAATGGTTTTGCTTTTGGTATCAATATTCCTCAGCAAAGATCTGCTCCCCTATGTCCCCCACAATCTGATAGCACACTCATTATTGTAGAAATAAATCACACTTTTTTAAACAAAAATAATAATCCTATTGCAACTGCCTCATACTATCTTGATCGTGGAGCAAATATTATTGCCATATCTGCACAAGATGGTTTTTTCAAAGAGAGCATTACATATCTCATGCAAATTAAAAATACTTTTAAAAAATCCACTATTTTAAGAAAAGATTGGATTAAATCTCCAGAAGAAATAGAAGTCAGCTATAAAATAGGTGCGGATATAGTTTGGCTTAGTATTGCAACTTTTATTAACCAGATAGATATTTTTGAAACAATCCTACAGGAAATAGAAAAATATCAAATTACCCCAATCTTTCAAATCCAAAATCTTGAGGAATTTAATTTTTTAAAACCATATAACCCTCAATTTATAAGTCTTGCTTTAGATTCTGTTAGTAACCGCCAGGATATTTTTATCTTAAAACAAGAAATCTCCTCAATATCCAATCAAATCAAAATTATTTTTCAATCACATATCAATAATAATCATGATGGCTATTTGATTGGAGCTAGTGGATTTGATGGAATATTTTTTAATGTCATCAATCAAACAACCCCACTACCAAATCTTATAAAAAGCTATAAAAAAGGGACTAAACAAACTAATATTTTTTATCAGAAGCTTTTTGATAATCTTGCGTTTAAAAATAAGCCTCTTATTAAAATTTGCGGTATTACAAATATTGATGATGCAATATCTTGTGCTCAAATGGGTGCTAATATGATTGGATATATACTTTCTGCAAAAAATCCAAAATATATAGATAATAAAACTATCAAACAGATTTCAAAAGCTTTAAAAACTCTCTATCCAGATGTATTACTTATTGGTGTTATATGTGAAGATTCTCTTGAATTAAAAAATGCAAAAGAGCTTCTTGGGCAAAATATTTTAGATGCCCTGCAATTGCAAATGCCCTCCAATCCTCCCTATTTTGCAAATCAAAATCTCACACAAGCAGACTTTAATTTTTATCTTTCCACCACGATAGAAAAATACACCTCCTTGCAAGAAAGCTATCCCCCATTTATTCTTTTAGATTCTATAAATAAATCTCCTAATCTAGAAAAATTAAAAACTTTTAAGCAACTTTTTGTAGCTATCCAAAATGAAAGAGATTTATCGGAGTTGCTAGAATTTGATATTGCAATGCTAGATATAGATATTACAAAAGAGAATGATGCTAGAAAAAAAGACTTGGAAAAAATAAACCAAATAATTTATAAAATAAAAGATTACTCTAAAATTACAAAACACTAAATTTTTATTTACCCAAACAAAACTCTCCAAACATCTTATCAAACATCTCATCAATACTATAAGGTTTGACCAATAATGACAATTGCTCAATACTTTCTTTTATATGATAGGAAAATAGCTCTAATTCATAATTCTTTAATACCACTTGAGCCTCCTGCAATGATTTAATTGTCATCTCAACAGCTTTTATTTGATATTCTGCACTCAATAAAATATCTTCTTTAAAATCCTGTTTTCTATTGATAATTTCTAGTAGAAGTTTTTTTATCTCTAAAATATATGCATTTTCTTTTGTGTTGATATTAAGAAAATATTGTGCTTTGATGTGTTTTTTTAATTCCTCAAGATTTGTTTTAGTATAAAGATCACTTTTATTATTTAAAACAACAATATCTTTATTATCTAAGAGATTTAGCTGCTTAATAATCTCTAAATCTTGCATATCCAACATCTTTGAAGAATCAAACATAGCCAATATCATATCACTCTTTAACATTGCCTCTACGCTTCTTTTAATGCCCATATTCTCGACCTCATCAGCACCCTCCCTAATGCCTGCTGTGTCAATGATTTTTATCACATTACCTTCAAGGTTAATTTTTTCCTCTATTGTATCTCTTGTAGTTCCAGCTAAATCACTCACTATTGCCCTATCTTGCATTAAAAATGCATTTAAAAGCGAACTTTTCCCAACATTTGGCTTCCCAATAATGCTTAACTCATAATCCTCTAAAATAAGATTTCGCATCTTAGAAAACTCCAAAATTTCTTGTAATCTTTTTTCAAGACTGATGATATCATGTAGCAATGTATCAATCAAATCTTGAGGAATATCCTCATCGCTATAATCAATCATCACTTCAGAATAAGCTAAAGCTTTTAACAAAGCCTCTCTACTACTATCTACAAATACACTCAAAGAACCCTTAAGTTGTTTAGCGAGCAATTTTGCACTATTTAAACTTTGAGCTTGAATAAGTTGCGATACTGCTTGCACTTGTGAGAGATCCATTCTTCCGTTTAAAAGCGCTCTTTTTGTAAATTCTCCAGCTTTAGCAAGCCTTGCGCCATATTCTATACATAAAGATAAAATTGCTCGAGCTAATACTTGTCCTCCATGGCATTGAATCTCGCAAACATCTTCTCTTGTATAACTTCTAGGATTTTTAAAAAAAATTACAATAGCTTCATCAAGCAAATTCTCCTCTAAATCAAAAATATTACACAAAGTTGCAAGACGATCTTGAAAATCTTCCTTCTTTGTAAGTTTCCTTACAATCATTAAAGATTGACTCCCACTCATTCTAACAACACTCATTGCTCCAATGCCAGATGGTGTAGAGATTGCTACTATTGTATGTGATTGCATCAAGGATTACTTATAGAAATATATTGTTCTTGTTCTTCTTGTTTTAAACAAATATAGCGACCAGGGTAAAGTTCTCTTAATCTTTTTAATGCAATAACCCCCAAGATTCCACTTAAATTTTTAGTTTTAAAACTCTGATGATTAAAAATTTGATCTGCAATACTCTTTAAATATTGCTCCACTATCTCTTCTTGCATCTTTAAAAATTGAGCAATTTCAAGCCTTACACCATAACCATACTGCAAATGTATCCAATTAAATAATAGATAGGATAATGCCTGATAACGATAACCCTTTTCACCAATCAATAATGCAGTATCTTTGCCATCTAAAAAAATAGATACAACCTGCCTTCCATATGGCTCCACTTTTATGGTATCAATCTCATAAGGCATTAGAGATAAAAGTTCTTTAAGCTCTGATTGTATTTTTACACAATCCTCTTGAATATTACTTTTTTTATCCTCAGTTTTCTTGTCCATCTCCTGTGGCAATAAACTCTCTTCTTTTTGAATACTTGCAACAATAATGGCCTCTTTTTTACCAATTCCCAAAAAACCACCACTTGGATATTGGATAATTTCATAATCTAGCTTAGTTACAGAACAACCAAGCTCTATTGATGCATTAGTAATTGCTTCTTGAAGATTCTTGCCACTAATTTTTTTCATGTTTTTTGTGTTCTTGAATTTCTTTTTGCTTCTTTTTATCTAACATTCTATTGATGGAGAGTTGTTGGAATATACTTAAAATATTATTTACCGTCCAATAAAGCACCAATCCTGCTGGAAAGAAAATCAAAAAGAATGTAAAAAATACTGGCAACATTCTAAAAATCTTTGCTTGCATTGGATCTGTAAAAGTATTAGGTGTTAAGATTTGTTGAATATACATCGAAACTCCCATTAAGATAGGTAAAACAAAAAATGGATCCATTACAGATAAATCATGAATCCAAAAAATAAAATCCGCACTTTTTAACTCCACAGAATTATACAAAACACGATAAATTGCATAAAAAATAGGAATCTGTATCAATAATGGGAAACAACCCCCCATTGGATTAGCACCATGTTTTTTATAAAGTTGCATCATATGCATTTGCATTTTTTGTGCATCACCCTTATATTTTTCTTGGATTTCTTTCATCTTTGGTGTTAAATCTTTTAATTTTTGCATACTCACCATACCCTTATAACTCAAAGGATAAAGAATAATTTTTACAATAATTGTAAGTGCTATAATCGCCCATCCCCAATTATTCAAATATTGATACAAAAACTCTAAGAGCAAAAATAAAGGTTTTGCAAAAAAAGTTATCAATCCATACTCCACAACATCAACTAATACAGGATTTATAGATTTTAAATCTTGATAATCCTTTGGTCCTATAAACCCTCCAAAACTCAAATCTCCTTTTGCATATAAATATGGAATAGGATTTTTTGTCTTGGCTTCTCCATCAACCATTGCATAGATTTTTTGTTCTTTGGCAAAAAATAGTGTTGTATAATATCTATCTACACTTGCTACAAATTTAGCTTCATCAAAAGTTTTTAATTCTTTTGCATCACCATCTTCAATTTTTTCAATCTTATCATCAGACTTTTCTAAAATCACCCCATTAAAAGCATAATTTTCTTTATCCGTTACAGGTCTTGCACCATTGGTAATAAAATATTGTTCCTTAGGATCGCTCACCTCTATTTTTATGTCATAGCTTAAATTCTCATAAAATGTAATGATTTTTTTAATCTCTAATTGACTAAGTTTTTGAGTTAAAGTAATAATTTGAGGTTGCTTTCCTATATTAAGATGTGATTGTGAGGCCTGATAAGCAACCTTAAAAGCTTCATCATTGATACTAGCATTTGAAAAACGCACTTCAAGAGGTTTTAAAGCTTGAGGATTAAGCAATGGGAGTTTTTCTAAAGGCTGAGGTTTTGGCATCAAACCAAACAAAACTTTAAAATGATCAAAGAAACCAATCTCTGGAGCAGTAGTATATTTTTTATCCTTGAGATATACTTGCGCAATTCTTCCAAGAGAATCAATTTGAATTTCAAAATCTTTTGAATCAATTGTTGCAATAATCTTATCTGCTTCATTTTGCACTGATACTATACTAGTGTTATTAGCTTTTATATCTGGCGCACTATTATTTTTATTTTGCATCTCTACTGAATGCAATTGTTTGTTTTCCTGTTGTGGTGTAACAAAAAAATGACTATACAGCACGATAAACAAAAAAGAAAAGGCAACGGCTAAAATTACTCTTAAATTTGAATTATCTTTCATATAAGGCTTCCTTAGGTAATGATTTTATTATATAAAATTTTTGCGAATTACTAGCAAGTGGCACAAACCAAAATTTTATAGCACAAGGCTGAAAATGATTTGGCTTTATTGCTTTTTTTACTATGGGATAATCTATCCCTCCTGCAAAAAACTGATTACATTTTAAAATTCTTTTTAAAATACACCATAATGCAATTATGATATTTTGATTTTTCAGAATCCATAGTGCATAATTGGAACAGGTGGGAAAATAACGACAAGTCTGTGGAAATAAAACAGAAATACATTTTTGATAAAACTCTACACACCATATAAGCAAAGAATGCATTTCTTACCTTTTATGTTTGCCAAAAAATCTTAAGCCCTTTAAAAATTCTTGTTGCATTTCCTGATATGCCAAATCTAAAATTCCTTGCTTTGGAACAACAATCAAAGAAATACCTGTAAGCTCTGATATGTGCAAAGCACACAGACTTCTAAACCTTCTTTTAATAAGGTTGCGTTGGCAAGCATTGCCAACCTTTTTAGATACGCTTAAGCCTAAAAAAAAATTTGTATCCTGACGTCTTAAAAGATACAAAACAAAACATCTTGCATACACCCTTTTTGCATTCTTATAGACAAAATCAAAATCTTGCTTTGTCTTTAGGGTTTCAAAAGGCAAAAGATTAAACCGCTAAACGCTTTCTACCTTTTGCTCTGCGAGCATTGATTACTTTTCTACCATTTTTAGTTTTCATTCTTACGCGAAAACCATGAGTTCTTTTTCTTGGAGTGTTGTGAGGCTGATATGTTCTTTTCATAATAAATCCTTAAAAATATTTCAAACAAAAAGTGAGATTATACAACAAAAACCCTTAATATAACTTATGGTTTCTTTTTTTCCTCTACTAAAACATAAACTTCTTTAAGATTCATATTTTGTAAAATATCAAATATTTGTATAAAACTATTTAAATTACTTTCCTTATCTCCCCTTAAAACAATTGGGGTATCCTTTGCAAAACCTCTTATCCTTTGCTTAAGAGTATCTAAACTCACTAATTCATCATTAAGAAAATAATCTCCTTGCTGATTGATAGTAATATCTACTTGTTTTTTATCAAATTCTTGCTGATTTTTGGAAGAATTTTCATCTACTTGTGGAATTGCAATTGGCATTTTTGAAGTTGTCACAAAAGAAGCTGTAGTAAGCACAATCACCAACAATACAAGCATAATGTCAATAAAAGGCACAAGATTTAAAGAATCTATTTTCTTCATTATTCCTTATCCAATCTTTTATTTTGTCTGTCATTTGTCTTAACTGGATTGTGATAAATATCCCATTTTGTAATAATCACCTCACTCTTTCTAATCAACATATTGTAAAACACAATTGAAGGAATAGCAACCACTAGCCCCATAGCCGTAGCCTTAAGTGCCAAAGCCAAACCCTTCATAATCTCTGAAGTATCTCCCATTGAAGTATTGCTAATCCCCATAAAAGTGATCATAATCCCAGCTACAGTTCCAAGAAGACCTACATAAGGAGCATTAGATCCTATCGTGGCTATCAATGTTAAGCGTCTATGCAAATCTAGCTCTAATTCTCTTTTATCATTATAATCATCAACCCTAACAGTCGCATAAAACCATATTCTCTCAATACCTATACTCACCACAATAAAAGATAAGAAAAGCAAAAAACCTATCACTCCATAATCAACCCATTCTTTCATAACAATCCCTTAGCATAATTTTTCATACTTGCTTGTGCCTCTCTATCTAAAATTTTTCTCTTAATGCTCTCTCGCTTATCGTGGAGATTCTTGCCTCTCACAAGTGCGATTTCTAGCTTTGCCCTATTGTGTTTATTAAAATAAATTTTTAATGGCACAATGCTCAAACCATTTTGAGAAACATTTCCAAATAATTTGTCAATTTGTTTTTTGTGCAACAAAAGTTTTCGTTCTCTTGTTTCTTTTGGTCTAAAATAACTATTTGTTGTTTCTAAACAAGAAATATGCATTCCAAAGACAAAAGCTTCTGCTTTTATGATTTTTATAAAGCTATCCTTAAGATTTACGCGTGTTTTTCTTAAAGCTTTAACTTCTGAACCAAGCAAAACAATTCCAGCTTCATAGGTCTCTAAAATCTCATAATCAAAAAAAGCTTTTTTATTTCTTGCAATGATATTCAATATTATTTCCTCAATCTAAAAAAACTACTGCCACTACCACTAAAAAACCACTCATCACCCAAACTCTCCTCAAAATCCCTTAATGCAGGATAAAGTTCTAAGGCTGGAATCAGTAAATCATTTAGTTGTTTTCTATCATAAATTTTTAAAATATCACAACTTGGCATTTTTGCAAATTTTTGATAGCTATAAGATAATAGTGTTTTTTTTGCTTTGGTTTTGTCATATTGATGATAGACCTGCTTAGTATTACAATAAATATTTGGGGTTAGTATCTCAAACTCCAAATTTTTTTCCTCAAATTTTTCTACCCTATCTCCAATCTCATAAACATTTGCACTTGCACATTGCATTACAAAAAATGGCACATCTGCACCCACTCTTTTTGCAATAAAACAAAGATCTTCATTAGAGAGATTAAAGAATTTTTGATTAAGAAAAAAAAGCACATTTCCAGCATCAGCACTACCACCACCAAGTCCAGCACCACAGGGTATTTTTTTTTCTACTTCAATAGCAATTTGCTTAAGAGGTTGTGCGGAGAGATTTTTAGATTCTAAAAATTTTTGAAGCTCCATTACTGCCAAATAAATAGTATTTTGATGAAGCGGGCAATCAAAATCACCTTTAAGAGAGAAAAAATCTGAAGTTTTTATTGCAATAATATCTTTTAACTCGCCTCTTGCTAAGCAAAAGCGAGAATCTAACAAATGATACTTTGCCTCATTTATTCCTATGATTTTTAAAAAAATATTAACCTTTGGGAAAACATCAAAAACTAGCATTTTTTCTCAATATGAAAATGCTTACCCAACACATCAAGTGTATCTTTTGGAGCTTCTTTGATTGCTTTTTGATTCTCTTGCACGACTGCCTCTTTAAGCTCTGCGCGTAGTATCAAAGTATCTGGAGGAGCTTCAAAACCAAGCTTAACATTCCCTCTATCAACAGAAATCACTTTTACAACAATATCATCTCCAATCACGATACTTTCTTCACTTTTTCGAGACAAAATTAGCATTTAATCATCCTATTGAGTATATATCTTATTGACGCATCTTTTTTTACTTCAATTATAGAAAAAAAATCATCAAAATTTGTCACATAAAGACCATTTTCTAAATTTTTTAGATGAAATTTTTGTCCTTTAGAAATTTTGTCTTTTATATCATTTGAGAGATTCTCTAAGATTGGATAATCTAAAGCCTTTAGTGGATCAAGCACCATTTCCTCCCTATTTCTTACTCTAAAACCTCCATCTTCTATACGCTCTAGCATAGATAATACCCCATTAACACCCAAAGCATTAGCAATCATCTCTCCAATACTTCTAACATAAGCACCGCTACTTACACTCACCTCAAAACTCAAAAAAGGATGCGTATAACTTAGTAGTTTTATATCAAAAATTTGCATTTCACACTTTGGTAATTCAAACTCCACTCCCCTCCTTGCTAGATCATAAGCCCTTTGACCCTGAATGTGTTTTGCACTAAATTTTGGAGGTGTGTATGCAATAGTGCCTAGCAGAGAATCTAAAATAGATTGCACTCTTGAAATATCAAAACTTGGCACCTCTTTTATCTCAAGAATATTTTCAATATCCAAACTCTCACTTAATGCTCCTAGCCACAAAGTAGCACGATAAACTTTTTTTTCTTTTTTAAGATGAGGCAAAAGCTTTGTATATTGCCCAAATGCAATAATCATTGCTCCTTTTGCAAAAGGATCTAATGTCCCTAGATACCCCCCTGATTTTATCTTATATTTCCTTTTTAAAGATGACAAATAGTGATTAGAACTTACAAATATAGGCTTATAGCCTACTAATAATAGATTATTATGCATCTAAAAAATCTTGCAATTGTTTTTTAAGATTCTCTAGGGCTTTAAACCGATGTGAAATTTGATTTTTTTGCACTAATTCCATCTCTGCCATTCTCTTATCAAATCCCAAAGGCTCAAACAAACTATCATAACCAAAACCCTTATCTCCTTTTTGATTATCATATACTCTCCCTAAGCATTCTCCTTGTGCTATAAATTGCACTTTTTGAGATTTGAGATTACCAAGTAAAACCATAGCGGCAATAAATCTTGCATTACTTTTTTCTATTTTCTTTTCTTGCAATTTTTGTATCAAAGCAAGATTGTTTTGCAAATCGCTAGAATTTTCATCTATGCCTTTTAGCCAATTAGCATATCTTGCACTATAAATATTTGGCTCATCTGCCAATGCCTCGACACACAAACCACTATCATCACTCAAAATCAAAACATTTTCTTTTTGAATCAATGCGTCAAACACTGCCCTAGCCTTTATCAATGCATTTTCTTCAAAACTCTTGCCATCTTCTTTGATATCCAAAATAATCCCCTCTTCAGCCATACTAACAATCTCAAAGCTCTTAAAAAATTCTTTAATTTCTAGAATCTTTCCCTTATTGGAGCTTGCCACAACAATTTTGATATTTTTTTGCAATCCTTCCCCTTTTATTTTAAATCTTAGTTAGATTTGTGAAGTTATAATCATAGCCTAAAAACATAAGGAAAACTAAATTAAAGGCTAATTATGATAAAACAAATACTCCCACTTACAAGTATTGTAGTGTTGAGATTCTTGGGTTTATTTATTGTTTTGCCCGTAATCTCACTTTATGCAAATAGTTTTAATGAAACCTCTGCATTTATGATAGGACTTGCTGTTGGAGGTGCTTACCTCACACAGCTTATTTTTCAAACCCCCTTTGGAATCTTGAGTGATAAATATAATCGAAAAGTTATAGTGCTTATTGGTCTAGTCATCTTTCTTATAGGCTCTTTGATTTGTGCCTTTGCACATACAATCCAATTGCTTATCATTGGTAGGCTTATTCAAGGAGTGGGTGCTGTTGGAGGAGTAGTAAGTGCTCAAGTTGCAGATATGGTAAAAGAAGAGCAAAGAACCAAAGCAATGGCAATTATGGGTGGAGGAATCTTTGCAAGCTTTACCCTTGCAATGGTAGTTGGGCCTATCATTGGTGGTAGTATAGGTGCACAATGGCTTTTCTTTCTTACTGCTTTTTTTACGCTTATTTCTATCTTTGTTTTGTATTTTATGGTGCCAGATTCTCCAAAACTCACCTATTCTTTTGAAAGCACAAAAAAAGATTTGTCAAAAGATATTTTTGATAAGAATCTATGGGTGATGAATTTTAGTTCTTTTTTTGAAAAAACTCTAATGTCTTTGATTTTTGTCATCATTCCTCTTGCGTTAGTAGATCATTTTAGTTTTAGTGAAGAAGAGTTGTGGAAAATCTATGTCCCTGGTGCAATGATTGGAATCTTTGCAATGGCTCCTGCTAGCATTCTTGCAGAAAAATACAATAAACCAAAACTTGTATTATTTATAGGTATTTTTTGCTTTTTACTTGCATATCTTTTTATCACACTTGCAGATTTTGAAAAAATATTATGGATTTTCACTTTTGGTATTCTGCTCTTTTTTGTTGGATTTGCGATGCTTGAACCTATTATGCAATCCCTCACAAGCAAATATGCAAAAGCTTATTTTAGAGGCACTGCTCTAGGAAACTTCACAACAGCATCTTATGTCGGCTCTTTTGTTGGAGGTATGTTTGGTGCTTTGCTTTATCATCATTTTGGACTTAGTGTCATATCAGCAATTGTTATTATTTCTTGCTTACTTTGGATTTTGATGATATGCTTTATCCGCAATCCTCAAAAACAAAAAAACATCTATCTACCTTTGCAAGAAAATCTACGAGAAAAAATCTCTATGATTGAGAATCTCTCTGGTGTGATTGAATGCTATATCAATGAGAGTGAAAAAATCCTTATTATTAAATATAATTCCACTCTTACAAATGAAAAAGAAATTATTGAAAAAATCAATTAAGGATATAAATGGAGAAATATGAAATTAGCAAAAAAATTTTAAATATAGTAGGCAAAACTAATGCACAATACAATCTCATACAAGAGGGGGATAAAGTTTTACTTGGGCTTAGTGGTGGAAAAGATTCTATCTTGCTTGCTTGTATCTTAGAGAGAATGCAAAGACACGCACCTTTTAAATTTGAATTTAAAGCAGTTACTATCCATTATGGATTGGGTGAGGATTTTAGCTATCTTACAGAGATTTGCCAAAGGCAGGGCATACCTCATGAGATTTGCCACACAAGCATTGCAGATACTATCAAAGAAAAAAGAAGAGAGGGGAGCTCTTATTGTAGTTTTTGCTCTCGTATGAGAAGAGGGGCACTTTATTCTAAAGCTTTGGAGATGGGATACAACAAAGTAGCAATCGCACATCATCTTGATGATGCGGCAGAAAGCTTTTTTATGAATCTCACTTATAATGGCTCACTTAGAAGTATGCCACCAATCTATCGTGCTGAAAATGGTTTGCAAGTCATTAGACCTTTGATACATATCAGAGAGAGACAAAGTATCGATTTTGTGCTTTCACAAAATATCAAGACAGCTCCTGATTGCAATTGCCCTGCAAAACAACCTGATTCTGACAAACCCCCTATCGCAAGACTTGCAACAAAGCATTTTTTACAAAGTCTTGAAAAAGAAAATCCTGAATTTTTCAAATCTCTAAAAAATGCCTTTTCAAATCTTCACGCAAACACATTTAGCGATATCAATTTTTTAGATAAATAAATTTAAAAGGAGGAGATATTGGGACACAACCTTTCATTAAAAAGGCTTGCAGTTCCTATCTTCTTTGAAGTATTTTTACACTATGCTTCTTTGATGATCAATACCTATATGGTAGCAAGGCATTCTAATTTTCTTGTAGGCTCTATGGGTGCTGGGAATCAAATCTTTGATCTTTTTATCACACTTTTTAGTTTTCTCTCCATAGGATGTAGCATCATCATCGCTCAAGCCATCGGTGCAAAAGATAGAATTCTTGCAAATAAAGCATTACATCAAAGCCTTGGATTAAATCTACTCATTGGACTAATATGCGGGGTGGGAATCTATCTCTTTGAAGATTCTTTGCTAAGAATGCTAAAAACCTCTGAAGAACTATTTTTGCAAGCCTCACTCTATCTAAAGATGCTAGCAATTTGCTTGATTTTAGAATCTATTGGCATTATCTTGGCTTCTATTTTGAGGGTTTATAATCTTGCTTATTTTGTAATGATGGCTTCTTTTTTAATGAATATCATTATGATAATTTCAAATTATTTTGTGCTTTATCATACAAATCTTGAGCTTCTTGGAGTGGGAATTAGCACTATTTTTAGCAGAATCTTTTTGATCATTTTGCTTCTTTTTGTCTTGATTTTTTATCTCAAGATAAAAATCTCAATAAAAGAGGCTTTTTGCTTTCAGAAAGAGGTTTTAAAAAAGATTTTACACATTGGTTCTTTTAGTGCTGGTGAAAATCTGCTTTGGATTGTGCAATATACTATCGCTTTTTCTTTTGTCAATCAGCTAGGAGCTATCCAAACAAGCGTGCAAACTCTCTATTTTCAAATCTCTCTTGTCATTATGCTTATTGGTCAATCTATTAGTATGGCAAATGAAATCATTATCGGCAAACTTGTAGGAGCAAGGTATTTTCATATCGCCTACAAGCACACTTGGTTTGCACTCTATCTTAGTATCATTGCTTCTTTTATCGTCGCTTTACTCAATTTTCTTGCAAAAGATTTTAGTATGGAAAAACTCGAATTATTAGATTCTATCAAAGAAGTGATGCTTCCTCTTTTTACCCTCTCTATCATACTTGAAACAGGCAGAACCTTTAATATCGTGATGGTAAATGCATTGCGTGCAAGTGGTGATGCAAAATTTCCATTTTTAAGCGGTTGTGTGTTTATGTTTGGCGTGTCTTTGCCTGTGGGATATGTGCTTTGCTTTTATTTTCATCTTGGGATTGTGGGGATTTGGATAGGATTTTGTGCTGATGAATGGCTCAGAGGGCTTGTCAATGCCTATCGCTGGAAAAGCAAAAAGTGGCAAAATAAATCTTTGGTATAAAATCTTAAAAACTCTTAGTATAATCATCTATACCCCAAATAAATACAAGGAGCGTTTCTTATGAAAAAACTTTTTGTTTTAATGATGATTGTTTTTCAGATGGTGTGTTATGCATCTAAGCACGATGATTATGATGATGATAAAGATTTTAGAATCAGCATCGTTTTGCCTCAAGAGGGAAGTAAGCCTACTTATAGAGAATTCAAAAGTGGAGAAGAGGCAATCAAATGGTATAAGCAACTCTATGAAGGTATCAAATTTACCCAAGAGGATAAAGATATAGTTAAATTTTATACCGATGGTCATTTCGTGCTCATCAATAAAACTCTAAGAAATGGCAATCCTTTAGAAAAACTCACCAAAGAAGAGCAAGAACAGGTAAAAAAACTTGATGAGGCACTTTCTAAAACTATCGTTTTTCAAGATCTTATCACCTATCGCTATGAAACACTTGGGCTTTTAACAAGACTTTATGACAAAGAAAAATTTGATTTGCAAGAAATATATTCTGGTGGAAAATTTACTCCTGAGGCAAGACATCTGCTAGAGGGACTAAGTGGCAAAAAATATAAAGACTATGGCTTTATGTCCACTACAGTGATACGCAATAGCACTTTTCAGACAAGACCTATTGAGCTTGTGATAAAAGTGCCGAGATTTTCTCACGCTCTCTTTGCATCTCTTAAGGATTTTGCAGCTTTCCCTACGCAATATGAACTCCTCTTCCCTAGAGATAGACTGCTTATCTTTGAAAAATATGAAATCTCAAAAGATATGACAAGACTTACTATCTATGCGATGATGGCTCCACTTTGTTGGAATATCAAAGATTGCCCTGACTTAGAGGAAGATAATATCAAAAAGCCTTATGAGTAAAACTCTCTAGTCAATCAAAAAAGATTGGCTAGATTTTTTACATTATTTCCAAATGTTTGAAAAATTATTTCCAAAATACTATCACAAAAGCACGATAAAATCGCTATTTTAGAAAAATTGATTTTAAAAATTATTTCCTGAGAGAGAAAAAATTATTTCTCTTGATAATGTGTGCCTACTTGCAAAATCTCACATCGATTCTCATAAATCCTATAAACAATACGATTTTTAGAATCTATCCTACGAGAAAAACACCCTTGCAAATCACCGCACAATATTTCTGGCTTACCCATACCATCAAGAGATGCACCCTCTCTAGCAATGCCTTATTACTCAAAACCTATTTATAGGATTATTTAAGTATTTATTATCAATACTTTTTATGTCATTTATAATGATATAAATGACATATTAGGGATTTTGTCTTTAGCTGGGGATAATGGAGTTTTTTCGTGCTGTTTTAATAAGTAAATAAGCAAGCTAAAAAAATATAAATCTTGCTCCAAAAATATATCAAAAGAAAAAAGCGCAGTCTCTCCTCTCTAAACTAAATAGGATGTTTTGATTATGATAAAGATTGCAAAATGAGTTTTGTTTCCTACTTTCTGTTGTTTCTCATGTATAAAATACTGCTTCACTATCTTCCTCTATAGCTTTTACATTACTTGAGATTATCTAGTCTAAATTTATGCTATTTGTAAAAAATCCTACATATATAATGCCATAGCGATTGTCTTGAGATATATATCTTTTGGATTAAATTTTGATAATGTCCAAAAAAATCCTCATTACTAATATTTCCATCATAACAATCTGTAATCGATGTGCAAAAATCACGCAACTTATCTTCAATCCCATTATCTCGCACAAGATGTAGATATAATAAACTGCGGGTAATTTCACTCAAGACGATAATTCTTGTAGTTGATAGGCCATCTTTATTTTTCTCATCAAGTAATTTTGCCATTTCTTCAAAAACATATTTAATAGTTTTGAGACATTCTTCTTTTTCAGATTCAAATTTTAAAAAGTTATCCTTATTGATTAAATAACAAAGATTTATAAAGGCGATAATAAGTAAAAAAATACTTATAACATTCATTGTAAATTCTTAGAATAGAACTCAAATTTTTCCTTGAGTTTTGGATTTTTTGAACTGATGAGTGAAACCCTATCAAAAAAATATTCTTCACCCATTTCCTGACACAACGGAGAAAAAGCTTCGGATAGAAAAGAAGGTGAAAAAGACGATCTAATTCCTGAGCCATCAATTTCTATTTTTTCATATCTTTTTAATAAATCTCTAAGTATCTCTCTGAATTCTTCCCCGGAAAAACTTCCAAGCTTTTTATATCTTGGTCCAGGCGTATCAGTAAATTCTTTCGCAAAATCATATTTAAGTTTACTCATTAAAACCTCTTGAAATATTTATTACCCAACGTATAAGGGTTCCTTTAAGATAATATTTTATCTTTTTTGTTTCATTATTATAGCTTGAATAGAGATAATTATCAGTCATAACTTCAATATATGTTAGATGGTTTTCAGAAATTTCTTTTGCAGATCTTATATAACTTGGCATTCCATTTCCCCTAATTCCACTTTTTATACTAATGCGGTCTTTTTTATATTTAGAAAGATGTGTTGTGCATAAAAGTTTTAACATTTTTTCTTTACCAAAAATTCCTCTGATTTTCAAGAGCATTTTCTTAAAACGATCTTCCTCCATTTCATCAATTGATGAAAAAATACCAACACCAGTATCATAAAAAGCTAACTCTATCTGATTATTTTCTTCGTCATAGAAACCTAAAAACCACGCGTCAGTAACTGATCTTGAATGTTCGATACTATTTGCTGATGCTTCAAATACAGCATCAAATAGAGCATCTTTTTGGCTTTCATTCAATGCAATTTTGTCGGAAAAAAAATTAATTATTTCTAGATGAAAATCATTTTTGCTCTCATTTATTGGAACCCTTGTTACCTTTAGAAATTCGGTGTATTTTTTTATTTTTGGTGGATTGAAACAAAGTGCTTCCCAAAAACCAATTGCTTCTAGTCGTGAATTAATATTTTTTTCCCTTGGTATTCGTTTCTTGTTTCTTTTAAGTTTATTATTACCAAAAGCTTTATAAATTAATGCAGTCAAAATTAAGATAGATAAATTATCAATTTGTGTTAATTTATTTAATCTTATCATAATATGCCCAAGCCCAATTTTTTCCTCTAGTTCTAATATAAAAGTGCTAATTTTTTTCAATGATTGTGGAAAAATTATACTTTTTTCTAAGAGAATTTCGTATTTTTGTTTTCTTGCCATTGGTGATTTAGGTTTGTTTATTTTATGAGAACAATTTTTTTTTCTTATCTTTGTTCTGATAATTTTTTTGAATGAGTTTTTAATTCTTAAATCGTATTTTTTTGAGGTAAAAATAAGTGTTTTATATTTGATTTTCATAACCACCCCCTATTTTCAATGATTTTGATTTCGTCCTCTGTGAGGTTGTAGAGGGTATAGACTAGAGAATCAATTTCTTTTTCTAGGTCTTGAGTATTGGCTTTGGGGTTTTGTTCTTTTGCTTTTAGAATCTGATCTACTAATTTTATAAAGGGCTTTTGCTCTTTGGGTGAGAGGTTGGGGATGCTGAAATCTTGCATATAGGCAGGAGTGTAGGTGTAATATCCTCCACGCATTACAGAGGCAACTTGTGTCATATACCACCAATTCAACTCTGAATTAAGCACTGCAAGTAAAAATCTATAATCTAGATTCTCAAAACTCTCATTTCTGATTAATCCATGTATTTTCGTATTGATATAAAACCTACCTTGTGTGTCAAGAATAAATTGAGATTTTCTACACGCATAAGGTATAAGGAGTTTTTCTTTGTCAAATAAAAGCTGATTTTTTGGATAGATATATCTCCACCACATATCATCATCTTGGAGTCGTCCATTCTCTCTCGCCCTTAGTACCTTTTCGCATTTTTTGAGATAAGTATAGCCTTTGGGGAATCTTTCTTTGAGTGTGGATTCATCGTAGAGATACATTTTTGCATTGCCTTTAGAATCTTCTCCTTGATAGTAGGGGAATAGCACTCTAAGTTCAGTGCTTGGGGTATCATAGCGATGGAAGCTATCTCCCATAAGCAAAGGCTTAAGCAAATCATTTTCAATTTCCACATTGCACTCTAGCTCTTGAGAATATCCCTTTGTTGTAGTCTCTCCCTCTTGGCAATCATAGAGAAAATAGACGCTGTCTTTACTTGTAGCGATGCCTTGAAACATCTTTGAAAAAATCTCTTTGAGTGGGGTGTGTGAAGTAACTTTTGAAAAAAGATTTTGTGAGAGATCTCCTCCAAAATACCACGGAGAGGAGGAAAGGGAATTTGTGGGGAAGATAAAAAAATCACTTGGGGTGAGTTGGGTTAGAAACTCACTCATTTCTTGGCTTGATTCTATCTCTTGGGGAGCTTGGATAAATTTTACTTCCCTACTCTCTTTTTCAAACCATTGCAAGGCTGTATATGTAGAAGCATCAAAGATTTGATAATGTCCAAAAGAGATGATTTTGCTAATCTTGTCTTTTGCAAGCTCTCTTAACCCTACACCAAAGAGAGAATTTAGCCATTTGTGAGGCATAATAAAAGCGATTTTGGCTTTTGGAGCAAGAAGCTTAACACATTGTTCTACAAAAAGCACATAAATATCATAATTTTGACTTGCTGTTGAAAAAGTCTTTTGATATTGTTTTGAGGTTGCTCTATCAAGCCCTTGGATTCGGATATAAGGCGGATTGCCTATCACACAATCAAACCCTAAAAAATTGCCTTCACTATCTAGCACTTCAGGAAATGCAAATCTCCATTCAAAAGGATTATTACTAGAGAGATTATAGAGTGAATCATAAGTTTTTCTTATCTCCAAAAAGCTTTGATTTGCTTCTTGTAGGATTTTTTCATCTCCTTCAAAAGTGAGGTCATATTTTGGAAATGGGTTTTGTGTGATAAAAAGAGAGAGTTCTTTGTCATCTTTGGCTAGGTAGTTACCATAAAGTTTTCTATAAGTATCGCATTTGTTTTGAAAAGCTTTGATTTCTTTTGCAAACTTATCTTTAAAACAAAAGCTTTTAAAAGCTGAAAATAATTCTTGGATTTGCGTGCTTAGCTTTGTCTTATCATCAAAAAGCCCTTTTTTATAATCACTTACCATTTGCTTATAGTTTTGGATTCTAGATTTGATATTAGGATAGTGTGTGAGGCTTTGCTTGAGATCAAAATATGAAATCAATGAGTTTCCACACTTGATATTGATATCAATGTTTGGGAGAGTTTCTAGAGCATTGGTATTTTCTCCTTGATCATCAAAGAGATAATAGCTGTATTTAAGAAGCTCTATCCAAAGTCTAAGCTTTGTAATTTCACAAGAGTTTGGGTTGATATCTACTCCAAAGAGACAATTTTCTATGATGGATTTTTTGAGATGGAAGAGCTCTACTTGGATTTGATGGGTTTGTTGTTGCTGTGAGGTGGGT
>NZ_NXLX01000009.1 GCF_003364335.1 Helicobacter anseris
GTCTTTAAACGCCCGTTTCAATTTAGGAAACAGAATAATACAAATTTTATACTTAAAGTTTGCTTAAGAGATGAGAAAAAAATGAAAAATGTGGTGATTTGTAAAATAAGAGCTAATTTTAGCGTTGATAAAGCTCTGGATAAAATGTTTTCCATCTCTTATGAAACCAAAACCAACTTGATGGATTTTCTCTAATTTTATCTTCAATGATTTTAGCTTGCAATTGCGTAGTCTCCAATATGTCTTGTTGCATATCTGAAGTATGTGGGGTTTTGATAGCTGGATAAATACACAAAGTATATTTTGAATAATCTTCATTAAAATCTATAAGAATTGGCACCAAGTAAGCATCAAATCTTCTTGACAAGATTGCTGTAATAGAAGTTTGTGTAGCCTTTTTATTAAAAAAGCTAATCTCCACACCCTCACTTAATGATATATTTTGATCCACCAAAATACCAGTTCCAACAATATCTGTTGAATAAATTTTAAGCAATTGCTTAAAAGCCCCCTTCTTATCAATTAGCCTTACTCCAAAAGTTTCTCTGCGCTTTATAATCATCTTATTGATAAAATCAAAGTTTGTTAATCTTCCCAAAGAAAACATTTTATAGTTTTTATAATTCTCTAATTCTTGTTGCATTTGCAATGGTATTGCCGTTCCTAAAGATTCCCAATAACCATAATGAGCAGACACTAAAACTACACTTTTGTCTTCTCTCAATAGATCAAATAAATTTTCTTTGTCATGAAACTCAAATCGACTCAGATATTTTTTCTTGTTTAAATAAGGCACTCTAATGCTTTCAAGAATTACAAAAACAAAATTTTGATAACACCGCTCAATAATTTTATTTTTTTGCTCTGTAGTATAAGAATCTCTAAACACAAAATCTAAATTTGCCTTGGCATTAAAATATCTTCTTTTATCAAATCTTCTTAACAAAAATGCAACAGCTTTTATAATCCTAAAAAAAAGACCATGTGGTATCTTTGCCAAAAAGATTCCAATCATGACAATAAATCCCTCTAAAAATAAATGAAGTAGTTTCATAATATATCCTCTATGTATTTGCAAATTTGTTGTGGAGAAATTTTATTGATAGAAAAATCATTTTTATCATAAGTGGCTTTAGGATTTCCACTTAAGGCGATATTTTTATCTCCCAAAAGCTTAAAACGCTCTAGTGGCGTATTTCCATAAAGTGTAATTGATGGTTTCTGCATTGCCCAAGCAAGATGTGTAATCCCCGTATCTCCACCAACTACCAAATCTACAGAATCTATCAAAGCTTTAATGGTTTGCAAATCTAATTGTGAAATTATCTTAATTTCAATGCAATCCTTCAATCCATCAAAAATTTCTTGAGCTTTGGAAAAGTCTCTATGAACAAGCAATAAGATACTAATATCTCCATTACTAAGCCCTCTCCCCAACTGTATAAAATTTTTGGAACTATAAGTTTTGCTAGGCATTGAAGCTTCTAAAATAAATAAAATATTTTTTTTATCAGGAGATAAATATTGAAGAATCTTATGTTTATCTTGTGTATTATAAGTAAAAATTTGCTTTCTTTTTTTTAAGGCGAAAGATAAAAAATCATCAAAACTCATCGAAGGTTTTAAGGCTTCAAACAAAACCTTTGCATTGCGTCTAACAATTGAATCTTGATAGGGTATTTCCACTTTATGTGTGTAAAAAAAACTTGCAAATGGTTCTTTTATGGAATTTCTATCAAAACCTACATAATATCTACTTTTTAAAATCCTACCAATAATGGCTGATTTTATCAATCCTTGCATATCAATGACAGCATCATAAGACAAACATCTCAATTCCTGATACTCTTTTAATATTGCTTTTATATTAAAATTTTTTAAATGGCGTTTAAGAGGTAAAATTCTTAGCGTGACTCTATCTTGAGGTTTTAATATTGTAGCAAAACGCTCATCAACAAACCAATCAATCTCTATATCAGCAAACAACTCAGTCAAACAAGACACTAGACTTGCACTAACAATTATATCACCTAACGCAGAAAGCCTAATAATTGCAATCTTCATTATTCCCCAAAAACAATAGAAAGATCCTTAGGTCTTGCTAACCTTGAAATCTTTTCTAAAATAATAAAGTTATCAGAAATACCTGAAATCACTAGTCGTTTTTGTTGATACGAAAAATCTATAGAGTTATCATAAAAACTTCCCAAAATTTTAGCAATGCTTAATATGTAGCTCAAAATTTGTAAAGTATAAATATCAAAAGAATACATCTTATAATCTTGCAAATCAGAATCCTTGGGATTTTTTTTCTCAGAAAATGCAATCAAAAGAGAAATAAAAATTCTCTCATAATGAGAAAAACCATAACTTAAAGCATATTTAACAAGATAAGCACTATGCTTATTTTCATGATAAAAGTCTATACAAGAACCAATATGAACCATCAATCCGGCCATAAGAAGCAATCTCTTATCACTATCTTTTAATTTAAAATCAGAACTTAATAAATCAAAAAGTCTAAGTGTGATTTTTTTTAAATTTTTATTTTCTTGGTGAAAACTAAAAGTATCATGCAAATATTGCAAAGAGGGATTGATACCATTTGGTATTACATAATGATGCGAGCGTAACAAATCCACTAAAAAAGCCCCTTCTCTAATACCAACTCCGCAAGTTGTGATGTTTTTTGTCTTGAAGCGCTCAATTAACATCGATAAAATCAAAAAACCACCTTGAATATTATCCATTCTCTCTTCAGCAATACCCATCTCTTCAAGTTTTTCTTCTTTTGATTTTATTATTTTTGCCATTAAGTCTATATGTTTTTTAACATCAATTTCAAAACCATGTATCAAGTCAAAGGGGTAATTAGTTTGCTTCATTATAAGCTTTGCAAGTGCCCTAATAGTTCCACCTACGCCAAAAATATTAGAATGCACAAAAGAATCTGGCAAAGCATTAAAGGCATCTTGTATGAAATTTTTTGCTTCCTTTAAATCTAGCTTTTTGTCAAAAAAAAGCTCTTTTAATCTAATGGTTCCTAGATTCAAAGATACCATATCCTTAATTCTTCCATTTTCAATCAATGCGCATTCTGTGCTTCCCCCTCCAATATCCACCATAATACCATCACGACTATGAGACAAATTCGCGCAAGCAACTGCACCAAAAAACGCCTCTTTTTTACCATCAATAATTTTGATTTTTACTCCACATTCTTTATCTACTCTTTTGATAAAATCCTTGGAATTTGGCGCATCTCTCAAAGCACTCGTAGCAATGCAAAAGATTTTTCTGCTTTTATATGCTTGTGAAATTTTTTTAAATTCTCTTAGAGCACTAATAGCTCGTTGCATAGGTCTTTCTTGTAAAAAACCTCCAAGCTCATAGCACCCCTCTGAAATACGCACTCTAGATTTAAGTTCATAAAGCAAAGAAAAGCCAAAACGGCTAGTTTTTTTAAAAATAGCCATACGAACAGAGTTTGAACCAATGTCAATAACTGTTGTTATTTTGGCCATCACTCACCTTGGTTTATCTGTTCAAACTTATACTTTAACTCCTCAATACTTTCCACATTATCTGGATCTGGGATAATTGCATCAACAGGACAAACTGCAACACAGCTTGGTTCATCATAATAACCTACACATTCTGTGCAAAGATCAGGATCAATCATATAAATTGGATCACTTCCTTCAATCGCGCCATTTGGACATTCTTCTCTACAAGCATCGCAAGCAATACATTCTTCATTGATTAACAAAGACATTATCATCTCCTAAGAAAAATAAAATCTCTCTTTTATCAAAAAAAATATTAAAAAATACTTAAATTATGATTATTGATGACATTTCCCTATTAAATCAAAATGCCTTTTTAATTCTTCATCTTGTCTTATTTTATCCTTTGGAATTGAAGAAAAAATATTTTGAGCTTGGATACAATCTCCCATCTTATAATATCCCCAAGCTAAAGAATCAATATAAGCAATAGAGTTTGGGGCAATTTTTAAGGCATTTTTTATTAAAGCGATACCTTTTTGAATATTAAATCCATGTTCAACAAGTGTATAACCCAAAAAATTATAAAAAAAAGCATCTTCATTGTTTGGATTCTCTTTATTTACTTGACGCTGCATATCTCTATCATCAATAGCCTTGCTCAAATCAGCAATGATTTTATCTAATTCCTCTTTTTGAAAGCTACTTTTAGATTGATAAGCATAAATTGCACTCCAAGCCAAAAACTTTGCTTCATGATTTTCATCATAAATCCTTCTTGCCTGATAGGAAGCTTCTTTAAATTTATTTTGTGCAATATACAAATCAAGTAATAATTGTTTGTCAAATGGAAAACTTTTAGCAATCTCTTCTGCTTGTAAAAATTTTTTTTGATTTATCAAGACCTGTAAATAATACTTTGCATTTTCCATTGTTGGCTTTTCTTGATAGTGATTCTTAAAAATATCGAACGCTTTCTCATTTGCTCCAAATTGATTAAAA
The DNA here is from genome assembly GCF_003364335.1 of Helicobacter anseris. GTDB lineage: Bacteria > Campylobacterota > Campylobacteria > Campylobacterales > Helicobacteraceae > Helicobacter_H > Helicobacter_H anseris. The sequence goes on from NZ_NXLX01000009.1 coordinate 4,509, forward strand.
ATTTCTATGGATTTTAAGCATAAATCTTCACTACACCAATTTTCTTTTAAAGCCTTTTGCAATGTATCCACAACAGATTCGTTTTGATTTTTTGAAAGATAGATTGCAAGAATCTTTTTTAGGGCTTCTTCATCTTTTGAAAAATCATAATACTTTTGCAAAAGTGCTAAAGCTTTATCAAACTGCTTTTGATTCAAATACAAAGTTCCTAAGATATTATCTACTAGGGGAGTATCTTCTTGTTGTTTGATATTTTCCAATAAAACAATAGCTTTTTGTATTTCGCCAGATTTTATATAGCTATCTGCGACAATTTTACTTGTCAATAAATCTTTGAAATCCTTTGTATCATTACGATAAATAAGAGCATATTGAAAAGCTGTGCTTAGATCACCGCCAGAAGCACTAGCAATAGCAATTTGTCTTGCAACTGCACTAGATTTAGTTTCATTATAAAGTTTCTGATAAATCTGCTTTGCATCACTATATTTGCCTTGTGCTAGAAAATCTCCCCCGATAGCAAACTGCAAATCCTCTTGCTGTGTTGCAAATGCATATAAAAACAATAAACTAAAACTACATATCTTTCTTATCAAGCTCTATCCCTGGACACATTTTTAATAATAATTCATAATCTTCGCTTGTAGTATCCCTAAAACCATCCCAGAATGGAAATGTTCTACATTGTTTGGGCCTAACATCATAAATGCTACATTTTTTTGTCTCTTTATCAAAAAATATACAAGCATATTCATTATTATAAGGTTTTTCGATTAAGGAAAATTTGTATCCGACCTTTTTAACATATTTTTGTGTAAATTCATTAAATGGGAGTTTTAAAAAAGCACTAATTTGCTCCATCTCAGTAATAGAGCAAAATATATAACCACTCTCACCAGTGCAACACTTCCCTCCACAAGTGTTGCACGCAGTAGCATTAAAGGTAAAATTAAAATTATTCAATTTTAGAAATTATAGAGCAATGTTACTACAGTTCTATTGAGTTTCATATCCCCAAAGAGCTGTGAGTATGTCAAATTTACACTAAACTCTTTTGTAAATTGATAAGTAACCTGAGGAGATACCTCAAACATTGTGGCATCTTTTGTTCTATTGCTCAATGGATTTTCCTTTGTACCAGTTTTACCAACAACAGCATATCCTCTATTATCAGCAGAATCTATCTTTGCACTACCTCTACTCATATAAGGCATTCTATTATTCCCTCCTACATATACCAAATCTAATCCAAATTTCCATTGATTGAGCTTATAGGTATGTGTAGTATAGGCTATCATAATATCAGTATTTTTTATACCTCCTGTGCCAGTCCAACCAAATCCTGCTTGACCTCCAGCCACTACAGAATTCCATAATTGTCCTCCAACACTAAAAGCACCTTTGCCATCTAGCATAGCACCATAACCCTCACCAAAACTTCCAGCATATCCAATATTCCCACTATAATCTGCAATTTCGTATGCTACTTGTAAATTATACAATCCTCTTGTTTTTGCATAATCCACTCCTGTGCCAAGAGCAGGAATACCCTTTGTAAAATAATCCTTAAGCTTTGCATCATCACCTGATCTAAAATTTGGATTATCATTCATAATTGTGCTTGCTACCTGACCTAAAAACTTCAATTTTCCATCTCCAATAGCAAGAGAATATCCAGCATCTGCAAAAAGCATCATATCAAAGAGCTTATCTCCGTAAGCATAATAAAGCGTAGCACTCAAATCTTTCAATCCCACAGCTTCAAAGTTACCTTTTGCTCCAAGGATTACAAGCTCATTACCAATACTAGAGCCACCATTTCCAGCACCAGTTTGTAGCATAATATTATCTGTTGCCCAAGAATCATAAGCAGAAGCATAAAATTCCATACCTGCCACACTTTTATTCGTAGCCATAATCCCAATACCTCTATCCCCCCATCCAGAAGTGTTGTTTAATGGAGTAATAATTTGCATAGCACCTACTCTTACCATAGTTTTTGCATCTTCAAATTTCTTTGTCATATATAAATTGCTGATATTAAAAAAATCAAGCGCACTAGTCCCCTTAAAAGCTCTACTTCCACCTATAGCATCATCAGAAGCATTACCATCTGGAGCAGCAGAACCCCTTGCAAAAAAGATACCACTTGTAAAACTAAAACCAGCTACTTCTCCTGAAGTAATATTTGGCCTAAAAAAGAGTTGGTATCCCTTACCAAAACCATCTTCACCTTCTGTAAAGATATATTTGCCTCTCGCATAACCATCTATTGTAGCGTTCTCAACAAAATCTTTCAAATTTCCAGCATTCAGACTCAAAATACCAGCACTTAACATTAACATTATTTTTTTCATAATTTCTCCTTTCTGTTTAATGAGTTCATACTTTATTTTGGTAGTAGGATTTTCACTCTTTTTTTATTAAAAAAAACTTAAAAACAAAAAAGTAAAGAAAAAATTTACAAAACGTTAATTATTGTAACAATCTATAAGTATTCTTCTTGTTTTTTAGATGAAAGGACACAAAAAACCCCTCTGTTTGCTTCTGAATAACAAAAGGGATATTTACTCTTAAATTCATTGGGGAATCTTTTAAGGCGTTGAAAAATGCCTGAATTGCGTGTAGGTCTTTTGACTTAGCCTGAACTTCAAAATCAATCTCGATAAAATTTCTCTCTACATTTTCTTTGCTTTTTTGATTGATGATAGCAACTTCATCAAAAAAGTTTAATAAAAAATCTTGAATTTTTTGACTTGTTACATCAACTTCTAATGTTTTTAAAAACTTATCATTTTTTTGTTTTAATAGCGAAAAACCACCTTGTGCCAAATTAAAGTTTTTTAAAACCGCATTATAAACAACCTTTTGCTTATTCTCCTCGATAATTGCTATCTTATAATCTCTTATATAAGGAATGATTAAGTAATTAAAAAAGAGTATTAAAAGCAGACAATAAAAAGAAAAAAATAAAAGGTTTTTGATAACAAGCTCAGGATCTAAATCCTCATACCACTTTCTCTTAAATTTTACTTTATCATCCATATTATTCAACCTCTTGAATATTTCTTATAAAAGACTGCTCTGTATGAGATTCTGATACAAATTCATAGCCCCCATTAGAAAGCATAAAAAAGCTAACTTTGCTTTCACCAAAAATAGCCTTTAGTGGATCTTGCAATAAATACCTAAATACTTCTTTAGATGGTGTATTTCCTTTAATCACGAGGGATTGATCCTTGATTTCTATAAGGCTTATAGTAATTTGATCAGGAATAAGGTTTAAGAGATTATCAATCGCATCTTTAACAAGCATATTATCCGTAATATCATCTTTGATTACAAGCAGTTCATATTCCAAACGCTTTTGATTGGATTGCACCTTTTGTATTTGCTGATAGTAAAAATCTTGTTTTTGAACCATATCTTTGCTATTTTTTGTGGATTGCTCTGTTTGAATCTTTAAGTTAATAGAGAAAGCTCCTATCAAAAATACACTCAAGAAAATATAAAACCACCATATTTTTACAATCTTGCTAAAAATGCGTTTAGGCTGGACGGCAGTAAAACTATATTTCATTATCTGCCTCTAAATTCTCTTTGAGTTAAAGACAGTAATTCTTCTTGTAAGAAAAATTGTTGTCTTGAAACTTCAAGCATTGTAATATCTTGGATACAAGCAACCATTTCAGAGGTCATATCAAAGCTATCTAAACACACTACCTCTTCGACAAATCCTTCATCATAAAATTCATTAGCATAAAATTCATTTAAAGAACTTTGAATGACATTTGCAATAACAGAAGCTTTTGCAATATCATCAACCGTTTGGCTTACATTTTTAATCTGCTCTATCTCCTGATCTTCCTCTTCTTCCTCTTGTATAAAGCCCAAATCTAAATTTTCAAATTCCTCTAAAGAATATTGATCTTTGTCTTGGGTGTTTTGATTCTCTAAAGTGCCTAGTGTGCTACTTCTACTTACTTGTTCTATCTCCCCTTCTATCATAAAATATCCACCAAAATACGCATTATTTTTATTGGCTACAAAAAGCGCAATATTGCTTTTTTCACACAGAACATATAATCGCAATTTATCATCTATTTTATTTTGTATAGAAAAAAACATCAAGACAAATGGGGAAAAAACATAATCTACACCACCAAAACGAGAAAAATACTTTTGCATCTCTAATATTTCAGTTTTTTTGATATATGCACACCAATCCTTAAATTTCAAAATTCTACATTCTGTTGGTTCAATACCTATTTTATGTAATTCATCAATTTTTTTTGTGTTAAAAATACCTTGATTATATGTCTTTGAAATAACGCCAATATAAGAAAAGGGGAAACGCCTTTTATAATTTTTAATAAACTTAATCATCTCAATGGGTAATTCATCATCAAGAATTCTAAATTCTCTATCAAACTCCTCTACAACCTTGCTTTCCTTTAGTCGCAAAACCTTGATATAGCAAATATTGCTATCAATGTTAATAGCCATAAAGACATTTGAAAAAAAGGGTCTGATAATCTTACTTAGCCCAAACATTTAAATCCTAGCAGTGTTATAAGTGTTTTTAGTGTAGATTCTATCATAAAGCTTGCATTTTTTCATAGATTTCTCTTTTTGCCTCATCAATACTCAAAGTCTTATCTAATAAAAAAGGTTCTGATAAAAAAAAGTCTATTCTGCTAAAAGGTTTTGGAATTTGAAACTTATCCCAAGTTTTAAGCTCCCAAAAACTATGATTATGAACGCGAAAAAAACTTAATGGAATCTGGGTTTTCTGACCCATAGCAACAACCCCATCTGCAATGCTATGATAAGGACCTCTTGGTCCATCAGGAGTAATCCCCATATCCCATCCTTCTTTTAAATTTTTAAAAGAATCTAGTAAAACCCTCATTCCCCCTCTATCTACTCCATTGTAATTTGTAGAACCTCTAACAGCCCTAAACTCAAAGCAAGCACAAATTCTAGAAATCAACTCGCCATGAAAATGCTTACTTGCAATAATAAAAATTTTTGGCTTTTTACGCAATTTTAGATACGCAAATGGCAACATCAAAAACTCGCCGTGCCAAAAGGTAGCAATACAATTTGTATGTTGCAATTCCTCTGAAATATAAAATCTTTTTTTACAACTCCAATAAATAAGCCACATAAAAAACCACATTAAACGCGGTAAAAAAAATAAGACAATCTGACGCTTAAGAGAAAATTTCATCAAACACTTTGACCAATCAAACTGCCACCATTTGTAGCAATAATCTTAACTCTTACCATACTCCCTAATGATAAAAACTCATTTTCTATTCTTACCAATCTACCATTATCACTTCTGCCTTCTGAAAACACTTCATTTTGGCTTTGCTTATGATTTTCTATCAAAACAATATGCTCCTTTCCAAGCTCTTTTTGAGAATCTTCTTTTAAAATTTCTTTATGGCGATTTTGTAAAATAGCTAATCTTTGTGAGGCAACATTTTGAGGAACCTCTAAATCTTTACTCCAAGTTGCAGATTCTGTATGAGGACGGGGAGAATATACAAAACTATAAAGTGTATCAAAACGCACTTGCTCTAATACATCTAAAGTATCTTGAAAATCAGAATCTTCTTCTGTTGGGAATCCCACGATGATATCTGTGCTAATCCCAACATTTGGAACAAGACTTTTTAATTTTTCAATACGATTTAAATACCATTCTTTCGTATAGCCCCTACGCATTGCCTTTAAGACTTTGCTAGATCCACTCTGTAATGGAATATGAATTGACTTACACACCTTTGGATTACTGGCAAATTCTTCTAAAAACTCATCATTCATATGCAAAGGATGAGGAGAGGTAAAACGAATACGCTCTAAACCATCAATCTTTGCCATTTGATTTAAAAGTTGTGTAAAATTTATTTCTGGATGAGGAGAGGTAAAACGCACGCCATAGTTATTTACATTTTGTCCTAATAGCATAATCTCTTTGACACCATTATCAACCAATTTTCTTGCTTCATTTAAAAGCAATTCTAAAGGAATAGATATCTCCTTACCTCTTGTGTGAGGGACAATACAATAAGCACACTTTTTATCACAACCAATTGAAATATTTAGCAGTGCTTTTACCCCTGTATTTCTGGCAATATCATACACATAAGCACTATCATCATAATCAATAGAAACTTCCACTGCCTTAGGCTTATGTATCACCTCTGTGATTTTTGAAACATTTCTTGCCCCTAATACAAAATCTACTTGGGGTGCTTTCTTGATAATCTGCTCTCCCATATGACTAGCGGTGCAACCACAAATTCCAATCTTAGCATTGGGTTTTTTCAATTTTGCAAATTGACCAATTTCAGAAAAAAGTTTTCTTTCTGGCTTCTCTCTCACGCTGCAAGTATTGATTAAAATCAAATCAGCTTCTTTTGGAGAATCTGTAAGCTCATACCCCTCTTTTTTTTGCAATTCAGATATCATATGCTCGCTATCGCGAGTATTCATCGCACAACCTAATGTTTCAATATAAAGTTTCATTATTCTAAAGCTTAAATGATATGCAATTCAAAAATAAATTCTTTTTCATCAAGTCCAAAAGAAATCTTATTAAGTTTTGCCGAACGCTTCTTATCTAAAAAAGCTTTCATAACCTTTTGCAAATCCTTTTCCTTATTTTCTCTATCAAGATAAAAAAACTTCTCACCAACAGCTTGTTCCATCATTTCATCTAAACTAATATTTTGAGGCTGAGAGTCTTTATTTGTCAATGCAAGCTTTAATTCCATAATTCCACTCCAATAAAATAAATTTATTAAACTAAAAACGCAATTATATCTTTAAACATTAAAAATTAGCAATGTTTAATGTTTTTGGTATAATTAGCACACTCCTAAATTTAACTTCGATGAAATGAAAAAATCAGATTTTTCAAAAGCAAGCATAAATACAGGTGTTAAAAACTAAATAAAAAAGGTAACTCTATAGCTATGGAAAAGATACTAGACATTATCGAAATTCTTTCTTATGAAAAAGGGATTCCCAATGATGTTGTATTAGACATCGTAAAAAATCTTATCATCAAAACTGCAAAACAAGAGATTGGTGAGGATATTGATTATAGTGTAGAAGAGAATCTTAAAGATAGATCCTTAAAACTTATCCATAATTTACAGATTTGCAATGATGATGATATTGCCCTAAAGCAAGGATTATGCAATTTCATCAGCCTTAGTGAGGCAAAAAAAATAGATTCCACACTTAGTGTAGGTGATTTAATAAAATCTGAGCTCACCTTAGAAAATATGAGTCGCAGTGCCGTCAATAGAATTTTTCAAGATTTAGAATTCCATCTACAACGCACCATTGAAGATCAGCTTTTTAAAGGCTTTAAAGAAAAAGTTGGAAAATTGGTAAGTGGGGTTGTTTTAGAAGTAGATTCTCAAGAGACTACTTTTATTGAAATCAATGATATCAGAGCCTTTTTACCAATCAAAAGTCGTATAAAAGGTGAAAAATTTAAAATAGGAGATAGCGTAAAAGCTATTTTAAAAAATGTAAAAATGGATAGAAATGGTATTCATATAGAGCTTTCCAGAACAACTCCAAAAATGCTTGAAGAGCTTTTAAAACTCGAAGTTCCTGAAATTAAAGATGGTGAGGTTAGTATTTTTAAAACAGCTAGAATACCAGGAGATAGGGCAAAGATTGCAGTATTTTCTTCAAATCCAAAAGTTGATCCCATTGGCTCTACTGTCGGCGTAAAGGGTGTAAGAATCAATGCTGTAGGCAAACAACTCTGTGGTGAAAATATTGATTGTATTGAATATTCTGAAGTGCCTGAAATATTCCTTACAAGAGCCCTAGCTCCGGCAAATATTATTAGTGTTCAAATTAAAAAAGAAACTTCAAAAGCCATTGTAAAAATTATGTCTGATCAAAAAAGCAAAGCGATTGGAAGAAATGGGGTTAATATTCGCCTTGCCTCGATGTTAACTGGTTATGAAATTGAAATTGAAGAAATAGATTCTATAGAATCTCAAGAAAATTCTAATGTATCAAAACTTGGGCTTGATGCATTAGAATCCTTATTTAAATCCTAATTAGCGTTTTAATCCATTCACTGTTTGCAACATTGCATCTGCAGTTTGAATGGATTTAGAGTTTGCCTCATATGCTCTCTGCCCTGTAATAAGATCTGTCATTTCTTCTACTAATCTTACATTACTGAGTTCTAAAAACCCTTGTCTGAGAGAACCCATTCCATTTGTTCCTGCAATACCTACTATAGCCTCTCCTGAAGCATTTGTATTGATATAAAGATTATCTCCTAAACTATGCAATCCAGCAGGATTGATAAAGTTTGCTAATTCAATCTGCCCCAATACATTGCTAGCACCTTGATTTCCTTGCACTACACTTACTGTTCCATCATTACCGATATTGATTTGTGTTGCATCTTGAGGCACTGTAATTTGAGGCAACAACAAATAACCTTCTGAGGTAACCACATTTCCATTATCATCTAATTTAAAATTTCCACTTCTAGTATATGCAATCGTCCCATCAGGCAATTGAATCTGAAAAAAACCTTTTCCAGTTATAGCAACATCAAGATTGTTTTCTGTTTCCTTTGGACTTCCTTGAGAAAACATTTTAGTAATAGCACCAGCTCTTACACCCAATCCTACCTCAATACCAGTTGGAGAAATCGTATTTTCACTAGTCGCTGTACCTGCGTATTGCATACTTTGATAGAATAAATCATTAAATTCTGCCCGCTGTTTTTTATAACCAGCAGTATTCACATTGGCAATATTGTTTGAAGTGGTATCTATTTGTAACTGCTGACCCAACATACCAGTAGTCGCAGAGTATAAAGAACGCATCATGCTCTATCCTTAGAATCTAAATTTTATTAGAACAAAGCAAAAATAATTCCAAAACTAACTAAAAATGAAAATTTGAGAATTTAGTTTTTCAACTTTTATAGGAATATCATAAAGTGTGCTTAATTTTTCTTGTGTCATAACAGTTTGCACATCTCCGCTATAGAGATTTTTTCCATCCTTGATCATATAGACTCTATCTGCGTATTTACACACTATATTTGGATCATGGATATTTATAAGCGCACAAAGTTTGTATTCTTTAATTTTTTTTATCAAAATATCAAAAAAAATCCTCTGATTCTTTAAATCAAGCCATGCCGTAGGTTCATCTAGAAGTAATACCTTGCTTTTTTGCAATAAAGCCCTAGCGAGCAAAACCATCTGTTTTTGTCCTCCGCTAAGGCTTTGTAAGGAATATTTCTCAAAATCCAAAATCCCCAAATCTTTTAAAATATCTCTGGCATGTTGCAACACCTGTTTATTTGGATTTTCATACCATTTAAATTCATTATTTGCACCAAAAGAAATAAAATCCAAAACATTATAATCAAATGCACACTCAAATTTTTGAGGCACAAAAGCAATGATTTTAGAACGCTCTAAAGAAGAGAGTGTTTGTATGTTGATGGTATTAAAAAATATTTCCCCCTTAAAAATATCCAATCCTCCTATAACAGATTCCATCAATGTGCTCTTTCCACTTCCATTTAAGGCGAGCATCGCGGTTAGTTCAGATGGATACAACTCTAAACTAATATCTTTTAATATTTCATTGCCAGATCTCTTAACACTTAGATTACAAATCTTAAGACTATTCATCTAGTATTTTCTCAAAAACAAAAAAGTTAAAAACAATGGGGCTCCAACAATTGCACTCAAAGCCCCAACAGGCAAATCATTACTACTAATATTTTTTGCCAAAAAATCCATAAACAACAAAACTATAGCTCCAAGCAACATACTTGTAGGAAGCAGGGTTCTCATATTAGATCCAACAAATACTCTAGCAAAATGTGGAACAATCAAACCTATCCAACCTATTGTCCCACTTACACTCACCACAATACCACAAATAAAACTAATAAGAACAATGCAACAAATTTTCAAAATATTGGGATTTACCCCTAAACTTAAAGCCTCCAAATCACTCAAAGCAAGAATATTGATTTTAAAACGCAATAAAAAAAGGGGAATAAAACCTATTAGTCCTGCAAAAAATACCAAAAATACATCATTCCATGTGGCCAAAGAGAGACTTCCTAATAACCATATAACAATTGCTTGAGCCTTGTCTGGAGCAACAAAATATTTTATTAAACCAGAAAAAGCACTTAAAAAAGAAGAAAAAATTACACCAATCAAGATGAGAGAAATTGAAGAATTTTTAGAAAACCGTGCAAAAAACAATATCAAAAAAGCTGAAATTATTGCACCAAGAAATGCAAAACCTCCAACCCAATAACCGCTAAAAAATCCTATGCACAATGCACAACCAAAAGCAGCTCCTGAAGAAATTCCTAGCAAAAAAGGATCTACTAACGGATTTCTAAAAATATTTTGCATTATAGCGCCACATCCAGATAAACTTGCACCAACAAGCAAGGCTAGCAAAACCCTAGGTAAGCGTATTTCATATAAAATCATTCCCTCTGCACTAAGTTTTGCTCCATTAAAAAAATGCAAGAATAAATTCTTTATTGCAGCAATATAAGAAAAACTAGAAGTATCAAAAAGCAAAATAACAAAACAACAGAAAAATAAAAAAATCCCTAAAAATTTTTGCATTAAGACATCAATTTTTCTAAGCTTTGCTGAGGAGAGTTCTGATTGTGTAATATTTTATGCACTTCATCTGCAATGGGGGTATAGATATTTTTTTCTCTCGCAATCTTAACAATTGCATCAGCTGTTTTTACCCCTTCTGCCACCTCTCCTAATTCTTGTAAGATTATCTCAATTTTTTTTCCCTGAGCAAGTCCAAGACCAACTCTATAATTTCTAGAAAGATTTGAGCTTGCACTCAAAAATAAATCACCCGCTCCAGATAACCCTAAAAAAGTCTGCATCTTTGCACCAAAAAATTCTCCAAAACGACTCATCTCAATCAAACCTCTTGAGAGAAGGGAGGCTCTTGCATTATTTCCCAACTCTAATCCATCACAGATTCCACTTGCAATGGCAATAACATTTTTATAAGCACCAGCAACCTCACCACCTATAATATCATCCTTAATATAAGCCTTGATGAAATTTGGAAAACAATCTGCAAACATCTTTGCCACACAATGATTTTGAGCATGTATAGCAAGTGCACAAGGGAGCGATTGCATCACCTCTTTTGCAAACGATGGCCCTGACAAAAAACATAAATTCTCTTGATTTAAAAAATCATAGGCAATGTCACTTACAAAGGCTCCGCTATTAGATTCTATTCCCTTGCATGCAAAAAGCATTCTAATATCTTTTTTTAACTGGTGATTCTCAAACCATTTTCTTAATGCTGAAGTTGTAATTGCATTCACAAATAAATCACTCTGTAACGAATCCTTAAAATCTACTTGTTTTATAGGATATTGCGTCTTTATTGTCTTAAGGAAATCTGTAAGATTTTGTCTAGAAACGATAAATACTTCACTCTTAAAACTTAATGCATAAGCCAATGCTCTACCCCAGGCACCGCCACCAAAAATAGTAATTTGCACTCTATTCCCCTTGAATCAAAAAGAAAATTTTTAAGTAATTTTAATATAAAAGCTTAAAAAATTACTCTTTTGGATTTTCTAAAAATTCTTTAAAAGCCTGTATTTCTTTCTCCTGATCTTGAATGATAGCTTTTGCAATTTGAATTATCTCTGGATTTTTACTCCATTCTAAAATCTGCCTAGAAGCAATAATTGCACCTTGATGATGTGGAATCATGGAGGCAATAAAATCCTTATTCACATCACCACTCTCTTTAACTTTTTGCATCGCTTCTTCCATTAGGTGCATATCTTGTTTAGCCTTTTTTGCAAATTGTTTATAATTTTTTGTCTTTGTCTTTTTTAAATCTTTCAAAACAAGTTTAAAATGTGTAATTTCTTTTTCTTGACTTTGTATAATCGCTGTTGCAAATTCAATAACCTTAGGATTCTGAGAATATTTTAACAATACCTTTGATGAAAGAATTGCACCTTGATGATGTGGAATCATATTTTCCAAAAAGTCAATTTCTGCATTACCACTCTCTATCCATTTCTCACACATCATCGGCAGATGCATCAAATCCATTACTTCTTTTGATGGATTATCCATCAATTGCTCCTTTACACTCAAATCACAATGCTTAATATGGTGATTGTGATGTGATATTTCTCCTGCGAAACAAAAACCAATTACCATTAAAAACAAGAAAAATTTTTTCATCTTTTACTCCTAAAAACAATAATTTTGTATTGTATTTAGTGCTTATAAATCATCAAATAATAATTTATTATTTTGCTACAATCACATATATTTTTTATAGTTAAGGAGGCAAGATGAATGAACTTGCACATCTTGCCATTATTATGGATGGGAATGGGCGCTGGGCACAAGCTCAAAATAAAGCAAGAATCGAGGGACATAAAGCTGGTGCTAAAATAGTTAGAGATATTACCATATGGTGTGCTAAAAATACTATTGAATATCTCACCTTATATGCATTTTCTACAGAAAATTGGAAGCGTCCAAAAGCAGAAGTTAATTTTCTAATGAAACTTTTATTAAAATATCTTAAATCAGAAAAAAAAACCTATCTTGACAATAATATACGCTTTAAAGCAATTGGGGATATATCCTTGTTTAACAATCCATTAAAAGAAATGATTTTGGATTTAGAGGAATGCACTAAGAACAATACCAATCTTACTCAAATTCTTGCACTAAATTACGGGAGCAGAGATGAAATACTTAGATGTTTTCAAAAAATATTTCATAAATATACAGCTGAAACAATTTTAGAAAAAATTATACAAGAAAATCTAGATACTGCTGGGATTCCTGATGTAGATTTGCTTATACGAACTGGGGGAGAGCAGAGAATCTCAAATTTTCTACTTTGGCAAATTAGCTATGCAGAATTACACTTTACTCAAACTTTTTGGCCTGATTTTAATACACAAGAACTTGAAAGTATTATTACAAACTTTAAACAAAGAAACCGTCGTTTTGGTGGATTATAATCCCTATCCCCCCCCCCCAAGAGAGCTGTTGGAATTTGAGAAAAATTTATAATCTCAATAAAATGTCATCTGAAACAAATATTTCTAACTAAACTTCATTTTCTGCAAGTTTTTTTAGGGCTTTTTGGCAATTATTGCATCACCTTTTGTGCCAAATAGAAGCTATTGATTTGTTTAAGTTTTTCATTAATTACCTCCAAAGTTTGCCAATAAGAATGCTTTATACTCTTTTAAATACCTATCTATTTGTGGATTCTTAACCACATCATTGCAAATAAAGGTGGGTAAAGCTTGCATTCCTAAAAATTGATGCGCTTTATGTAAGTGTAAATACACCCCATCCACCCCTACTCCTTCAAAAAAATCATCTTTATTTATAAAAGCCTCAATAGGGGCATTCCATGTAAGACTAAAAAGATATTTTTTGTTCTGCAACAATCCTCCCTTTCCATAATTTTTTGTAGGATGCAAATGACTTCTACCGTCATTTTGATAAAAAACACCATAACCTGCTGTAAATACTTCATCAATATATTTTTTCACAATCCAAGGCTCTCCCATCCACCAACCTGGCATTTGATAAATTATCACATCGCTTTTTAAAATCTTTTGTACTTCTTCTTGGATATCATATCCCTTGTCAATAAATGTTTGTTTTATTTCACAATCTAGTTGTTTTAGAGTTTCATATGCACACTCATGCAATGTCTGATTGAGCTTTCCTTGAGAATTTCCAAAAGATTTTGCACCATTTATGAGTAAAATATTTTTCATAATTTCATCCTTCTTTTTTAAAAACACTATAATAACTAAACGGTTATTTAAATACAATACAGAAAATAAAGTAAGATACTATACTAAAGGAAAGTTATATGAAAAATTTAAAATGTGATTTTAAAAATTGTGGTTTTAACTATACTTTGTCTCTCATATCTGGAAAATATAAAATGAACATTCTTTATTGTCTATATAAGGAAGAAATTATAAGATACAATAAACTTCATAAGATTTTATCGCCCATATCATTTAAAACCTTAACTAATACACTAAAAGAATTAGAAACTGATAAATTAATTTTACGCAAAGAATATTCACAAATTCCCCCAAAAGTAGAATATTCACTTTCTCCTAGAGGAAAAACTCTCATTCCCATTTTGAATGCTTTGTGTCATTGGGGAGAGGAAAATAAACTCTAATTTTCAAGAAATAAAAAACACTCTTGATAACCTGTAAAAATTAAAATAATCTTATTGCAAATTATCAAGATAATTCGACAAGGAATCAACAATTCACCTTCTTGCTTTTCCTGCGATAATAAATCTCAGAGCATTAAGTTTGATAAATCCTGCAGCGTCTTTTTGATTATAAACACTATCTTCTTCAAAAGTGCTATAAGCAGCATTAAATAAAGAATTTTTAGATTCTCTTCCTAAAATAGTAATATTACCCTTATACAGCTCTAATCTTACAATTCCCTCGACCCTCTCTTGTGTCTTATCAATTAAAGCCTGCAATGCTTCTCTCTCTAGGGAAAACCAATAACCATTGTAAATAAGACTTGCGTATTTTGGCATGATTTCATCTTTTAGGTGTGCAGCTTCTCTATCAAGGCATAAAGATTCTATGGCTCTATGTGCCTTAAGATAGATGCTACCTCCTGGAGTTTCATAGCACCCTCTAGATTTCATACCCACATAACGATTTTCAACAAGATCCAATCTTCCAATACCATGCTTACATCCCAACTCATTTAATTTTTCCCAAAAATTTGCTGGACTTAAAGATACTCCATTGATTGCAATTCCATCACCTTTTTTAAATTCAATAGTAATAATCTCAGGAGTATTTGGAGCATCTTTTGGAGAAATTGTCCATCGCCACATATCTTCCTCTGGAGCCACATTTGGATCCTCAAGCATTTGACCCTCATAAGAAATATGCAATAAGTTTGCGTCCATAGAATAAGGAGATTTATTTTTCTTTTTTTCTATCTCAATACCTGCTTCTTGGGCATATGCTAATAATTTTTCCCTGCTATTTAAATCCCATTCTCTCCAAGGAGCAATTACCTTAATATTTGGATTTAATGCATATGCTCCAAGCTCAAATCGCACCTGATCATTACCCTTGCCAGTTGCACCATGTGCAATTGCATCTGCACCAGTCATCTCTGCAATCTCTACAAGTCTTTTTGCAATAAGTGGTCGTGCAATACTTGTTCCTAAGAGATATTCACCCTCATAAATTGTATTTGCTCGAAACATTGGAAAAACAAAATCTTTTATAAACTCTTCTCTCAAATCCTCAATAAAAATATTTTCTGGTTTAATACCCAATTTTTCAGCTTTTTTTCGAGCTGGTTCTACTTCTTCACCTTGTCCGATATCTGCAGTAAAAGTTACAACTTCGCATTTATAAACATCACCTAACCATTTTAGAATAACACTTGTATCCAATCCTCCAGAATAAGCCAAAACCACCTTTTTTATCATTTTACAACCTTGTGTATTTTTTTAAATTTTGATTTTATCATAAGCTAAAAAAGTTGTGTTAGAATCTCAATAAAAATTACAATAAAAACACCATGAAACTTTTTGCTTTATTAAAAAATTATCATTTTACTATTTTTACAATAAGCCTTTATTTAGTAATGGTTTGTCACAATTTGTTTTGGCAAACCATTACAACCAATCCAAATGTTACCCCGCATCCATCCTATTTTCTCTTATTTATTATTGGTGCTTTTCTTACTTTTTTATATGCTTTAATACTAGAACTTATTACCTTTTCTCTTAATGCTCGTCTTATGCTAATAGTCATTACTCTAATAACCACCATAAGCTCTTATTATATGAATCATTTTCATATCAGCATAAATCCTATGATTATTGAAAGCCTTTTTAAAACAAATTTAAATGAAGCAAAAGATTTTATAAATCTTAGTATGATTTTTAAAATCTTGCTTCTACTGACTATCCCCTTAATTATGATATTTCTGATAGATACAAAAAACAAAAGTCTTTTTATCAAAACAAAATTTTTATTATTATTTTTTTATCTTCTGATTCTCATTGCAATATGGGTATGTCAGGGAAAAAATATCACATTCATTTTCAAATCCTATAAACCTACTATCGATATGCTAAATCCTATTGCACCTATAAGATCTACAATACGTTATTTTTCAAATATTATCAACACACCAAAAACTTATACTTTTGTTGGTGCTGATGCAAAAATTACTCCAAATGATAAACCTAAAATATTTGCCTTAATCATAGGAGAATCTGCACGAGCAAAGAATTTTGAGTTTAATAATTATCATAAACCTACCAATCCTTTTACAAAAAATCTTGATATTTTGAATTTTAAAGATTTTTATTCATGTGGTGTTATCACAGCTATCAGCATCCCTTGTATGCTTACAGATCTTACGCACCAAACCTACACCTCAAGAAATCTTAGTCTCTTTCGCAACAACCTTCTTGATATTGCTCAAAATACAGGTTATGATGTATGGTGGATTAGCAATAATGGTGGGGAATGCATGGGAAAAGTGTGCAGAAATATTAAAAATATCTCTTATTACAATCAGCAACATCTTGATACTGATATGCTACAAGAAATTAATACTATTATTAGTAATACAAAAAATAATACTTTTTTGATTATCAATTTGCATGGAAGCCATGGGGCAAAATATTTTGAACGCTATCCAAAAGATTTTGAGTTTTTCCATCCAGTATGCAAGGATGAAAATTTGCAAAATTGCACCCAAGAATCTTTGCAAAATGCTTATGATAATTCACTAAGATATACAGATTATTTTATCAGTCAAGTGATTTCTTTTCTTAAAGAATCCTCATTAGATTCTGGACTTTGGTATGTGAGCGATCATGGGGAAAGCTTGGGGGAATATGGGCAATTTATGCATGGTGGTCTGCCATACAACCTTGCTCCAAAAGATCAAAAACATATTCCCTCTTATATTTGGCTCAATAAGGAGTTGAAAACTCAATTTTATGACAAGATTCAAAAACAAACGCACACACATTTAACTCATGATACTATTTTTCATACAATCTTGCATTTCTTAAATATTGAGACAAAAGATTACAACAAGCAACTTGACATCATTGAGATGAAAAAATAATTTTTATGATAAAATCTAAACTTTTTATTTTACTAAGCATGAGGTAACTTATACAATGGACACACAACAAGAGTTTCACAGAATTATGAAAGATCGTCATCTTATGATGATTGCATTTGGTGGCGTTATAGGGACAGGGTTATTTGTAGCTACTGGTGAAAATCTTCATAATGCTGGGGCTCTTGGCACACTATTATCCTATTGCATTGGGGCAATTATTGTTTATACTGTTATGCTTAGCCTTGGGGAACTTAGCTCTAATTTTCCAAACACTTCAAGCTTTGGTGATTATGCACACCGCTTTATTAGTCCTAGCACAGGATATGTAGTTACTTGGCTTTATTGGCTTACTTGGGTAGCGGCACTTGGTGGAGAATTCACAGCCGTTGGACTTTTAATGCAAAAGTGGTTTCCTAGTGTAGATGTTTGGATTTGGGCAAGTATTTTTGGAATTATTATTTTTGCTCTAAATATTTGGACAGTAAAAATTTTTGCCGAAGGAGAGTTCTTATTTTCTTTTATCAAAGTGGCTGCAGTAATTGTTTTTCTTATTCTTGGTGGTGGAGTTATTTTATTTAATCTTTTTGACTTAGGCGTTAGCAAAACATTTGAAAATTATTATCAAGATGGTTGGTTTCCAAATGGTGCATCTGCAATTTTAATGACAATCTTAGCGGTTAATTTTGCATTCTCTGGAACAGAGGTTATTGGAGTAGCAGTAGGAGAAACAAAAAATCCTCAAATTGCAATGCCTAGAGCCATAAATGCAACGCTTTGGCGATTGGTTGTCTTTTTTATAGGCACTGTTTTTATTATTGCCACCCTTTTGCCACATAATGATGCAAGAATGGCAACAAGCCCATTTGTAGCGGTTTTAGAAAAAATTGGTATCCCCTATGCTGGAGATATTATGAATTTTGTGATTATTGTTGCTATTTTTTCTGTAAGCAATTCTGGATTATATGCATCTTCAAGAATGCTTTGGAGTCTAGGAAATCAGAAAAAACTTCCTGCTTTTTTTGGAAAAGTCAATAAAAGGGGCATACCTATCAATGCAGTTATCTTTTCTATGATTGGATCACTAAGTGCGCTTAGCTCTCTAGTATTTGCTCCTGAAATAGTTTTTGCTACCCTCATTGGCGTTTCTGGTTTTACCTCAATTCTTACTTGGATGTCTGTAAGTCTTGCTCAATATAATTTTAGAAAAACATGCACAAAAGAAATGCTACAGAAACTACCATATAAAACACCTTTTATGCCATTTACTCCTCTTATTGCACTTTTTTTATGTAGCGCCTCTATCATTGGATGCTGTTTTGATACAACACAACAAATTGCTATTATTTCCACTATCATTTTTATAGCAATCTGTTATGCGGTTTATTTCTTACAAAATAAATATCAAACAAAGAAAAGTTCAGAAGGATAATTTTTTCCCTGCTTGCGCAAATCAATATATGCACGTATTCTTGGAAATTCACTTTTTTGTAAATTTGAAAGCCTTTGCTCTACTTGAGCAACCATCTCCAAGTCACATAAAACATACAGAAAGCTTAACTCTGCCTTATCATCTAGGAGTGTTAGATTCTCAAAAAATTTCAACCATCCATCAGGACCATAAAACCCCTTTAATCCTTTAGCAAGTTCAACATAATCCAAAGAGTCAAAATTTGCCTTTTTAGTAGCTTGTATCATACTTTTATCATCTAACATGGTTTGAAGTTTTTTGCAAGATTCTACAGCAGCAAAAACCATTGATTTATCTAAAAAAAGGCTAGTTTCTAAAATTCTTACAATTTCTTTAAAATTACACTTATCTAAAATACTAAAAAAAACTCTACTTCTAGTCTCTTGACTAAAATCACCATCCACTAAAACACTAAACCCAAACTTATAATCTTTTTTAACTCTATTTACAACATTCTGGACATAAAAAATATTATCTGTAGCAAGTTGATATTTCTTCAAATCTTGTTCATAACCTAATTCTACTTGGTTAAAAACCTCAAACATTTGATCAAGCTTGTTAATTCCACTATTTTGACTAGGAATCTTTGGAATCAAAGAAAATCTTCTTAAGATTCTTGAGAGCATCAAGAAAGAATTATTTTTATAGACGGCTGGGGTGTAATTATTTTTACAAGCCTGCTCTAAAATCTGTGTAGTTAATTTTTGTAAATCTTTTTGCTGATGAAAAAAACTAATCCTTCCAATTAACCAATCTATCACAAAAAACAAGAACCCCAAAACAAAAAGCATCCCAACAAAAATACCCAACAAAACAACAAAAGGCAAAACAAATTGTTTTCCATCTTGTGTAGAAAGGGATAGTGAAAAATCTTCTGGCAGAATACTATATGCCCCCAAACCTATAAGTAAGCTTATAATAGCAATTACAATAACATAGTATTTTAACTTCATTTATTCTCCTTGTTTCTTTTCTCTCTTTCATAAATTTCACGACATTTTATACAAAATTTCGCATGAGGTTTTATTTTTAATCGCTCAATATCAATCATTTCATCACACATTTCACAAATTCCATAAACATTATCTGTGATTTTTTTTAATGCTTTTATAATCTCTTTAACTTCTTTATCATTTTTTTGAATCAGTAAAGAATTTAGGTTGTTTTGCAAATTTGCAGAAACAATATCAGTCGTATCATTTAATCCCATTTTGCACAACTCATCAATGCTACTATTATTTACATCAATACAAACCAAAATCTCTTCAAGTCTATTTTCTAATATCTTTTTTAATTTACTTTTTTCATTCTTTTCTATCATTTGAATAACTCCTTATTTATGATAGGGATGATGATTTAAAATGCTTAATCCTCTATAAAATTGTTCGCATAAAATTATCTTTGCAACTTTATGTGCAAAAGTTAAAGGACTTAAACTCAAAGTTTTGCCTTGACTTAAAAAATCCTCATCAAAACCATAAGCCCCTCCGATAAAAAAATTCACCACATTCTCTTGTAAAATCTTAGAAAAACCAAAACTATCCACCATTTTTCCATCAGGATGCAAAATTACATTCCTACCCTGTTTTAAATAACTAGACAATGCTCTAGTATAAGAAGCTCTAGCTTCTTTTTGGGATTTCTTTTGTGCTTGCAAAATATCTGCATTGAATATATTAAAAATTCTTAGCTCTGCACCAAATTGCCTGCAAAGTTTTTGATAATGCACAACAAGCTCTTCTTCCTGTTGATTTTTAGCTATACAATATAGGTTGATTCTCATTACATGGCACCAGCATACCTATAATATCACTTAATGTCTTTTTAATATCCTTACGAGCAACTACCATATCAATCAATCCATGTTCTAGCAAAAATTCTGCTGTTTGGAATCCTTCTGGCAAATCAGCACCAATTGTTTGTTTTATCACCCTTGCTCCAGCAAAACCTATCATTGCACCAGGCTCTGCAATTATCAAATCTCCTAAAAATGCAAATGAAGCGCTTACTCCACCAAAAGTAGGATCCGTAAGCAAAGAAATAAAAGGCAATCTAGCTTCAGATAACTTATTGAGAGCTGCTGAGGTTTTTGCCATTTGCATTAAAGAAAAAGTAGATTCTTGCATTCTTGCACCACCACTTGTTGAAACAATGATTAAGGCTTGTTTATTTTGTATAGCTCTATCAATAGCCCTTACAATCTTTTCCCCCTCAACAGATCCTAAACTACCGCCCATAAATGCAAAATCAAACACCACAAGTTGCACCAAAACATTATTTATTCTTGCCTGCCCTGCTATAACAGAACTAGGTCTTCCTGTCTTACTTTGATGTTTTTGAATTCTTTGCTTATAACTCTCCTTATCTACAAAATGCAAAGGATCAACTGGTGCTAAGTCTTTATCAAATTCTAAAAAACTATCTGCATCACACAAAATATCAATGCGATCTTGTGCTGAGATTCTAAAGTGATAGCCACATTTAGGACAAACAAACATTTGAGAATGAACCTCTTTGTAATACATCAAAGCACCACAACCATCACACTTCATCCAATACGCAGAGGCATCTTTTGATACTTTTTTTTCATCTTTTCTAAGATTCTTTAAGAAATCTGTAAAACCCATTTATTTTCCTTACTACTTTTTCAAGTTTTTAAATCATATCAAATCTTTGCTTAGTTTATATTAAAGCAATGTTTTACATCATCACAGAGTTTTTATAAAATTAAAGTTTTAGTGTTATAATTTTTTAAAAATATCCTTGGAGACCTCATTTGCAAGGCTATATCATACACATTACTCCACAAAAAAATGAAGATATCATCCTATCAATTCTAACGCCTCAAAAAATAAAAAAACTCTATCGTTTTTATGGAGCTAGACATAGCATTTTGCAACTTGGTAAAAAAATTGATTTTGAAGTTGAAAATAATGGAATCTTTATGCCAAAGCTCCGCAATATTACTGCATTGAACTTCTCTTGGGAAAGAGATTTGCAAAGACTACAAATTTGGCAACGTTATATCCAATTGTTATTTAAACATTTTGAAGGTATTGAAGCAATAGATAATTTTTATTTCAGTATGCTTGAAACTGGCTCTGCAAAACTCACTCTTCAAAACCCATACAGAGTTATCCTAGAAATGTATGCTTCTTTATTAAAATATGAGGGCAGAATCCCTTCCTTTGATATGTGCTTTCTATGTGCTCATCCATTGCAAGAACAAATTGCCCTTACAAGATCTTTTCTCCCAACCCATACAAATTGCATACCTTCTACCAATAGTTTTCTTATAAAGAACATACAATACTTTTTGACCCAATGCTCTACAATTTATTTGGAAGATAAAGAAATACATCATTTATGGCAAATATTACTTCAAGGAATTTAAAATGAACCCAAATACCCTACTTGCATCCCATATCATTAAAACTCTAGCAACTAAGCAACTTAAAATATGCACAGTAGAAAGTTTTACCGGAGGATTGATAAGCTATCATCTTAGCTCTATTGCCAATGCCTCACAAGTTTTTTTAGGAGGCATAGTGAGTTACAGCAATGAGGCAAAAAGCAATCTCTTATCTATTCCTATGCAAACTATAATAAACTATAATCCGGCTAGCATAGAGGTTTTAGAATCTATGCTAGAAGGTGGTATAAGAAATTTTCATAGCGATCTTGTCATAGCTAGCACTGGGATAGCTGGCCCTAGTGGCGCTATGAAAAACAAACCTCTTGGCACTATCTATCTTGGCATATTGCACAAAAATGGGAAGAAAAAACTCTTAAACTTACGCTTAAAAGGGAATCGCAATTTAATACAAAATCAAGCTGTTATGATAATTTTTAAAAATACTCTAGATTTTTTAAAATCTTTTTAAAAACATCTTGACATTTTTTCTCAAAAAAAATATAATTTCGCTTCCTAGTTGAAGAAAATCACTTTGTATAAATAGTCTTCTGTTTTTTAGAGACCCGTTAGCTCAGCTGGTAGAGCAATTCCCTTTTAAGGAATGGGCCGTTGGTTCGAATCCAACACGGGTCACCATTTTGGTAAAAGTGGCCCCTTCATCTAGCGGTTAGGATACCACCCTTTCACGGTGGCTACAGGGGTTCGAGTCCCCTAGGGGTCACCACTTTTACTTTTAAGCCTTCATTATTTCTAGGTCGCTTAGCTCAGTTGGTAGAGCGCTACCCTTACAAGGTAGATGTCACAAGTTCGAGTCTTGTAGCGACCACCACTCTTATGGAGCGGTAGTTCAGCTGGTTAGAATACCTGCCTGTCACGCAGGGGGTCGCGGGTTCGAGCCCCGTCCGCTCCGCCATCAAGATAAAATCAATCTCATCTATAAAATGACCCCTTCATCTAGTGGCCAAGGATACTGCCCTTTCTAGGTAGTCACGGAAGTTCAAATCTTTCAGGGGTCGCCATCAATATCAATCATTTATAATAATATATGGAACACCGGTAACACCAGCTTGTATAATTATCTCACTCAAACTCTCTATGGTTTTAGTATCTATTTTTTCATTTACTACAAAGCCAGAATCAAATACACTTTTTAAAAAATCTATCTTTTCATTTTGATTTTTCAATCTTGTAATATCTTTATAAACTTTTGCAGCCTTTTGTAAAGAATCTGCACCTAGTAACCCGCAAAAAAGTATTTTTACTTCCTTATAATCTTTTAACATTTCCTCTATCTTAAGTATCTCTTGCTTGCAATATCTACAATTTGCATCAAGAACAAGATACACACTTGCTTTTTTTGCATCTCCATTCAATGTAATCCACATATTAGCATTAACTTTTTGCATAAGTAGCATATCTGTATGTTTTTTATTATGCTCCATTGCTTTTTTATAAACACTTCTCATAATATCTTGATAAGTTTGATTTGAAAGAATCAAAGGTTCAGAAATACCCATTACATTATGCCCATCATTTGTCACA
The DNA here is from genome assembly GCF_003364335.1 of Helicobacter anseris. Classification (GTDB taxonomy): domain Bacteria; phylum Campylobacterota; class Campylobacteria; order Campylobacterales; family Helicobacteraceae; genus Helicobacter_H; species Helicobacter_H anseris. The sequence continues at coordinate 28,180 of NZ_NXLX01000009.1, forward strand.
AAAACTGGTATTTGTATCCCATTGATTTGTTCTATTATCGCAATTCCTAAACCACTATTTAACTTCTCAACTAAAATTACCTTTACATCTATATCTTCATCCTTAAAAGTTTTTATAATATTTTCTTTTATATCATAGGCCTGCAAAATACAAAACATCATACAAAATAGTATTTTTTTCATTTTTTATCCCTTAATAAATCTTGAGTTTGCATAACTTGCACAATTTCTTTAAAAATTGGTGCTGCTGTCTGGCTTCCATAATAATCTTCTTTACCATGAGAGCCAAAAGCTACTACACCTATGACATAACTCTTATTTCCAGATTTTACAAAACCAAAAAATGAACCATTATAAATCCCATCAGCATATCCTCCTCCTTTTTTAACTATTCTTGCAGTTCCAGTCTTTCCACCAACAATAAGTCCATCAACTTTTGCTTTTTTTCCAGTTCCCTCATCAACGATTTTTATCAAAATCTCTTGTATTTTCCTTGAACTCAATGCAGAAATAGCACGTTTTTTCTCAAACTCAGGAATTTCTACATTACCATTTGAATCAACCATCTTTTTTACTAAATGTGGAACAACAAGATAACCGCCATTGCAAAAAGCTCCATAAGCCCTTAAAAGTTGCATAAAAGTAACGCTTAACCCATAACCATAAGAAGCACTTGCTTTATAAATTTCTCCTGAAAGCTTCTTTGGATTTGGTATGACTCCACTTTTTTCATAAGGCAAATCAATTCCTGTTGGCTCTGAAATACCAAAACTCTTTAATCCATCAAAAAACTCTTGACCACTTAATTTTTTAGTAAGTTTTACCATTCCAACATTGCTAGAACGTATTAAAACATCTTGAATTACAGAATTTTTCGCAGGAAATGTATCATCCTTGATTGTATATTTGCCAAGTTGATAATATCCCTTATTTAAGTCGATTGGTTCTAATGGATTAATAAGCTTTTTTTCAAATAAAATAGAAAAAACTATTGGCTTAATCGTGCTTCCTGGTTCAAAAGATTTTTCAACAATGCTAGCATTTAAAGCACTATTAGATACAATATTTTTAGGATCAAAACGATTTGAACTAGCAATAGCCAAAATAGAACCATCACTAGGATCCATAATTCCAGCAACAATTTCTTGTGCATTATGTTTTGCGTTAAATTCATCAAGCAATGCTTCTATTTTTTTTTGTAATCTCAAATTTACAGTCAAATAAATATCTGAGCCATCTTTTCTTTCTTGCATTAAAGTTTTTTTATCATAAATAATATTAAAGCCTATATCTCTTTTTCCTCCAAATAAACCATCTTGTTTAGGCTCTAAGGCTAAATCATAATATTTCTCAAGTCCCTTGATTCCACTTGGTTTTGTCAAAGCACCACTTTCTCTTTTTTGCACATAACCTAAAACCGGTTCTAAAGAATCATTATAAGAATAAACTCTACTGACACCACTCACCTCAACACTTAATCCCATTTTTTGAAAAAATCTACCACTAGAATCAATATACTCTCTAAAAACATTAAGAAGAAGTAATTTTGTATTAAGCTGTTTAATATTTTTTGCAACATCTGAAGTGAGATTGTAAGATAAGACAATATATCCTTTCTTTTTTATCTTTTCTTCAATCTCTTGAATGTCCGTACCACTATAAATTGCAAAAAGTCTAATAAATAAATTCTTTTTATCTGGGTGAATAGAATTGGTATTCACTGCTACTTTATAGAGTTTTTTACTAGATGCTAAAGTAAAATCATCGTTACTAAAAATATCCCCTCTCACTGCGATATCTGACTTAATTGTAGAGAGTGAAATACTTTTATTTGTATTAAAAAATACCTTATACACAATAACAAAAGCAAATATAGAAATCAGTATTGAAAGAAAAAAAAGGGTAATAAATATCCTAGGTGTTCGAAAATTCTTAAAATCTTTATGAACTTCCATAGGATTAAACTAAATCTGAGTTCTTAGTATCTCTTTATATGCACTAATAGCCTTATTTCTAACTTCCAACATCAATTTCATACTAGTTTCTGCCTTTCCAATCGCAATTGCAGCTTGATGCAAATCCTTTACCTGACCTGTTGCCATATCAGCCAAAGCCTTATCAGAGGTTTCTTGCGCTTGGTTTAATTCATCAATAGACTTCTTTAATAATTTTGAGAATTCACCACTCTCAGCACCCCTAAGGTTACCAGCGGAAGAATTCTGAGCCACTGAAGTTAATTTTAAAGAATTATTTGTTTTTAAAGTTTCCATTTTACTCTCATATCAAAAAATTAAGCTTGCAACATCATAATTGCATTATTAGCCATATTTTTGGCACTTTGAAAAGCTGCAACATTGGCTTGATATGCTCTAGTTGCTTCTACTAAATCGGCCATTTCTACAACAGGATTAACATTTGGATACGCAACATATCCTTGTGCATTAGCATCAGGATGACTAGGGTCATACTTCATCAAAGGCTCTCTATCATCCCGAACAACCTTATCTACATAAACGCTCATTATAGCAGGTTTTGGCAATTTAGCAAAATCTCCTTCATCTAAGGGATCCTCGTATTCTGCAAGATTATTATTATTTGCTAATTGCTTATTCAAAGCCTCATTAAAATCAAAAGCACGGAATACTACCTCTTGTCTTCTATATGGTCCACCCTCTGCTGTTCTTGTAGTATTTGCATTTGCAATATTGCTTGAAATAATATTCGTGCGGAATCTTTGTGCAGATAAACCATATCCACTAATATCAAAACTTGATAAAAAAGCCATCTCTTAATCCTTTTATAAATTTCTTCCAGAATCTACGGCATAGGCAAAAATCCCCTTATGCTTTTTTAATGCACTAGTCAATGCTTGATACATCACACTATTTTTGCCCATCTCACTAGTCTCCACATCCAAATCAACACTATTCCCATCATTTCTTGCCAAATGACCATCTCTGAAAAAGAATGTTGCCTGATTTAAATCTGATGCCCTACCTTGCAGATGCTTTTTTGATGTCTGTGCCATTTGCAATTCTAAAGATTCTTTATGGTTAAAAACTTTATCTTTTTCTTGTGCTAAAAAACTTTCAAAATCAATATCTTTTGGTCTATAAAAAGGTGTATCCACATTTGCAATATTGCTTGCAATTAAATCTTGTCGCAATGAACGATAATCCAATGCTTTATAAACCAAAGGATAGGCTTGTGAGGTTTCAAACATCATATTCAAAGCAAGGCTCCTTAATTAAAATAACATTTATTTACAAGCAATTCTTATTCCAAAAAAATAATAATTTACCCTATTTAGAAAATCATAATCTTTTTGGTAAAATCCCTAATCCCAAAATATTTTTAGTTTCTCAAGGTTTTTTATGCCAGATATCAAACTCTTTATTTATACCACTATGCTTATTACTGTTGGCACAATCATGAGCTACTCCCTCTCAACCTACCCTACTATACTCTATCATTATGATTCTTTACATTTTTTCTCAAGAGAATTTGGAGTAGCCTTTGCTGGTATTTTAATCATGTGGAGTATTTCTTATTTTGATATGGATAAAGTGCTAAAAAAAATAGGCATTTTTTTTCTTTTATTATTCTCTATTATCATTATTGCTTTCACTTTTCTACCAGAAAGCATTGCCCCAACTATTAGTGGTGCTAGAAGATGGTTAAAGATTCCAATATCCCCTATTGCAATAGCTCCTGTTGAATTTTTTAAAATTGGTTTTATATGGTTTTTATCTTGGAGTCTCACAAGAAAATATGCAGAAAAAGAAACTAGCAAAAGCTTTAAATTTGTTGAGGAACTCTTTTTAATGCTTCCTTATGCGGTTTTATTTATAATTATTCTCATATTTGTTGCATTTATACAAAATGACTTGGGACAAACAGTATTATTAGGTGTAATTATGGCCAGTATGATACTCTTATCTGGTGGTAGTTTTAGAGTTATTGCATTTTCTGGTATTTTAGCAGTAATTGGCATTGCTTTTAGTATCTTTTTAAGACCTCATAGAATCAATAGAATCAAAACTTGGTGGTCTGGCATACAAGACCCCATCCTTGCATTATTGCCAAAAGATGTAGCAAACTTTATTAAGACTGAAAACCTACCAGAACCCTATCAGATACTAAATGCTACACAAGCTATACAAAATGGTGGTTTTACAGGGCAGGGCATTGGTGAGGGGGTAGTAAAACTTGGATTTTTAAGTGATGTGCATACAGATATGGTGCTTGCAGGAATCTCCGAAGAAACCGGACTAATAGGTCTTGGTATTTGCTTTTTTTTATTTTTTCTTATTGTTTTTAGAATCTTTAAAATTGCCAATAGAATGCAAGAAACTCCTCATTTTTTATTCTGCATGGGCGTTGGGCTAATGATTTCTTTTTCACTTATTATCAATGCTCTAGGAATTGCAGCTATCATACCCCTTAAAGGTATAGCCGTGCCTTTTTTAACTTATGGTGGTAGCTCTCTTTTGGCTAATTGTATTGCAATAGGACTAGTTTTAGCCCTATCTAAAAAAGCAAAAAATCTTTATTGAATGCTCTTTATTGGAGCCTCATAATTTGGCTCATTTGTAATCTCTTCACAAATTTCTTGATAAATAATTTGGCCTTGTGGATTTACTACAATCACACCTCTTGTTAATAATCCAGCTAGAGCACCATCAGAAATCATAACTCCATATTTATTTGCAAACTCTCTATTTCTAAAATCACTTAAAACTTCTAATTTTTCTATACCCTCTGTAGAACAGAATCTTCCTTGTGCAAAAGGTAAATCCATAGAAATTACAAAAACCTTTGCATTAGGAATTTCAGCAGCTTTTTTATTAAAAGTTCGTGTTTGAGTTGCACAAACTCCAGTGTCAAGACTTGGGAGGAAATTGATGATTTGATAAAAGCCTTGAGAACCACCAACTTTCACCTCTGATAAATCCTTATTTACCAAAACAACTTCAGGAGCCATATCTCCAACATTTTTTACATTACCAATTGTTACTTCTTGTCCTTGAAATTTTACTTTCATATTTTTTCCTTTTTTAATTATTTTAATGAAAAACGCATTTTAATACATTTTCTCAAACAGTATCAAAATCTCTTAATATCTTATTTTGATAGAGCCTTAACAATGAGATAAAAAATGCTGTAATAGCAGGACCAATCACAATACCCCAAAAACCAAAAGAAGAGAATCCTGCAAAAATTGCAAAAAAGATAATAATTTCATTTAATTTTAAAGGTTTTTTTAAAATTTTTTTATTTACAAACCCGATAATAAACGGTTTTATTACATTGTCAATAATAAACCCTATGACAACAACAGAATAAATAATAATTAAAAACATTTGATTTAAATGATTGAGATAAAACTCATAGCCTGCAATAGGAATCCATACCAATGCACCTCCAACCAAAGGAATCAAAGAAGAAATTCCATACAAGATGCCTAGCAATAAAGCATTATTATAATCACAATAAAACATTAAAATACCAAAAGCAAAACCTTGTAATACAACATTGATAAGAGAAGTAAATAATACTATCTTTAACACTCCACTTACTTCCTGAAATATTTTATGGGTCTGTGAAAGCTTCAATGGCATAGCTTTCAAAAAATGCAAATAAACTTCTTTTCCATAATAAAATAGGAAAAATAAGAACAATACAATAAAGCAAATATCTATAAAAAATCTCAAACTCTCTTTGCCAATATATGAACCTACTTTTAAACCTAAATCAACAAGATATTGGGTAGATATATTATCTCCCAACATATCAGCATAAGGTTTCAAAAAAGAAAATTGTTCCAAAAATCTCAAAATACCTTCTTTGCTTAGTGCAAGATAAGCAATCACTTGATTTATATGCAAATCTGTAAAAAATACCACAATTTGCACTAGCAAAAAAGCAAAAGGCAACACCAAAAATAACAGCAAAAAAAGAATGCTAAGAGTTGTGGTTAAAAAGTTTATTTTTATAAACCTATCTAATCTTATTTTAATGTCAAATGTAGCAATACAAATAAGACTTGCTATCAATAAATCCATTAAAAAATTTTTATACAAATAAAGCATACTACCAATAAGTAGCACGAAGATAATAAAGAAAATAAAATAGTTTTTATACATTGCATTCTCCAAAAAACTGATTCTATGCTAAAAGCAAAAAAATATCAATAATGGAGTTTTTTTTTTATAATTATAAAAAAGAGGATGAGTGATGATTTTTGAAAAATATTCTGGTAGTGGAAATGATTTTCTTATTACGCATATTTGCACACAAAAAAATTATGCAAAACTTGCTCAAAAGTTATGCAATAGGAATCTTGGAATTGGTGCTGATGGTCTTATTATTTTAAAACCCCACCCTAAATATGCATATCAATGGCTATTTTTTAACTCCGATGGTTCACAGGCCAAAATGTGTGGAAATGCTAGTAGGTGCGTTGGGTACTATGCCTTTAAACATTCACTAGCGCCAAGAAAACACACTTTTCTTGCGACAGATAAACCCATAGAAGTTGAAATAAAAGATTCTAAAAAAGTTCGAAGTAATCTTGGAAATTTTAGTGCCATAGAATGCCTAGATATACAAACATCTTATGATATCAAAGCATTTAAAATTGATACAGGAGTGCCACACATCGTAATTTTTACAAAAAATCAAGAAATGCTTCCCAAACAAAAAACCTTAGAATTAAAAACACTAAGAGAACAGCACAATGCAAATATAAATATTGCCTATATAAAAAATGATGATTTAATTTATGTAAATACCTATGAGAGAGGAGTAGAAGATATAACTCTTGCATGTGGCACAGGAATGGCAGCTGTAAGCATCATAGCACATACAATTTTCAAAACTAGCAAAAATCCCAAGTGTATCCCGCCAAGCAATGAAGTTCTGTCGTTTTTTATTAAAGATGAAGAAATAAGTTTTGAAGGGAATGTTGTCTTTATAGCCACATGTATTATTTAAAATTTATAGGCATAAGATAAAAATATATGCACTAATTTCATATCCTTTCTGATATCTTTTAAATCAAAAGGATATTTAAATCCTAGTCTTATTACATTACTTTCATCAAGATTGCTTTGCAAACCAAAATTCAACAATAGCAATGCCATGTTATTCACTTCACCATCATCTACTATTGCTCGTTCTTCTCTACAATACCCAAAACCAAACCCAACATAGGGTCCGAATCTCATTTTTTGACTTACTTGTAACTCTAAAGCCATATCCACGTTTAATGAAACTTGCATTGTAATATTTGTATTTAATCCACTAGGTTTAATACCCATTAAAGACTCTAGATACGCCATAAGGGAAGCTTCTCTTATGGGCTTATATTCATATCCTCCCAATAAATACCAACTTGGAATCAAAGTGTGCGTATCTACAAAATTATCACTTAATCCAATACCAGCACCAACAAATATATTATTGCGATCATAAGCACCCAAATAGGTGCAATAAAGCAATAATAAAACTTTAAAAAAATTATTATTTTTCAACTTTCTTTTTCTTTTCTTTCTTTTTGGATTGATATAACCTTTTTATCTTATCATCAATTGGAGCAATAAGTGTATATAAGATTGGCACAATCAATAAACTTAAAAACATAGAAAGCAACAAGCCTCCTATCATTGAAACACCTATCGGAGCTTTCATTGCATATCCACTACCTGTGGCAATTGCTAATGGCAGCATACCAAATACCATTGCAATTGTTGTCATTAAGATAGGTCTAAGTCTAGATTCTCCTGCATATAAGATTGCCTCATAAACACTTGCTCCAAACTGTTTTCTCCTTTCATTGGCAACATCAATCAATAATGTAGCATTTTTTCCAACAATCCCTATCAATAAAATCAACCCCATAAAAGAAAAAATACTAAAGGGCTGATTTACTATTTTAAGTGCAAAAAAAGCACCTGCGAAAGATAAAGGCATAGTTATCATAATAATAATAGGCTCCAATAAAGATTCATATAATGCCGCAAGGATAAGATAAATCAAAATAAAAGCTGTAATAACAGCAACACCAAAAGATACTACAGATTCAGCCATATTATTTGACTGCCCACTTAATGCATAACTTGCTCCTGGCTCAAGCCATTGGGATAATGCTGTAGGATTTGTTGTAGTTTGAATAATATCTTGCAAAGAAATACCAGAATCTTGAATAGGTGCTGCATAAACCGTCACGCTTCTTTGTCGACTATAGCGGCTAATAAGCGAAGGAGCACTAGATTCCTCAATTTCAATCAATCCATCCAAAAACATCAATTGCCCACTAGCATTTTTTATCTGTAATTTTTTAATATCCTCAACAGAAACTCGCTGATTATTTGGAACACGCATAGTAATCTTATACTCTTTGCCATTTTCTTTAAAATATGCCGCTTGCGTAGAACCAGAAAATGCCGCACTAATAACACTTCCTATCGCACTTGCACTAATTCCATATTTATCTGCATACTGGCGCAAAATGGTAATTTTATATTCTGGCTGAATATCAGATGTGCTAGTATGATAATTACCCACCTTTCCTTTTAATTCTGCCCCTTCTAATAATAATTGTTTTAATTTTGCAACACTTTTATCAACCAATGCTTGCGTTGGTGCAAAAACCACAATCTGAAAAGGAGTATTATCCCCACCACCAATTGTCGGAACCTCTGCAGTAAAAAGATTCATTCCCTTTGAAGCAGGTGAAGCCTTTAATTCATTTTGCACTTCTTTCATTAGATCAAATTGCGTCTGATTCCTTTCTTTTATAGGCTTTAATGCCACATAAATCCTTGATTTAAAAATACTTTGAGCTGAACCATAACCAACTTCTGCGGTTGTATATTCTACATTAGGATTTTTAGCAACAATCTCTCTTAGAGCCTCTGTTTTTTGTTTCATATCATAAATACTAATGCCAGGTTTAGTTTCAATCCAAACATAAAATTCTGATTTATCCTCTTGTAGCATAAATTCTCCGCCCAAAGACTTTGCAAGATGTAAAGAAAAGCCAAAGACCAAAATAATCAAAACAATAAATACCACTCTTTGTTTTAATACAAAATTTAAAGTTTTCGCATAGATATTTTGCATTTTTTCAAAAAATGGCTCACTCCAATAATAGAATCTTGATTGTTTTGGACTAACAATCAATGAGCTTACCATCGGAATAATGGTAATAACCACGACATAAGAAATGATAACTGCTAAAGCAACAGTTACCCCAAAACTTGCAAAGAATCTTCCCATAATTCCTGACATGTTACCAATAGGGATAAAAACTGAAAGCAACATCGCAGAGATTGCTATGATAGCAAATGCTATTTCTTTTACCCCTTCATATGCAGCTTTTTTCTTACTCATCCCCTGTTCTAATTTCTTATGAATATTTTCAATTACAACAATTGCATCATCAATAATAATACCAATAGCAAGTGTAAGTGCCATCATTGTTAACATATTCAAGGAATAACCCATTGCCTGAATGAGTGCAAAAGTTCCCAAAATAGATACAGGCAAGCTTATAGCAGCAACCAAAGTAATTGTAACACTACGCAAAAATAAAAATACGATTAAAACGGCTAAAACACCGCCTAAAATTAAATCAAACTCCACATCTTTTATTGAGCTACGAATATATGTTGTTGTATCTAAAAAAGGTTGTATATCATACCCTTCACTTACAGCTTTGATATCAGCAAGGGCACGATATACACCATTGGCAATTTCAATATCATTAGCACCAGAAACTTTTTGCACCTGAAAAATAACCCCTGGAGAATTATTATAGGTGGCATAAGTACTTTCTTCCTCAAGCCCATCTTCTATTACTGCAATATCACTTAATTTTATATTACTCCCAACTCTAATATTCCCTATATCTTCGATACTATGCCCATTTGCATCCACTGTAATAGTAAAATCCTTGGTAGCATTTTCTAATCTACCTCCATTGACCTCAAGATTTTCTTGTCCAAGTAAATTAAAAATACCACTATAAGTAAGATTATATTTATTCATCAAAACAGGATCCACATAAACGCGTATTTGCCTTTCCCTATAACCACTGATTTGAATCCCACCCACTCCAGAAATCTTTTGTAACATCGGCTTAACTACAAGATCTGCATGCTTCATAAGCTCTGAACTAGTTTTTGTTTTGCTACTCATAAACAATGAAATAATAGCTTGACCATTAGTATCAAACTTCTTTAAAGAAGGTTGTTGTATATTTGCATCATCAAACTTGATAGAAGAAACCTTACCGATCATATCTGTCATAGCTTCTTGTATTGGCTTTTCAAGTTGAAACTCTACGATTACTAAACTCACATTTCTTGCACTATTTGAAGTTACACTCTTTACCCCATCAATCCCCATAACAGCTTCTTCAACTTTATCTGTTACTTTACTTTCTATGATTTCTGCACTTGCTCCCGGATAAGTTGTAGAAACAACGATAATTGGAAAATCTACATTTGGAAATAATGAAACTGGTATTTTTTTTAATCCCAAAATACCAAAAAAAACTACCGCTAAAGCGAACATCAAAGTTGTAATTGGTCGTTTAATAGCAAATTTATACATTATTTAGTCCTTATAAAACCATCACCAAAAATTCCAGGAGTCATATTATTGCTTGCTTTTGCCTCAGCACTTACCTTACGAGTATTCTCATCAATAGTAGGATAAATTTTTGTAATCACGGCTTGCTCTTTTTTACTACCACCATCAATAGAATAATAAAAAATATCTCCAACTCTTACATCATTAAGATATTTAGAATCAAATTCGATTAAAAATTTTTTTTCATGACTGACTAATCTAAAAAGTTTTGTGCTATTTTGCCCGACACCATCACCCAACTCGATATTTTTTTCTGCAATCACGCCATCAAAAGGCGCAATCAATGTAGTCTTATCCAACAAAGCACGATAATATTTATAATCTGCCTCTAACTTTTTATAATTAGAATAGTATTGCTCAAGGGTATTTTTATCAATTGCAGCACCAGTTTTATTGTAGCGATTATATTGATTTTGCGCGAAAATATATTGTTGCTTCACAGATAGTGCCTGAGCTATTTTGTCTTGATTTGACAATTTTAATAAAACCTCTCCTTTTTTTACCACACTTCCAACATCTACTTTAATTTGCTCAATTGTTCCAGAACTATCCAGTGTTAGATTTGCATCTTGAACTGCTTTTATATTAAAAATTGCATAAATATCTGCAGTGAAACTAAAACTATAACTGCAAAATACTAAAGTTATTATTCTTAAAATACTCATTTTATTGCTCCTTTATAAAATCTTTAATTTTTTGACCACTATAAAAAATATAATTTGCTTTTTGCAATTCGTAGTTATTTAAACTCTGATTAAATGTAGATTCTGCATCAAATTTAGTACTTAATGCCTGCAAATAATCGGTGAAATTTATAAGATTGGCATCATATTTTTTCTTTATATTAAGATAAGCAATATTTGCTGATTTTAGATTATCTCTTGCTGATTGCATTTTCTTCTTTGCTATTTCTAAGGTTTTTCTATAAAGCTCTTCATCCTTTTTTTGCTCCATTTTTTTATAGGTAAGAAGTTTTTCATTTGCAAGCTGACCAGCCTTTAAGTATTGCTTTTGAAAAGAAATGCCCACATCATCAATAAGTTTTAAAGTAACAGTAACACTTATGACATTTTGCATATCTGGGTAGAGAGCAGAAAATGCTGGATTACTTGTTGCAAAAGCAGGTTTTTGAATATTATAAGTAAAAGTATTGTTCAAATCCACAGTAGGAAAATAATGCAATTGTTTATTTTGAAATATTTGTGCATTGATTTGTTGTCTTAATGCAATTAAATCCTCTCTATCTTGAAGTTTAAATTCTGGAAAAGAAACCTTTTCATACTCCAATGCATCGACTTTTAAATTCGTAAGATACTCTAGCATAAGTTTATTTTGCTCTACAGACATTTGAGCGTCCGCGATTTGATATTCACTCAATGAAGCTTGAGCTTTTAAAGATTCTAAATTATCAATCGGTGTTAGCCCCTGCTTATAAAGTTTCTCTACCCTAATTACATCAGATTTTATTTGTTCAAGCTTTTTTTGAAGCGAAATCAATTTTGAAATATTGTCAAAGTAACCATAATATTGTTGCAAAACCTGCAAGTAAATACTCTGCCTTGTATATTCCTCATCAGATAAATTTGACAAATAGGTAGCATTTTTTTCACGCACTGTGTTTAAGTTTGAAAAACCATTAAAAAGATTTAAAGCAAACTTTGCATTTGCTGCTTGTGTATTATATTGAGAATTTGATTGCGTATCTCTATAGTTATTTTGAAAAGAATAACTAAGATCCAAAGAAGGCAAAAAAGCTCCTTTAGCCACTAAAACCCCCTTCTTTGCTTGTAAGGCACTCAACGCTTTTGCCTGTATAGAATAATTTAAATCCGCAGCCTTTAGTAAATCTTTCAATCTATATTTATTTTGAGCATTTTTTTGCATTGCTTGAATATCAGCCATAATGCTTAAATTCTCCGTAGATACTTCCTGCGCACAACAAAAAGTAGCAATACAAACAACACAAATAAAAGCCTTAAATTTATCCTTAAAAAATTGCATCATTGTTCCAAGCCTTATTTAGAATCTTGCTTTATGTTAAAATATTTTAGAAATAGGTGCCATTTTACCTAAAAATATGTAAATAGTTGTCTATACAACAATAAATTATTTAATTTTGTGTTTTAAAAAATCAAAAATGATTCGATATAATAATTTCAGGGGCGAGGAATCCAAAAATTTTAAAGGATAAAATAATGAACAAAAAAATACTAGGATTGGCTCTAGCGGGATTAAGTGTAGCTAGTATTGCTCAAGCAAGATTCTTTATGGGTCTTGAGGGTGGATATTCTACAACAAACATTAAAGAGACTGCTATGAAAGAAGGTAAGGCTGGTTTTTATGCTTCTGCTTATGGTCCTGGATTGATTACTGATGCTTTTAAAAATGGTGCTCGTGGTTATAATGCTGCATTAACCCTTGGAACAGAAAGTTTTTTTGGTAATTATTTTGGTATTAGATCGGCAATTTTTGGTGGCTATACAAGCACTTCAAAAAAAATTAATGGATTAGCGAAAGAAGCCAATTTTATTGATGCTGGTTTAAACTTTGATTTATTGTTAAACTTCTTTAGCAATGGAAATTCTAGTTTTGGTATCTTTGGCGGTGCTGAAGCTGGTTATCACTATTGGTATAATAAGAAAGATTTTGGCAACCTACATAATCAGAATGAAGTTAGTAAACATTTATTAGATTTTTCTGGTAGATTTGGTATTTCCACTCTATTTGGAGGTCACCACAGAATCGAGTTGCTTGCAAAAGTTCCTTTTACTTCTATGGGATTTAGCTCTTCTTCGGAAGCAAAACTTGGTGGATTAGTGGTTCCACTAAATGTTAGTGTAGGTGCAAGCTATAAGTTTGTTTTCTAATAATTTTTAAAAAATGTGGAGAAGCTTCTCCACATTTAAAGACTTCTTTAACTTCTTCTTTTTATAAACATTGTTTTCAGACTATATTTTGATATATTTATACTTCAAAAACACAAAAATATTTAAGGAATTTTATCTATGAGAAAATTTTATCATGCTTTTATTCTTCTAGCTTGTATTTTTGCTCTACCGATGCAAGCAAGATTTTATCTTGGAGTTGAAGGTGGCTATACTGGCTCAAACCCTTATTATGATTTGGGCAATTCTGATGCTATATTTATTACCATACCCACAAGTCATATTTCTGGAGCTTTTGGAAAATCTTTTAATGGATTTAATGCATCTTTTAATCTTGGAACTGAGAATTTTTTCAATGACTATGTAGGCACGAGGCTTGACTTTTCTGTTGGATATACTTTTTTATCAAAAAAATTTGATAATCTCAAAGCACAAATGAATTTTATTACCTCTGGACTTTATCTTGATTTACTAACAAATCTATACAAAACAGAATTTTTTGAAATAGGATTATTTGGTGGAGCTGGGTTGGATATTTTTTACAATACAAAACAACTTACGGAGGATGATATGGAAGGACTTGATTCCGATGCCATTTCCGAACAAACCATATTAGACGCTCAACAATTCTATAGCAATGCTGCACTTACAAGCAGAATCTTAGCCAATGTTGCAGGAAGGGTTGGCATAACCACACTTATCGCAAAAAATCATCGTATAGAAATACTCGCAAAATTACCAATTGGTTCAATAAATACCTTCCCTTTTATTGGTGGTGGATTAAATCTTGCAAATCTTTCTTTAAATCTTGGATATAGATTTGTTTTTTAAATCTTAAGGCTATAAGAGATGCTAAAACAAATATCTATTGGTTCCATTGGTGGAACTATATCAATGACTACAAGTCATAAGAATCAAGGTATTACCCCATCTCTTGAAGCTCAAGATTTTATACAATCTATTCCCCAAATTGCCTCCATTGCAAAAATAAGAGCCTCTGCTCTTTTTGCAATAGCAAGCGGGCATATCTGCTTTTCACATCTATTGCAAGTTTATGAATGGGCAAAAAATGAGATCGAAAATGGCTCGCAAGCCATCATTATTACACAAGGGACAGATACCCTTGAAGAAAGCTCTTTCTTTCTTAGTCTTTTGTGGGATGAAACTGCTCCTTTGATTCTTACTGGTGCAATGAAAAGTCCTAGCGCACTTGGAGCAGATGGAATTGCAAACCTTTATTCTTCAATCCTTGTAGCACTGCATCATAAAGCACAAGGAGTAATGGTTGTTATGAACAATACCATACACAACCCCTTATGGCTACAAAAAACTCATAGTCTTGCACTTGAAACTTTTAGTTCTTTTCATCAAGAATTTGGTATTATATTAGAAGATGAGGTTGAATTTTTCAAAATTCCCAAAGTGCTAAAAACCTATAAAATAAAAAATCTAACTAAAAAAGTCTTTGCATATGAGCACAAGCTTGATGATGAAAAAGAAATATTAGAATGGGCAGGAGAACACTACGATGGGATTATCATTGGGGGATATGGTGCTGGACATACCAACCTCAATACCTTGCCCATTATTGAAACACTTGCTACAAAAATCCCTACGATAATGTGTGCAAGAACCCATCAAGGACCAAGTGCAATAAAAACTTATGGATATAGTGGCGGAGAAATTGATTTGCAAAAAAAAGGTGTAATTATGAGTAGATGGCTTCAAATCAAAAAAGCTAGAATTCTTCTTTATGTCCTACTTAATGCTGGTTTTTCAAAAGAAGAATTTATTTATTATAGAGATCTTATAACACAAAAATAATCTTTTATAATTTCAAAACTTTTTGTTAGAATCAAGAAAATTTTAAATACTATATTTCTTAAGGAAAATTCATGGACTATAAAGAAACTCTTTCTCTACCTTCAACAAACTTTGCTATGCGTGGGAATCTACCAAATCTAGAACCCAAACGCTATGCGGAATGGAAAAGCAAAGATGTTTATCAACAAATGCTCAAAAATAGACAAGCTTCTCAAAAAAGTTTTTTTATCCATGATGGTCCTCCTTATGCAAATGGACATTTACATATTGGTCATGCTCTTAATAAAATCCTAAAAGATATTATCACCAAATACCACTACTTTAAGGGTGAAAAAATATATTACACTCCTGGTTGGGATTGTCATGGATTACCAATCGAACAGCAGGTGGAAAAAAATCTAGGCAGAGAAAAAAAGTCAAAACTAAGCGTGGTAGAAATCAGAAAATTATGCAGAGAACATGCTCAAAAATTTGTTGATATTCAAAGCAAAGAATTTCAACAATTAGGAATCATAGGGGACTTTGAGAATCCTTATAAAACTATGGATTTTAAATTTGAAGGTGATATCTACAAAACCCTCTGTCAAGTTGTAAAAAACGGTCTTTTGGCAGAAAGAAATAAACCTATATACTGGAGTTGGGCGTGCCAAACTGCTCTTGCAGATGCTGAAGTAGAATATCAAGATAAACAATCAGATTCTATTTTTGTAGCCTTTAAACTTGCAGATACAGCTCTGCAAAAATTACAAATTGACAATGCCTCATTAGTTATTTGGACTACTACACCTTGGACTCTTCCAGCAAATGTTGCTATTGCATTAAATCCAAATGCAATTTATGTATTAACGCAAAATGGTTTTATTGTAGCCAAAGAATTGCATCAAAAACTACTAGATGCAAATATTGTTGATGCAAGCATTGTCAAAGAGATTAAAGCAAAAGAATTAGAAAATCTTGATGCTATCAATCCATTAAATTCAAGAAATTCTCGTATTATCTTAGGAGATCATGTAAGCTTAGATGATGGAACAGGTGCTGTGCATACAGCTCCAGGACATGGGGAAGAGGACTATTATGTTAGCTTAAAATATAATCTGGAAATCTTAATGCCCGTAGATGATAGAGGGTGTTATGATGAACAAATTATCCACAAAAATCTTTTACCAAGAGAATTTCTAGGACAGCATATTTTTAAAGCCCAAAAAGAAATTCTTTCTTTACTAGGCGATGCCTTATTAAAACATACAATAATTACACATTCCTATCCGCACTGCTGGAGATCCCACGAACCTGTAATCTATCGTGCCACGACACAATGGTTTATTTTAATGGACAAGCCATTCAAAAATAATAAGACATTACGACAATTAGCACTTGAGGCGATTGATTCAACAACATTCTATCCACAAATTGGACGCAATCGTCTTGCATCAATGATAGAAAATAGACCTGATTGGTGTATTTCAAGACAAAGAGATTGGGGGGTGCCAATAGCCTTTTTTAAAGATAAAAAAACTGGTGAAAATATTTTTGATGAAAATGTTCTTGATTTTCTTCAAAAAAGATTTGAAAAAGAGGGTTGTGACATTTGGTGGAGCGATAGTATAGAAGACCTTCTCCCACAAGAATGGAAAGCAAAAGCCAAGGATCTAGAAAAGGGCATGCATATTCTTGATGTATGGTTTGAGAGTGGAAGCACTTGGCAAGCGGTATTACAAAATCCTTTAAATAACCCCAAATACAACGCAGGGAGTTACCCCGCAGATATGTATCTTGAAGGTAGCGATCAACACAGAGGGTGGTTTCAAAGCTCCTTACTTTTAAGTTGTGCTATCAATGGATATGCTCCTTTTAAAAGCGTATTAACTCATGGCTTTACCGTAGATGAAAAAGGCGAGAAAATGAGCAAAAGCAAGGGAAATGTGATTGCTCCTGAAACAATTTTAAAAGATCAAGGTAGTGAAATTTTACGCCTTTGGGTTGCTATGAATGATTATCATAGTGACTTGCGCATTTCAAATAATATCATCAAGCAAGTAGGAGAACAATACAAAAAAATCCGCAATACCCTCAGATTCTTACTTGCCAATATCAATGATTTAAAAGAACTTTGTGATTTTAAAGATTTCAATACCATTGACTTATGGATTCTAAAAACTACAAAAAAAGTTTTTGAGCAAGTAGAAAATCATTTTAACCAATATGATTTTGTTAAAGGTATGCAAATACTTATGCACTATATTAGTAATGAGCTTAGCGGTATCTATATGGATTTGTGCAAAGATAGTCTTTATTGTGATAAACCTTCTAGCAAAGATTCTAAAGCTTCAAAAACTGCTATGTTTGTTATAGCTAAAAATCTCTCACACCTCCTAGCACCAATCTTGACTTATACTATTGATGAAGTCATAGAATTTGCTCCAGAGCTATTTAAACAAAATATCAATAATGTTTTTGACTTGCAAAAAATTGACTTAACACAACTGGATGATTTTACCTTAGAAATAGATTTTGAAGATCTTTTAGATCTAAGATCAAAATTTGGTGAAATTATTGATAATCTTAAAAAAGAAAAAGTTATCAAATCAAGCCTTGAAGTTGTGATATATACTCAAGATTTAGCTTTTAACCTACTTGATAAATGGCTGATTGTAAGTGAAATATTAAAAGAAAAACCTAGTGACTATCTCATAAAATTTAATGTTAATAATAAAGAATATTTTTTAAGCAAGGCTACAAAATGCAAGTGTCCTCGTTGTTGGAGATATCTCTCACAAACAGAAGAGGCATTGTGCAAAAGATGTGAGGATGCCCTAAAGGGCTAATCCCTCATTATCTTGCCAAAAGAGTTATTAAAGCAAAAATAATCACACTATCTAATGCTTGATAGCTCCACTCAACACCAACAGCATATAAGCTTCTTTTTGCAAAGTAGAGATTTTGAATATGCACACTAGAGATTAAGAAAATGAAAATAAAACAAAAAATTCCATATTGAAATAAATCATTAGCATTCTTAAAAATATACCACGCACATAGCGTTTTTATAAAACTTATTGTAATGTTAATCAACAATAAAAATAAAAGTTTGTTTTTAGAATCTTGATGATTTTTTATAATCTCTCTATCAATACCTCTCATCCAAATATTCCCAAAAAGCTTTGGAGAAAACCACAATCCTCCCAAGAAGAATGAAATTAAAGTAATCAACAATATTTCTAACATAATATTCCTTTATTTTTCTAAAAAATGGATCATGAAATCTTACAATTTTTTACATAGATATTCCCAAATATCTCTCATTGGCTAAAAGACACTTCCACCAGTTATAGGAATATTCACACCATTGAGGTAATTACTTTCTTGACTAAGCAACATCATAATAATAGGTAAAACATCCTTTGTTGTAGCATTTCTCTTTAATGGATGATTTAATGCATTTAATTCAACAATTCTTGAATCTATGTTTTCTAAAAATTTTGTCTCTATCATTGAAGGGGAAATTGCATTGATTTGAATATCAAATGCTTTATATTCACTCACCAAAGACTTCATAAGTCCTAATAATGCGTATTTCATGCTTACATAAGCACTCATTCCCATTGGAGGCTCTCCACAGACAGAACTTGAGAGCATAAAAACAATCTTTTTTTGCCTCTCTTTGTCTTTTTTAAGCAATGGTAAAAAAGTCTTTAAGAGCAAAAAAGTTGATTTCAATCCGATACTAAAATTTTGCTCAAAATCCTCCCATTGCATATCCTGAAATCTAGTAACTGCAACTTTTGCAGATGCTAAAAATACTATTTTATTTGGAATGCCTATTTCAAGAACTCTTTGAATAAATTTTTCTATAGCACCTTGATTATTTAAATCACATTGCAAAGGCACTATATTAGCACCTTCTTGTATAACCCCTTGATTAAAATGTGCTAAAACCAAAGAATCTTTTTGCAATTCTTCAATTAACCCCACTCCTATATCAGAACTTGCCCCTATAATCAATACAATATTCCGATGCATTACTGTAACACCCCTACCTTTATTTTTGCTTTTGAAACTCTAATATATCCCCCCCCCCCAGATTCTTTAAAAATATTGGCCTGTATTTCAATCTGTCTATATGCCTCATTGATATAATCAATCTTACCCTCAACCAACAATTTATCTCCTACAAAAACAGGTTTTAAAAAAGATACATCTACTCCGTGTAACAAACTATATTTTCCAGGCAAATAAACCCCAATCAATTTTGAGTAGAAACTCGTCGTCAATAATCCATAAGCCACCAAATTCTCAAATCCACAACCCTTTGCATATTCCAAATTAGTATGCAAAGGATTTGTATCTTCTGAAACTTGCAAAAATAAATCCATATGCCTTTGTTCCAAGGTAACTTCAAAACTTTCCTTTTGCCCAATGCTTAAATCTTGAAATTTATAGGATTTCATATCAAATCTTGGTAGATACTAAATCTATCATATCCCCAACATTTTTCAAATCTTGCAATTCTCCTAAAGCAAATTTAACTTTGAAGTATTTCTCTATCGCACTTACCAAGCTAATATGCATCAAAGAATCCCATTCCTGAATATCACTTGCTGTTGTTTCTCTACAAATGACTAATTCTTGCATGTCAAAAACATCTCTAAAAATCTCTTGTATTTTTTCTTGTATTACACCTTTATCCACAATTCACTCCTATCAATAAATTTTTATTTTTATATTCTACAATATCCAATTCCCAAATACTCCCATTTTCATCCTCTTCAATAAGTTTAAAACCAAAGTCACCATAAAGCCGTGCAACCATGTTATTTTTTGCACTTTTTATATAATATCCTATAATCTTTCTTGCTTCTTTTGTTTTTGCGATTCTAATAAACTCATCCAACATGGCATATTCCATATTTCTCTTTAACACTCTACAACTCATCAACCACAAATCAATATGACACACATCTTTTTCTAATCTTCCAATACTAATAGCAATTAGTCCATTATCCCCATATTTATCTATCAATTTTCCATAAAGTGTAATATATTCATCACTCTTACTTATTTGTTCTATACTTGCTAAATCATAACGCTTAGTAGTGCAATTAAATTGGTTTGTCTTGTTAATTAACTGTGTGATACGATCTAAATAGATAGCTGAAAAAGGAAGAATCTCTGCTTTCATTTGTAGAGATTTTAAAAAATCCGAATAATCTTTAAAGCTACTTTGTTCCATTTGTCTCTTTGAATTTTGAAGATAATAAGCACTTCTCTCTAAATCATCAGATGAAATTCCAATGGTTTCAAAATAATAATTTCTATCAATATGAGCTATAAAATCAATAACATCACTTCCAACATTAGGAACAGCCACTTGAGGAAGTGTCAAAGATACCACTTCTCTTTCACTTGGATTATCATCAATGAAAACTAAACTATCTTCCCCTATATTTAAATTTTTAGCAATTGTTTGAATATTTTGATTTTTCAATTCCCAATTTGCAATAAAACAAGCAAAATCATCATACTTTAAAACGCTTCTTGGATGAGAAAATCCTTCTTTTGCATTATTAAATTCATTTTTAGAGCAGACTGATAGGATAATGCCTCGTTGCTTTAGCTCTAACACATATTGTTGAAACGCACTATAACTTTCACCTAGAGCCGTCTCATCTCCTATAGCAATTCCACCAATACCATCATCACCAATTACACCACCCCAACAGGTATTATCCAAATCAAGCACCAATGCCTTTTTGCTTTTACCAAAAATTGCACCAATAAGGTGTGAAAGACTAAAAGATAATTCAACAATACCTTCCATACTCATTGCATATTTTGCCTGATAAAAAAGCTTTTTATCAAACCATTTTTCAATACCAATCATCGCGCTTAAATAATTTATATCATGCAAAAATATATTTGATGATGATTGCATTAACTGAGAAATTTTATAGTTTAACTCTCTAATAAAAAATACTCTTCCTTGTAATCCATCAAGATTGCCTAGTAATCTAGTGTTTGGCAACTCAAAATTATTTTGTATGATACAACAATTAAATCGCTCCAAAGACTTCCAAATCTCTTTAATTTTAGATATTTCATCATCTAAAGATTTTTGCATATTTTGTAAATTTAAAATAGGTAATTTTAAATTTACAAAACTTGTGTGGATATAAATCAAATCTGGCTTAAAATCATTAAGTTCTTCATTTCCAAAAACTGCGTCTTCATAATACTTATTAAATTCTGATTCATAAAATGTAGGAAGAATTCCTAAATCTAGTAAAAAAATTTCTAATATGTCTTTAATTTCTGCAGTTGTAGAGCCACCTAGAATTGCTATTCTTTTTTTTAAAAAATTAAGATCTTTGTTTAATAATTCTCTTTTTAAACTTCGCTTTTTTCTTAAAATAAAATCATAATCCAAAGGAAAACTAAATTGCATTTTTCACCACCAATACAAATAGGATACTCACTTCTTCATCTCTTCTAATTCTTTTGCTAAATACTGCCCAGTGTAACTTCCTGTTATCTTATAATCTCTTGCGATTTTTTCTACACTACCACAATCCACCAATTTACCACCCTTACTACCACCCTCAGGGCCAATATCAATAATATAATCAGCATTCTTAATCATATCAAGATTATGTTCAATCACAATAACTGAATTACCTAAATCCACTAACGAATGCAAAACTTTAGTAAGTCTATCCACATCTGCAAAATGAAGTCCTGTAGTAGGCTCATCTAATACATAGAGTGTTTTACCAGTATCTTTACGACTTAGTTCCTTGCTAAGCTTGATTCTTTGTGCCTCACCACCACTTAAAGTAACTGCGTTTTGTCCCAGGGTGATATATCCAAGTCCTACATCTTGAAGTGTTTTTAGTTTTGAAGCAATCTTTGGAATCTTTGCAAAAAATTCCAAAGCCTCATCAACACTCATTGCCAAGACATCAGCTATGGATTTACCCTTATATTTAATCTCCAAGGTTTGCTCATTATATTTTGCACCATTACAAACATCACACTTTACCATTACATCAGGTAAAAAATGCATCTCTATTTTTATCTCTCCTTCTCCTTGACACTTTTCACATCTACCTCCCTTTACATTAAAACTAAATCTACCAATACCATACCCTAAAATTTTTGCTTCCTTAACTTCACTAAAAAGCTGCCTAATATCATCCATCACCCCTGTATAAGTCGCAGGATTACTTCTTGGAGTTCTACCAATAGGAGTTTGATCAAGATAAATCACCTTATCCAAAAACTCCAATCCCTCTATCTCTACTCCATCACATTTTTTTATCTTACGCGCATGATTTAAAAGTTCTTGAGCTACAGGCAATAGAGTTTGTAATATCAAAGAGCTTTTTCCGCTCCCACTAACACCAGTAACACAAACAAAATTTGAAAGGGGAATCTTTACATCAAGATTCTTAATATTATTGATACAAACATTTTTTATCTCCAAAAAATGCTCTTTTTTTCTTTGATGCGGATAATTTATTTCTTTTTTACGATTGATATATTGTGCAGTTTGTGTTTGAGATTTGAGCATCGATTGCACATCTCCACTAAACACAATTTCTCCGCCATTCTTACCAGCACCAGGACCAATATCTACTATAAAATCTGCATTTTTTATTGTTTCGCGATCATGCTCTACTACAATAACACTATTACCTTTTTGTTGCAAACTTCTTAATGTCTTTATAAGCTTTAAGGTATCCCTCTCATGCAAACCAATACTTGGCTCATCAAGCACATACATCACCCCTGTTAATCCACTACCTATTTGACTTGCAATACGAATCCTTTGACTTTCTCCACCACTAATAGTTCGCGCATCTCTACCTAAACTCAAATATCCCAATCCTACATCATAAAGAAAAAACAATCTTTCTTTAATTTCTTTAAAAATACTAGTGGCAATAAATTGCTGTTGTGCATTCAAATAACTAAAATTATTTTCATCTATAAAAAAATGATATGCTTCTTCTATTGACATATCAATAATATCACCAATTCCTTTTCCACCAACTCTTACGGATAAAGATTGTGGCTTTAAACGATGCCCCTTACAAGAAGAGCAAGATTTTTCACTCATATAATCATTTAAATCTTTTTCATCTTTAAACATATCATAAGCAATTTGCAAGATTCCCTTCCAAGGACGCTTTAGCATTGAGTTTTTCCACATAAACTCAACATCAACTCCACTACCATATAACAATGATTTTTGATCTTGCTCACTCAATTGCTCAAAACTTTTATTCATATCAATCTTGTTTGCTTTGCAAAAACCAGAAAATAATTCTGCATAATAATTTCTATTAAAGCCAAAAATAACTTTGATTCCACCCTTATTAAGTGGAAGAGATTTATCTAATATTTTCTTGATATCAATACTATATTTACTACCCAATCCACCACAATCCTCACACGCGCCCTTAGGAGAATTAAAAGAAAAACTTAAAGGCTCTAATGTCTCAAAACTCACCTTACAATCAAAACAAGCAAGATGCTCACTATAATGAATAATTTTACTTTCATCTCCTAAAATTTCAATCTCTACTTCTCCAAAAGATTCCTTTAGGGCTTTTTCAATGCCTTGAGCTATACGCGTTTTATTTTCTTCATTTAAAACTACACGATCAATCACTGCTTTTATTGTGTGTTTTTTTGTCTTGGATAATTCTATATCCTCATCAAGTCGTGTCAATACACCATTGATATAAGCTCTCACATATCCCTTTTGACGCAATGCTTCAAGCTTATCTGCAAAACTTCCTTTTTTTTCTTTTACTAGTGGAGCTAATATCATAAGTTTAGAATCTAAAGGTAGCTTTAAAACTTCATTGATAATATCTGTTTGACTCATCTGTGAGATTGGCTTACCGCATAAATGGCAATGTTGATTCCCTACTCTAGCATACAACAATCTCAAATAATCATAAATTTCTGTAATGGTGCCAACTGTAGATCTTGGATTTTTAGAAGTTGTCTTTTGATCAATTGCTATTGCTGGAGTAAGCCCTTCAATCTTATCAACATTAGGTTTTCCTACTTTATCCAAAAACTGCCTAGCATAGCTTGATAAAGATTCAATATAGCGTCTTTGACCTTCTGCATACAAAGTATCAAATGCTAAAGTACTCTTCCCACTACCGCTTAATCCCGTAAAAACTATGAGCTTATTTTTTGGAATTTCAATATCAATATTTTTTAGATTATTTTCTTTTGCACCAAAAATTTTTATCATATCAAGCATAAAAAAACCTTATTTGATGGATATTACTATAATTTGTAGAAAAAGTGTTTGTGAAGGATTTCATCCTTACTTTTATTGCAAGGATGAACATATTTTTTAATCATTTCTATTATTGAAGATTCCAATAAGCTGCAAAATACTTACAAAAATATTTAAGAAATCAAGATAAAGACTAACTGCAGCATCTACAGGGCTATCATATAAACCTCTTACCATATTTTGCGTATCATACGCTACAAACAAACTAAATAAAATTGCACAAGCACCAGCAATTAGCACTTGCATCATAGGAGAACCTAGAAAAATATTAACAAGTGAACAAACTACTACAACAATCAATGCAATAAAGAGCATTTTACCCATATTTGCAAGATCTTTTGTCGTTTTGAGCGCATAAATACTCATCACACCAAAAATAATAGTTGTCATACCAAGAGCTTGCCAAACAGCACTTAAACCACTTGTTGCAATCACAGATCCCAATAAAGGAACTAGAGTAACACCGCTAAGCGTAGTAAATACAAAGAGTAAGGCAACATTCAATCCAGGCTTTCCTTTTGAAAACATTAAACCAAAGAATGCAACAATCTCAGCAATAAAAAACACCCACTTATTTTGCATTACTATTCCAAAATTCATTAAACCTAATAATGCACCAAGAGTTGCAAACAATAAGCTACCTGCAAAAAACTTATAAGTAGTTTTTACAAAACTTACCAATGAGCTTTCGCTTTCAAAAACTCTTTCTTGAGAATATGCTCTTGTTTGTTGTCTATCGTATAAACCCATGATTTTGCTCCTAATTTTCAAAATTTGGTTTTGAGCTGAAATACTACAAAAAATGTGTTAATAAACTATTAAACCTCTTTTGTGTGAGCTATAATTATGGCAAAATTTAATAGCTGGCTACAACGATGAAAAAAATTAAAATTGCTATCAA
This sequence comes from Helicobacter anseris, assembly GCF_003364335.1. Classification (GTDB taxonomy): domain Bacteria; phylum Campylobacterota; class Campylobacteria; order Campylobacterales; family Helicobacteraceae; genus Helicobacter_H; species Helicobacter_H anseris. The sequence continues at coordinate 53,767 of NZ_NXLX01000009.1, forward strand.
TGGTTTTGGAAGACTTGGCAGAAGTATTGCAAGAGTGATTAGTTTGCGAGATGATATGCAACTAATTGCCATCAACGATCCAAGCTCTTGGGATATTCTCTCTTATCTCCTAGAGCACGATAGCACTCATAAAGCCTTCCCAAAAAAAATTGTTTTTGAAAATCAAAAACTCTCTATAGAAAATCAAGAAATATACACATTCAACGAAAGCAATCCTGATAAGTTGGATTTTAGCGATGCGGATGTCGTAATAGAATCTTCTGGAAAATTTCTTTTAGAAAACCAGCTTACACACCATCTACAAAAAGGAGTAAAGAAAGTCATTCTTTCTGCACCAAGTCTAGATTCTATGCCAACATTTGTTTTAGGGGTAAATCACACAAAATACAACAATGAACCTATAATCTCTAATGGTTCTTGCACCACAAACTGCCTTGCACCCATTTGCCACATATTAAATGAACATTTTGGGATACTATCAGGAAACATCATCACAATCCATAGCTACACCAATGATCAAAATCTTTTAGATAGTGCTCATAGAAGCGATAAAAGAAGATCTAGAGCCGCTGCTACTAATATCATCCCCACAACAACAGGTGCTGCAAAAAATTTACACAGGGTGCTACCAAACTTAAAAGATAAACTTCATGGACATAGCATCAGAGTGCCTGTTTGCAATGTTTCAATGCTAGATTTAAATATCAATCTCAACAAATCTCCATCAATTGATGAAATCCATATGCTTTTTGAAAATTATAAAAATACAAGCTTGAAAGGAATCTTGGATATCGATGAAAAATTTGGTGTAAGCACTGATTTTATGGGAAATCCTCATAGTTGCATTATTGCAAAAGATTTAAGCTTTAATATAGATAACTTTTTAAAAGTTATGGCATGGTATGACAATGAATGGGGATATTCTAATAGAATCGTTGAACTTGCAAAATACATCATGTCCTAAGGTTATAGTTTATGGATATTAAATTTTTAGACCTCTCAGCACTCAACGCACCTTATTTTGAACGCTTCTGTGAAATAATGCAAAAAATCTTACAATCAAGTGCATTTATAGGTGGAGAATACTGCAATACTTTTGAGCAAAATTTTGCAAAATATCTCAATGTAGCAGGCTGTGTAGGAGTTGCAAATGGAACAGATGCACTAGAAATTGCCATCAAATCCCTAAACCTTCCTAAAGGCAGTCAGATTATCGTCCCTGCAAATACTTTTAAAGCCTCTTGTGAAGCAATTTTAAATACGGGTCATAAAGCAGTAATTGTTGATTGTGATGAAAACTACAATATCAAACCAAGCACATTACTAAATGCAATTACACCCTTTACTTCTGCAATTATTGTAGTGCATTTATATGGTCGTATCTGCGATATCACCAAAATTGCACAAATTGCACAAGAACATCATCTAGCACTTATAGAGGATTGCTCACAGGCTCATGGCGCAAGAATCAAAATCAACAACACCATATCTTTTGCAGGGACTATTGGAGATATCGGAACCTTTAGTTTTTATCCAAGCAAAAATTTAGGAGCAATCGGAGATGCAGGTTGCATTGTAAGCAACAATATAACCCTACTATCTCGTGCTAGAAATATTGCAAATCACGCAAATCATTCTCAAGAAAAAATCTCTTTTATTGGAAGAAACTCACGCTTGGATAATCTACAAGCTGCATTCTTAAACCTCAAACTTCAAGACTTAGATTCTCACAATGCACACCGCCAACATATTGCCACACTCTATCAAAAACATTTAAAAGATATACCACAAATCCTATTGCCAGAAATCCCTATGCATTCATACCAATGTGTATGGCACCTTTATGTCATAAGACTGCATAAAGAATTAGAAAATAAACGCCATCTCTTAAAAGAATTCCTTGCTAAAAATGGCATAGAAACCCATATTCACTATCCGCAAAACCTAGCAAAAATTAAAGAAATTAAATTTCATATACACACCATCATTCATTCTCTACCAAATGCCACAAATTGGGATGAAAATATCCTCTCCTTGCCAATGGGAATTCATATTCAAGAAGAACAAGTGATTTTTATTGCTCAAAAAATCAAAGAGTTTTGTCAAAATTATATTTCAAACTCAAATGAGTAATCATCTCATTTTACAAACTCACATAAAGGATTTTTCAATGAAACTTAAAATTTTTCTTTTCTCTTGCATTTCAGCACTTATGCTTTCAGGTTGTGGTGTTTTAAATTTTGAAGAATCAAAAGCACAAAGCCAAAAATGCCAAACCCCGTATGTCTTAATCAAAACCCCAAATATCCATGTTCAAGAAAATGATTTACAAATCAAAGAAGAGGAAGTGTTAGATACTCTAAAAACACTGATGGAAGATGCATGTATTGCAATTAGCCAAAATGATGATGCTTATGATCTTGATATTACCTATTCAAGTAGCCTTAGTGCTCAAAGCAAAGAAAATATCACCTCTGTTGCTCAAGAAAACATAGCAAAGGTAAAAATCACCCTTACCCTTAAAAAAGATCGCTCCTCTAGAATCTTCAATAGCGAACAAGCACTGCAAATCAATGGAAAGAAAATTTTAGGTATTGGACAAAATGCGCAAATCACAGATAAAGACAAACAAAAGCTTTTGCAAGAGGCAATCAAGCGTGCATATTTACAAGCCATAAATAGTATGAGATGATTTATTCTCATTTTTATCTAAAAATGAAAAAATATTTACATTTTTTCTTTATAGTTTGAATTGCAAAATTTAATAAGGAGCAAAAATGCTATCACAAGAAACAATCAAACTACTCAACCAACAAGTCAATAAAGAAATGTATGCAGCAAACCTCTATCTTAGTATGAGTTCTTGGTGCTATGAACACAGCTTTGATGGTGCTGGAAAGTTTTTATTTAATCACGCAGGAGAAGAAAGCGATCATGCAAAAAAACTTATTACTTATCTTAATGAAACAGATTCTAAAGTAGAGCTTACTTCCATTCCTGCACCAAAGACAGATTTTAAGAATCTCTTAGAGGTGTTTGAAGAAACTTTTAAGCATGAGCAAGAAATCACAAAATCCATCAATAATCTTGTTGATTTTGTATTCTCAAATAAAGATTTTTCAACATTCAATTTCTTACAATGGTATGTTTCAGAACAACATGAAGAAGAAGCTCTCTTTAGAGGCATTCTAGATAAAATACGCCTTATTGGGAATGAGGGCAATGGTCTTTATCTTGCTGATGAATACATCAAAAGCATTGCTCTATCAAGAAGCAAATAACTTTAACAATACTTTAAAAAAACTTATAGTAGAATCTCAGCCAAAAAAGGGATTCTACTATGCTACTTATCAATGGCACTATTTGCGATTACTCTGGTATAAAAAAAGCTGACATACGAATCAAAGATGATAAAATCACTCATATAAACACTACTCTCTCCCAAGAAGAAAATGAAATTGTAATTGATTGTAAAGATAAATTTATCTTTCCTGCCTTAATTGATCTAGGGATTTATCCAAAAAACAAAACCCTATCTAGCCAAACCTTACAAACACTTTCAAAAAAGTGCTTTGGTGGGGGTGTGGGAAGCATTTTACTTTATGCAGATTGTAATCCAAAAACAAACACAGAATCCATCATAGAACTTGCCAATCTTATCAATCACACATTACCCCAAAATATTTTCTCAAGCATATATCCCTTTGATTCTAATAATAAAATTTCTAATATTGCTTCTTTGAAAAATCTTGGAGGCAGTGCCATTCATATTCATAGCCAACTTTTAGAAGGTCAGAATCTCCTCACACTCACACATTATGCAAATATGCTAGATATACCATTTATTAGCATTCCTTATGATACAGAACTTGCACAAGGAGTAATTGATGAGGGAATCTTGGCTACAAGACTTGGATTACCTAGTATTCCACCAATTGCATGGGAAAAAGAAATTATTAGAATGTGTGCCATTAGTGCGAATACAAAAAACAAAATGCTTCTCACACTAACTAATGCTTTTGAATATGTTACATTTTTTAATAGCAAGGGGGCAGATATTACCACTCAAACTCCTATCCATCACCTCATACTCAATGAGAGTTCCTATGAAAACTATGCGACAAAAGCAAAAATGTTCCCTCCGCTAAAAAGCAAAGAAAATCAAGAAAGCCTTATTAAAAAATTGCAACAAGGCGAGATAAAATGTCTCACAAGTCTGCAAAATGCCACTTATAACTCCCAAAAAGATGAAGTTTTTGAGCTTGCAAGCTGTGGAGTTGATATCATCAATCATTACTTCTCACTTCTTTATACTTTTTTTGTTAAAACAAATATTATTTCACTGCCAAAACTTCTTGAGTTATGTGCAAAAAATCAAGCAGATTTTCTAAAACTTAAAAAAGGTCAAATCGCTTGTGATTTTGACGCAGATCTTATCATTGTGGATTTGGAATCTAGCTTTATATGTGAAGATAGTTATTCTCCTTATTTCAACCAAACTCTTTTCTCAAAAATACAAAAAACTATTTTAGGGGGCAAAATCTATGAATAAAGAATTCTTCATATCCTACCTTCCTATGCTTCAAACATTAGGTATCAATGCGCTAAAAGCCATAGCAATTATGCTTATAGGCTGGTATTTTGCAAGATTTATGAGAACCAAACTCATTAAAATCTTGGCAAAAAAAGATGAAATCCTAGCAAATTTCCTTGCACAACTTGGCTTTATTATCTGTATCATCATCACCATCATCACTACTCTTGGCACACTAGGAGTGCAGACTACTTCTATACTCACAGTTGTGGGAACTGCTGGGGTAGCCATAGCTTTAGCACTAAAAGATTCTTTATCAAGTATTGCTGGAGGGATTATCCTTATTGTATTAAGACCCTTTAAAAAAGGAGATGTTGTAGAGCTTGGCTCTATTGCTGGAAAAGTAGAAGCGGTCAATCTTTTCAACACCTCCATTCGAATGGCTGATGATAGGCTTGCAATATTACCAAATCGCAATATTGTCAGTGCAAATATCATCAATTCTACTGATAGCGAGCGTAGAAGAATTGAATGGGTATGTGGAGTGGGGTATAATAGTGATATTGAAAAAGTAAGAAATATCATCAAAGAAGTCATTGCCAATATGGACAAAATAGATCAAGATTTCCCGCCATTTGTGGGTATCACAGATCTTGGTGCTAGCTCTTTAAATTTTACGATTAGAATCTGGGCAAAAATTGAAAATGGTGTTTTTAATGTCAGAAGTGAGCTCATTGAAAAAGTCAAAGTCGCTCTTGATAAAGAAGGCATTGAAATACCATTTAACAAACTTGATGTCACCATAAAGCAATAAAAATGAAAACAAAAGTAATTGGAGCAAGCAAAGTTTTTTTATGCAATGAAAACTTTGATATTTTAGAAAATGGTGCCATAGCATTTAATGAAAAAATCCTAGAAGCGGGTGACTTTCAAACACTTGCTTCAAAATACCAAAATGCAACCTTTTATGAGCAAAGGGTGCTTCTACCAAGCTTTATCAATCCACATATTCATTTTGAATTTAGCAACAATACAACAGCTTTTATCTATGGTGGCTTTGATAAATGGCTTACAAGCATTATGCAAAATAGAGATACTATCTTGCAAGACAACACACAAGCCATAAAAGAAGCTATAAAAGAACAGCTAGAAAGCGGGGTTGGGAGTGTAGGAGCTATCAGTAGCTATGGTGATGATATGATTGAACTTGCCAAAAGCCCCCTTAAAGTCTTATTTTTCAATGAAATCATTGGATCTAATCCTAGTGCGGTGGATTTTTTATATAGCAATTTTTTAGAGCGCTTAGAAGCCTCAAAAAAACTAGCTACTAAAAAATTTATCCCATCAATTGCATTGCATTCCCCCTATTCTGTGCATTACATACTAGCCAAAAAAGTCATTGAGCTTGCCAAAAGAGAAAATCTCAAGACTTCTGTGCATTTTTTAGAATCTCATCAAGAAAGAGAATGGCTAGAAAAATCTAGCGGATGGTTTAAAAGTTTTTATGAACAAACTTTAAAACTCAAAGATGCCAAATCTCTCTACACTATCCAAGATTTCCTTGCACTTTTTGAAGGAATGGATACTTTATTTGTGCATTGCCTTTTTGCAAACAAAGAAGAATTACAAAGTATATGCAAAAGTGGTAGCGTCATCTCTTGCCCAAGAAGCAACCGCCTTTTAAACAACAAAATATTCAATCTAGATTCCATACCCTCAGAAAAAATCTCAATTGCCACTGATGGCAAAAGCTCTAATAATAATCTAAATTTTCTTGATGAGCTAAGATATACCCTCTTTGCATATAACACAAAAGATCCTCTAGAACTTAGCAAAACTCTACTTCTCTCAAGCACAAATTTTGCCGCAAAAGCCCTAAAGCTAAATAATGGAATCTTGCAGAAAAACAAAGATGCGGATTTTACTCTCTTTGAAATTCCAAATATCACTGCCTCTTCTCAAGAAGCCTTGCAATTTATCCTACACGCAAAGAAAAAAGAAAAAATCTTTATCAATGGGGAAGAATTTTAGACAAAAAATGAAAAATTAGGGGGGGGGGGATAAGAAAATCTTAAGTTTATTTTTATTATCATTGCACTTTATTTTTTAAAATCTTTAAAAAAGGAGTTAATTACATGAAAAGAAATATTTCACTACTAACAGGGGGGGGGGGTATAAATAATTCTTTAAATGCCTCTTTCTCTTCAAATAATTCAAAAAGATTCTTCAAACCTTTAGTTGCTAGTTCTTTAGCTTTATTTTTAAGCGCAAATATTGCAAGTGCTACTTGTAATAGCACCACTTCAACTTCTGGTGCTCCTGTTTTTTGTTATGGTAATGATGCTAGCAGTGCAGCAGAATGGAAAGTATCTGGGATTTCTTGGAATGGTGGAGCTTCTGGTATCGGTGGAGGATTATTTTTGCCAACCAAAGATCAAACTGCCATAACAACACTTAAAATCAATTTTAATAGTGCTACTTCTTCTAATCCTTCTATTGCTTTTACTGATAGTAATGCGACAGGCACCATTACCACAAATAATAATTATTTTTCTATTGTCGGATCAGAATTCCAAAGTAGTGTTGGTGGTGGAAAAGGTATTCAAATAGGAAATACAGGAAATGGAACTCTGTATGTTGATCTTGGTTCACAAACAGGAAAAACTTTTGTTTTAGACTTAAGCAAAACACAAACAGGCAACACTTCTTTTGCCGGGAATATCACAGTGACTGGAGGTGCCAATAATGCAGATTTAAAATTCAAGGAAACCTTCAAGGGCAATATTATACTTAGAGGTTATGGTGCAAATCTTACGGCTACTTTTGAAAAAGAAATGATAGGAAATATTGGTGGTATTGGTGGAAATGGATCTTCTAGTGCCGGAACACTTACAGCCAAATTTAATAACGGGGCTAAACTCACTGGTAATATCCAAACTGGAAGAGCAGATGATGCTAATGACTTTGTAAAAAATGAAGTAACTTTTGATGGAGCAAACAATGCGACTGATATTGTAATGAAAGGAAATATTACTTCTTATGGAACAGGATATGCAAATTTACCTCCAGATGAAACAAGAGGGAATCATGTTACTTTTGCAAAAGGTTCATTGGAAGGCAATATTGAAGCAAGAGGAAGAAATAGTAGAAATGGTTTTAATGAAGTAAAATTTACAGATGCTAGTGGCGGGCAAAAAATTAAAGGGGATATTCTTGCTAGCGGAACCATATCGAATGCAAAAAATAGTGTTAGCTTTTCAGGCACAGGAACTGTTGAAGGAAATGTAAATGCTACGGTAGGAACTAACATTCTAACTTTTGGGGGGACAACCAATTCTATCACTGGTTCCGTTTCTGCAGGAAATGGATCCAATACCATTACTTTTGGAACTACTGCTACTTCTAGTGGGCAAACTAAAACATCTGCTATCAATACTATCAGTAAAGGTATTAGTGCTAGTGGTGGAACTAATACCATCACAGCAAATAATAGTGAGATTACTATCAATGGTAGTATAACCAACAATGCTGGAACAAACACTATCAAAGCAGAAAATGGAAATATTACTATTAAAAAAGCAGAGAACTTGAATGGCAGTATGATAATTCAAGTTAATGGTGGAGGAAATGCTACAAATACTATTTCTGCTCAAACACTTACTATTGATGTAGATAAAATTGAAGCTAGTGGGAATTGGGCTAGCGCAAATAAAAATGTAATTACTTCAACAACCAATGGAACACTTAAAACAAATACTATTACTGCCTCAACTGGCAAAACACCAAGCACCAATACTATAAATTTTACTAGCGGAGTAGTTGAAGTAGGTTCTGGGGGAATTAGTGCTTCAGGTGGAAAAAATGATATTGTTACAAACACCATAACAATTAGTGGAGATATCAGTGCTAGTAGCGGAACTAATACTATCACAGCAAATGCAAATAATAATAGTGGGATTACTATCAATAGCAACATTACTAACGATTCTGGAACAAACACTATTAAAGCAGAAAATGGAAATATTACTATCACGAAAAAAGATGGTAAAATTGAAACACGTGGAGGATGGGTTGCTACCAATACTATTACTGCAAAAAATATAACAATTGATGTAAATTCTATTACTGCAGTATATACTAATAATAATTCTAAAAGCACTAATACTATCACAGCAACAGAGAGTGGAAATATTACTGCAAATATCACAGCTCAAAATAAAGGTACTAATAACATCACCCTAAATGGAACAGGTTCTAATTCAATTACTGGTAATATCACAGCTGGAGGCGGAACTAACAACATTCTTATCAAGAATGCCGCTACTTCAATCCCATCAACTCCTAGTGGTGGAGCTTATACTACTTTAGATTTAAGTGCAACAGATTTAATCACGGCTCTAAAATCTCTATCAAGTCTCACAGGTAATATCACAACTAATAGCAATGGAAACAATAACATTGTCTTTGAAAATAAAATATGGATGCCAAGTCAAGTAAAAGTAAGTAATAATATTATGAATTTAGAAGGTATTTCTTCAGGAACTCTTACAACAAATGGTGGAACTACAAACTTAGTGTTAAGATTAGATTCTGCAACTAATTCAGGAGTAATTCCAGTTTATACTGTTAAGACAACAGGCGGAACAGCTAATCTTGTAATGCAAGGACCTGTAAATGTAGAGGCTGATATTGATTATGGCACTAGTGGAATTACAAACCTTATTTTTGCAAGTAATAATGATGGAAAAACAGCTGATGAATTTAAAAATGGAGTGGCGGGT